>DJJW01000024.1:133835-279101 GCA_002434335.1 Lachnoclostridium sp. UBA6558 | reverse complement strand
GCGGATGCCTCCCAGGAGGTTTGTCAAAGCAGTGAGATAATAGGGGCCCATATCAAACGTGGGGCCGCCGCCGTGCTTGTAATAAAATTCTGGATCCGGATGCCAGCTCTCATGACCACGGCAGATCATAAATGCGGCTGCTCCGATGGGTTTTCCAATAAATCCGGTATCAATGAGTTTTCTGCAGGTCTGTATCCCTGCTCCCAGGAAAGTATCCGGAGCACCTCCCAGATATAGCTGTTTTTCCTGTGCTGTTCTTACAAGCTCCAGTCCTTCGGCATAGGTGGCAGCCAGAGGTTTTTCGGAATAAACATGCTTGCCGGCTTTCAATGCCTCAAGGCTTACCTGGTAATGCTCATAGGGCCTTGTAAGATTCAGTACGATGTCGATTTCCTTATCTGCAAATAACTCATACATGGTATCATAGATTTTGGGTATGTTGTACTCATCTTTGGCTTTCTCAGCCTTTTCCTTTACCAGATCGCAAAGGGCAACCAGTTCCACTTCTTTGTAGAGCTGGGTCAGATTCTTTAAATAGATGCCGCTGATGTCACCGACACCGACCATTCCAATTTTTAGCATGGGCTTCCTCCTTAATACATTTTGGCATTGTTCATAAATCGCTCAGTGGTAAGACCGTGGTCGAGGGCATATTGCTTCCCTTCACCTGCCCATAGCATTCCCCGTTCCATTAAGACCTGAGCTTGTGGGGATTTGTCGAATACGTCATCGTGATGGCCCAGAGAAGTATAGAATACTCTGCCGTTACCCCAGTATTTTGTCCAGGCAACGGGCATATCCACCGGTTTGTTGGAGATGTGGTAATAATTGACCAGAGGGAACCTGGTGGTAGCCAGAATCTCAACAGCAGGATCTATATGGAGATAGTAGTGCTCACTGCAAACGGGAAAATCCGTAATCCCTTCAGTGATAGGGCTGGAACCGTGACAGATATTTACGGTATATTCGATACCGTCACCTCCCGGATGGCTTATCCATTGTCCACCGGTAATAAACTGCCATTCCGTATTTTGACGGAAGGAATCACACATACCGCCATGGCAGCCAGCAAGGCCTACACCGGAACCTACTGCTTCAGAAAGATTTACGACATATTTATGGTCAATTTCACCCATAGTCCAGCAGGAGACAATCAAATCAAGTTTCTTTAATTCTTCTGCCTCCGATAGACAATCCAGATTATCCTCAATCTTTACCTCGTAATTATTCTTCTTTAATAGTTCTGCAAAACGACGGGATACCAGAACAGGCTCATGTCCATCCCAGCCACCCTGGAAAATCAATGCTTTTTTCATATGATACCCAATATCGCAGGATACCCTGCGGTATTGCCTCCTGACGAATTTATTGCCAGGCATTTAACGGCAACCTTTCTTCTAGATTTTTTCAACAGGCAGACGCTCATCAAGGCAGTCAGTGCTGCTGATTATTGTACTTCTGAATTATTGCATAATAGAAAGATATCTCATAAAATATTGGAAATTATATATCACAGCGGACACCTTTACCGGATTCCTCTGATTCAAAGACCTTCTCGATTACCTTCATGACTCTCAGGGCCTGTTCCGGTTTAACAATCAAAGCTTCTCTGCCTTCCATAACAGCAACAATGTTCTGGTAGTAATCACTCCAATCCGTCGTCACATCAGGTAAAGCAAGTACTTCCGTGGTATACTCGGGCCTTGGGGCCATTGTTCTCGTAGGGCCGGCTTCGGTGTAAACGATATCCTCGCTCCAGGCCATCTCAGAATCCGCTTTCAGCTTGACCAGCTTACCCTTACAGCTCCAGTCTTCAATTACCGCTGTTCCGTCAGTACAGGAAATGTGCCAGCGGGGATTGTTTATAAGACAATTGGTGGACATTTCACAGAGGGCGGAAACACCGTTCTGAAAGCGCAGCAGAATCTTGATATTATCCTCCACTTCGTCTGAATATAGGTTGAACAGGTGAGCCTGAATGGATACTACCGGTGAATCAATCAGGGTAAGGAACTGGTCTAAAAGATGGACGCCCCAGTCAAGGACCATACCCCCACCGTTTACCTTATGACCCCGCCAGCCATACATGGCCCTTCTGGAACCCTGGACACGGCTTTCTATAAAATAGGGTTTTCCTAAGGTTTCCTGTTCCAGAATGGTCTTTACTATCACAAAATCCTTATCCCAACGGCGGTTCTGATGTATGGAGAATATTTTACCGCTGGACTCTGCTGCTTCCATGATCTCTTCCAGCTCCCGGACATTCATGGTAACCGGTTTTTCACAAATAACATTCTTTCCTGCCTGTAAGAGTGCAATAGCATAATCCTTGTGAAAATTATTTGGGGTCGCAATGGTAACCAGGTCAATTTCACTGTCTGCAAGAAGCTCCTTGAGATCGGAATAGACATATAGCTTCTGTTCAGCAGCTTTTTCACAGGCACTCTGCTGAATGTCAAGTATCCCTTTAACAGTTATATCTGGTATTCTGGATGAGACATTTTCTGCATGCCAGCTGCCCATACCGCCAAAGCCGATTATGGCCATTTTATATTTCATAAGTAATTCTCCTCCTGATTGTATAAGTAAAAAGCTAATAGTATTATATCATTTCATATGATATAATACTTGCCAACGGAGAGAAATTAATGGACAATTATTGCGGTTTGTAGCTGTATGGGATTAACCCGTGAGCAAAGCTGCAGCTCTGTTGTCTTTTCAAGTTTCTGATAGCCCGGAAGGGACTGGGAAAGGGGAATGGGAAGGGATGAAAATATTTTATGAAAACAATTTGGAGAGATTTTTGTTCCAGGTATTGGATGACTTTACTTTTCCTGCACATTTGCATGGAGGGCTGGAATTGTTTCTGGTACAAAAGGGGGAAATGGAGATAACAGTAGGGAATACCAGCCAGGTTCTTAAGGAAGGGGAACTGAGTATCGTCTTTCCTAACCGGATACATGGTTATGAAACCGTAAGAGCAGCAGGCTCATCCAAAGGAATTCTGATTCTATGCCCTGCGGCTATGGGAGGAGATTTTATGTCTGTTTTAATGGCAAACCATCCGGCTGTCCCTTTTCTGACCGGAGGCATGCATCCGGATATAGCCTATGGAATGGGTTCCCTTTTGAAGACCCGTCCGGACATAGCAGATGATATACCGGTAATCAGTGCATATATACAGTTGATTCTGGCAAGAGCACTGCCGGCTTTGAAGCTTGTTAAGAACCGGGATAGCAGTTCACCCGATATAACTGCCCAGCTTGTTACTTATTTATCGGAAAATTATACAGAGCAGATCACCTTGGATTCCCTGGCAAAAAGATTTGGCATCAGCAGATACAGTATATCCCGCATATTTGGCGAGAAGCTTCATACCAGCTTTTCCGGATATCTGAATACCCTCCGGATTGATTATGCCAAGCTTTTGTTGCAGGGCAGCGGTCATGATATCCTGACTATCAGTCTGATGTGCGGTTACGAGAACTCAAGGACCTTTAACCGGGAGTTCAAGCTGCTTTGTGGCTGTCAGCCCAGAGAGTATCGAAAAAAACGCCTGCATTTACAACTAAAATCATAATCTTCCGGTAGGATAAAACTGGTAGTATGTATGAACTCATTTTCTGAATTACTACGGTTATATACCCAAAATAGCAAAATATGATAAGCAGGCAGCTATTGATGAGAGGATATTCTGTTTTTATTTTATTATGCTGTTTATGGGCTGTATCAGTTACGGGGAATATTCGAAGAACTCGTGCACCGGCCAAATCTCCACTTTATTCCGATCTTCTGAAAGGTATTACACCCTTTGAAAGGCTTTGTATTGGGGAGGGCTGGTTACATTTTGGGAATGTAACACCACTACCTCAGATTCTCCCCTGCTGTATTTTGCAAAGCTATCCCGCAAAGTGGAGTATTCACACGGTACAGGTGATTTTCAGATACACTCTGAATAAAGAAATATCTAAATAATGCAGCAGTACAACATTAAGTAAATTGCAGCAGGTTCCCATGGAGGGTAAGAACGGCGCATGCAGTTTCGAATAGGTCTGTAAAAATACGCTCACCAGTATAATAAGAATATCCGAGGAAGTCTGGCTATTCAGAAAAGAGGTTTTGATGGAGAGCTTAAAAGAAAAGTACAGAGATTATTTTGAAGTAGGGACGGCTGTCAACGCAAAAACAGTAATCAGCCACGGTGACCTTATCAGAAAACACTTCAGCAGTGTTACCTGTGAAAATGAAATGAAGTATGCCAGTGTAACAGCTGGTAAGGACTTCTATGATTTTAATGCTGCGGATATCATAGCTGAATTTGCTGCCGCAAATAATCTGGCAATGCGGGGGCATACCTTTGTATGGCATAATCAGACACCCCGCTGGGTGTTTGAGGACACAGACAAGGCAGGGTTGTTGAAGAGAATCCGAAATCATATGGCGATGCTTGGCGGAAGGTATAAGGAACAGATCAGCTGCTGGGATGTGGTTAATGAGGCTGTTGAAGACAAGCAGGAAATGTTTCTGCGCCAGAGCAAGTGGCTTGAGATTCTGGGGGAAGGGTATATGGATGAGGTCTTTATGGCAGCAAGGGAAATACTTCCGGATTGCAAATTGTTTTACAATGATTATAACGAAACGTATCCGGATAAACGCAGTAAGATCTTTCGGATTGTGAAAGGCATGAAAGACAGGGGAGTACCCATTGACGGTATCGGAATGCAGTGTCATTGGAATATTCACGGACCTTCCCTGGAGGAAGTCAGAAAGACCATAGAAATGTATGCTTCTCTTGGTGTCCGGCTGCACATAACTGAGCTGGATATATCCCTGTTTGAGTTCAACGACAGAAGCAGGCTTGATAAACCTTCCGGTGACATCCTGGAGAAGCAGGCGGTGGTCTTTGATAATTACTTTAAATTATTCCGGGAATACAGGGAGGTTATAGACAGTGTAACCTTATGGGGGGCTGCAGATGACAGCACCTGGCTGGATAATTTTCCGGAAAGAGGCAGAAAGAACTGGCCGCTGCTCTTTGATGAAGACCATAATCCAAAGGAAGCTTTTTATCGAATTATGAATTTCTGACAAAGTACAGTATGAACTCCCTTTAGGATACCCGCTGTGATGGTAGCCTGAAGGGAATTCTTAAATTCCGGCAGTAAACTATGATAAAACCAAAATAACAAGCCGCTGTGAAAATATTAAAAATTGTATAGAAAACTTTAAAATAGTGTTTTTGATTTGTACATATATACTTTGTAGTGGTTTTATATGAAATTTGTATGATTAATGTATTGTGCAGAAATGCTAAAATATAGTTATCACGGAAGTGAAAAAATCTTAGGAGGATTGTTATGAAAAAGCGTTTTATAGCAGTTTTGATGTGTGTCATGCTGGTAACCGCATTATTTGCAGGATGTGGTAAAAACGATGACAAAAACAGTAAAAATTCTACTGAAACCGGTGGGGCAGCAAAAGAAATCAAGGAGTTCACGGCCTTTTTCGACAGACAGGGAACAGAACTCAATAAAAACAATGTTGTACAGGATTTAATTGCAGAAAAAATTGGGGCGAAATGCAAAGAAACCTGGTTAACGGGACAGACCGCAGAAGAAGCAGTGGGTATGCTCATTGCCAGCGGTGAGTATCCGGATTTTATCAATTATACCCAGCAGCTTTATGATGCAGGAGCATTGGTAGCGCTGGATGATTATCTGGATAAATATCCAAATATCAAGAATTTCTGGAATGATATCCAGTGGAATTCCTTAAGACAGCCTGACGGTTATATTTATTCCATTCCTCAGTTTGGTAAGATCAATGAAAAACTCATGGATACCCAGAATAACGGAGAAGCGTTCTGGATACAGACAAGAGTATTAAAATGGGCTAATTACCCTAAGATCGAAACACTGGATGAACTGTTCAAACTCCTGGGAGATTATTATGCAGCAAATCCTACCATGGCTGATGGTTCCTCCGTCATACCCTTTGAGATCCTGGCTTATGACTGGTATTATTTCTGCCTTGAGAATCCGCCTCAGTTCCTGGACGGACATCCCAACAACGGATCAGTAATTGTGGATCCTTCAACCTTTGAAGTTATTGATTATAATACAACACCTACTGCAAAGAGATATTTCCAGAAGCTGAACGAGGAATATAAAAAAGGTATCATTGATCAGGAATTTATGACCATGAACCACGACCAGTTCTTAGAGAAGGTTTCCTCCGGACGTGTACTTTGTATGGTAGAACAGCATTGGGATTTCAATACCGCTGAAGAAGCAATTAAGACACAGAAGCTCAATGATTGTACTTATGTTCCCTTAGGAATTACCATTGATCCCGGTATGCAAGAGCAATACTATGCTGCCAATGAAGCAATGGCTCTTACCGGAGGTTTAAGTATTACTACAAGCTGCAAGGACGTGGAAGGTGCCCTTCAGTTCATCAATGATCTGCTGGATCCTGAAATCGTGACTCTGCGCAGCTGGGGTATCGAAGGAACGGATTACCTGGTAGGAGATGACGGACTCTACTACAGAACCCAGGAAATGAGAGATAATGCTGTTAATGCGGACTATAAGGCTTCTAATCTTTGCGGTTACGGATATTTCCCTAACTTCTCAGGTATGAATCCTGACGGAAAGAATGCAATGACACCTGATACCCAGCCCTCTGAATTTTTCGAAGGTTTATCACCAGAGGTACAGGAATGCCTTACCGCATATGGAGCCAAGACTTATGTGGAAATGCTGGATTACAATAAAATCGATGGTATGGAACAGCCCTGGTATCCTATGTGGTCTTTCTCCAACAATTTAACGACGGAGACACCGGGAGGACTTGCCTGGACAAAGATGGGAGACACCAAACAGGAATATCTGCCTCAGGTAGTTATCGCAGGTGATTTTGATGCTTCCTGGAATAAATACATGGATGCTTACAATGCCTGCAAACCGGAAGATTTCTTAAAGGAAATGCAGGAAGAAGTATATAACCGTATTGAAAAGGTTCAGGGTAAGGATGTAAGACCCACCAAATAACCTGTAAGCTGCGAGCAGGCAGCTGGATGTAACCGTCCGCGCTGCCTGCTCTATTTTAAAAGAAAGTATGGTACTAACAATGGCTTTAAGAAAACGCAGTAAAGAAGGACCGATCGAAAAGGCCAGGGTTAAAATAACCTGGAAGGAAATCGTGAAACAAAAGGAACTGGTGTTGTTATCCCTTCCTTTCGTCATATATGTATTGATATTTAATTATATCCCTTTAATCGGCTGGGTTATGGCATTTCAGAATTATAAGCCGGTTAACGGATTCTTCCATTCGAAATTTGTCGGTCTGGATAAATTTAAGTTCCTCTTTATTAATAATCCTGATTTTATCAGAGTCATTCGGAATACCTTTGCAATGGGAATTATAAATCTGGTGCTGCAGCTGGTATTTGCCATAGGTTTCGCTTTGATTCTCAATGAGGTAGTACATAAAGGGCCTAAGAAATTTGTGCAGACCGTTTCATATCTGCCCCACTTCCTGTCCTGGATTATTGTATGCGGTATCCTGCAGGATGCGCTTTCCGTGGATAATGGTATTATCAATGAAGTATTGGTGAAATTACATATCCTGAATGCTCCCATTAACTTTTTCACTTATAAGGGATTTTTCTGGTGGATTGTAGGTTTTACCAATGTATGGAAAGAAACAGGCTGGAACAGTATTATCTATCTGGCAGCTATTACAGCCATTAATCCGGATCTGTATGAGGCAGCTTCCATAGATGGTGCCGGAAGGTTAAAGAAGATGTGGCACATTACCCTTCCAGGCATTAAACCCACAATTTTTATCTTATTACTGATTAATATCGGTAACGTATTGAATGCAGGATTTGAAATTCAATATCTGCTCACCAACGGACTGATTCAGAGCGTATCCCAGACAATCGATATCTATGTACTACGGTATGGTATCAGCCAGACNNTTGTCAGTATCCTTCTGATTGTTCTGGCCAATTCGGCGTCAAAAGCAGCCGGGGAAGAAAGACTTTTCTAGGAGGGAAGAACCATGGGAGCATCAAAAGTAATGTATCAGAAAAAAAAGAGATTTCAAATAAAGAACCTTATTTATACAGGTATTATCGGTCTGATTCTGACCATATTCGTTATTGTGACCATATATCCAATCATTAATACCCTGGCAATTTCCTTTGGGGATGCCATCGATTCTCTTCGTGGAGGAATCCATCTACTGCCCCGTAAATGGACGCTTGAAAATTATAAGACCGTATTACACAAAGAGAGTATGGTAACAGGTCTGTATATATCGGTGCTAAGGACGGTGGTTGGTACCGTATTGCAGCTTTCTGTAACCGCTTTGATTGCCTTTGTTATCAGCAGAAAGAACTTTGTGTTTGCCAAACCCATCTCTGTGCTGTATGTAATGACCATGTATATAAACGGTGGTCTGATACCTGGATTTTTGCTGAATAAGAGCCTGGGCTTTACCAACAGTTTCTGGGTGTATATTATTCCAGGTATGGTAAGTGCCTTCAACCTGCTGGTTATCCGTACATATATGAACGGCCTGCCGGACAGTCTGGAGGAATCGGCTATGATGGATGGTGCCGGATACTTTACCATTTTTCGAAAAATCATCGTTCCCTTATGTATGCCGGTATTTGCAACCGTAGCATTGTTCATTGCCGTAGGACAGTGGAATGCCTGGTTTGATGTTATGCTATATAATCGTATGAATGAGAACCTTACCACCCTTCAGTATGAGCTTATGAAGCTGTTGTCCTCCGTCAGCCAGCTAAGTGGAGATGCCAATACTTCCAGAGTAGCGGGAACCAGTACCCAGGTTACCACCACCTCCGTACGTGCGGCAGCTACCATTCTGACCTGCCTGCCCATTGTTGCCCTGTATCCTTTCCTGCAAAGATATTTTGTGACGGGACTTACCATCGGAGGCGTAAAAGAATAATAAGAAGCACGAAAGCATCAGGTGTTTTAATAGAGTGAGTACTATATTGAGGAGTAGAAAATGGATAAACAGATAGATGTACGAATAAAGAAAGATGACAGTGTGCCCTTTCATAACAAAGCCTGCTACTGTATCGGCACAGGGCGTATGAATCTGGCTTTAAGACATGAATACCATAAGCAGCTTGAAAAGGTACAAAATGAAATAGGCTTCTCCTATATCCGAGGCCATGGACTATTCTGTGATGATATGGCTATTTACCAGACCTACGAGGAAGACGGAGTGGAAAAGGTCGAATATAATTTCACCTATGTGGATATGGTGTTTGTNNGATTGAAACCTTTTGTGGAATTGGGGTTCATGCCGGAAAAACTGGCCTCCGGCAGCCAGACTATATTTTACTGGAAAGGCAACGTTACGCCACCCTCCGATTATGGTAAATGGGCAGAGCTTATAAAAGCTACCATTAATCACTGGATTTCCCGCTATGGTATAGAAGAGGTAAGAACCTGGCTCTTTGAAGTCTGGAATGAACCGAACCTTCCGGGATTCTGGAAGGGTGCAGACATGCAGGAATATTTTCGCTTGTATGAGGTATCCAGTAAGGCCGTGAAAGCATGTGATGCCCAGTTAAGAGTCGGAGGCCCTGCTATCTGCGGTGTGGATGATGAGCACTGGCTGAGGCTGTTCCTTGCCTTCTGTTCAGAGCACAAGACCCCACTGGATTTTGTCACCAGGCATGCTTATGCAACAGAGATGCCTGTCAGAGAAGGGCATTATGATTACCAGAAATTAAGAAGCCAGGATGTTTTTCTTTCTGAACTCCGTACCAGCAGAGAAATTATTGACAGCTTTTCTGAATATGCCGGCATGGAAATGCATATTACGGAATTCAATACTTCCTATACACCCTTAAACCCAATCCATGATACCAATCTGAATGCGGCATATGTTGCCGGGCTGTTAAGTGAAATGGGAGATGTCTGTGCTTCCTATTCCTATTGGACCTTTGGTGATGTTTTTGAGGAAGCAGGAGTTGCCTATACGCCTTTCTCCGGTTGTTTTGGCTTACTGGCAAACGGTATGATACCAAAACCTACATACTACACGTTTTTATTCTTTCAAAAGCTTCAGGGTCAGGCAGCTGCTAGAGGAAAACAGTATGTAATAACCAGGGATGGCGAGGGAAATCTCAGAGGAATCTGCTGGAATGCCGTAGAGGAGAGCGCCGGGGAGGAGCTTACCTTAGCCCTAAGTTTTGAGATGGAAAACGGCGAATATCTGCTGGTGACAAAGCTGGTGGATGAACATACCTGTAATCCTTTAAAAGACTGGATTAATCTTGGTAATCCTGCCAATCCATCGAAAGAACAGCTGGAACTCCTTCGTGAATGCAGCCGGCCTGTCATAACAACAAAAGCAATTATGGTGCAGGAGCAGACAGCAGAAATACAGATTATCCTTTCAGACAATGGAATATGTTATTTTGAACTGAAGAAGATTACCAGAGATACGGACAGAGGCTTCAGGGGAGAGCTGATAAAGGGAGCTCTGCTATAGGAAAAAGCGATCAGGTTCCGTTCGGATTTCGGTAATTTGAATTATTTACATCATTATTTTCCCAAAACACGATAGCCCTCCGGCGGCAATTCTTTGGTAAGAGTTATTTTCTTGTCATGAATATAGCTTCGGAGGGTTAATTACAAGTCATCCGATAGAGAAATGTCTTCTCCACGGCTTTTTCTTATTCTTATATTCTCTCTTCCCCAGGAACACATCACATCAATAATCCTATTTGCAGTTTTTCCATAATCCGTTACATGGTATTCTACCCTGGGTGGCATTTGATGATAATTCTTCCTGCCCACAATTCCATCCCTCTCCAGCTCCCGAAGCTGTTGAATAAGTACTTTTTGAGAGATATCTGGAATAAGACGTTCCAGCTCACTGGTTCTTTTAGGGCCAGGCATAAGCTGACAAACAATTAAAGCCTTCCATTTTCCGCCGAGGATTTCAAGAGTTGCTTCAATGCCTAGATTATATTGTTTCATATTCTTACCTCCAATTTATTATAGTATATCAGCTGAGGAGATTGAAATACATACTTTCAGGTAAGTATTTACTGACTTTATTGTGGGTATTTACATTGGATATAAATTATTCAATAATTATGGTAAAGCGAATGGCCACAGCTTACGGATATATTTTATGAAATCTGAATAATAGCATGAAATGGAAAGGAACAGTGAATACAATGAGAACTCTTATCATTTTGGCACACCCTGATATAAAGAATTCAACAGTAAACAGAAGATGGAAACGGGAATTGGAGAAATATCCGGAGGAGTTTATTATACATGAACTTTATAAAGAATATCCGGACTGGAACATTAAGGTTGAAAAAGAGCAGCAGCTGTTGGAAAGTTCGGATCATATAATTATCCAATTTCCGTTGTATTGGTACAGTTATCCTCCTTTGCTGAAAAAATGGATGGATGATGTGTTCTCCTACGGGTGGGCATATGGAAAAAAGGGGAATAAGCTGGTTGGGAAAAAATTCGGCCTTGCAATGTCAATTGGGGATAAGGAAGAAAATTATGCCCCTTCTGGCTCCGTTGGGTTTTCGGTAGATGAAATTATTATACCCTTTAAAGCCACCACCGCTCACATCGGAGCAATTGCACTATCATACTTTTCTGTTTTCCGTGCGTCTTTTCAAATCAGCAGCGAAGAGGTCGAGCAAAGTGCAAAGGATTACATCAGATATATTCTAAGTACTAAATCGGAGTAGAGGCTAATAGTAATAAGGTTTTCGTGAAAAGCTTATAAACGTCAACAGCCAAAAAGCGTTGGATGTTTATAACAACTCTACTGCTGAAGGTGCGGATGTAATCCAATGGACAGATAGCGGACAGAATGTGTAAGTGAAGCAATGCCGACTTTTCCGCAACAGGAACAGAAGGTCCCAATATGGATACTATAAATGCTACTGCTCAGTAACCATAAATAGTAAAAACATCGTAGAAATCACTGTAATCCACATCAAATAATTACCTATGTATATCAGATAAACACTCTTGTAGCTGTTGTATCGTTGTTTTATAATAGAAATAAATTAATTATACCATATCAAATATTTTCTATAGGAGGCAACGATGAACAAGAATCAATTTGCCGTAACTCCGCCGATGGGGTGGAACAGTTATGATTATTACGATACAACAGTGAACGAAGAGCAGATAAAAGCCAATGCGGATTATATGGCAGCGAACCTGAAGAAATATGGCTGGGAATATATTGTAGTGGATATCCAGTGGTATGCATATGATGCCGGTTCTCAGAGAGACCGTCATCAGTATATCCCCTTTTGGAAAGTGGAGATGGACAAGTACTCCAGATTGCTGCCCTGTCCCGACAGGTTTCCCTCCTCCAGGGACGGACAGGGATTTAAGCCTTTAGCTGATTATATTCACAGCCTTGGTCTAAAATTCGGTATTCATATTATGAGAGGAATTCCAAGAGCAGCCGCCCATAGCCACACTAAGATCCTTGGTACTGAGCTTACTGCAAATGAAATAGCAGATCCTTCCTCCATCTGCTTCTGGAATCCGGATATGTATGGAGTGGTTACGAACCGGGAAGGCGGACAGGAATATTATAACTCCATTTTTGAACTATATGCTGAGTGGGGAGTAGACTTCATAAAATGTGATGACATCGCTCGTTACGATATGCCTTCTGCCAAAAAAGAAATAGAAATGCTCCATAATGCGATAGAGCACTGTAACAGACCTATGGTATTGAGCCTGTCTCCTGGACCGGCATTGATTGATCAGGCCTGGTATTATGAAAAGTATGCCAATATGTGGCGTATTACCGATGATTTCTGGGATAACTGGCCCCTTCTTGCCAATATGTTCGAGCGATGTGAATTGTGGCAGAACCATGTTTCAGAAGGCTGTTATCCGGATTGTGACATGCTGCCCCTTGGATATGTTGGAAAAGGCTTTGGAGGAGAAAGACATACCGGCTTTACAAAGGATGAGCAAATAACCATGATGACTTTATGGTGCATCTTCCGTTCACCGCTGATGCTGGGAGCCGAGCTTACAAAACTGGATGATTGGACCATAAGCCTTCTTACCAATGAGAAAGTATTAGGCCTGTTAACAGAGTCAGCCGGAGCCAGACAGATTTTAAGAAGCAAAGAACAGGCTGTATGGCTTTCAAAAGATATCTCAGAAGAAGCTTGGTATCTTGCACTTTTCAATCTCAGTGATGTAGAGAAAAGTATTAAAGTAACCAATGAAGACCTGCCCCAGTTCGCTTTACAGGGAATAAGACTGGAGGACCTATGGAGCCAGGAGCTTATTGAGAATGCAGGAGCCAGCTTTGAGAGTAAGGTGGCACCTCACGGAGCAAAACTTTATAAAATAAGACCCACTAAAAAGAATTAACCTTAGTTAGTCCTTAGTAAATCAGTATTTGAACGAAGTATGGCGTAGCGTAAAAGCTACGCCATTTCTTCATGTACCAGGTTATTTAGTTCCGGCAGAATCCCCACGAAATCATAGATGATGTGAATAATGCCTGCGCAACCTGCTTGCACCGCAAGGTGGTTTTTTAAATCAGAGGTATGCTTGGCGTTCATTTTCTCACGAAAATAAATCTTAAACTATCAACCGATATAGTAGAAAGTTACTGTCAAATAAAGAGGAAGTCTATTCCCACTTGAAAAAATGGAGAGAAACAGTAGTACATATTACTGCAATTACAATCATTACAACCACGGGAATAAAAACACTATCTATTGGCAGACCGAGTGAAGCAGCTTTGAGAAGTTTTATTCCCTGCGTTAACGGCAATATATCCGCGATTTTTTGAAGTGCAACGGGCATCACTTCGTAAGGCAGAGTAGCTCCCGAAAAAATAAGCATTGGAAAATATAGCAGGCTGGCAGTGGCACTTGCTATTTTATTGTTTGGCGCAATTCCTCCCACCAGCAGTCCAATGCTGAACATTGACAGCATAACCAGTAAGTATGCTCCTAAGAATTGGAAGCACGAGCCGTATAACTGATAGCCGAAAAATATTGCCCCTGTTGCATAGACAAGGATAAGTGAAATAATCGAATAAAGTGCGTATATAACAACCTGTACCGCCAAGATAAGAGCAGGACTGGTAGGTGTGACTTTGAACCGCTTTAATATTTTTCTGTTTCGATAATCAGATACAACTAAGGGAAGCCCCATCACACCTCCGGCACAGATAGCAATGGTTGATACCGCACCGAAAGACTGTTCCAAAAAGGTATACTCCGCACCATCGAAAGCAGGCCTATTTCCAAACACCGCTCCCAAGATAATAACGACAACAACAGGCATACAGATAGCAAAAATGAACATGTCCATCCCACGTAGGGATAATCTGATTTCTGTTTTTAGTAAAGTTCTAAATGTTTTCATTGCCTACCTCCTCGTCTGTGTACCAAAGATATGCGTCCTCAAATTTATCATAAGGACTGATAGCGATTGCTTCTTGTACTGTTCCGCAAAAAACGTTTTCTCCCTTTTTCAAAATCATGATTTTATCACACAGTGCTTCTATCTCGTCCATAAAGTGAGAGGTTAATAGAATGGTTATTCCTTTCGCTTTTAATTCAGAAAGGCTTTTCCACACATCTCGTCGTGCCTTAGCGTCCAAGCCGGTGGTTAACTCGTCCAAAAATATAACTTCGGGATTTGGGATTAGTGCCAATACAATAAAAAGTCGCTGTTTCTGGCCTCCCGAAAGCTCGCTTACCAAGCTTTTCAGCTTGTCAGAAAGTCCGAATTGTTTTAGAAGAGCGCCATAATCCAGAGAGGTTTTGTAAAGCGAAGCCGTGACCTCACAAAGTTCACCCACCCTGATTTTGTCCTGATAGTTCGCTTCCTGAAATTGAACGCCAACTTTCTCAAACAGTTTTTTTCGCTGTTTTTGCGGATTCATTTCCAAAATAGATATGGTTCCGTTATCTTGCTTTTTTGTTCCCAAAACACATTCAATTGTGGTACTCTTACCCGCACCATTTGCGCCTAGCAGGCCAAATACTTCACCACGGCAAACGGAGATATTGATATTCTCCACTGCTTTGATATGCTCGTAAGACTTGCATAGATTTTTTACTTCAATTGTTGCTTTCATGCGATTAGTTCCCTCCTTTTCTTTGCATAAAAAGAATAACACCAGAACAAAGTCTGGTGTTAAAGTGTAGGGTTTTCCTGAAATTGTTTGGTAATCGCTATAGCTTCTTCGGCATTTTTTTGCTCATTTCTAATCTGTTTTAGATATCTTACTTGGCAGTGCCCATAAATGTTTAGTTTTTATACTGTCTTATACGGGACTACCTTTTAGTGGATCTTCTTTAGAGCTATAAGGCGGGAAAATTTGGAGGACAGCTTAATAGTCCTGCAGTATGTCTGTCATTCGTTTGATAATCTGGTATTGAGAATTGATGATAAGCCAAAGCTGATCATAAAAAATCATTATATTCCAGATACCGATTCCCAATAGACCATAACCTGCTATTAAATTCATAAGACCGTTCGTTGTCCTTGCATCTATGAATCGAACGATGTGCTGCAGGGATTCTGTAATGCGGTATTCTTCGTAGAAGTAATAAGGTGTCTGTGAAATCTCATCGAATTGTATTGTTGCACCGGCATCGCTGGCAATGGTCAAGGCAGCATTGATTGTCAGGGAATTTGCCTCTGTCTCTCCCTCCAGATAAGGAAGTTCCCAGCTGTAGCCGATAACTGGAAGACCCAAACCAATCTCACTGGTTGGAATGGTGGTGAGATTATATTCTACAAACTGCTGTAAGGTGCCTATGGAAATGACCGGAATCGGCGGTCCTTTATTCGTTCCCCAGATTAGTCTTAAAAAGGTAATGGAATCACAGTGCTGATTGATATAGGAATAATCAATATCTTCCTGATAGAGCCCGCTGGATTCAATGATTGGATTTATAGTGATTAAAAGCAGATAGCCCTCTTGCTTTAAGGTATTATATAATTTTTCAGTAAACCTGTCATAGGTATCTTTGTTGGCAGCAGTCATATAACTATAGAAAATATTAATACCATATAATCCCTTTTCCTTCAGAATCCTAATCATAGCAGCTAAAAAGGTAGTCTGATATTCTTCGTTATTTAGTATTTGAAAAGCAATCTCGGGATTCGGCGTACCCTGTGTTGTCAAAGTTGTCAACAGCATCAGAGGAATGGTACCATATGCTTTTGCAAGTGCAATAATTTCCGAATCGTCATAATAACTGCTGATATCGCCTTCTGCCGTTGCCACATAATTATAGATGGATAAATACGTGAGGAAAGGCAGGGTTTTCTTCAAGGTATCAAGATTAATATATTGATAGGCAAAACCATTGGTTGCCACTTCACGTCCCACATCATAACTGATAATAAGAGTTTCTCCCGCATACAAAGTATCACTGTCTGAGAGAAATGGATTATTTCTGAAAAGCTGCAGAGGTGTGATATTATAAGCAGCTGCAATGCTTAACAAAGTTTCACCCTCTGTAACTGTATGAACCCTGGAAGGATTAGCTATGACTATGGTTTGCCCTGGTACCAGAGAAAATGGATTTACCAGTCCGTTGCTTCTTATTAAACTGGTAATCGTTACACCATAAAGGGCAGCAATGGAATCTATTGTTTCTGACTGTTGTACAACATGTATATACACAAGATCCCCAAAAATTTTTATTGTTATATTATATTAAGGAATCCTGGAATTATAATTCATTCAGCAAAATATGATGATTAAATTATTCATTATCCCTGGCAGCTGCTCTGACGTCTGTAATTACCCGGTGCTGGCGCCGGTATTGTTCCGGTGTAATATGAAATACCTTTTTGTATACCTTGGTAAAATAATTTCCATTTGAGAATCCGCATTCTTCCGCAACCATATGGATTGGCAGTTCACTGTTTATGAGGAGATGCATGGCATGCTCAAGGCGTATTCCCGTAAGGTACTGAATTAAAGTAACACCCTTCTCTTTGTGGAACTGTCTGCTTAAATGGGATAAGGAGACACCGATTTCTCTGCTCATTTCCTCAAGACTCAGAGGTTTCGCATACTGTGTCTGCATCCAATTCATAGCAGCAGATACATGAGAGTTGGCACTTCTGCCGGAGGGCAATTCAATATTTCTGAGTAATGCAGCAAGAAAACGGTAGAGCCATTCACTGTCTTCGTAGGGTTCAAGCTTCCTTTTGCATTGCAGAGAATGAAATATTTCAAAGAACAGGCGAACCGCAGCACTTTCCATATCCAGAGACATTACCGGCCCCGTGATATCTCTGATCCGTCTGAAGAAGGGTTCAACAGCAGGACCGTAAAAGTGGATAAAGAAATAAGTCCAATTATCTTCCCTGGTCTTTGCGGGAGGAAGATAATAACTGCCTTCATCGGGGAAGGAGAGAAGAAAAGCTTTCCCCTTTGTGAGCCGATACTGGTTATCACTCGTTTCATAAATCCCGCAGCCTTCTAAGGTATACTGAAACAGATAACCGGGATAATCTCTATTCTTGTTGTTATAGTAATAATTTTCATTCTGCCGTTTTTCCAATCCCAAGTCTTGAATACAAAGGGATTCGGTTCCTATATTTCCAATATGGACAAATCCGTAAAAACCTGTTTCAAATCGCATTGTAATATTCTCCATCCTTTACCAGCAGGGTCCACTTACAATACCACTATACTTTGATATTATAATAGTAGGATTCCAATAAAAAGTCAATTCACCGGTACTTTTATAGCTGTAATTTGGCAGTAATCTTTTTGGCATATTTGGAAATTCATTATTCTGTTCCGACTGTTACGCGGTAGTATTTTTAAGCATAGCCAAGTCGATATTGCAAGGATAGGTCAAGTTTATGCAATTGCCTTAAACTAGTGGTTGAATCAGATTTTTTAAATATTTTGTAAAAACAAAACATAAGTTCGAAAAAATGCCTGATATAAAGCATTCCTACAGAGGCGGAAGTAAAAGTCATAAAATAAGAAAGCTAGTATTTTGCAAGGAAAATTAATCAGGAAAATTATAACAATATGTCAATTTTATCACATTATAAATCATTGTCAGTGTAAAAAATATGAACTATTATAGTCTAGACCCTAAAACAGGGTAATAAGCTGTGCAAATAAATCATCAAATCAGCTTGAAATTTATATTATTTGTATAATAGATACAAAGTGACAGAGCTTTTCTGATGGAAGCAAAGAGGTGATAGCGTGGAGAGGATAAAAGAATTTCGGAGGGATATCCTTAAATGTCTGAAGGAAAACTCGGTTGAGGAAGAAGTCCTTGCATATACCCAGACGGATATGACTTTAACAGGGGAATTTGCCAGAGGTTTTGTAATACTTACAAAGTCAGAATTAGTCTGTGTTCTTACAGAACGGACAGAAAAGGAGATATTTCATTTCAAAGGCTCCGGTTTGAAAAGCGAAAGGTTCTTTCGCAGTGAGGATAAATATACACTGGAAAAGCTACCGCTTAAGGACGTTGAAAGTCTTCAGGTTCTTCGAAATGTCAGCGGAGGGATTCTCTGTACCGGCAATCAGAAGGAACAGAATAAGGAAGCATTAAGGGGTGACAGTAGTAAAGCATCAAAGATTACAGAAATAAGCACAGAAAAAAACACAGAAATAAGTGAAGAAAAAAAGCCAGAAAAAAACACAGAAATAGAAACAGAACAGAACAAAACTGAAATGAGCAGGGAGCTTAAAATTGCGGCCTTTACCAATTTAAGAATGGCTGAGGTAATGCATTTTGTTAAGCTTTTTTCTGTATTCAAGGAAAAGGGTGAATTGTCGGAAGAAGACCTGAGGCTGGAGGCAAAGGAAGAGTACTGTCCGAAATGCGGCAGGATGTATCCTGACAGTGAGAGGAAAATATGTCCCGGCTGTATGGATAAGCATTCTGTGTTTATCCGTTCCCTTGCGTACTTTAAGCCATTTATACTTCCAATGATATTTATGATTTTCTGTTATATCATAACCGCCGGACTGAATCTGGTCTGGCCTTATTTAAGCGGAACAATTCTTTATGATAAGGTACTGGCAAGAGACAGCACTTTTCTTCAGTTTCTTGGACACCCGGCTATGAAATATACAACTGCGCTGATACTGGTAGCCCTTGTCATGCTGCTGACTAAGATTACTTTGCAGGCAGTGGGAATTCTGCAAGGTGTCCTTACCGCAAAAATCGTACCTCAGGTAGTAAAAGGCATGAAGACGCAGGTATTTGATTCTATGGGAAAGCTGTCGGTAAGTTTTTATAACAGCAGGCAAACGGGAAGTCTTATGACCCGGGTGCTTAGTGATGCGGAAAGGGTAACCGGCTTTTATATTGACGGTCTTCCCTATCTGTTTGTTAATATTCTGACTTTGATTGCCACAGCGGTTGTTATGTTCTGTCTGAATTGGAAACTGGCTGTAACAGCATTAATCTTTGTTCCGGTTATCTTTACCATAAGCTTTCGCCTGCTTCCAAGGCTCTGGCAGTTCTATGGGAAACGGCACCGGGCGGAAAGAAGTATGAATGCCTGTCTGAACGATAATCTTACCGGTGCAAGGGTGGTTAAGGCCTTTGGGCAGCAGCAAAGTGAAATTACAAGATTTGAGAAGAGTAACGGGAAAGTCCGCAATGCAGAATTGTCTCTGGTGGGTTTTGATAATAATTTCTTTGCGCTATATTGTACATTTGAAAACATTGCATCCCTTATGGTATGGGGACTTGGTTCTTATCTGTTGATCAAGGAGCCGGAGATGCATTTTGGTCTGCTGGTAACCTTTGCAGGATATGTTCAGCAGCTAAACGGGCCTCTGGATTTTATGTCCTATGCTTTCCGGTGGTTTACGGAAAGTATGAACAGCGCCCAGCGTATGTTTGAGATTATCGATGCGGTGCCGGATATTACGGAAAAGGCAGACCCGGTGGCACTTAATAATACCAAAGGGGATATCGAACTAAGGAATGTGACTTTTGGTTATGAACCCAATAAACCTGTTCTCAAAAACATAAATCTAAAAATAGAATCCGGAAAGATGCTGGGAATTGTAGGAAGGTCCGGTGCAGGCAAATCCACACTGGTAAATCTTATCTCCAGACTGTATGACCCTATAGAAGGGGAAATCTTTCTGGATGGCATTAATATAAAGGATATAGCATTTAAGGATCTCAGACAGAATGTAGCCATGGTATCACAGGAAACTTATATCTTTATGGGCAGTGTAGCTGAAAATATTGCTTACGGAAATGCTTCCGCTTCCATAGAAGACATCATTCATGCGGCAGTGCTGGCAAGTGCCCATGACTTTATCTGCAAGATGCCGGACGGATATGATACCATTATCGGTTCTTCGGGAAGAGAGCTTTCAGGCGGGGAAAGACAGAGAATCTCCATCGCAAGAGCAATACTTACCAATCCCAAGATACTTATTCTGGATGAGGCAACCGCCTCTGTGGATACGGAAACGGAGAAAGCCATCCAGGCGTCCATTCAGTATCTTGTATTGGGCAGAACCACAATATCCATAGCACATAGGCTGTCCACTTTAAGGGATGCTGACCATCTGGTGGTTATTGATAATGGAGAGGTAACGGAAGAAGGTACTCATACAGAACTTGTTGCGAAAAAGGGTACCTATTATAAATTAAAGGAGCTGCAGACCAAAGCTCTGGCTTTAAAGGGAGTATAGAACTTGATTCGGGCAGAGTAAGAGGCAGGAGGTAATTTTTGTGAAGGAAAAGGATGAGAACATAAATAACGGCATATCGGATGAATTTGATCTGGAGGTTATGGAGAAGGAAGCAGAAGCCATGATGAAGCTGTGCTTTATCACGGAGGAGAATGCAGAATTTGCACCGACAGAGGGAGGCTTTGTTTCTTTAAGGATGGGGGAAGAATTCTATCATAGAATACAGGTATACTATACCTTTCCATTAACACATAACACCAGCTACATTTCTATCAGAGAACCCGATGAAAAGGCAAAGGAAATCGGTATAATCAAGGATTTGAGTAAAGATGTGTCAGAGCGGACCAGAGAGCTGCTTATGAGTCAGCTGCGTCTGCGATATTTTACTCCTTTGATAGAGAAGATCAACAATATCAGGGATGAATACGGATTTGCATATTTTGATGTTGTTACCAATCAGGGACAGTGCCGTTTTACCATACATATGGGCGGAGGTTCTGTAGTACATCTGACGGATACCAGATTGATAATAACGGATCTGGACGGAAATCGTTTTGAAATACCGGATACAGGAAGTCTGTCTGCAAAGGAATTAAAGAAACTGGATCTGTTTTTATAAGGCAGGCAGAAATGAGGTAAAACGTATGGAGTTAAATTTTCGGTTAACCGGAAAAGTAAAGGATATCTTACAACTAAAAGCCGGCGAAGAAATTAAATATAGTGTACCCTATGACATTGATGAAGAGGGAAGACTGACAGAGGACGGGTATATCATTGTTACAAATCTGAGACTTTTTATTACCAAGGGAACAGAGATATCCTATCAGAATAAGCTTTCAGCCCTTGAGAAAATCAAATGTGAGCCTATGGTAAATAACGGACTGCTGGTAGTTAAGGAATATGCACAGGACTATGAGAAATATCTTGCCCGCTTTACCATGCACCATATGGTCAGAATATCCCTGGCAGCAAAAGGAATTGAACGGTTGCTGGAGCATAATGACAAAGAAATAAGAAGCAATGAAAGGGAGAAAACCTGTCTGAAGTGCGGGAGAGCCTTACCTGGTACCAGGATATGCCCTAACTGTGACGGAAAACAGGTTACGGCAGGAAAGTTCTGGGGATTGATTAAGTATTATAAGCTCCAGCTAGCTTTCATGGCATTGGTGGCAATCATATCGTCTGCCTTAAGTTTATACATACCGCAATTTCAGAAACCTTTTATAGACAATATACTGGTTACCAAAAATGGAACCTCGAGAGATATCCTTACGTTCTTTTCCATTATGCTTTTCTTTACGGTGGTTCAGATATTGGTTCAGGTTGTAAAGAACTGGTGGTTTGTATATCTGGGTGCCAGAATCAGTATGGATATCCGGGCAAGAATGTATGAGAAGATACAGGAGCTGACGCTTTCCTTTATTCTGGATAAAAGACCCGGGGAATTAATGAACCGCGTAGCACAAGATACCAGAAAGATACAGCGCTTTATGCAGGAATGCTTTGGTCATATGTTTTCCTGCCTTATTACAATGACAGGAGCCATTGGCATCATGTTGGCGCTTGACGTTAAAATGACCTTTATATCGGTTGTCTTTTTGCCCCTTGTCTTTTTTATATCAGGAGCTTTTCGAAAGAATATACACAGAAGATTCCATCTCCAATGGGTGAAGAGCGACAAACTTAACAGCTCCCTTCAGGATGTAATATCTGGAATCCGCGTGGTGAAATCCTTCGGAAAGGAAAAGGAAGAATCCGAGAAATTTAATCACCTTACGGAGGAATATGCAGCAGTCCAGAGCAGAAATGAGGTATTTTGGGCGAGTCTTTACCCGGTACTGACATTTATTATGAGCATGGGTATTTATTTTGTACTGTATTTTGGAGGGATAAAAGTATTAGAGGGTAACATGACAGTGGGAACCCTGATGCAGTTTAATGCCTATGCCTGGATACTGTACGGTCCCTTAGGATGGATGACCCATCTTCCAAGAATGATTACAGAAATGGTTACCAGTCTTGAACGAATTTATGATGTATTGGATGAAGAACCGTTAATTCTTAACAAAGCGGATGCAATAGAGCATAGTATATCCGGTGAGATAGAATTTAAAAATGTCAGCTTTGGTTATAAATCCTATGAACCGGTACTTAAAAACATAAACCTTCATATAAAGAAAGGGGAATATATTGGCCTGGTAGGTGCCTCCGGCACTGGTAAGTCCACTATGATAAACCTGATTATGCACCTTTATGAAGCAGATGACGGAGATATACTCATAGACGGCCGTAATATAAAGGAATTAAATCTGGAGCATTACCATTCCCAGCTTGGAGTTGTTCTCCAGGAGACCTTTCTCTTCTCCGGCTCTATTCTGAATAATATACGTTTTGCCAAGCCGGAGGCATCCATGGAAGAGATTATACAAGCGGCTAAAGCTGCCAATGCCCATGATTTTATCTGCAAGACACCTGACGGATATAATACCTATGTAGGAGAACATGGATATAACCTGTCCGGCGGAGAACGTCAGCGGATTGCAATTGCAAGAGCAATCTTAAATAATCCGGGCATATTGATACTGGATGAAGCAACCTCCAGTCTTGATACGGAAAGCGAATATCTGATACAGAAAGCGTTGGAAAGACTGTCAGCAGGAAGAACAACCCTGGCAATCGCCCATCGTCTGTCAACACTGAGAAGGGCGGACAGACTGATAGTCATAGATGGACACCATATAGCAGAGACAGGAAGTCATAATGAATTAATGGAAAGACAAGGGATTTATTACAACCTGGTCACAGCGCAGCTGCAAATGCAGAGTCTTAAGGAGCAAAAAGAGTAGAGTTGACAGACTTAAACCGCAGAAAACATAGTGTTTCTGCGGTTTTTCTCACCCTTTGACATAAGAACTTTATTGATAACTTTTGCACAATCCATAAAGCTTGGGTAATAATTCTCCGGGCTTATGGAAATTCAATCTAAAAGAAAATAACGCAATAAATGCTTGGTTTTTCGCAATATATAATAAGCGGGAATGCATACAGATAATTATAATTGTACTATACCATAGGGTATCCATGCATCAAAGAAATCATAATTGTGAAAGAATCTTAAGGTGTGTCTGAATGGTGCTTGCGCTGTATTGCGTGTCAGAGTGGTACATTTGATTCAGATATACCCTTGCATCATGTGCGGAAACGGAGGAAATATGAAAGTAAGTAAGAACAGAGAAAAAACAGAAGAATATAGAAAAAGGGCAAAGGAACTTGTAAGCAGGATGACATTGGAGGAGAAGGTGTTTCAGATGCTGCATTCTGCCCCTGCCATTGAAAGACTTAATGTTAAGGCTTACAACTGGTGGAATGAAGGGCTTCACGGCGTTGCAAGAGCTGGTGTGGCGACGGTTTTTCCCCAGGCAATCGGCCTTGCAGCAACCTTTGATGAAGAACTGCTTGAAGAGATAGCTGATGCTGTATCCACGGAAGCCAGAGGTAAATTTGCCATGCAGCAGGAGTTTCAGGATACGGATATTTATAAAGGACTGACCTTTTGGTCACCTAATGTTAATATATTCCGTGATCCCAGATGGGGCAGAGGTCATGAGACTTTTGGAGAAGACCCCTATCTTACCTCAAGACTTGGTGTTCGATTTGTTAACGGGCTTCAGGGACAGGATGAAAATTTTCTAAAGACTGCTGCCTGTGCAAAACATTTTGCAGTACATTCAGGGCCAGAGTATCTAAGACACGAATTTAATGCAACAGTTTCTGTGAAGGATCTGTATGAGACCTATCTGCCTGCCTTTGAAGCTTGTGTGAAGGAAGCCGGTGTGGAAGCGGTCATGGGTGCTTATAACCGGACCAACGGAGAGCCCTGCTGCGGCAGTGAATATTTGCTAAAGAAAATATTAAGAGAGAACTGGGGATTTGAGGGCCATGTGGTCTCTGACTGCTGGGCAATCAAAGATTTCCATGAGAATCATAAAGTCACCTCCGGACCGGTAGAATCTGTAGCACTGGCTGTAAGACAAGGGTGTGATTTGAATTGCGGTAATATGTTTGTGCACCTGCTCCAGGCGGTGGAAAAAGGGCTGGTAAGCGAGGAGGAGATCGACCAGGCGGTTACCAGGCTGTTTACTACCAGAATAAAACTAGGATTATTTGAAGAAAAAGATAAAATGCCCTATACGGATATTACCTATCAACAGGTAGACTCTGCAGAGATGAAGGCGCTCAATGAGAAGGCAGCAAAGGAATGTCTTGTACTGCTTAAGAATGAGAATCAGATACTTCCCCTTAAGAAGGCTGATATCAAAACTGTCGGTGTCATTGGACCGAATGCAAACAGCCGCAAAGCACTGGTAGGAAATTATGAGGGAACAGCCTCCAGATATATTACAGTATTGGAGGGCCTACAGGATTATTTGAAAGATGAGGTAAGAGTATACTATTCAGAGGGCTGTCATTTGTATGAGGACAGAAAGAGTAAACTTGGCATGGCGAATGACAGGCTTGCGGAAGTTAAGGGAGTGTGCAGGGAAAGTGATGTGGTGATAGCCTGCCTTGGGCTTGATGCGGAACTGGAAGGGGAAGAAGGCGATACCGGAAATCAGTTTGCCAGTGGTGATAAGCCTGATTTGAATCTTCCGGGATTACAGCAGGAAGTTCTTGAAACCATCTACAATAGCGGTAAACCGGTAATTCTTGTCCTGCTCAGTGGAAGTGCGCTGGCGGTAAGCTGGGCGGATAAACATGCTGCGGCTATTCTTCAAGGCTGGTATCCGGGTGCAAGAGGAGGAAAAGCAATAGCAGAAGCAATTTTCGGTGAGTATTCACCGGAAGGAAAGCTCCCTGTAACCTTCTACAAAACTTCAGAGGAACTTCCGGAATTTACGGATTATGCAATGAATAACCGGACCTACAGGTATATGAAGCAGGAGGCCTTATATCCCTTTGGTTACGGACTCTCTTACACGAATTTCTCAATTGATGCTGTGGTGACAGATACCTTAGATATAACGGATAAAGGTGTAAAAATATCTGTGAGCTTAACCAATACGGGAGAGTATTATGGCGGTGAAACGGTACAGCTATACATAAAGGCAGAGAGAGCAGATACTCCCAATCCCCAGTTGAAGGCCTTTAAGAAGGTACATCTAAAGTCCGGTGAAAAAGCAGAGCTGCAGTTTGAACTAGCAGCCGAAGCCTTTGCTTTATATGATGAGAAGGGAGTTAAGCGGCTGGAACCCGGAAAGTATACGGTTTACGTAGGAGCCTCTCAGCCGGATACACGAAGCATCGCTTTGACCGGAACAAGTCCTAAAGCTGTCAGCCTGGAAGCCGTAAAGGAAATAATCTGGTAAGAACAGCCCGTCAGGCAATTTTCAGAGAAAAAATCAGCAGGGAAGAAACCAAGTTGGCAAAGGGAAGGAGTATTACAATGAATTACGAAATGGGTTGGCTTAACTACCATAGATGTAAGACAGAGGAATTTCCAAAGTATATTGGGCAGCTTTATTACAACGAAAAAGATACTGTTCTTTTAAGTGCAATAGAGGAGTTAAAAGCGGCAGCAAAAGGCATGTTTGACTGTACGCTTGAAGAATTTCAAGTAAAGGAGAATACAGTTACCGGTGATAAAGGTATCTTTCTTAAGGTGGAGAAAGGGACGAAAATCTCAGAGGAAGGATATCGCATAACCGGAACAGACAACAGCTTCATACTTATTGAAGGCAGTAGTTCCAGAGGTGTATTGTACGGTACCTATGCTTTCCTTAGAAGATTACATAAGAGCCCGGACCTTACAGGTTATACAGAAGAAAAAAGCCCTGATAATTCCCTTCGTATGTTAAACCATTGGGATAATATGGACGGCAGTATAGAAAGAGGTTATTCGGGAGAATCCTTCTTTTTTCAGAATAACGAAATTCTGATTAACAGCCGTACAAAAGATTATGCAAGATTAGCTGCTTCTGTCGGAATTAACGGAGTAGTAATAAATAATGTAAATGTAAAGGGAGCAGCAACCTGGCTGATAACCGACCGTTATTTTGACAAGTTGAAAAGTCTGCAGGATATTTTTAAGAGCTATGGTATCAAATTATTCCTTAGTCTGAACTTTGCAGCACCAATGGAGCTGGGAGAACAAAATACTGCGGATCCTTTATCCGAAGAGGTTAAGGAGTGGTGGCAGGACAGAATACAGAAGGTCTATGACAGATTACCGGACCTTGGCGGTTTTCTGATAAAAGCGGATTCAGAAGGCAGACCCGGACCCTTTACCTATAAGCGAACCCACAGTGATGGTGCAAATATGTTTGCAGCAGCTGTTAAACCTTATGGCGGGCTTATAATCTGGAGGTGTTTTGTCTATAACTGCATGCAGGACTGGAGGGATAAAAAGACCGACAGGGCCAGAGCCGGCTATGATAATTTCAAGCCGCTGGACGGAAGCTTCAGTGAGAATGTAATTCTTCAGATTAAGAACGGACCGATGGATTTTCAGGTAAGAGAACCGGTAAACTCATTATTTGGTGCAATGGAACAGACCAATCAGATGCTGGAGGTTCAGATAGCACAAGAGTATACTGGTCAGCAGAGGCATGTATGTTATCTGATACCAGGCTTTAAGGAAATCCTGGAGTATCATACCGGTTACGGCGATAAAGATACAGTAGGAGAGATTATTAGCGGAACAGCTTCGGGCAGCAGAAATTGTGGTATTGCAGCCGTTGCCAATACCGGTAATGACAGTAACTGGACAGGACATGATCTTGCAGCTGCCAACTTTTATGGGTTTGGAAGACTTGCTTTTGATAGGAAGCTGTCTGCCAGGGAAATTGGAGAAGAATGGATACGTGCCACCTTTGGAGGGGAGAAGAAAGTGGTCGATACCATTTTGGAAATCCTAATGATGTCCTGGCCGGCCTATGAAAAATATACCTCTCCCCTTGGTATCGGCTGGATGGTCAATCCAAACCATCACTTCGGGCCAAATGTTGACGGTTACGAGTATGACCGTTGGGGAACCTATCACAGAGCAGATCGGTTTGGCCTGGGAGTTGACAGGAGCAGTAAAGGAACCGGCTATGCAACGACCTACAGTAAGTCCAATGCATCCATATATGAAACTGTAGAGACCTGCCCCGAAGAGCTGCTGTTATTCTTTCATTATATTGAATATAACTACTGTCTGAAAAGCGGAAAAACCCTGATACAGCATATTTATGATACGCATTTTGAGGGGGCAGAAGAGACAGCGCAAATGGCAGCTATGTGGGAGCAGTTAAACGGTTATGTTCCGGAGGAAATACATAAAAGGGTTAAGGAACGTCTGGACTTTCAAAAGAATCATGCCTTGGAATGGAGAGATGTTATCTGTTCTTATTTTTACCGTAAGTCAGGCATACCGGATATAAAGGAACGTGAGATTTATTAAAGGAGGAAGCGCTGTGAATCAGATCAGAGAACTTATACTGCCAAAGCTTATCAGTGATGGCATGGTACTTAACCGTAATGGTAAAGCGAATATCTGGGGGCAGGCAATACCCGGAGATACCATCTGCATCCATTTCCTGGGGAAAGTAAGCGAAACCACGGCTTGTGAAAACGGTAAATGGAAAGTATCTTTTCTGAATCTTCCGCCCGGAGGTCCTCATACCATGAAGATTTCCGCAAAAAGCAGCGGGGAAATCGAACTGAAGGACATCCTTATAGGAGATGTATTCTTAAGTTCCGGCCAGTCAAATATGGAACTGCCAATGGAACGGGTAAAGGATTTATATCCGGAGGAAATGATAAATTGCAGGAACAATTATCTGAGGCTTTTTAAGGTGAAAGAAAAATACCATTTTCCTTATCCCTTACAAGAGTTGGAATCCGGTGCCTGGAAAAGCGCTGAACCCTCTAATATTGCAGAGTTCTCAGCTATATCTTATTTCTTTGAGAAGCATCTCTACGAAAGTACTTCGGTGCCGGTAGGAGTAATCAATGTAAGTCTTGGCGGGTCGCCCATACAAGCCTGGCTGGGGGAAGAAGAGCTGAGTGAATATCCTGCTTATAGGGAGGAATTGAATGCCTACAAAGATGATCAATTGATTGAAGCAGAACTTGCAAGGAATACAAAGCAATCGGAGGAATGGTATCAGGCACTGGATAAAGCAGATAAAGGCCTAAATGAAAATACTCCTTGGTATGCAGAACTTGTCAGGGATGATGGCTGGAGTAAAATTGAGCTGCCGGGTTTCTTTGAGGCTGCTGGAATTTTGGACTTTACCGGAAGTATCTGGTTTCGAAAAACGATAACACTGTCTGAAACCATGGCAGGAGTAAGTGCCTCCCTGTGGCTTGGTACGATAGTTGACAGTGACACGGTTTATGTTAACGGTGTGTATATAGGAGGAACGCCCTACCAATATCCACCAAGGAAGTATCAAATTCCGGAAGGAGTCTTAAAAGCAGGTGATAATGTAATTACGGTACGTGTTATCTGCGATAATGGTAAAGGCAGATTTACCCCAGGTAAAATTTACAGGCTTTTTACAGAGAAAGAAAACATAATTTCAGAGAAAAAAAGCAGATTGGAAGAATGTATCAATTTAAAGAAAAACATCAATTCAAAGGAAAGTAGCAGAGCGGAAGAAAGTATCAATTTTGAAAGAGACATCAATTTAAAGGAAAACATTAGTTTAGAGGGAAGCATCAGCCAGGAGGGAAGCATCAGCCAGGAGGGAAGCATCAGCTTGGAAGGAAGCATCAGCTTGGAAGGAAGCATCAGCTTGGAAGGAAGCTGGCAATATAAAATTGGAGCAAAGTGCGCCAATAAGCCGGCTGCCAATTTTATCAGCTGGAAACCTGCCGGTTTATACAATGGAATGATTAATCCCTGCCATGAATACTCTCTATCAGGTGTGTTGTGGTATCAGGGTGAATCAAACACCGGCAATCCTTTTGGTTATTCAAAGCTATTGCAGAAACTTATTACCTCCTGGAGAAGAAAATGGCAGCAGGAAGACCTGCCTTTCCTATATGTACAGCTTCCGAACTTTGAAATTGATATAGCAGAAGGTGACGATGGCTGGCCGGCTTTAAGAGAGGAACAACGGAGTGTACTTTCGCTTCCGGGAACGGCTATGGTTGTTGCCATTGACTTAGGAGAAGCTAACGATCTCCACCCCCTCCGCAAAAAGGAGATCGGATACCGTCTGTCGCTGGCAGCCAGATGTCTGGTCTTAAAAGAGCAGGTTGAGTATTCGGGACCAATACTGAAAGCGAAGGAAACAGTTATTGATACAGAGGATAATAAGATAATTCTAACCTTTTCCCATACCGGAGAAGGACTTACAGCAGGCAATGGCAGCAATCATCCGGGAAATTTTCAGATTGTGGGAGAAGATGGAAGTTTTACAAGCGCTGAAGCAGTAATACAGGAAGAGTCAGTAATACTTACATATAAAGCTTCGGTGAAACCAAAATATATCCGGTATGCATATACCAACAGTCCCAAAGAAGAACTTCTTTATAATAGGCATAATTTACCGGCTTCTCCTTTTGTAATATGCCTGAATTAAGTTATACATTTGGTAAAAAAGATAGCATTTAACAATCATATTATCTGAATCGTGGCTGAAGGATTTTGCTCCGTTCTGAATGCTCCACTTTATAAAACTCCACTCTATAAAACTCCAATCTATAGAGCTTAATTTTCATGCATAAAATAAAAAAAATGATCTGTGGGACTAAGTGCCTATGGATCTTTTTTATAAATTTCTTTACAGCAAAAGAGAAAATTAATTTTAGCGAAATAACCTTGAAAGTGTTTGACATAATCCTGTCCAACCTGTATATAATGTAATACAAGCTTGTTAGGGTGTGTCGGAAGTTCTTGCACCATTCCGAACGCTTTCGTAAGCGGCATATCCGCGCCAAATCCAAGACAAGCAGGACAGGAAAAGGGGCAAACATGAAAAAGAAACTGTGGCTGTTGGGCATCTGTATAGCTGCCATATTAATTATATTTGCAGGAAATGTTATCAGACAGTTAAAAGAAAGCAATGACACAGAAAAAGTTAATACGCCTGCAAGAGCCGGAGAGATAATGAAAACAGCAGAAGCTCAAAGACTGCTGGACTCTCTGGGAGTAAAGACAGAAGAGGCTGATCCTGGAAAGGATAAAGAGCTGACCTTCAAAGAAGCACGCAGTTACCTGGCACTGATTACGGAAACCCTTAACCTTACCGAAAAGGACATAACGGACAAATTAACTTATTCCCTCTTAGAACGGGAGGATGGGAACAAGATGAGAGTTTCCGAATTTCTTGGTTTCTATCAAGCAGTACTGGATAGTATAAAAGAAGAGGCTCTTCCTGTAACAGAAAAGGAAGTATACATATTAGGCAGCAGGGAACAAAATGATTCAGAGGTTATTATTACGGACGCAGGAGAATTTAACTTAAAAAATGCTGTTAGCTACGAAGAATATTATAAAGCTGGTAAATTGACAGACCTTGAAGATACTATAATCGAGGGCAATGAAGGGGAAAACGACGATAATCTGCCGGCAACTAAAGCTGTAAAAGCTGCAGATTATACGGATATGGCAGTAACTGTACTTATAAAGGGAAAGGATATTATCTATATCAAAGGAACTTCTGATAAAGAATGGGTGCTCTCCAATCTCTGGATTATAAGCGGTAAGGAGAATAAGATAAGTACCTATGTAAACGGCTTTATGAAAGATTTTCTGACAGAATATCCGCTATCAGAGGAAATCCAAAACACTATCAGTAATGTTACCGTTAAGAATAAAAAGATTATCAGAATAACCATGAAACCTGATACCATCAAAGGAAAAGTGCTTTCTGCGGGTAAAAACAGCATTGAGATCCAGGGATATGGAAAAGTTCCTCTGGAAGATGGTTATAAGATATATAAAATCTATGGTGATTTATCCATGGAGGTAACAAACAGTATTCTGGTGGGATACAGCACCACGGATTTTGTTGTGGCGGACGGAAAAATAGCAGCTGCCCTCATTACAGAACCAATCAAGGCTGAAAATATACGTGTTCTTATTAAGACGGATAATTTTAACAGTATATTCCATGACCAGGTGGTACTTACAGCCAACAAAGATTTTACTGTAACGGCAGGCAAAACGGTAAAGAAGCACAAAGCAGGGGATAAAGTAACTATTAAGGGCACAAATAAACTCTTTAAAGAAGGCAGGCTGCTCATAGAGACCCAGGGAGAAAACGGAAAGATAACAATCTTATCTGTAAACAGATCCGGCGGGAATCCCAAATACAGAGGAAATATTGAAGTTGCCAAAGAAACGGACGGACTGACCATAGTAAATGAACTATCCATGGAAGAATACCTTTATGCTGTAATACCCAGCGAAATGCCTACTTCCTACAATATGGAGGCACTAAAAGCGCAGGCAGTCTGTGCCAGAAGTTATGCCTATAATCAGCTGATGGCAGGGGCTTTAAGTGAATACGGAGCCCAGGTGGATGACAGTGTCAGCTATCAGGTATACAATAACCTCCCGGAAAATGAACAGTCCATTCTGGCAGTGAAGGATACCTATGGTAAGGTAATAAAATATGAAGCTAAAGTAATAGATGCTTATTATTTCTCTACATCCTGGGGACATACAGCTTCTTTAAAGGAAGTATGGGGCAGTGATGTAGTTGCACCCTATTTAACAGGAAAAGCCCAGGCAGTATATGACCTGATAGATCAAAAAACGGTATATGCAGCTTCATTCCATCCGGAGGATATTGATTACTCGGACGAAACGGCATTTCGAAGCTTCCTGGAAAAGCCGGAATATGATACCTATGACAGTGAATTTCCCTGGTATCGCTGGAAGGTAACCATGACAAAAGACGAACTGACAAAGACCATAAATCAGAGTCTTAGCAGCCGTTACAAAGCTAATCCCGGATATATTCTGACTCTGACCGGAGGCTCCCTGTCAGGGAATCCGATTTTTGAAAGCAAGAATATCAGCACCATCGGGGAACTTACAGACATAAAAATAGCCGCCAGAGAAACCAGCGGCGTAGTATCAAAAATATACCTGATAGGAACCAAAGCTACGGTTTCCATTCAGAGTGAATATAATATAAGAAGCCTTTTATCCCCTATCACCTCTAAGATAATCAGGGCAGATGATAGTTCTGTAAGTGCCTTGAAGCTGCTGCCCAGTGCCTATATCTGCTTTAACAAAGGGGAGGATAAGATTACCATAAAAGGTGGTGGTTACGGACATGGAGTAGGAATGAGTCAGAATGGTGCGAAGGCAATGGCCGATTCCGGTAAAACCTTTGATCTTATTCTAAAACACTTTTATACCGGTACAGAGATAGGATTTATCTATTGATTACTTGCTTGGAATCCCATCATTGCTGTCCTCTTCCTCCTCCCCCTGTTCCTGGATATAAAGCTTATCAATGGCTTTTCTGTCCTTTGTTTTTAAAGCTTTCCGGTGCTTAAAGAGGTATTTCATATAAAATACCAGGTCACCGGAGGACAGAACCACATTTATTTCGCCGCCGATAAAGAGAATATGCATGATGAAATAAAACCATAACATAAACAGCACGATAGCAGTAAGGCTTCCGTAGGTACGGGAATAGTTACTCATGTTATCGATATAGTAGGAATACAGGTAAGAAAATCCCATCCAGCCGGCAGCTGCTATAAGTGCTCCGGGAAATTCACGGTATAATCTGGTAGTCCGGTTGGGTATTGCTATATAGACCATGAGGAAGAAACAGGTAAGAATAAGCAGACCCGCAATGGTACGGATGCTTATAATAACCAGAGCTAAATGGGTGAACACCGGTATTTTCTGTATAATCCAGTCATAAAGCTGATTACCGAATACCAAAATGAATATAGTAACAATTAAAATTATCGTAAAAACCAGAGTATAGAAGGCAGATATAAGCCGCAGTTTAAAATTATTGCGGCTTTCCCTTATTCCATAAACAGCGTTCAGACCTTTCACAATACCAAGAATTCCTCTGGAAGCAGCCCAGAGAGCAGAAATAGCAGCCGTAACGGAAATTAATGTACCGGAATCATTGTGGTAGATTTCTTTTATTACACCGATAACCATTTCGTCTATGCTGTCAGGAAAGAACTGATCAATTACTGTAAGTAGTACCTTCTGGTCAATGGACAGATATTGAATCAAAGTCAGAAACAGCATAAAAAAAGGGAAAAAAGAGATAATTACAAAAAAAGCAGCCTGAGCAGAGAAAGCTGCAATATTATCTTCTTTCACTTTACGCCCGAAGGCACGTATTATTTTATATATGGATATCAGTATATTCATCAGTGACCTCATTTCAAACACTGTAAAGAAAGTGTTGTATGTACATTTTATTATATGCCTATTTATCATAATTTATATTTGAATCAGATGGATTTCTAATAATTGCATAGCGTGATATAAAAATGCAAGCAACCACTTATCAGTAAAAGTCAAATTATGAACAAGCCTGCAGCAGCCTGGGTTGCCGGGCTGCTGTTAATATAGAGGTATATTATATCATGACAAGTTCAGGATGAAAAGGCAGAGAATGGAGAAAATTACGTATATGAAATTTATTAATTATCGATACCTACTTTATTATAAGCTACAATGAAACCTACACTTGTAACGACAATCCAGATAAATATCGTTACAAAGGGCAGAATTTCCTGAGAGGAGAGACTCAATCCGTAAAAAATCTTATTAAAAATAAGTGTCATATTGTAATTAGGTGTAAATAAAGCGATTTTTCTGATATTTTCATTAAAGTCGGCCATCATTGGTATAAGGAGCAGTATTAACATAACCGGCATGCCGATAACGCTGGTAGACATTTGATTTTTTGAAAACATACCGATTAAGGCACCTATTATAATCATACTGATAATAACTAAAGTAGAGATTAGCAGAAACCATGCTAAATACTTGACTTCCATGCCGGAAATAAAAAATATGATAATGTTAGTAATTGTAGACAGTAACAGAGTCAGGACAACTTTACCAAAGAGGAACTCAAGAGCGGATACGCCTGAGAGTAATAAAGTTCTTAAGGTGTTCTTCTCTTTCTCTTCTGCAATCAGCATGGCGATAGTGAAGCTGGAACACATAATCAGGTTCATATTCAGGCAGAGCAGCAAAACCATGAGTTTTGGCATACCATTCACATGGTCACTGCCATAGATATAAGAATAGATAATACTGAACAAAATAGGCAGCATACACATTAACAGTACGTTTGTATTTTTTGTAAAGCTCTTAAATTCCTTTTTGGTTAGAGCCTTTATTCTTCTTAATGATAGTGTCATTATAATTCCCTCCCTGTGAGCATAAGAAATATTTGTTCTAAAGCAGGTTCTGTTGAATGGATGGAAACCAGTTTGTTATCATTCATCCATTCCATGATTTTCCTGCCCGTATCCGGTGTGTTCTTAAGAAGGAGTTTTTCAGAGCTTCCTTTTAAGATTACCTTAATTTCATCTGTTATATATTTAAGTTTCAACTCGGAAGGATTTCCAAGTTCAACGATTTCGCCGTTGTTTAAGAAGGCAACTCTGTCGCACAGTTTATCAGCCTCTTCCATATTATGAGTGGTTAGGAAGATTGTAGTTCCTTCTTTGTTTAATAGTCTTAAGAGTTTGTGGATTTCAAGTGCAGTTCCAGGATCCAGAGCCGATGTAGGTTCATCCAGGAAGAGGAGCTTTGGCTTATGGATAACGGAACGAGCCAGCATTAATCTCTGCTTCATACCTTTTGAGAGTTTTCTGGCTTCTAATTTACTGCTTTCAGCGAGGCCAACCTTTTCAAGTATTTCATCAATATTCTTTTTGGGTATTCCATAGATATCCGTATAGAGCGCCAGATTATCCCATACGGTTAATCTTTCATATATCCCGCTGTTATCACTTAGAACACCGGTTTGATCAAAGATATGCTGTTTATTTGCATAGACCTCTTTTCCGAATACTTTAACACTTCCTGCGGAAGGAATGAGCTGAGAGGTAAGTAGCTTTATAGTAGTAGTTTTTCCGGAACCGCTTGGTCCTAAGAAGCCGAATATCTCTCCTTCCTTTACTTTAACATTTAATCCTGCTAAAGCTGTTTTCTCTTTAAAGTTTTTTCTGACATTTTCCATGTCGATGATGTAGTTCATACGTTTGTTGCTCCTTTCGTTGATCATGGCTGTATTATGCGTCAGATTTAAGGTAACTGCCACATATTTGGCCTGAAAGGAGCTGCAAAATCCCTCAAAGGAGCATATTTTAGAATGAAACCTGCATTTTTTTCTCCCAGTGGAGCAGATTTAGAGCTTTAAAATACTCTTTAATTCCTCCAGTCTTCCTTTGGAGAGGGGGATGGAGCTCTTAAGTTTATCGTCCAGATTCAGGCTGAAGCTGTTTCTGGTCCAGGTAACCACTTCTCTGACTCTTTGGAGATTGACAAGATAGGAGCGGTGGCTTCGAAAGAATCCGAAATATTTGAGTCTCTCTTCCAGCTCAGTTAAGGATAGGCCACAGGGAAACTTTTCACCTCGAATATACAGGTAGCAGGAACCCTCTCCGCTTTCAACATAATCAATTTCCATTGGATCAAAGAGAAGAATCTTATCTTCGATTTTAGCTGGAATTTTTTCGATGGTGTATGTATTTTTAACATCTTCGTGGATAATTTTGCTTTGAACGGGAACTTCATTGTTGTTAATTTCAGTACAGCCCTCCTCTTCCAGCCGGTAGGCTTTATCCCCTACAAGTATAGTATCTTTTAAATGTACGGAAGTCAGAAGAAGGGCAGTATTATTATCACAAAGTTTTCGGATATTTTCAATTATCAGACTGGCACCCTCATTATCCAGATTTAATATTGGTTCCTGAATGAGGAGAAGGGCAGGTTTTTTCAGCATTTCTCTTGCAAGGCTGACCCTTCTCTTTTGGGAATAGGTTAATTTCTTAATAACTTCTTTGCCGATATCCAGAAGCGCCAGTTTTAACATAACAGCTTTATAATCTCCGTTGTTTCCGTAAATTTCTGTGAAGAATTTCAGGTAACTTTCGATGGTCATCCCCTCATACAAAGCATCTTCTTTTAATATGACACCAACAGAGTTGGGATTCTTACGTATATAGTCGTGATAAGGCATGTCGCTTAGTAATATTTCACCTCTGGAGGGGAGTTCTTTGCCTAAAATCAACTGAAATAATAAATCACTTATCTCACTATTACATTCCACGCTTACGGAACTGCCAAGGTTTACTGTTATATTAAGACTTTTAATAGACTGACTTTTATTTTCCTTATATAAATCTCTGATTAGCAGCATAGTTTATTCCTTTCTGGCTGACATATGTACTTTTTTATGTCTGGGATATTATAACATAAATCTATGGCATAAAAAAGTCGTTACTAATATCTATCGCGGTTCCGTTAAGACTTCCTGTAAAAATCGGCGGCTGGGCAGATCAGGTATTAAATGGAATCGTAAAATACAGTTGGTCTGATGAAAAGAAAGCGGTAGCAGTTTATACCTAATATCAGAAAGAACATTACCTATGTTGATCATTCTGATAAATCCAGCTGGGAAAATCAGCTGAATACGGATTGAAATACAAAAGTGGTGACTGCTTTACCTATTATTCCGACCAAAACGGCGGATTATTTATATGGGACAGCAGTAAATATCCGGAAAGATCAGACAAACTGAATAGAGAACGGATTTTCGGCAGAAGATATTAACCTCTTTTTCAACGGTATCAGCCTTGACAAGAGAAAATATTGTGCTAAAATGATATACATATGTAAAAGGCAATGAAGGTGACAGGAGTATATCTCCTTACCGGATAATTGTTTTCTGTCAGAGAGAGGAAGTCACCGGCTGAAAGCTTCCTTCAGTTCAGATAATTATTTACTTTCACACTGGAGCTGTGTCCTTGAAGATAAGTAGGGGATGACGTTGTAAGCACGTTACGCTTAGACTTGAGTGCCTGATGAGAGAATATAACCGAGTGTTATAAATTGTCAGAAGGAATTAGGGTGGTACCGCGGAATGGTTCCAGTTTTAAGAAATGTCTTAGAATGTTGATACAGCTCCGTCCCTTTTGGGACGGAGCTTTTTTTGTTGCGTAAGAGTAGTAAGAATCATACTGGCTCCCATTGCATGCTGTATCTGTTACAGCTGTGGCACTGCCACAAATCAGAGTGTGAATTATGGATTTCAATAATTTACAGGAATACCATGCATACCGCAGCTTAATAAGCTTTATTGATGGAAAGGAGAAAAATAATGCAGGAAAAATTAAAAGCAATTGTTAATGACGCCCTTGAGAAAATGAAAGCAGCAGACCAGCTTGACACTCTGAATGATATAAAAGTAGCATATCTGGGTAAAAAAGGCGAGCTGACAGAAATCTTAAAATCTATGAAGGAGGTATCTCCCGAAGACAGACCCAAAGTAGGTCAGTTAGTAAATGAAGCCAGAACCGTTCTGGAGGAGAAATTAGAAGAGGCTAAAAAGGGCTTTCTTAGTAAGATAAAAGAAGAACAGATTAAGAAGGAAACAATCGACGTTACTCTTCCTGCTAAAAGGCCTCATATGGGACACCGCCATCCTAATAACATAGCGTTGGAAGAAGTAGAAAGAATCTTTGTTGGTATGGGTTATGAAGTGGTGGAAGGCCCGGAAGTTGAGTATGATTACTACAACTTCGAAGCACTTAATATTCCTGCCAACCATCCTGCGAAGGATGAGCAGGATACGTTCTATGTTAACAGCAATATTCTGTTAAGAACCCAGACTTCGCCGGTTCAGGTAAGGGTTATGGAAGAGGGAAAACTCCCTATTCGTATGATTGCACCGGGAAGAGTATTCCGTTCTGATGAAGTGGATGCCACTCATTCACCTTGCTTTAATCAGATTGAAGGACTTGTAATAGATAAGAATATCACTTTTGCAGATTTAAAGGGTACACTGGCTGAATTTGCAAAACAGCTTTTTGGTGAAGACACAAAAGTTAAGTTCAGACCTCATCACTTTCCCTTTACTGAGCCCAGTGCAGAGGTGGATGTAACCTGTTTTAAATGCGGCGGAGACGGCTGCCGTTTCTGTAAAGGTACAGGCTGGATTGAAATTCTTGGCTGTGGTATGGTTCATCCCAACGTACTTAAGATGAGCGGCATCGATCCGGAGGAATATACTGGTTTTGCATTTGGTGTTGGCCTTGAGCGTATTACACTTTTAAAATATGAAATTGATGATATGAGACTCTTATACGAGAATGATATCCGATTCCTGAAGCAATTCTAGAGTGATTTAATATTATCACACTGCCAGGAAGGCAGTTGTTATAGCAGGATAGGGTTAATAGTGAGATAATGTGCTAGAGCAATTTTAACAGATTAAGTTTATAAATTTCTATCAGATAGAAAGAACATGATAACTTAAAAGACTTTTATATCCTGCAGAAAAGACTTAATCCATTTTATATAGAAAGAAACAGATTAATAGGAGGAGACACATGAATACGCCATTGTCATGGATTAAAGCATATGTGCCGGGGCTTAACGTTACCCCTCAGGAATATACCGATAAAATGACCTTAAGCGGTAGTAAGGTTGAAGGATTTGAAGCCCTTGACAGGGATCTTGAGAAAATAGTAGTAGGGAAGATATTAAAGATAGAGAGGCACCCGGATGCAGATAAGCTCATTATCTGTCAGGTACAGATTACAGAGGAAGGAGAAACTGTACAGATTGTAACAGGCGCTCCCAATGTATCCGAAGGGGATGTTATTCCCGTAGTATTAGAAGGCGGAAGAGTTGCCGGAGGACACGACGGAAATAAAACGGCCGGTGGAATCAAGATTAAGAAGGGTAAGCTCCGTGGAGTGGAATCCTTTGGTATGATGTGTTCCATTGAAGAACTGGGTTCCAGTAAAGAAATGTATCCCGATGCTCCCGATAACGGAATTTATATCTTCAGCCATAACGAAGCTTACAAGGACTTAAAAATCGGCTCCAGTGCAGTAGAAGCTCTGGGACTTAACGATGTAGTATTCGAGTATGAGATTACCTCAAACCGCGTGGATTGTTTTGGTGTAATCGGTCTTGCCCGAGAAGCAGCAGCAACCTTTCATCAGGAATTCGTACCTCCTGTTGTGAAAGAAACCGGTAACAGTGAAAAGGCTTCAGATTACATCAAGGTTTCCATTGAAGACAGTGATCTTTGCTCCAGATATGTAGCAAGAGTGGTTAAGAACATAAAGATAGCACCTTCACCTCAATGGATGCAGAGAAGGCTCGCAGCTTGCGGTATCAGACCTATTAATAATATTGTAGATATCACAAATTATGTAATGGAAGAATATGCTCAGCCTATGCATGCCTATGACCTTGACCTGATAGCAGGCAAAGAAATCATTGTACGCAGAGGAAAAGACGGAGAAGAGTTTACTACCCTTGACGGTCAGGTAAGAAAGATTGATTCTTCCATCCTTATGATTTGCGATGGTGATAAGCCTGTTGGTATCGCCGGAATCATGGGCGGTGAGAATTCAAAGATTACAGAGGAAGCAACAACTCTGCTCTTTGAAGCAGCTTGCTTTGACGGCACAAATATCCGTCTCTCCGGTAAGAAACTTGGACTTAGAACCGATGCGGCAGCTAAGTTTGAGAAAGGCTTGGATCCCAATACTGCGCTGGAAGCAATTAACAGAGCCTGCCAGCTGATTGAAGAACTGGGAGCCGGTGAAGTTGTGGGCGGCGCAGCAGATGTATACCCTGTAATCCGTACGGAAAAGAGAGTTCCTTTTGATTATAACAGAACCAATAAAGTACTTGGTACAGACCTTCCCAAAGAGACCATGCTTTCCTATTTTAAGAAAATCGATCTGAATTATGATGAAGCAACCAGCGAAGTGATTGTACCAAGCTGGAGACAGGATGTTAATTTACAGGCAGATTTAGATGAAGAAGTAGCACGTTTCTTTGGTTATGACAACATACCCACTACCCTTCCTACAGGAGAAGCTACAACCGGAAGTCTTCCCTTTAAGCTTCGCATTGAGAATGTAGCAAGAAACGTAGCAGAGCAATGCGGATTTTCAGAGGCAATGAGCTACTCCTTTGAAAGTCCCAAGGTGTTTGACAAACTGCTTCTATCACAAGAGGATATAAAACGCCAGGCAGTTGTTATTTCAAACCCTCTTGGTGAAGACTTTAGTATCATGAGAACCCTTCCTCTTAACGGAATGTTCCTGTCCTTGTCCACGAATTATAACCGCAGAAATAAGAATGTACGCCTTTACGAATTATGTAATACCTATCAGCCGAAAGCGCTTCCTCTGACAGAGCTTCCTGAGGAAAGAGTGCAGCTAGTCCTTGCTTTTTATGGTGACGGAGATTTCTTTGAACTAAAGGGTGTACTGGAAGAGATTCTTATTAAAGTAGGATTAAAGGACAGAGTAAGCTATGAACCCGGAACCTTAAAGCCTTATCTCCATCCGGGAAGACAGGCTGAAATGACATACGACGGCACAATTATCGGTTATTTGGGAGAAATCCATCCTGATGTACGGGAGGGCTATGACATCGGGGATAAGGCTTATGTCGGCGTACTGGATATGCCTGAAATCGTAGCGAGAGCTTCCTTTGATATAAAATATCAGGGAATAGCAAAATATCCTGCAGTTACCAGAGATTTAAGCATGCTGGTTAAGAAGGAGATAACAGCCGGCCAGGTGGAGGAAGTTATCCGTAAGAGCTCCGGCAGCATACTTGAGAACTGTGAACTCTTTGATATCTATGAGGGAACACAGATTAAGTCAGGATTTAAATCCATGGCATATTCCCTTTCTTTCCGTGCAAAGGACAGAACTTTGGAGGAGAAGGATATTACAGAGGTTATGAACAAAATCCTCAAGAATCTTGGTAATATGGGAATTGAATTAAGACAGTAGCAATAAACCGGGTAAAGCCCCGTTTCATTATGTATACAGGAAATATGCGCAAAACAGAAAGCTGAATGCGCCTATAAAAATGTATTGGAAGTCCTTTTCTCTGAAAATTTTGTGCTATATCCTCAAATTTGATTGTTTGAGCGAAGTTAATTTAACTGTTTAAGGATATGCCAAGCACAAAATAATCAGAGAATCAGGACTTCTTATACATTCTAATGGACATGGAAATCTTCTGTTTTAAGTAAATATCTGTCCCATTGATAAAAACTAAAGTATGACGTCTGTGACACTTTTCTGACAAGGTTTTGACAAATTAAGCCATTATGATGTACAATAACAATAGTCAGAAAAATAAACAACAGAGGAGGTTCAATATGAAAAAAGGAATGAGAAAAGCACTGGCAGTTCTTATGATTACTGCACTGATATTGCCGTTGCTTACCTCAATAGGTTCCATCACTGCCAAAGCGGCAGCAGCACCGGCTCTTTCCACGAAGACAAGAACTCTGGTAGGAGTTGGTTCAACTTTTACCTTAAGTGTAAAGAATCTGGATAAATCAAAAGTGAAATCCACCAAATGGACATCATCCAATAAGAAGATTGCAACAGTCGGCGCAACCACCGGTTATGTTACGGCGAAAGGAAAAGGAAGCGCAACCATTAAATTAACGATTACATATAAAAATAAGAAGACAACTACTTTAAGTTGTAAGGTAACTGTTAAGATACCTGCAACGAAAATTGCAATCAACAACGCAACAGATACTGCAGATAACAATGGCAGACATTTGCTGGAGGTTGGTGAAAAATATGATTTCAATGTAACTTTAACTCCCTCCAATGCCAATGATGTAGTAACCTACAGTATTAACAAACCGGAGTTTGCAACCGTTGATAAAAATGGTGTTGTTACAGGAATCAAGCCTGGATTTGTAATTCTTACAGCAACTGCTTCCATGACAGCAGCCGGAGCCTCTAAGAGCAGCGTATTCAGCAGTATAAATATTGAAGTGGCAGGTAAGACAGCAAGAGTTAAATCGGCAGTCATTACGGATAATTCCACACTAACGGTTACTTTCGACCGTGCAGTGGACGCAGCCACAATTTTTGATAAGAATAAGAAGCTGTTAAATGTTGTGGAGATTACTCCAAAGGCAGATGATAAAGGGAATCTGGCAGCTGGAGTAGGTACCTTATCCGGAACTTTATCCTCCGATGCCAAAATTTTAACGGTCAATACAACTAAGATTTTCAGTGGTAAATATAATATACATGTATCTTCCGCTATTCTTTCAACAGAAGGTATTGCATTGCAGAACTATTATACTGATTTGACCTATGTTGATACTACACCGCCGTATTATACAGGCTTTACAGTAGATGATACCGGTTATAAGGCATCCATTAACTTCTCTGAAAGTATGGATTTCTCAGGTTTAACTATTGTTGATGCCAGATTAAATACGACATCAACAGCAACACAGGCTTTACCGGCAACTTTGGCTCTGCTTAAGAGTAAGACGAACTATAAGCCAAGTGCTGATGGTAAGTCCTTGATTATAGATATGTCAAGTATTTCAAGTTATGATAAAGACAAACAGTTTACAGTGGTTTTATCGGGTGTGAAAGATCTTGCAGGAAACTATCCTACAACATACAATCTCTCTGTTATCGTTGGAACAGATACATCCTATAAACCTCAGGCAAACATTGTTAAGATTGAGAGAACCGGCTACAATACCATAACAGCTACCTTTAACAGAAATATCCGTGTACCCGGTGTACTTCAGTTAAGTAATGGTGAATATATTACCAATGGTACAGTAGATGCAACAGATGCAAAGAAGGTTAACTACACTATTTCTTCCACAGGAGCTCTGCTTACCGGCGTACAGAAAGTATTTATCGGTATGTGGGACAGCTACAATGTTAATCCTTCCGATACTACCGGCAGAACTTTCCTAACCTATACCGTGGACTTTACGATCACTACAAACATACCTAGTATAAGTAAGTTTGAGCTGAGGACAGAAAGTGTAAACGGAACAGATACGTATCTGTTAACTTTGACTTATAATAAAGATGTAACGCTTATGTCACAGACCGGTAACCTTACAGCTACCAGAGTTGTTACTTCAAATAACGATATCTATAGTAACAGAACCATATCTTATATGGCTTCTGTCAGCGGAAATATAGTTACCTTAATATTGAATACTTCACAATTCAGTGATGCAGGTCAATACACTATAGTAGTACCTTCCGGATTGGTGAAGGACCAGTATTATAATACAAATGCGGCAGAAACAATACAGCTTACTAAGACAGCGACAGCATCATCCATCTTGCCTGGTCCGAGGTCAGTAACTCAGTCACCGGTTACTCCCAGCCAGATATTTATAACCTTTGCTGATAAAGTTGACGAAGTAACCGCCCAGACGATTTCTAACTACTATATACCGGGTGTGAGTATTATCAAAGCTGAGCTTACCTCTAATACAAGTACAGGAGCAACCATAACCCTGACCGTAGCAGCAGGTTCCATATCCTATACAACCTTGTACCCGATTACCATAATGAATATCAAGGGTTACAACAATACTTATACAGCTATGAATCCTTTTAGCAGCACCATTGCTTTAACTGAGAATTCAGGACCTTATTTGACCGGAGCAACTTACTCCTATCCAAATATCATTACTTTGACTTTCAGTGAAAATGTAAAAGGAAACCCCAGCTTTGAAGCTTTACAGAATAATATCAATATGGCTTACAGCTGCTCCTTTGCAGATAATAAAGTAATGATTCTGTTAAATAATACACCTGTTAAGGGTGTACCGATTACAATTAAGGCTACAACAAGCAACTCTGTAACAGATACCAGCGGTAATGCAGCAACCTTTACAGAAGTAGCAGTAGTTCCTAATTATTAATTTGTATATTTCATGAAAGAATACTTCGTTCTATAAAGTCATAGAATAATACTGGAAGAGCTTCCGCAGGATAACTGCGGAGGCTCTTTTCTTCTACTTTTAGTTTTCAACTTATGCCCACCAGTGCTTAAGCACATATATAAATAAGAAAGTTGAAAACATCTTTTAGTTTTCAACTTATGCCACCAGTGCTTAAGCACATATATAAATAAGAAAGTTGAAAACATCTTTTAGTTTTCAACTTATGCCCCCTTTACGTACTTACGGTTTTGTTTTATAATAGTTGAGATATAAAAACCTGCAGTGGAGGACTTTGTCAGTGAAAAACCTCAGTAACAAACTAATAATGTCTGTCAGCCGCTTACTGTTTGTATTATATCTTATTTTATTGGCATATTTTTTGTTTTTTAGTGAACATTACGGAAGAACAATTAGTTCTGGTGAATATAGATATAATTTAACATTATTTAAAGAAGTAAAGCGATTTATAGAGTACAGAGATGTCATCGGACCGGAGGCTTTTATCGTTAATATATTCGGAAACGTTCTGGCATTCGCCCCTTTTGGATTTGTATTACCCATCATTAGTCCAGACAACAGAAAACTATTGAAAATTACTCTTTTGAGCTTGGAGTTCAGTCTAACAATTGAACTGCTGCAATTAATTTTTAAAGTGGGGATTTTTGATGTTGATGATCTTCTGATGAATACCATAGGCGGGTTTATTGGAGGTCTATGCTTTTTCCTGGCAAGGAAGCTGCTAAGATCATTCCGTAGAAAATATAAATAAGCGAATACAAAACAAAGGAATATAAGATAAACGAGTACAAATTAATGATACAAAATAAACGAATACAAATTAGACGAGTCTAAAAACGAATTTAAAATAGACGGATATAAAATATAAGTTCAACTTATATAGATATAGCTTTAAGGGGTGGTATATGTTTAAAACAAGAAAAGATAGTTATAAGTTTACAGGGAAAAGTCATTCTGTAAAAGGGATGGTGTCAACCGTCATAGGCGGTGTCAGTATTGCCGGACTTCTGGCACTTTTTATAGTGTCAGGGATTTACAAAGGGAATGGCTCCATCATTTTTGGAATCGCAGGAATGATATTGTTTATTTTATGTTTTATAGGTTTTGTTGTTGGTGTAAGAGCCTGCATGGAAAAAGAAATCTATTATACCGCACCGATAACGGGTATGTCTATAAACGGTATTCTTACTATCACTTTATTTATATTATATGTGATGGGAATCTTTATGTAACAGGAATCTTTATGCGATGGGAATCTTTATGTAACAGGAATCTCTATGTAACCTCAATAACATAAAATATGTTAAAGTTACATATATCGTAGCAGAAAAAATAAATTGAAGTTTAAAGGAGGTTTCTAATTTGAACTACCAGGAACTTATGAAAGAGCAGAATGATAATATCCGTGAAAGGTACGAGCTTGCTGTTTGGCGTGTAAAAGAGATAAAAAAAGAAGAAAGTGTGAAAGAACCCTACAGAGATTATTTTTTAAAAGTAGCTGCATTTATTGAAAAAGCAGTGGATTTTTCTGCACTGACTGAACAAAATAAACTGAAAAATCTGTCACTGGAAGAATTACAAGAGCTTAATAAAAGTCTGTATGAAGATATTCTGCCTGAGAATTATGAAAGCTCTTATGCTAATCCTGCTTATGCAGCTGAGAGGCTGGGGAAGAAATATGGTAAAATCTTAAGCTATCTATATGCCGAAGTCAGAGGAATGATTGTATATGCGGCAGAATCCAGACTTTATTTTATGACCATCTATATGGAATTACTGATTGAGATATACAATTATTTTGAAGAAGAAGATGAATATACCTATAAGGATATTAAGCGGGCAGTCTGTGATTTCAATATGGACAATTGTAATGATATTATGGAGTACCGTACCAGAGAGCTGTTGGATGAGGAACTCTCCTTTGCCGCGGATATCATTGATAACTGGGAGCTGTCGGATTTAAGATATCTGTATCAGTTCGGTGAACATATCGGAGAGAATGAGATTAAAACAGCAGAATTTCTTAATAAGCTGCCGGAGGAAGAAGTAAAAGCAATGGCTTTTACCTATACGGACGGATATAGAAGAGGTTTCCAGGCAGGTGGAATTGATTTGAGCAAAAAGAAAACAGTATGCATCCGCTACAACATTGGTTTTGAGAGAATGGTGAAGTATGCGATTGAGTATTTTGCAGAAATGGGGTTAAAACCCATTATGTACCGTACTGCTACTGCCAGTATGGACAAGAAGCAGCAGTTAAGAATTGGCTATCATTCAACAGGCCCGAACTATCAATATGACTATGATCACCGTTTTGATATTGGATTATATATGGACAAAGCCTTTCATGAACGCAGACTGCAGGCTTATAAGGCATCCTTTGAAAAGTATAAGGAAAAGGCAGCAGGTTTTGCTGGACCTGCTCTTATTCAGGTCTTCGGTGAGAAAAACTTTGCACCGAAAGCGAAAGAAGAGGTTATTAAGCTGGATAAAAGGCAGCAGAAGTTATCTGTGGCTTATCAGCGTGATTCCAATATGGTTTTTTATCAATATATCAAAGGGGATGAAACCAGCTTTACAATAATTGCATATCCGATTACTGAAATAGGAAATAAATTTGAGGAAATTTTCCGTGAGACGGTAAAGGTAAATAACCTGGATAATGATATCTACAAAGGTATTCAACAGAAAATAATTGACTGTCTGGATACCGGTGAATATGTCAGAATAAAAGGTACCGGAAATAATCGTACGGATTTAAAGGTCATGCTCTATGAGATAGAAGATCCTGCTACCGAAACTATTTTTGAGAACTGCACCGCTGATGTTAATATCCCTGTAGGTGAAGTGTTTACTTCACCAAAACTTACAGGTACGGAGGGAGTCTTAAATGTATCCAGGATATTCTTAAATGGACTGGAATACACGGACCTTTCCATAACCTTTAAAGATGGTATGATAACAGAGTATAACTGTGGTAATTTCACCAATACGGAAGAGAATAAACGATATATGAAAGAAAATATCCTTTATAATCAGGACACCCTTCCTATGGGAGAGTTTGCTATAGGCACCAATACCACCGCCTATGTTATGGCTGGTAAGTATGGAATTTGGGATAAGCTTCCCATACTCATTGCTGAGAAGACAGGACCTCATTTTGCAGTTGGTGACACCTGTTATAAGATGAGTGAAGAACTTACACTCCATAATCCGGATGGAAAGAAAATTGTTGCCAAAGACAATGAAGTCTCCATTTTGCGATTAACTGAGATTGAAAAGGCTTATTTTAATTGTCATACGGATATCACTATCCCATATGATGAGCTGGAGGAAATTACGGTAGTAAATAAAAACGGTAAAGAAACTGCTATTATTAAACACGGAAGATTTGTACTGTCAGGTACTGAAAGCTTAAATGAAGCATTTCTAAATACCTAAATTATTGTAAACAAAACAAGATAAGAGGGCAATTATGATAACGGACATATCGGAAAAGAATCTGGTATAAGAGGGAAATCATAATTGCCTTTTTTATATGTATTTATATGTTTTTCTTCATAATGAAGCCTTTTTATTATTTGTGTTAATAAATACAATAAGAAATTAATAACAGGAAATCATAAGACAAAAGCAGGCAGCTATGATAAAATGGAAGCATCAAATATAGATATTACTTTTTCACTGGTTTAAAATAATGAACAGATAAGAAAGAGAGGATTTAATATGGCAGCTAAAGTTGGAATAGTTATGGGAAGTGATTCAGATCTGGAGATCATGAGCAAGGCAGCAGAGGTGCTTGAAGTACTTAAAGTGGAATTTGATATTACTGTAATCTCTGCACACAGAATGCCCGATGTATTTTATGATTATGCAAAATCAGCAGAAGAAAAAGGGTATAAGGTTATTATAGCAGGTGCTGGCGGTGCGGCTCACTTACCCGGTATGACAGCAGCAATATTCTCACTTCCGGTTATTGGTGTGCCTATTATGACAAAATCACTGGGAGGTGTAGATTCTCTCTATTCCATCGTTCAGATGCCCGCAGGTATCCCTGTTGCAACAGTAGCAATTAACGGTGCTCAGAACGCCGGAATTCTGGCAGCTAAAATTCTGGCAGCTTCCGATGCTGAATTACTGGGACGTATCAAAGACTATGCGCAGAACTTAAAGGATACCGTAGCCGCAAAATCAGAAAAGCTGGCAAAAGTAGGCTATAAGGAATATCTGAGAGAGAAATAATTTCACATCAAATAAAAGAATAAATACTGAGCAAAGGAAAGAGACGTGCTAAAACACGCAGATGGGAGTCAAATATGGATTATAAAAATGCCGGAGTGGATATTGAAGCTGGTTATAAAGCAGTAGAATTGATGAAAGAGCATATCGATAAAACCATGAGGAAGGAAGTACTGTCCGGTATTGGTGGATTTTCCGGAGCCTTTTCCTTAAAGAGTTTTATGAACATGGAGGAGCCTACCTTAGTATCAGGTACCGATGGAGTAGGAACCAAATTAAAGCTTGCATTTCTATTGGACAAACATGATACCATTGGTATTGACTGCGTTGCCATGTGCGTAAATGATATTGCCTGTGCCGGCGGCGAACCTTTATTTTTCCTGGATTATGTTGCCTGTGGTAAGAATGACCCTGAGAAGATTGCTGCCATCGTAAGCGGAGTGGCAAAAGGCTGCCAGGAAGCCGGAGCTGCCTTAATAGGAGGAGAAACAGCAGAGATGCCAGGCTTTTATCCGGTGGAGGAATATGATCTGGCAGGATTTGCTGTAGGTATCGTAGACCGTAAGAACATGATTGACGGCAAAGAGCTGAAAGCAGGAGATGTCTTGATTGGATTGGCATCCTCCGGAATTCACAGCAATGGTTATTCTCTTGTAAGAAAAGTATTTGATATGAATACAGAGTCTTTGAATACTTATCATGATTCTCTGGGAACTACCTTAGGTGAAGCTCTTTTAACACCGACTCGTATATATGTAAAAGCCTTGTCTGCCTTAAAGGAAGGGAAGATTAAAGTGAAAGCCTGCTCTCATATAACCGGAGGCGGTTTCTATGAGAACATACCCAGAATGTTAAGGGACGGTGTCCATGCTTATATTAAGAAAGACAGCTATCCTATTCCGCCTATTTTCTCAATGCTTGCAAAGGACGGCTCTATTGAAGAGAAGGTTATGTATAATACCTATAATATGGGAATCGGTATGCTTATAGCAGTGGCTGCCGAGGAGGCTGATAGGGCTGTGGCACTTTTAAAAGAAGCAGGAGAAAGCCCATACATTGTTGGTGATATCAAAGCAGGGGATAAAGGAGTAACCTTATGCTAGGCTTAGGAATACTGGTCTCTGGCAGTGGTACCAATCTCCAGGCTATTATAGATAATATCAATAACGGTCAGATTACCAATGCGAAGATAAATGTAGTAATAAGCAATAAGGACAGTGTTTATTCTCTTGTCCGTGCAAAAGAGAATAATATTCCGGCGGAAGTTATAGCTCCAAAGAATTTCACAGATAGAGACGCTTTTCATAAAGAGCTGCTTCAGAAACTGAAGGAATATGATGTGGATCTGTTGGTGCTTGCAGGATATCTTGTGGTAATTCCGGAAAATATCATTAATTCTTATAAAAATCGGATTATAAATATTCATCCGTCACTTATCCCCTCCTTTTGCGGAACCGGTTATTATGGGCTCAAAGTACATGAGGCAGTATTGGAGCGGGGAGTCAAGGTTACAGGTGCAACGGTTCATTTTGTAGATGAAGGAACGGACACCGGGCCAATCATACTCCAGAAAGCAGTAAAGATTCAGGAAGGAGACACTCCTGAAATATTGCAAAAGCGTGTAATGGAAGAAGCTGAGTGGGAGCTTTTGCCCCAAGCCATAGATTTAATAGCGAACAACCGGGTCTTGATTGAGAATAATAAAGTACGTATTCTTTCTTAGATTGGGTATGAAAACTGCTTGTAATGGGCAGCCAAACGGGTTCTATCTAACTGAAATGGTAATGTAGCGAAAGAATGAACGGATAGGCAGATGAATAGAAAGGTGAGGTTGGGGTATGAGAGTACTGATTATCGGTGGTGGCGGAAGGGAACATGCCATAGCTTATAAGATTGCACAAAGTAAGAAAGTAACAGAAATGTTCTGTGCTCCCGGGAATGCAGGGATTAGAGAATATGCAGTCTGTGTACCTATTGGTGTAATGGAATTTGAAAAACTTGCAGACTTTGCTGAAAAAGAGAGCATTGATTTAACCGTAGTCGGACCCGATGATCCACTGGTTGGGGGAATCGTAGATGTTTTCAAACAAAGGGGGCTTCGTGTCTTTGGCCCTGACAAAGCAGCGGCTATTATAGAAGGCTCCAAGGCATTTTCAAAAGATCTTATGAAAAAATATAACATTCCCACAGCAGGTTATGAGACCTTTACCGAAGCCTCTAAGGCTTATGATTATCTGAATACCTGTACTTATCCCGTTGTGTTAAAGGCAGACGGACTTGCTCTGGGTAAAGGCGTACTTATCTGTAATACCAGGCAGGAAGCCTGTGATGGTGTTAAGCTTATAATGGAAGATAAACAATTTGGTTCCTCCGGAGATACCATGGTAATCGAGGAATTTATGACCGGACGGGAAGTTTCTGTTCTTGCGTTCTGTGACGGCACGGATATTGCAGTCATGTCCAGTGCCCAGGATCATAAAAGAGCGAAGGATAATGACCAGGGTCTTAACACCGGCGGTATGGGAACTTTCTCTCCCAGTCCTTTTTACACCAAAGATATAGATGCCTACTGCATGGAGCATATCTACAAACCTACTATGGCTGCCATGAAGAAAGAAGGCAGAAGTTTTACCGGTATTCTTTTTTTTGGTTTGATGTTAACGGATAAGGGACCTATAGTAATTGAGTATAATGCCAGATTTGGTGATCCTGAGACACAGGTGGTATTGCCCAGGCTTAAGAATGATATAATAGAAGTTTTTGAAGCATGTGTGGAGGGAAGGCTCTCAGAGATCAGGCTGGAATTTGAGGATAATGCAGCTGTTTGTGTTGTGCTGGCTTCTCTGGGTTACCCGCTTTCTTATGAGAAAGGTTTTCCCATTGAAGGACTTGATAAATTTAAGGATAATGACAGTATTTTTATCTTTCATGCCGGAACAGCCAATGACCAGGAAAAGATAGTAACGGCGGGCGGGCGTGTCTTAGGAGTCACAGCTACGGGAAGTAATCTGAAAGAAGCCAGGGAAAATGCTTATAAAGCAGCAGAGGCTGTAACCTTTACCAATAAATATGCCAGAAGTGATATCGGTAAAGCAATTGATGAAGCCTAAGTTAATATAAAGTAAATTGAAGTAGAAAAGGATGAATATTTTGACATTCATTCTTTTCTTTTTTATGTCGATATAAATTATTAAGTAATCTGACAACAATGTCACAGAAGTGCCATATGTATTTTGTAGAATATTGAAGGACAAGGAATAATATGGAATTCATATATGACTCCTGATTAACATAAGAAGAACCGGACACAAGAAAAACAGTTTTATAGAAAGAGGAAGGGATTTATGGAAAAAAGAACTAATTATCATAGAATAATTGTATTCATGTTATGCTTAAGCTTATTTGCATTGCAGATATTACCTACATATACAATAAAAGTCCAGGCTGAAAGTCAAGGAACGGTTACAGCTACCAGTCTTAATGTTCGTTCCGGTCCCGGGACAAGCTATGCGATTGTTAAAGTAAAAGGCAGTAATGCCTTTTTGAAAAAAGGTGAAAAAGTAACCCTGGTAAAAAAACAAGGTGATTGGTATAAGATATCCTTTACCTTCAGCGGAGTTAAATCAGAAGGTTATATTTTAGGAACCTATATAAGTAAAAGTACCAACACTACGAAACCGACTGCTACACCAACACCTACCCCCACATCCACTGATAAGTCTTCAACGGGTACAACAACAACAGTCCCTTTGAAAATCAGCGCTGTAGTAACAGCCACCAATGTTAATGTAAGAAGTTCAGCAGGCACTACGGCAAAGAAGGTTGCTACAGTCGGTAAGAATCAAAAAGTCACAATTACTGATGAAGTTATAAAAAATTCTCAAAAATGGTATGTCATATCCTTTACCCTGAATAAGAAAACAATTAAAGGGTATGTTATCAGTGACTATGTCAAATTGTCAATTACCTCGGCGGTTAACGGAACCGTAACTGCAGCAGTTAAGATAAGAAAACTGGCCTCAGACAGCTCTGTCTATCTAAAGGACAGCAAAGGAAGTAATATAACAGTAGCAAAAAAAGCTGCTGTTACAGTAGCATCAGAAAGTACAGATAAAAACGGAAAGAAATGGTATAAGATAACCTATAAGAAAGGCAGTGTGAAATATACTGGTTATATTGCTGCCAATCAGATTCTTTTTACGAAAAAGACTGTAACCACAACACCTACTCCGACAGCAACACCTAAACCGACAGCAACACCTAAACCTACGGCGACACCTGTACCAACCGCAACACCCACCACAACACCAAAACCCACTACAACACCTTCAGTAACACCAACGCCTACTGCTACCCCGACACCAGGTGCAACTGACGGGTATGTACAGTACAATGGTTCCGTTTACGTGTATGTAAATATCAAAGGTACACAGGATTTCCTGCTCACAACCTCCTATGTACCGGTAACCTTGGCAATTAATGAGAAAGTTTCCATACTGAATACAGTAACAGAGGGTTCGGTTCAATGGTATTATGTAAGCTTTACCAAAGGTGGAAAAGAAGCGAAAGGTTATGTTCAGTCATCTTTTATTGCTAACGGAACCGGCAGTTATGTGGATGGAACGGTTATGGATTTCTTAAACTATGGAACTCCAACTACTACTGTAACACCTACAGTAACGCCATCTACGGGAATGACTAATACGGAATTTGAAAATTATATAACGGCGCAGGGATTTCCGGAGAGCTACAAAGCAGGCCTTCGTGCGTTGCATCAAGCTCATCCTACCTGGGTATTCAATGCGTTTCATACAGGAATTGATTGGGAAACAGCCATAGCAAAAGAAAGTGTTCTAGGTGTTAATCTTATCACCAATGGAAAGAGTATAGAATGGAAATCGCTGGCCGCAGGTGCTTATAAATGGGAAACAGATACCTTCGTACCCTTTGACGGTTCCACCTGGGTTACACCGTCAACAGAAGGACTTAGATATTATATGGACCCAAGAAACTTCCTTACGGAAAAAGGAATCTTTCAATTTGAGACTCTGGCATTTAACAGCCAGTACCAGAATACTGTAGGAGTGGAAAGCATCCTGTATAATACTCCTTTATATAATAAGAATTATTCTTTTGTAAATGATTCCGGAACAACTGTAACAAAATCTTACGCCGAAAGCTTTATGGATGCAGCAGTTTATTCCGGTGTAAGTCCTTACCATCTTGCCAGCCGTTCCAAACAGGAGGTTGTTACAGGCGTGACTACCTTGAGCGATAGTGTATCCGGAACCTTTTCTGGTTATCAAGGCCTCTATAATTTCTTTAACATAGGTGCATATCACAGTACTGCAGCAGGCGGTGCAATAGCCAATGCCCTTAAATATGCAAAGAACGGAACAACCAGCAGCAGCTTGAACAGCCAGTATCTGATTCCCTGGGACAACCCTTATGATGCCATTGTCGGAGGTTCTTATATTATTGGTAGCACTTATATAAAAAGAGGACAGGATACAATTTATCTGCAGAAATTCAATATGACTGCAACTTCAACTTTCTCACATCAGTATATGGCTAATATTGAAGCACCTAATGCTGAAGCGGCAAAAACTTATACAGCTTACAGCAACATGAGTACCATGCCATTGGTGTTCTCAGTACCGGTATACTTAAACATGCCGGAGACTGTGAGTCAGGTGCCTGTTAAAGCCTATAATCCAAACAACTGGCTTAAGACCCTGGCAGTGGATGGTTATAGCCTTTCGCCTACTTTTGATTTAAAAGTTGACCAGCAGTATTCCCTCATTGTACCTAACAGTGCAGCTACTATTAAAGTGTCTGCCAGCGCTGTAAGCACGAAAGCTACTGTACAGGGAACAGGAAACATAATTTTAAACACAGGCAATAATATAGTTACCATAACTGTAACAGCAGAGAATGGCAATACCAGAAATTATATCATCAATGTTTTCAGGGAAGCAGCTGCTACCCCTTAAAACGAAAGAGAGGTAATCCTTATGAAAAACAGACATAAAATAGTGATCGGATTATTTTTATTTGCATTGATAGTAATATTCCCTGCTAAAGTATGTATGGCAGCCGGGGTAAGTGTTAATATTAAGGCAGATAACAACTATATCAAAAAAGGTGATTCGGTAATTGTTAGTATTAATCTTTCGTCGGATGAACTCATAGGAGATTTTGAAGGGTATCTGTCATATAATGCTGATATATTGGAATTTCAAAGTGATGGTGGTGTTGCAGCAGGCGGAGAAGGCCTCATTAAAATAACGGATATGGGAGTGCAGGAAGGAGATTCCAGCAGAAAATACGCGTTAAAGTTCAAGGCTGTAGGAATTGGTAAATCGACCTTTGCCCTTAATGAAGAAACCGGGATCTACACCTTTGAATCTGCTGATAAAATGTCAGCTTCCAGCAATCAGCTAGTCGTTGAAGTTGCGGCAGAGGATAAGGCCTCCGATAATGCGAATCTAAAGGAGCTTAAAGTAAATCCCGGAAATCTCACAGGTGATTTTGACCCACAAGAGAATAATTACTCCATAACCATAGATCAAGATACAAACCAGCTTGTAATCAGTGCATTACCGGAAGATAGCAATGCTACTGTAACAATAAACGGTAATAAAGATTTCAAACCTGGGCATAATTCTGTTGAAATTAATGTAAAAGCTGCTTCAGGCAAGATTAATATCTATAAATTGGATGTAGTAAAAGAAGAGACAGCAGCTGTTACGGAAGAAGAGAATAATAAGCCGGAAAGCAGTAATGAGGCTGAGGCAGGTAAGATAAAGCTTGAGAAGTCAGGAGAAGAGACTTATCTTACAGGAGGATTCTATCTTCATCTATTGACTCCGGAAGAAGAGGTTGTAATACCCACTGGTTATACAAAGACCTCTCTCATTATAAATGGTGTATCAGTAGCCGTATATACCAATACAGAGGATATAGACGGTGGTTTTCTCTTATTGTATGGTGAGAATGTACACGGACTGAAAGGTTTCTATCAATATGACAGAAGAGAGAATACGATACAAAGGTTCAATCCCGTCAGTATCAAAGAAGGGGAAAAGCTAGTTATCAATAAAGAAACAAGAGATACGCAGCATTATCAGAACCAGATTATGATTCTTGGTATCGCAGCAGCTGTATTGACCGGAATCTGCAGTGCTCTTGCTATCGGCATAATTAAGCTTATGCTTAAAAATAAAGGTTCCGAAGATTAAGTTGTTGCTACTTGACATTTAGAATATATTTGTTATACTGACAGTATAACAAATATAACGAATGTTGCGGGAGGTGGTTAATTTGATAGTGACTATTGATTTTAATAGTGATGAAGCTTTTTACATCCAGCTATGTAATCAGATTATATTTGGTATAGCCAACGCTGAGTTCAGAGACGGTGATAATCTCCCCTCTGTGCGTGATCTGGCAGATGATATCGGCATTAACATGCACACTGTGAATAAAGCATATACTATTTTAAGACAGCAGGGATATGTTAAGCTGGATCGCAGAAAAGGGGCGGTTATCGCTGTAAGTGTCGATAAATTTAAAGCAATGGAAGAATTAGCGCTTGAAATGCGGGTACTGCTTGCCAAAGCAGCCTGCAAGAACATCAGCTGTGAAGAAGTTCACGAAATAGTGGATCGAATATTTGGTGATTTCAGTTCCGACCCCAAAGAGAAAGGAAAGCCGTAACCGAAATCACATCCGGACAGGAGGATGTAGCTATGTTATGCGATAAGTGTAAAAAAAACGAAGCAAAACTATATTATACGGAAATCATTAACGGCGAGAAGAAAGAACAACATCTCTGCGAAGAATGTGCTTTGGAATACACCTCTTTTTCCATGGGTTCAGGAATGTTTAATAAGGAAATGACACTTGGTAACCTGTTGTCCTCCATACTCGGTAATTATCAGGCCCCCGGAAACCTTCATGGAACGGAGCAAGGGGAAAAGGAGCCCAGTTGCAGGAACTGCGGAATGACTTATTCAGAGTTTTTGAAAGAAAGTCGTTTCGGATGTGCTGAGTGTTATGAGAGCTTTCAGAAGGTACTTGAGAAGAGCCTTAAGAGCATTCAGGGTTCTGATACCCATAACGGCAAGAGACCAAAAGGCTTTGAAACAAAGACAGAAAAGCTGGTGAAAGAACTTTCAGAAATAGATAAATTATCAATAAAGCTTCAGGATGCCGTGGAAAAAGAAGAATTTGAGGAGGCAGCCAGAATAAGAGATCGAATCCGTCAGTTAAAGAAGGAGGAGATGAACAATGCCTAAGTGGTATAAGGAAAACGGAAAGAACAGTGATGTAGTAATTTCAAGCCGTGTCCGATTGGCAAGGAATCTAAAGTCTTTTCCATTCTCAGCTAAGCTTACAGATAACCAGGCAATAGAACTGGTAGAAAAGTTAAAAGAAGCAACAGCTGTGCTGGAGGCGAAAGAAACAAAGAAATATTACAGCTGTAATGTGGATTTATTATCAGATGCGGAAAAGACAGCTATGGTAGAAAGACATATCATAAGTCCTCTTTTGTTAGGCAGAGAACAGAGCACAGGCCTTATCCTGTCAGAAGATGAAAGAATCAGTATTATGTTAAACGAAGAAGACCATATAAGAATACAGTCGATTACCGGAGGTATGAATATAATGGGTGCCTTCGCCGAGGCGAATGCTGCTGATGACATCGCAAGTGAATTATTCGAATATGCCTACCATGAAAAATATGGCTATCTCACCTCTTGTCCCACGAATGTAGGAACAGGACTTCGTGCATCCTATATGATGTTTCTACCTGCTTTGACTGTAACCGGCAAGATTGCAAAACTTGCGGAAGAACTGTCCCAGTATGGAATCGCTCTAAGAGGAACCTATGGAGAAGCATCGAAAAGCGTAGGCAATCTTTATCAAATATCCAACCAGAAGACACTAGGCAGTACGGAGAGAGAAATCATAGACCGTCTTAACCGTATTGTAGAACAGGTAATGAAACAGGAACGCAGGTATAGAGAATATATCCTGACGCATAACTATGATGAATTTGAAGATAAGGTTCATCGTTCCTTTGGTGTACTAAAATATGCAAAGCAGCTCTCTTCTGTGGATGCAATGACGTTATTGTCACAGGTGAAGTTAGGAGTTGATCTGGAGTTAATTACGTTAAAGGAAGAATGTAATGTCCATGAGTTGATGATGGAAATACAACCTGGGAATTTACAGTGTATTCTGGATAAAACAATCGGAAGTGTAAGAAGAGACAGTTTCAGAGCAGATTATGTAAGAGAGAAGCTTCCGGATATGGCTTAACCATAAAGAAACAGCCTTCCGGCAGAGAAGTCCAGGGCTATCCGGAAGGCATTTCTTTAAAGAGAATAAGAAGGAAGAAGGAACATATAAGCTGAGTAAAGTTTTTTCTTTTTCAAAGCATAAAATTATAGCTGCAGCAGCATTTTACACTTTGAAAAGGAAAAAACTAATATTCAACTTATATAGTACCTTTCACGTAAAATGGGTAAAAGAAAATTGAAAAGAAAGGATGCCACTGACAGATTCTTTTACTCCACTGATTTTACCAGTGGCGCAACAGGTGTAAACTATGAATGAGAGATATACCGAAGAAGCAAAACGTGCTATTAATAATGCCACAGAAGTTGCTTATAAATTATCCCATAACTATGTAGGCACAGAACACCTTCTCATTGGTTTGCTACAATCCGATGGTGTGGCAGCAAGAGTTCTGGAGAAAAACGGAGTGGAAGTAAATAAGGTATTGGAGCTGGTAAATCAGCTGATTGCTCCCAGTTCAACCATGGAAGCAGTTGAAGTTGACGGCTTTACCCCAAGATCAAAGAGGATACTTGATCAGAGCTTTAAAGAAGCAGTAAGGTTAAAGAGCCAGTCCGTAGGAACTGAACATATTCTGATCGCACTTATCAAAGAATCTGATTGTATAGCTGTAAGATTATTAAATACACTTGGTATTAATCTGCAGAAATTATATGTGGATCTGTTAACTGCTATCGGAGCAGATATGAATACTGCCAAGAATGAATACTCTGCGAATAAAAGCAAGGCGAAAGCAAAATCCAATACCCCTACTCTGGATCAGTACAGCAGGGATTTAACGGAATATGCAAGAGAAGGGAAATTAGACCCTGTAATCGGAAGAGAATCTGAAATCCAGAGAGTTATTCAGATATTGAGCAGACGTACCAAGAATAATCCCTGCCTGGTAGGTGAACCTGGTGTTGGAAAGACCGCCATTGCGGAAGGACTTGCCAGAAAAATCGTTGAGGGTAATATTCCGGAAGTAATTAAGGATAAGCGGGTACTTACCCTGGATCTGTCCGGAATGGTTGCAGGCTCTAAATACAGAGGTGAATTCGAGGAAAGAATAAAGAAGGTTATCAGTGAAGTAATGGGTGACGGCAATGTACTGTTGTTTATCGATGAGATTCATACAATAATCGGAGCAGGCGGAGCAGAAGGTGCCATTGACGCCTCTAATATATTAAAACCCTCCCTGGCAAGAGGTGAACTGCAGTTAATTGGTGCCACCACCAGAGAAGAGTACCGTAAATATATCGAAAAAGATGCCGCACTGGAGAGAAGATTCCAGCCCGTTGTGGTAGAAGAGCCTTCGGAAGAGGAAGCTATCCTTATATTAAAGGGCTTAAGAGACAGCTACGAAGCACATCATAAGGTTAAGATTACCGATGAAGCATTAGAAGCGGCTGTTAAGATGTCCAGCCGATATATTAATGACCGTTATTTACCTGATAAAGCCATTGATTTAATGGATGAAGCAGCCTCCAAAGTAAGACTCAGCACTTATATTACTTCCCCTGAGGTAAAAGAGCTGGAAACTCAGATTCAGACACTGGAAGAACAAAAAGAACAGGCAATCAAAAACGAGGAATATGAGAAAGCCGGAGATTTAAAGAGACAGCAGGAAGAGATAACTCTTAATCTAAATGCTTTACAGGTGAAAACCGAAAAGGAAAAGCAGGATAATCTCTTAATCGTAGGTGAAAATGAAATAGCAGATATCATCTCAAGCTGGACTAAGATTCCCGTTAGAAAGCTTGCGGAAGAAGAATCCGAACGTTTAAGGAATTTAGAGAAGATTCTTCACGAAAGAGTAATTGGGCAGGAAGATGCAGTGTCAGCAGTATCCAAGGCAATCCGAAGAGGCAGGGTCGGCTTAAAGGATCCGGGAAGACCTATCGGCTCCTTCTTATTCCTTGGACCAACCGGTGTAGGTAAGACAGAGCTTTCAAAAGCCCTGGCAGAAGCTATGTTTGGCAGTGAAAATTCCATGATAAGAGTAGATATGGCGGAATACATGGATAAACATAGTGTCTCTAAACTTATCGGTTCTCCTCCGGGATATGTTGGTTACGATGAAGGTGGTCAGTTAAGTGAAAAGGTAAGGCAGAATCCTTATTCCGTCATTCTTTTTGATGAGGTGGAAAAAGCCCATCCCGATGTATTTAATATCCTTTTACAGGTATTGGATGACGGTCATATAACCGATGCCCAGGGAAGAAAAGTAAGCTTTAAGAATACAATTATCATAATGACCTCCAATGCAGGCGCCCAGAATATTATCTCTCCCAAAAAACTTGGTTTCGCCTCTGTCAGTGATGAAAAGGAAGATTACAAAAAGATGCGTGAAGGGGTACTGGAGGAAGTTAAACGTATCTTCAAACCGGAATTCATAAACAGAATTGATGAAATGATCGTATTCCACTCTCTTTCCAAAGAGGATATCAAGAGCATTGTAGGTATCATGCTTGCCACCATTACAAAGAGAGCAAAACAGCAGATGAGCATTAACCTTGAAATAGGAGAAGAAGTGACCACTCATATTGCTGAAACAGGCTTTGATCAGAATTATGGTGCAAGACCTTTAAGAAGAGCTATCCAGACGAATATTGAAGATAAGCTTGCAGAAGAAATATTGGAAGGTAAGATTAAGAGCGGAGATTCAGCTTCTGTTGAATTAATCGACAAAGAAATCAAAATTTCCAAAAAATAATTCAAAACTTGTGAATAATCCTGTGGAAATTGACACGAAAATATAGTATAATATGAGCTATAATCATAAAGCGTAACATTAAGTGGAGAAGGAGGGCAGTCCCCCCTTCTCCAGATGATTAGCATATATGACTAAAGGAAAAAGCAAGCATTTATCTATTGGGAGGATTTTTACATGTCAATTGTAAAAGAGTTAATTCGTAAAGAAAGCAATGGGACAATAAGTTTCGGAAATTATGAATTAAGTGAGAAATCCAAGGTCAATGATTTTGAACATAACGGCGATTTGTATAAAGTTAAGACCTTTAAGGAAATTACGAAATTAGAGAAGAACGGAATGATTGTATACGAATCAGTACCTGGAACCTCGGTAAATGAGTTAAATATAACAGAAAGAGAAATCAGTTTTGCAGTAGAAGGATATGAGGATTCTCAGATAACTCTTGAATTGGAAGCAGAGAAGGAATATAAGATCTATATTGATGATACCAATTTAGGCAAAATGAAGACTAATCTTGGCGGGAAACTTAATTTCAGCGTAGAGCTTGGTACCAATAGCGGTAAAGCTGACGTAAAAATTGTAAAGATTTAATAAAAAAGTAATTCGAATAGCAAGAATATTATAAAGGAGAGGATAATACCTCTCCTTTGTTACAATTATAGATGTAAAATAAAGGCAATTGTGTAAGAAATTCCCGAAACATCATACACAATTTCCAATCGGTATTAAAATGTATGCAAACGCAATGGGAGGATGGTATGGCCAAGTTAAAGAATGTGTTCTTCTGTACAGAATGCGGATATGAAAGTTCAAAATGGATGGGACAGTGCCCTGCCTGCAAGACCTGGGATACTTTTGCAGAAGAACCGCCATTAAAGAAAGGTGAAAAAAGCAGAAGCACCGGTATTCTTCCGGAACCTCAGCTGTTATCCGCTGTCAGCGCAACGGAAAATAACAGGGTATCAACAGGACTTCAGGAAATGGACAGAGTTTTAGGCGGGGGTATCGTAGTCGGCTCTTTGGTACTGGTAGGAGGCGACCCCGGTATAGGAAAATCTACCCTGTTACTTCAGATTTGTAAAGAATTAACCGATAAACAGCATAGAGTTTTGTATATATCAGGTGAGGAGTCCCTTGATCAGATTAAGATGAGGGCTGACAGGCTTGGTATATTTAAAGGAGAATTACTTCTCTTAAGCGAGACGAATCTTGACAATATTGAAGTAATCATAAATAAAAATAAACCTGAGATTGTAATAATCGATTCTATCCAAACCATGTATAAAGAAGAGATTGGTGCGGCACCGGGCAGTGTAAGCCAGGTAAGAGAAACCACAAGCGTGCTGATGCATATGGCGAAAGGCCTTAATATATCAATATTTATTGTAGGCCATGTAACCAAAGAAGGGGTTGTAGCCGGTCCCAGAGTATTAGAACATATGGTGGATACTGTACTGTATTTTGAAGGAGAGAATAAAGCTTCTTATAGAATTCTTCGTGGCGTAAAGAATCGATTTGGTTCAACAAATGAAATCGGTGTCTTTGAGATGATGGATCAGGGACTTAGAGAGGTAACAAATCCTTCAGAATATATGCTTCAGGGAAAGCCTGAGGATGAACCAGGCTCTGTGGTCGCAGCGTCCATGGAGGGGACAAGGCCTATACTGGTAGAGGTACAGGCGTTAGTTTGCCAGACGAATTTTAATATGCCAAGACGTACGGCGGCGGGAACGGATTACAACAGGGTAAACCTACTGATGGCAGTGCTTGAGAAAAGAATAGGTCTTCAGATGGCATCCATGGATGCTTATGTCAATGTTGCCGGCGGAATGAGGATCAATGAACCTGCGCTGGATTTGGGGATAGTACTTGCCATATTATCAAGCTACCGCAATCTTGCCTTGGACAGCCGTACCATATGCTTTGGCGAAATTGGCCTTACCGGCGAGGTAAGAGGTGTCAGTATGGCGGATCAAAGAGTGGCAGAAGCAGAGAAAATGGGCTTTAAGGTCTGTATCCTTCCTAAGACAAATGCAGACTCCATTAAGAAAACAGGCATGAAGCTGATTGGCGTAAAAAATATCAGAGAATTGAACAGGTTATTTTCACAGGGAAGCTCCTTATAAACTGGGTAATTGTGTGATGTAAATGACATTTCACACACAAAATAGTGCCTGTGGCTCTTAGATACAGGCTGTGAGAAAGGTTGGTTATTGATATGGATTGTATGAAAGACTGCGCAGAAATTGACAGATTATTGGTGAAGCAAGAGGAGTTTATCAAGAGTATAGGTGAGATAGTAAAAAATCTTGATACTTCCCAATTAAAAGTTGAAAAGAATGCATTTGATGCAATTAACAGCTCAGATACATCCCTGAACCTTGTAAAAGATGGTATAACCTGTGTAGATGACTTACTGGATAGAATTAAGTCGTTGAATGAAGTAGTTGAGAATTCTTCTCAAAATATGAATCAAATGAAGAATCTGTCAAATATGATAGTAGGATTTGCGGAAGTAATCGGTGGTATATCCAATAAAACGAATATGCTATCCTTAAATGCCTCCATTGAAGCAGCCAGGGCCGGTGAGCAGGGAAAAGGATTTGCAGTTGTAGCCGGTGAGGTAAGAAATCTAGCCTCACAGTCAGCTAAATCTTCGAAAGAAATCTCAGAAACCATTGCATCCATACAATCCTTTGTTACAGAGACCGTAAAAGCCATGGATAATATCTATGATATTGTAAAGAAGCAAAATGATATGGTAAGTGATGTTAAGAAGGTATTTCAAAAGATTCTCGAAGCAGCCTATATATCCAATGATGTATCTAGAAATGTAGAACATGAAATAGCCTATCAGAGAGATATCACTGATAATGCAAAAGACACTTTGCAGATGCTTATTGATTTAAAAGAACAAATAAACTGAAGAAAATAAACTGGAACTGTTACAAATGAATTGAAACAATAAACGGAAGAAAATAAATTAGAACTGCAACAAATGAATTGAATCAATAAACGGAAGAAAATAAACTGGAACTGCAACAAATGAATTGAATCAATAAACGAAAGCAAATAAATTAGAACTGCAACAAATGAATTGAAATAATGAACTGAGATAAATGAAACTGAAACAAATGGACGGAAGCAAATGAATTAAAACAATAAACTGAAATAAATGAAACTGAAACAAATGAACGGAATAAATAAACTAAAACAAGTGAAATAACAAAATAAGACCGAAATAAATTGCTAAGTAAATACGAATAAATGACTAAAATAAAGGAGAAAGAGCTGTTATGCTCTTTCTCCTTCTGCTACAATCTGCTCTAGAACCTGTATTAAATCCTGTATGTTATTCAATGTAACATTTCTTTTCAAAATTGAATCTTTTAATTCAATGGGCAGGGATTCAAACCTGTCCTTAATTGCTGGTGCAACATATGACATAATGACCTCTTTTCCGGATTTACTCCATTTCATTTCCAAAAACATTATCTCCTGATTTATAAGAAATATGCATTAGATAATTGATAAAAATTATCCAGTCACATATTTGCATTATAAACTACATATTATTTAGTAATATACCGGAGAAAGAAGGAATAACAATGGATTTTACACAAAGCAGAACATATATGAACTTGCAGCGTGCTTTTGAGGGTGAGCTTATGAGCAGTACAAGATATCGGATAGATGGAATTAAAGCAAGACAGGATGGCTATATTCAAATCGGTAATGTATTTGATATAATTGCTGGATTTGAACGAGAGCACGCTACCATCTGGCTTCAATTAATCAATCAGGGAACAATGCCAAGTACTCTGGAAAATCTGAGACTGGCAGCTGCAACAGAAGAATCGAAAGGAAATAATACCTATAGACAATATGCAGAAATAGCCAGAGAAGAAGGATATACCCAGATAGAGGCGCTTTTTGATGGTGTGGCTAATATTGAGCTTAATCATGAGGTGATTTTTGAGAACTTTGCCAACGATATTGAGAACAATGAGGTATTCTGTAAAAAAAGTCAGGTATTGTGGATCTGTATAAACTGTGGAAATATCCTGGGTGGAACCTGTGCACCGGCTATATGCCCAATCTGTGGCTTTCCTCAAGGTTATTACCAGGTATATGATACCAATGTATAAGACGTAAAGAGTAATTACTTCTAATTGGAATAATCTAATTGGAATAATCTAATTGTTAGGGATGACAAGAAAATAAAAAAGGGAAATAAAAACATAGGTAATAATGCAAAAATAAAATAAGGAATAAATTAGAAAATTCATAAGAAAATATATAAGAAAACACAAAAGAAGTATATCTATTGGTAAATGAAATCAATTTACATATTTGTCCGCCTAAGCTATAATTGTGTTCTGTTACTACTAATCAGATAAACAATGGGCTTTGGAGGGCTTCATTCTTAATGTCTTATAATATAAAATTTTTCAATCAGTATCTGCTTGCAAAGTTGCGCAGGATATACTTCATGGCACTTCCGGAAAATAAGGAAGACTACAAAAAAAGCAGAGTTAATTTTACTATCGGAGATAGTGCCGCTCAGACAATTGTCCAATTAGCCGGGGGAACCTTTATAGCAACCTTAATGACCTATTGTAATATTTCTGATGCCAATATTGGTATTATTACTTCATTGGCAAGTTTGGCTGCCATAGCACAGATATTTTTGATCCAGTATATGGGGCGTATAAAGAAATACAAATTTCTTGTATGTTTTACCTCATTTTTTAGGATTTTATTTTCTGTTATATATTTTGTACCGTTTTTACCAGTAAGTGATGAACTGAAGGCACTATTAATTGTCCTGTTCTATTTTCTGGCACAGATATTTGTTCAAATAGGAACACCTGCCTCCCAGGACTGGATTGCCAGCCTGGTACCAAGCAGGCTGAGGGGAAAATATTTTTCCATTAAAGACTCGGTAGCTGTATTTGCGGTATCCGGTACCATGCTTATTGCAGGTGTTATATTTGACTTTTTTAAATCAAATAGCATACGCATAGGATTTCTGGTTTTAGGAATTATCATTTTAGTTCTGGTTATTATCAATGTTATAGCTATGTCTAAAATGAAGGAACCCCGTGTATCCTATCTGAATACCGAAGGTAAGGAAATGCACGGCAGGCTTGTTAAAAGAGCAACGGAAGCAAACCCGGTAAAGCATAAGACAGAGGAAAGGAGGCTTATTTCTGAGCTTGCAGAAGCCTTTAAGGACAAGAAGTTTCGTAAGGCATTAATACTCCAGAGTCTTTATATAACAGGCTTTTATATATCCATTCCGTTTATAGCCAGTTACCAGGTAAATGTCTTAAAGCTTCCCTATACGTTTATGATGCTGGTGGGATTTTTGTGTAATCTGTACCGTATTTATATAACGCCTAAGATTGGCAGAATGGCGGACAAATACGGCATGGCAAAAATGCTGCGCTACAGCCTGGCAATACTGGGTTTAAATCTCTTAGCGATAGCTTTTACAGTTCCGGCAAATGCCTATCCCTTTCATATCCTGGGTGCCCTGTTATCCTCAACAGCCTGGGCCTTTGTAGGTATCGGTTTATTCGGAGTACAGCTGGACTTCTTTAAGAATGAAAAGAGAATGATATGGTTATCCTTAGTATCCTCTCTGTCCGGCGTACTGGGATTCTTTGTCTCGGTAGTTGGCGGAAGGCTGCTTAATTTTCTCGAGGGACATTCGGTTACAATCAACGGACTATATATATATCCCCAGCAGATACTTAATATATTAGGCTTTCTTATACTGATAGGCTGCTCCATATATATCAAGTTTCAGATTGAAACAGAGAAAATTGATACAAACAGACAGGATGGAAGGGTATCCGTTTAAGAATTTTCAAAGGCTTAAAATTAAGCTTTCATTAAGCAAGAAAATTAAGCACTAATTAAGGGAATAACGGATATCAAGTATCGAATAACAGAAAATGAGTAAATATGACAGAAGAATTGAATATAATAGTAGAAGAACTGCTATTGAATAGTTTAGAAACAGGCTGTTCGATAGCAGTTTCTTATTATCATATCATAGCTGTATTGAAACCGATATTTTAAGTTTGAGGGAGTAGATGTATTCTATATATATGAATACATCAAGTAAGTCTATATGCAAAAGTATATTATGGTCTTTTGACATGATATTGCTGACCGTTATCAATCTTAAAATATGTTTAGCCCAGGAACGGAGAGAAGTATGGAATTCATAAATCAATATGTAGTATTGATTATTGTTGGTATCTGTTACTGCCTTGGGTATATCATTAAACACAGCATTACTGTAGTTCCCAATAAATTTATACCTTTAATTATGGGGGTAATAGGTATTTTACTAAATATGTGGATGAATAAATGGACGTTCTCTCCGGAAATCTTGTTGGGAGGACTGGCAAGTGGTCTTGCCAGCACCGGAGCTTTTGAACTCCTTCGAAATATAAAGAACAAAAGTGATTGCTCAGATAAAAAAGCCAGTGGAAAGAGCACAAGTAAGAAGACACCCGGTAAAAAGGAATAAAAGAATAAAGTTAAATTACAGCCGGAAGAAGCCCTCTGTTACGAATAACAAAGGGCCTCTTTAACAAAAAGCTCCACCCAAATGAGGGTGGAGCTCATAATAAATTGGAATTTATATATTTAATTTTAATATTTAAATGACTTTTTATTACATAATCATATTGCAAATATATTCCATGTAATATAGTATTATTAATATAATCGTCAGGTTTAATTATGAATCAGGTGGTAGGAATTTGATGAAATGGTTAGAGAAGTGGTAAAAAGGATGTTAATTAAAGTATATAACAATCATTTGCTTTGGTAAATTGAATGGAAGTTTGGTATTAAATCAGCACCAGAAACAAATTTGAGGAGGATATCTATATGGAAAAATTTGAATATAAAACACTTTTTACTGATGCTAAGGGAGCGTTAGGTGGTAAGGTTAATCAATACACTTTCCAAAATGAATTGAATGAATTGGGTTCACAGGGATGGGAGTTAGTAAACACCGTTGCTGCTGCTCAAAGCTATGGTAGCACAAGGTGGATCGTCTCGATATTCAAACGTAAGATACAATAAAGTATAGTAGATAAAATGTATATTTTATATTAGAATATGAGGTAAACTAATGAGCTTTGTCTCTATTATATTGTGTGATGATTATATCTCTGTTATGGCTGATAGTGGAGGAAGTGAAATATATAAAGATGGGTTTCATTTCTGGTATTGTTTTACTGAGTAACAAAGAAAAAACGCTACAACCCTTGAAAACACTGATAAAATACAACAAAAAAACACTACCAGAATCTGATAGTGTTTACAGGGGATGAGAGAATCGAACTCCCGCTAAAGGTTTTGGAGACCCTTGTCATACCATTTGACCAATCCCCTAAGCTCAGTCGCTTGCCGCGACTGCTAATATAGAATACAATAAATTGTGTCAATTGTCAAGAATTTTTTATTAAATATTACTTATTGGACAAGGAGTCAAAGTTTCGAATAGAATATGGGGCAATAGTGGCTTGCTGTAAATATATCCCTGGATAATATCACATTTATTTTTCTTTAAAGCCTCTAATTGTTCGGCCTTCTCAACACCTTCTGCGATAACCTCAAGCTTCATGCTGTGTGCCAGATGGATGATTCCGGAAGCTATCTGTGCATCTTTTTCATTGCTGCTGATGTTATTGACAAAGGACTTGTCCATTTTAAGAGTATTAATTGGTATATTCGTCAGATAATTCAAGGAGGAATAGCCAGTACCAAAATCATCCAGTGATATACGAACGCCTAAGTCCTGCAGGGAGGATAATTGTACAGAGGCGTTTGTAAGAGAAGATACCAAAGTACTTTCTGTTACCTCCAGTTCCAGGTTGCAGGCAGGAAGACCGGTTTCTGCTAAAATATTGCGAACTACATCGATAAAGTTCGCTTTACTTAATTGGACACTGGAGATATTGACAGAGACAATAAGTGAAGGGAATCCATGGTCTATAAGGGTTTTATTAAATATACAAGCTTCTTTAAGAATCCACTCACCAAGTTCTGTAATCATACCGCTTTCCTCTGCTATTGGTATAAATTCGATAGGATTCAAATCACCCAGTTTCTGGTTACGAATACGCATAAGTGCCTCAAAGCCTGTCATCTTTTCTTTGCGAATATTATATTGAGGCTGATATACCACATAGATCTCTTCGTTGGCAATGGCATGGCGTAAAACCTCGGTAACAAGGGAACTGCGGTTTAACTCTTCCTCCATGGTCACATCAAAAAGTGTATATTTGTTTTTACCGGTANNTGGCAATATCGGCATTTTTAATCAGTGTTGTATGAGTAAGCCCGTTTTTGGGATACAAAGCAATTCCAATGCTCATGGATACATAGATGGACTCATTGTTAATATGAAAAGGAGTTTTTAGTGATTCAATAACAGAGGCCGCAAAATCCAGGGCTTCTTTCTCACTGTCCAGATTCTCGCGAAAGAGAAGGAATTCATCCCCGCCGGCTCTGGCCAGGATATCGTCACCGGAGGTAAGGGAGAGCAGATGGGCAGCTGTTTGTGACAATAGAGTATCCCCGTATTCATGACCTAAGGTATCATTAACTGTTTTAAAATCATCCAAATCCACAAAATAAACGGCATGCAGCTTATTTGACCCTGGTGAGGAAGCGATGGTCTGATTAACTCTTTCAATAAAGGCCATCTTGTTAGGAAGGTTCGTTAATACATCGTGATAGGCGAGATACTCAATATGATTATAATTAAGCCTTAATTGTTCTTCTTTGGTAATAAGCTCTTCGTGCATGGCAGAGAGTTCATTGTAGCTGTTTCTGACAATATGCAGCATTTTATTTAGGTTCCTGGAGAGCTCGCCGAATTCATTCCTGGATTTTATATTACTTTGTGCTTTTAGGTTACCTTCGGAAGCAACCCGCAGCGTATTTTTGATTTCCATAATGGGTTCTGTGTAAATATCAGCTATACGATTGCCAGCGAGATATATAACCAGGGAACAGCCGATAATTCCAATAAGGAAAATATATAAGATAATCCTTGCAAGGCCGGTTACACTTCCTACATCCTGTTTCATGATAATAACCCAGCCGGTATTTTTTAAGATGCTGTAGCCATAGATGGTATCTGTTGCTTCAAAGACATATTGAAAATTTCCGGAGGCATTAGTCTTACCACTGTAGAAATCAGTTACAAGCCTGCCCAGCTGATCGTCCTTTATATTGGTACCGATGTACCTGCTGTCAGGATGATAGATATAATTACCGTACTTATCCAGGCAAAAGGCATAGTCCTTTTTATCGGATGATAAAGTACTCATATAGTCATTGAGACTTTGGAGATTCAAGGTACTAACTAAATATCCCAGAGTTATCTTTGTATTTGTACGGCTCTTAATGGGAGAACCGATTTCAATGAAATACTGACTGGAGCCATTCTCCTGCTTTTTCTTAATAATACCGCTGACGCCGCAGGCTGGATTGCCCGTGGCTTTCATATAGGATAACGTAAGGTTGTCGGGTAATTTTGTGCTGATGCGTTGTTTTTCTGTACTTAGGATAACGGTATTTTTTGTATTGAATATTTGAATGTTCTGATAATAGGGCATAGTATCGCTCTGACGGATTAATAAATCCATAGCATTGTTATAGAGAATTTTTTCATCGTTTTTTCCTGTGGAATCAGAGGACAGGGCAAAGGCATAATCGTAAATATCACTTTCTGTAGCAAGAAGACTGGTTTCTGACTGTTTACCGCTAAGAAATATCTGAAGTCCCTGCTGTCCTGTTACAGCTCGTTGCTCAAGGTTTGTTTTCTCAGTCCTGATCAGCTTTCCGGTCATCAGATGATAGGAAAGTACAGACAGGAGGATGATAGGGAGGATAGATAATATAAATAAAGTAATCCGTAAATTATTTCGAATAGACATAATGGTCTTCTTTCATGTGTATTTTATTTATTATTTAAAAACGCTTTAATTTAGGATTTATATTTACACATAGTTTATATAGCTGGCTAGTACTACTTTTATAAAAGTCATACGATTTAACACCTGCAGTCCAGGCTGATTTTATGACGTAGACAGGTGTATTATTATAGCTTGGATAGAGCATGCTTGAACAGATTTTGGTATTTAAAACTACGTTAAGTGTGCTTCAAACAGGTATTATGAATATTATGTTTAATCGAATTTATATGTAATTATTTAACATATTAACAAATATACAGAAAAAAAGCAATAAAATTGGGAACAATACTATAAATTTTAGTTGAAAAAGCTTCCTGTAACAGGTATACTTGTACCAGTAGTGTGCGTCGTTTGTTTTGCAGACAAACACGGGTGGGGCAAGAAGTAGCGGAATGATGTATTCTGCAATATACCCAGGGAATGAACAGATCGGAGAGTAAAATGTACAAGTTATTAAGAAGAGACGGAAGAGCCAAGCGTGGAGAATTCCACACCGTTCATGGCACCATTCAGACCCCGGTTTTTATGAATGTTGGAACGGTAGCAGCTATTAAAGGTGCGGTATCAACCCAGGATCTTCAAGAGATTAAAACCCAGGTGGAATTGTCCAATACCTATCACCTTCATGTCAGAACTGGTGATGAGGTAATCAAGAAACTTGGAGGACTTCATAAATTCATGGTATGGGATAAACCAATACTGACGGATTCAGGAGGCTTTCAGGTGTTTTCACTTTCAGGACTGAGAAAGATAAAAGAGGAAGGCGTATACTTCAGTTCCCATATTGATGGTCGTAAGATATTTATGGGGCCGGAAGAAAGTATGAGAATCCAATCAAACCTTGCATCAACCATAGCTATGGCATTTGATGAATGTCCTCCACATCCGGCTGAAAGAAGTTACATGCAGAATTCAGTGGACAGAACCACAAGATGGCTGTTACGTTGTAAGACAGAGATGGACAGACTTAATACCTTACCGGACACAATAAATAAGCAGCAGATGTTATTTGGAATAAACCAGGGCGGTACCTATAAGGATATTCGTATAGAACATGCAAAAACCATATCAGAATTAAATCTTGACGGTTATGCATTGGGAGGGCTTGCAGTAGGAGAATCCCATTCGGAAATGTATTATATTCTGGAGGAAACTGTACCTTATCTGCCTTTGGAAAAACCCACTTACCTCATGGGTGTTGGTACACCGGAGAATATCTTAGAGTCAGTAGAGAGAGGTGTGGACTTCTTTGATTGTGTATATCCCGCAAGAAATGGCAGACATGGTCATGCTTATACCAATCACGGTAAAATGAATCTGATGAATGCCAAATACGAACTGGATGATTCACCAATCGAAAAAGGCTGCGGTTGTCCCGTTTGCAGACAATATAGCAGGGCTTACATCAGGCATCTGTTAAAAGCAAAAGAAATGTTAGGATTAAGATTCTTAGTAACACATAATCTTTATTTCTATAACAATATGATGGAAGAAATCCGCAGTGCCATTGAAGAACAAAGGTACGCAGAATATAAGAAAAACAAGCTGGAGGGTTTCGCCCAAGGCGAACTTGCCTAAGAAGGAATATTTAACACAAGAATTATATTATTTAGGAGGAACAAGATGCAGATCGGACTTTTAACACAACCAAGCGGTGCTTTGAACTTAGCCACATTAGTAATGTGGATCGTTTTCATGGTGGGAATTTTTTATTTCATGGCAATCCGTCCCCAGAAGAAACAACAAAAGAAAATGGACGCTATGATGTCAACCTTGGAAAACGGTGACAGTGTCGTGACAACCGGAGGATTTTACGGTGTAATCATTGATGTAATGGAAGATGTAGTAATCGTTGAATTTGGTAACAACAAGAACTGCCGTATACCTATGAAGAAATCAGCAATCGTTGAAGTTGAGAAACCTCAGTCAGCAATTGCTTCAAAAGAATAAGGAACACAAAAGGGACGCTGCAGCGTCCCTTATTTTAACCTCTTTTCCAATGAATCAAGGAGTGATTCTGGTATTTGTAAATTACCTTTTCCGCTGCCCAGAGAAATATCCGGCTTATTCATGCCATGAAAATCAGAACCGCCAGTAATGGCAAGATTATAACGATTGGCATAACGTCTGATGATGCCTTCATCAAAACCGGTGTTCAAGGAATAGATAGCTTCAATGCCATCCAGCCCAAATCCGGCTAAAAGAGCAATAAGAACATCTAACTGCTCTAAATTATACTTATACAATAAAGGATGGGCAAGCACCGCAAGCCCTCCCGCTTCGTGAATCAAATCAATAGTTGCTTCCGGGGAAAGATAATCCCTTGGCACATAATAAGGAGAAGAATCGTTAAGAAATCTGTCAAAAGCATCCTTGTTAGACTTCGTAAAACCATGCTCCGTCATATACTTGGCAAAATGTGCCCGGGTCAGGACAGCTTCACCTTCTGCTGCCTTTAACTTATCCACCGTGATATCAATACCGGCACCTCTTAAATTAGCTGCCATTTTCTCGTTACGTTCTTCTCTTTTGGCAACAGCCTCGTTAAGAGTCTTAATCAAAGCATTATTCTTCGTATCCAGAAACAGTCCCAGAATATGAATATCCCTGCCATTATAAGCAGCAGAGATTTCTGCACCGGGAATAATTCTTAAAGGATTACTGGCATCGGACATCACAAGAGCAGCAGCATGGGCTTCCGCTACACCAGCAACCGTATCATGGTCTGTAAGAGCAATAGCCGATAAAGACAAAGAAGCGGCAAGGCTGACAACCTCCGTCGGAGTAAGAGTACCATCTGAAGCATTCGAGTGAACGTGTAAATCAATATATTTCATAAGAACGACCTTTCTATAAAGTACCAGTCAAAACGCAAGGAATCCTTCATCAGATCATAATGATATATTATATAGATACAAGAATCGTAGATAGTAGAATTAATGATTGTTGTTGTATATCTTAAATCTGTTACAGAATAATTGTTACGTACGACAGTCAGAGGTTAAGTATAGTTTAAAAACACAGACATTAAGCTAATACAAGCATTGTACCCCTTTTAGTGACCTTTTACAACCACTAATATTAATACGGATATAACCCTTTTCCATGGAAATTATTTGAGCCTTTTCAGAGGTAATAGACCCATACTAGATTTAATTCAAACTGACAACGACTCAAGAGCTGTATTTGAAGTAGATAGAAAAAAGAGATGGGTTATAACTTTCTATACTGACAATATAGATTTACTACACAATTATTTAAAGTCTCAGGATATAAAAGTAGGTAATATCAGTGATGAGGGTATTTACGGCAAGTTCTTTACATTAGAGGATTTAGACGGTAATTTATTCGATATCTGGGAACATAAGGATTGCCAGCTTAACTTTTAATCTGGGTGTTTCCTATACATCCTCTTTCATAAAGTGTACTAAGTTGCATAGTTTTGATGATTAATTAAATCGCACGCGTGATTAACGCAAGCTATATTTATAAATCTTATAATTAGCTACAATGTTATCTTTGACTAAGACTAAGAAAAAAGTTCTTTACCAATCATCGTCCCCTTCCAAAGACCCCCTCCCCCCCTTTTTCCCACAATCACTCACAAAAAATCACATTCCAGGTCATATAACAAGTACATGAAAAATATAATACTGTATAAATGTATGGAGGTATTTCATGGACAAAGTACTTCACCGGAATTCCAAAGTAACCGTCGCGTTAAAGAATCTTCTCTTCTCTTATGTCATAACCGTACTTATGATACTGCTGCTCTCTTTCCTAATGCTAAAGCTGGACGTATCCAATAAAATCTTAAGTGGAGGTATCATAGCGACCTATATCCTCTCGACCTTCATAGGAGGCTTCCTGTTCGGGAAAAGTGCCGAACATAAAAGGTTTCTGTGGGGACTTATGATGGGAGGGCTTTATTTTGTCATCCTGCTCTTAGCATCAATACTGACCGGCTCCGTAATGGGAATGGAACCCGCCAGAGTATTTACAGTCATGTTATTATGCCTGTTTGGCGGTATGCTGGGCGGTATGGTGAGCTGAAAATTTCTCTTTTCAAATCTTAGAGGCTATGGTATAATAAGCTTTGAATTTTGGATATTATCATCCATAGGGAAAATATAAGGAGGAAACTCATGAAACGTATTAAGACTTTAAATACAAGAAATCTTAAAGAGTCCATGAAGAAGGGCGGATGCGGCGAGTGCCAGACTTCTTGCCAGTCAGCATGTAAGACATCCTGCACAGTAGGAAATCAGAGCTGCGAGAACGATAATAGATAATTATCCTGCAGTATACATAAGTAATGCAAGGTAGTACTAAGGTTACTGATAAAGTTGATAATCAATCATGTAAACTAAGCAGCGTCTTACAGTCGCTGCTTATTCCTTGTGCATGGATAAATGCACATAGAAGGAGGAAATTTTGGTTCACCAGTATAAAAATAACGGCTATAATATTGTGCTGGACGTTAACAGCGGCATGGTCCATGTGGTGGATGATTTAATTTATGATATTATAGAAGGATACAACAAGGCTTCCAGAGATGCTAAGCATAAAGTAAGCAAGGAAGACAGAGAAGCCATAATCAATCATATAGCGGATAAATACAAAGGAGAGGAATATACCTCTTTATTTGAAGAATATAAGGAACAAGCAGACCCGGTTGTTACGGCGGTAACCGAAGCGTTATCCGAGGTAGAAGAGCTGATAACGGAAGGTGCTCTGTTTACTGAGGATATCTATGAGAATTACATATCGGAATTTAAGAACCGTTCAACGGTTGTAAAAGCACTTTGTCTTCATATAGCACATGACTGTAATCTTGCCTGTAAGTATTGCTTCGCGGAAGAGGGCGAATACCAGGGCAGACGTGCACTGATGAGCTATGAGGTTGGGAAACAGGCCCTGGACTTTTTGATTGCAAACTCCGGTAACAGAAAGAACCTAGAGGTAGATTTCTTTGGCGGTGAGCCACTGATGAATTTTGACGTAGTGAAAAGACTGGTGGAATACGGAAGAGAACAGGAAGTTATTCATAACAAAAAGTTCCGCTTCACCCTTACTACAAATGGAATTCTGCTAAATGATGATATCATGGAATTTGCTAATAAGGAAATGAGCAATGTGGTATTAAGTATTGATGGTCGTAAAGAGGTAAATGACATGATGCGTCCTTCCAGAAACGGTAAAGGAAGCTATGATGTGATCATTCCGAAATTCAAGAAACTTGCTGAAAGCAGAAACCAGACAAACTATTATGTGAGAGGAACCTTTACCCATAATAATCTGGACTTCTCAGAAGATGTTATACATCTGGCAGAGAACGGCTTTAAGCAGATTTCCGTGGAGCCGGTAGTGGCTTTACCCGAGGAGAACTATTCCTTAAAGGAAGAAGACTTAGAAAAGATTTATGAAGAATATGATAAGCTGGCAGCTTATATTCTCGAAAAGAAACAAAAAGGGGAAGGCTTTAACTTCTTCCATTTCATGATAGATTTATCCGGCGGCCCCTGTGTTGCCAAAAGGCTGTCCGGCTGCGGTTCAGGAACCGAATACATGGCGGTTACTCCCTGGGGTGATTTATATCCCTGCCATCAGTTTGTAGGAGAAGAGAAATACCTGATGGGAAATGTCTTTGAAGGAGTGAAGCAAAAGGAGATGCAGGAAGAATTCAAGTGCTGCAATGTATACTCCAAGGAAAATTGCAAAGAATGTTTTGCCAAATTCTATTGCAGCGGCGGCTGTGCTGCCAATTCTTATAAGTTCCATGGCAGCATCCATGATACTTATGATATCGGCTGCAAGCTTCAGAAGAAACGTGTGGAATGTGCACTTATGATAAAAGCAGCAGAGGCTTCTCTTTCAGAGGAAGCTTAAAAGATTATCAATAGAAGGGATAATGCCTGTTGGGCAGTCAGTAATGAGACTGTCTTGAACGGGCATTCTTCTGTTTTTAGAAACAAAGAAATCGAAGGTGGTTTTAAGACTTTTTAAGGGGTTTTTACTAGCCCGCCTCTTTTTGGCAGTGAGAATATGACCTAAACGCCAGGAGAAATTATCAAACGATTTCAATGGAAAGGAGAAACCTATGGAAGAAAAATGGGTACTCAAAAATAAAAAAGCAGATTTTCAAACGATTATGGCAAGACATGGTATCAGTGAATGTCTTACGAGACTCCTTGTTAACAGAGGATTAATCGAAGAAGAAGATATCAGTTTCTATCTGAACCCGGATTATGAGAGAACATACAATCCGCTGTTAATGAAAGATCTTGCAAAAGCCTGTGATATTCTTGAAGAGAAGATAGCAGAGGGAAAAAGCATTCGCATTGTAGGGGATTATGATGTTGATGGAGTTGCCTCTACTTACATACTGTATAAGGCGCTGAACTTATGCGGGGCAAAGGTTGATTATGAGATACCGGATCGTATCAAGGACGGCTATGGAATAAACGAACAGATTATAGATGCAGCCTATGAAGCAGGTATTGATACCATCCTGACCTGTGATAATGGAATTGCAGCCCTCGAGCAGGTGAAAAAGGCCAAAACCCTTGGAATGACAGTAATCATAACAGATCACCATGATATTCCTTTTCTGATTGAGGGAGAGAGTAAGAGGCACCTTCTTCCGGAAGCAGATGCCGTGGTAAATCCAAAGCAGGAGGAGTGTTCATATCCCTTTAAGCAGCTCTGCGGGGCTGCGGTTGCTTATAAACTCATGGAAGCGTTCTTTGACAGAAAACAGATACCAAAGGCAGAGCTGATTCCTTTAAGGGAAGCAACGGCCATAGCCACTGTATGTGATGTAATGGAACTGACCGGAGAGAACCGTATCCTGGTGAAAAAAGGCCTGGACTTGCTTAATAATACCCAGAACCTGGGGCTTCGTGCACTTATGGAAAAGAACAGCATTGCAGCCGGGAATCTTGCAGCCTATCATCTCGGTTATGTAATCGGACCCTGCCTCAATGCCGGCGGCAGACTTGATACAGCGAAGCAGGGGTTGCGGCTTTTGCTGTCTGAGACCAAAGAGGAAGCAGATAAAAGGGCAGAGGAGCTTAAAGCATTAAATGACCTTAGAAAGCAGATGACGGAGGAAGGTTTAATAAACGCTATATCCCTTATAGAAGATTCCGAACTCAAAACAGATAAAGTCCTGGTAGTATATCTGAAAGACTGCCACGAGAGTCTGGCAGGAATTATTGCTGGCAGATTAAGAGAGCGCTATTGCAAGCCGGTCATTGTACTGACCGATGCCCATGATATGGTGAAAGGGTCGGGGAGATCCATTGAGAAATATAATATGTACGAGGAACTGACACGCTGTAAAGAACATCTGGTGAAGTTCGGAGGTCATCCCATGGCAGCCGGAATGTCTCTGCAGCATACCTCTGTGGAGACCTTAAGGATCGGTCTTAACGGTAATACAGTACTGACAGAGGAAGACCTGATTCCCAAAGTCGTAATAGATGTAGTGCTTCCACTGGGTTATATTACAGAGGAATTGGTGGAAGACCTTAAAATACTTGAACCTTTTGGTAAAGGAAATGAAAAACCCTTATTTGCTGACAGGAGTCTTAAGATATTAAAGCTGTCTGTTCTTGGCAAGAATAAGAATGTAATAAAGTTATTGGTGAGAAATCAATATGGCAGGGAAATGGAAGCTATGTATTTTGGAGATGCAGCAGGATTTCTGGAAGCTCTGAATGCAGCTTACGGCAAAACAGAAGTGGATAAGGCTTATCAAAACAGAGATAACAGTATGAAGCTTTCAGTAACCTATTACCCTACAATAAATGAGTATAACGGGAATCGCAGCCTGCAGATTGTTATACAGAATTATTTGATAGAAAAAGAATAACCTGTTGAGTATTAAGGCGTAAGCTACTTTGTTTCTGCTGAAAAGTTTGGTACAGATTGATACCTACAGTAGCAGTAGCTGCTTCAATTTTTTTCAGGTAAATCTGATGTTATCTTTTTCTGATATAACTGTATCATATGGCCCTTTATGTAATCTTTCTGCTCGTCACTAAGTCTTCTGTAATAGACTAATGTATTCCATTCATCTCTGGTTACGAATTTATCGGAATGATAGGCAGAGTCCTCTTTTATAAGGTTCTTTGAATTGTCCTGCTTTTCATGAAAGAAATAGTCAACGGTAACATTAAAGTAGGTTGCTAGTTTTAATAAGATATCAGGAGCCGGAGTGCTGATGTTTCTTTCATAATTAGACATCGTAGATTTACTCACACCAAGTATATCCGCCAGTTCATTTTGGGTGAGGGGTTTGGAAAGCCTCAGGGTTTTAATTTTGTTACCAATATCCATAGAAATCACCTCTCCAATAAATAGTATCATAAATCTTATTGTTTAAAATGGCGTTCTACGAATACTGGAACTATTCCAATATAATTGGATAAAGTAGCAATAATGTATCACAGAAGACCGTATCTGTAAAAAGAGTCAATAATTTCGATAACCTATTATTGTGTTAAGAAGGAGGATAACAGGGATAACAGTCTGGAAAAATGTTTTATCAGAATTGTTGATAGAAAAACCTAAATGTATGGTGCTCTTTGCTGTGTAATAAGCTTTATTTCTGTTGATATGTTTAAGAAAAAATGATATAATCTATTCTGGATTGTTATGAGAATGTGAAGAATTTATCATTGAGATAAAAGTCGAAGTACTTATCGCGCCGGTAAGGATTAACAACTATTATAGTGAAGTAATATAATAAGAAAGAGGCAGAAACCATGAAGAAGTTAGAAGAATATGTTAGGAGTATACCTGATTTCCCGGAGGAAGGAATCGTATTCAGAGATGTTACCAGTGTTCTACAGGATAAAGACAGCTTAAAACTGTCAATTGACCAGATGCAGGCGCTGCTGGACGGATTGGATATTGATGTAATTGTAGGACCTGAATCAAGAGGATTTATATTCGGAGTTCCGATTGCTTACAATCTCAATAAAGCTTTTGTACCTGTTCGTAAAAAGGGTAAGCTTCCCTGTGAAACCATTGAAATGGAATATGCACTGGAATACGGTACAGCAACCATCGAGATGCACAAGGACTCCATCAAACCCGGACAGAAGGTTGCTATCGTGGATGATTTGATTGCAACAGGTGGAACCATTGAGGCTATTACGAAATTAATCGAGAGCCTTGGGGGAATCGTAGTTAAGATCATATTCCTGATGGAACTGGAAGGTCTTCATGGACGTGATAAGTTAAAAGGCTATGATGTTGAAGCTGTTATTAAATATGAAGGTAAATAAATAGGAATGAAGGGCTGCCCGCAGTAGTAATCTATCTGCAGAAGCCCTTTATTGCATTAAAAATCACCGTTGATAACCCATGGATAGTCTGCCATGTTTCAAAAAAGAACAGCGTGGCATACTAATAATAAAGAGCCTGACAAAACAGGCTCTTTATTATTAGTACCTCTATACCTCTGTACTTCAAAAACGGAGTCTGACCTGTCAGACTTTTTGCTATTTCTGGGAAAAAACGACAGCTTAGGTCAGAATATGCCATAATACAATAAAGGAATTGATTTTTTCTCATTATATGTTTATAATAAAAAGATAAATCTAAAACTGGTGGTGATTTCATGGAAAACAATGTAATAAGCAAACTGACGGACGACAATTTAAATAAAAAAAAGAATACAGAGACAGTTATTCCCTCAGATTTTACGAGCCCTGACGAGCTATACGGACAGTTGATTAAAATCGTGGAAAGCTACCACCCTTCCGCAGATATTTCCATGATCGAAAAGGCCTATCACTGTGCGGCAAAGGCTCACCATAACCAGCTTAGAAAATCGGGAGAACCCTATATTATTCACCCTCTCTGCGTAGCAATAATTCTTGCAGAGCTGGAGCTTGATAAGGAAACTATTGTAGCAGGTCTTTTGCATGATGTAGTTGAAGATACTGTGTGTACGGCAGAAGAACTCGCCAAAGACTTTAATGACGAGATCGCCTTATTGGTAGATGGAGTTACAAAGCTTACCCAGTTAAATTACTCAAAGGATAAGCTGGAGATACAAGCTGAGAATTTGCGTAAGATGTTTCTTGCCATGGCAAAGGACATCCGTGTTATTCTGATTAAATTAGCCGACAGACTCCATAATATGCGAACCCTTCAATACCAGACACCCATTAAGCAGAAGGAAAAAGCAAGGGAGACCATGGATATCTATGCTCCTATCGCCCAGCGCCTTGGTATATCTAAGATTAAGATCGAGCTGGATGACCTCTCCTTAAAATACCTGGAACCGGAAGTTTATAATGACCTGACAGAGAAGATAAACTCCAGGAAAGGTGAAAGAGAAGGAGTTATCGGTAAAATTGTTGAAGAAGTCCGCTTTCATGTTATGGAGGCTGATATTGAAGCCAAAATAGATGGCAGGGTAAAACATTTCTTCAGCATTTATAAGAAAATGGTCAACCAGCATAAGACCCTGGATCAGATATTTGATTTATTTGCTGTACGTATTATTGTGGAATCCGTGAAAGACTGTTATGCAGCTCTTGGTGTAATCCATGAAATGTATAAGCCCATTCCCGGCAGATTCAAGGATTATATCGCCATGCCTAAGCCCAATATGTACCAGTCCCTTCATACTACCCTTATCGGCCCCGGCGGACAGCCCTTTGAAATTCAAATAAGAACCTATGAAATGCACCGTACGGCTGAATATGGTATCGCTGCCCATTGGAAATACAAAGAGGGTCAGGACGGAAAGAATTCTCAGGATACCGAAGAAGCTAAGCTAACCTGGTTAAGACAGATTCTTGAGTGGCAGAGAGACATGTCTGATAACAAGGAATTCCTGAGTCTGTTAAAGAGCGATCTGGATCTGTTTTCAGAAAGTGTATACTGCTTTACGCCAACTGGGGATGTTAAGAATCTTCCCAATGGTTCCACTCCCATTGATTTTGCCTACAGTATTCACAGTGCAGTTGGAAATAAGATGGTAGGAGCCAGAGTAAACGGCAAACTTGTTAATATAGATTATGTAATCCAAAACGGTGACAGAATTGAAATTATAACTTCTCAGAATTCCAAAGGACCCAGCAGAGATTGGCTGTCTTTAGTTAAGAGTACTCAGGCTAAGAACAAGATTAACCAGTGGTTTAAGACAGAATTAAAAGAAGACAACATTGTTAAAGGGAAAGAAATGATTGTCGCTTACTGTAAGACCAAGGGTATTGTACTAAGCGATCTCATGAAGCCGGAATACATGAATAAGGTAATGTCCAAATATGGCTTTAGAGACTGGGATTCCATTTATGCTGCAGTAGGTCATGGTGGTTTAAAGGAAGGTCAGGTCATCAACAAATTAAAAGATGAGTATGACAAGAAGCATAAGAAAGAGATTACCGATGAGAAGGTACTAGATGCCATTACGGAAGTAAAGGATAACAGACCTCCCACCCGTAAGTCAAAGAGTGGTATTGTAGTAGAAGGTATTCATGATGTTGCAGTCCGTTTCTCCAAGTGCTGCGGTCCGGTACCTGGTGATGAAATCGTAGGCTTTGTAACCAGAGGAAGAGGTGTATCCATACACCGTACAGACTGTGTCAATCTTATGAATCTATCGGAAGAAGACAGGGCAAGACTTATTGAAGCCGAGTGGAATGTACCTCAGGATAAGGCTCAGGGTGAGCTTTATGCCGCGGAAATTAAGATTTATGCCAATAACCGCAGTGGTGTTCTGGTAGATGTATCAAAGATTCTTACAGAAAATAAGATCGATGTGACCTCAATGACTGTAAGAACCAGCAAACAGGGAACAGCCACTATAAGTGTTGGTTTTGAAATAAATGGAGTTGAGCAGCTGCGTTATATTATCGGTAAGCTCAGGAGCATCGAGAGTGTATTGGATATTGAGCGTACTACCGGCTGAGGAAGAAAGGATGACTACCAATGGTGATAGAAAATCTTGTGTTAGGACCAGTAAGTACTAACTGTTACTTTATAATAAATGAAGAGACAAAAGAAACAATAATAGTTGACCCTGCGGATAAACCGGAAAGAATCAATGCTAAGATCTCAGGGGAACAGCTAATGCCTGTGGCGATTTTACTGACCCATGGGCATTTTGACCATATTATGGCGGTGGAAGAACTTAGCAGAACCTATACTATACCTTATTATATCCATGAGCAGGAAGCGGAGCTGATTGAGAGTCCTGATTTAAACGGAGCTTTTATGCTCAGAAGTAATATTTCAGCTAAGCGGGATAAAGTATTTCAGGATAAAGAAGTGCTGAACCTTGGGGGAATAAACTTTGAAGTTATTCATACACCCGGCCATACTGCCGGAAGTGCTTGTTTTTATCTTTCAGAGGAAAAGGTCCTTTTTTCAGGGGATACTCTGTTTTTTGAATCTGTAGGAAGGACAGACCTGCCTACCGGCAACAATGTGATAATCTTAAAGAGCCTTCGGGAGAAACTTTTTGAATTACCGGAAGAAACAAAGGTTTACCCTGGTCATGGCATGACAACTACCATTGGACATGAAAAGAATAACAATCCTTTTTTAAGGTGGTAAGATCGGGAGGCAATAGTGATTCATATAATAATGACAGGGGATGAATATGAAAATGATATTTGTCCCTTAATAAAAGCCTTTTACCCGGAAGAGGAATTAAAGGTTATAAGAAACAGTGCGGATAGAAATGAGACAGAGAAAGAATCCATCACCATATCAGTGGAAATCGTGGATTCTTATCTTTGTGTTCAAGGGTTAAAAGGCCAGGAATTACTCTGCAAAGAGGAAGAAGAAGTCTTTCCTTCTGCACCGGATAACGCTGTAAAACCACTAATTTATACCCATGACCAACAGGTTGCAAGAAAAAAGAAAATTAGAAACCATCTAAAGAGAATGATATACCGCCTGTTAAAAAATATGACCGGAAAAGAGCTGCCCTGGGGAACCTTAACGGGAATCCGCCCTACCAAAATGGTTCTGGAGAAACTGGAGGCAGGGGAAAAGGAAGAGGATATCCGTCGTTTTATGAGCGAGGAATATTACTGCTCCAAAAAGAAAACAGAGCTGAGTCTGATGGTGGCAGGAAGAGAAAACAGTCTGCTTAAGGATATGGATTACCGGAAGGGTTATAGTATTTATATCGGCATTCCTTTCTGTCCCAGTACCTGTCTATATTGCTCCTTTACCTCCTATTCCATTCAGAAATTTGGAAATATGGCAGAGGCATATCTGGAAGCGCTATTTAAAGAAATCAGCTATGCCGCAGGAGTATTAAAAAATAAGAAACTCACTACAGTATATATCGGTGGCGGAACACCAACGACCCTGAATGAAGAGCAGTTGGAAAGACTGTTGTCCCATATAGATAAGAATTTAAAACCCAGCCAGACCATGGAGTATACGGTGGAGGCCGGAAGGCCGGGCAGTATCACCGAGGACAAGCTAAAGATATTAAAGGCTCACGGTGTAACGAGAATTTCCATAAATCCTCAGACCATGGAGCAGAAAACGCTGGATCTGATTGGCAGAAGACATACGGTTGATGAAATTAGAGATGCCTTCGCCCTGGCAAGAAAAGCAGGACATGATAACATCAATATGGATATTATAGTAGGCCTGCCTGGTGAAAGAATGAAGGAAGTCACCTATACCCTGGAAGAAATCAGGAAACTGAAACCGGATAGCCTTACTGTTCATACATTGGCATTAAAGAGAGCTTCCAGACTCAATACGGAAAATGTAGAATATGAGTCTGCAAATTACAAAGAAGCTTCCGAAATGGTAGATGCTACTGCTCATTTTGCAGAGGCACAAGGCTATGGACCCTATTATCTCTACCGACAGAAGAATATGGCAGGAAACCTGGAGAACATAGGATATGCCATGGAAGGTAAGGAAGGACTTTATAACGTTCTTATTATGGAAGAGAAACAGACGATACTTGCTTTAGGAGCAGGAGCTCAGTCTAAGTTTGTATTTCATGAAGAAAACCGTATTGAAAGAGTGGAAAATGTAAAGAGCCTGGTGGACTATATAGCAAGAATTGATGAAATGATAGACCGAAAGAAAATTTTTCTGACTGAAAACAGTCATCTGCTTTAAGATTAGTACACTGTTTACAGAAGGTCTATTAAGTAATATATTCCGTAATACCCTGGAGGAAAGGAGGAATCGAATATGGAAGCTTTCAGTGAATTTGAAAACAATGATTACAGACAAGAGAATGTCCTGGCGGATGATCTGGAAGAAGCAATAGACCATGGAATACTGGTCAGTAAGTTAGCTTATGTACTTGGTAAAGAAGCCGGCTGTGATGACAGTTTCTGTTATGATATGGCAGATGCCGGTCTTGTACATGATATCGGTAAACTTCGCCTTGGTAAGTATCTCTATGCCAGTAACCGAAACACGTTAATTGTTGAAGAACTGAAATATATTCGGATGCATTCCGATTTAGGTTACGAGATTTTACGTAAATACGGCTATAACGAAAGAATCATAGAAGCTATACTGCATCATCATGAGAATTACGATGGATCCGGTTATCCCAGAAATCTAAAAGGGAATGAGATTCCTCTCGGTGCAAGGATACTCAGAATATGCGATGTTTATGCTGCGCTGGTATCCGATAGAAGATACCGCTGCTCCTATCATAAAGAAGCAGCTATTCAGTTGATGATTGAAGAAGTTAAGAATTTTGATATGAAGCTTTTCCTGAATTTTTTGAGCATTTTCTATTCCGAGGCTTTTGTAGAAATCGATAAATACGCCTGCGACATTAACCGAAAGAAATTTAGCTGGAAGAATNNAGAAGAATATACTCCATGACGGGACCTACTGAATTATGGGGATAAAATCTGGAAACAGATTCTGACACCTGGCTCCAAATGGTTGAAATTTAATAGAAAAAGCATTATAATGAACCACGGAAAGAATATATGTATTGTAACTCGCATGCATCTTTTCATAATTTTTTGCATATAAGTTTCGTGTTCTGAAACACTGCGGAAGGTAATATGAAGAGCTGAACAGTTACAGCATTACAAAAACATAGATAACAGAAAGGAAACAAAATGAGTAAAAATGCATGGTTAAAGTATGAAGACAGCCAATTAGCTGACATAAATGCCTTCAGTGAAGGGTATAAGAAATTCATAACTGATTGCAAGACTGAGAGAGAATGCGTCAGAGAAAGTATTAAATTAGCAGAAAAAGAAGGCTTTAAAGACTTAAAAGCTTATATCCGTGAGGGAAAAGCATTAAAACCTGGTGATAAAGTTTACATATCCAATATGGAGAAAGCAATAGCACTTTTTGTAATCGGTTCACGTCCTTTAGAAGACGGATTAAAGATACTGGGTGCCCATATAGATTCTCCCAGAATGGACTTAAAACAGGTGCCTTTGTATGAAGATGCAGAGATGGCTTTATTTGATACCCATTATTATGGTGGTATCAAGAAATATCAGTGGGTAACACTTCCATTAGCTATCCATGGTGTAGTTGTTAAAAAGGACGGAACAGTGCTTAACATAGTAATCGGTGAATCAGAAGAAGATCCGGTTATTGGAGTTACCGATCTGTTAATACATTTATCCGGTGCACAGCTGGAGAAAAAAGGTGCCAAAGTTATTGAAGGTGAGGATCTTAACATCCTTATTGGAAGCATGCCTTTAAAGGGCGAGGAAAAAGATGCTGTTAAAGCAAATATCCTGAATATCTTAAAAGATAAATACGATGTGGAGGAGGATGATTTCTTATCCGCAGAGCTAGAAGTAGTACCGGCAGGAAAAGCCAGGGACTATGGTCTTGATAAGAGTATGGTAATGGGTTATGGTCAGGACGACAGAGTGTGCTCCTATACCTCACTGCTTGCAATATTAGAGGTAAAAGAAACCGATAGAACCTGTGCCTGCATTCTGGTAGATAAAGAGGAAATCGGAAGCGTTGGTGCCTCCGGTATGCATTCCAAATTTTTTGAGAATACTGTAGCAGAGATGCTTGCATTAACCGGTGAGTATTCTGAGTTAAAGGTAAGACGTGCTTTATCTAACTCCCATATGCTTTCCTCCGATGTAAGCGCAGCTTTTGATCCCAATTACCCTGCGGTAATGGAGAAGAAGAATTCAGCATATTTCGGTAAAGGTATGGTATTTAACAAATATACCGGTTCCAGAGGCAAATCTAATTCCAACGATGCCAATCCGGAATTTATGGCAAGACTCCGTAAGATTATGGAGGATAATCAGGTATCCATCCAAACAGCTGAGCTTGGTAAAGTTGATGAAGGCGGCGGCGGTACCATTGCCTACATTATGGCTAACTACAATATGGAGGTTATTGATAGTGGTGTAGCGGTACTAAACATGCATGCACCTTGGGAGATAACCAGTAAAGTTGATATATATGAAACTTACAAGGGTTATATAGCTTTCTTAAGGGAAATCTAATATAATGTCAGTTAGATAGCTTTCTTGAGAGAAATTTGAGATAATGACAGTTATAGTTATATAGCGTTCTTGTTAGCTGTTCTGATAAATCAATTCAGAGAGTGTTCAAGGGCAATGTGTACAGGGATTGCTAGTTTCAATTAAAACAATGACAATAATATTGGAAGATACAGTAGGTATTACTGTACGGAAAGGGGCAGGAATGGTTAGACATCTTGTTTTATGGAAGTATAAGGAAGAACTGACAGAGGAAGAAAGACTTAGACTAGGTGAAGAAGTAAAGGAAAAGTTAGAGGCCTTAAAGGGTAAGATTCCGGGCATACACTCCTTAGAAGTAATAACGAAAACTCTGCCCACCGGAACCAATCATTGTGATTTCATGCTGGACAGTACCTTTGAAAATGCGGAAGCACTGGCTGTTTATCAGAATCATGAGGAGCATTTAAAGGCTGCTTCCCTGGTAAGAAGCATAATCAGTAATCGTATTTGTGTAGATTACGATATCTAATAAATGAATTAACGTAATTATAAGGAAATAGCAGGAGGATATCATGGCAGAGTCTATGAAGGGCTTGCAGAGAAGCCACAGATGTACGGAAGTCACAAAAACCATGGCAGGTGAAAAAGTTACGGTTATGGGCTGGGTACAAAAAAGCAGAAACAAAGGAAGTATTATATTCGTTGATCTCAGGGACCGTTCAGGGCTCCTTCAGATAATTTTTGAAGAAGGAGATGTAGGCAGCGAGAACTATGCCAAAGCTGAAAAGCTAAGAAGCGAATTCGTTATAGCTGTAACAGGTACTGTAGAACTTCGTTCCGGCGGTGTGAATGAGAATATGGCAACCGGAGAAATCGAATTAAGGGCTGAAAGCCTTCGTATTCTTTCAGAAGCAGATACCCCTCCTTTTCCCATTGAAGAAAACAGTAAGACCAAAGAAGAACTTCGCCTGAAATATCGTTATTTAGACCTTAGAAGACCGGATCTTCAGCAAAACCTTATTATGAGAAGCAAAGTGGCAACCCTTACCAGACAGTTCCTCTCAGAAGAAGGTTTCCTGGAGATAGAGACTCCTATGCTGACCAAGAGTACACCGGAAGGCGCAAGAGACTATTTAGTACCGAGCCGTGTACATCCCGGGAACTTCTATGCGCTTCCCCAGTCACCTCAGATCTTCAAGCAGCTGTTAATGTGCTCCGGATATGACAGGTACTTTCAGATTGTTAAATGCTTCCGTGATGAAGACTTGCGTGCAGATCGTCAGCCGGAATTCACTCAGATCGATATGGAGCTTTCATTTGTAGATGTAGATGACGTAATTGCAGTAAATGAAAGATTGCTGGCAAATATGTTCAAGGAAACCATCGGTGTGGAAGTCAGCCTGCCCATTCCCAGAATGACTTATAAGGAAGCAATGGATCGATTCGGTTCCGATAAGCCGGATATCCGTTTTGGTATGGAGTTAAAATGTGTATCTGAGTATGTAAAAGACTGTGGTTTTTCTGTATTTACCGATGCCATCAAAAACGGCGGATCTGTAAGAGGAATCAACGCAGAAGGACAAGGCGAGATGCCTAGAAAGAAAATAGATGCACTGGTTCAGTTTGCCAAGGATTTCGGTGCAAAAGGCCTTGCTTATCTTAGCATTAATGCGGATGGTACTTATAAATCCTCCTTTGCAAAGTTTATGACAGAAGAGGAATTAAAACTCCTTACAGAGAAAATGGGTGCAAAACCCGGCGATTTAATGTTCTTTGCAGCAGATGAAGATGATGTGGTATTTGATGTACTTGGTAATTTACGTCTTGAGCTGGCAAGAGGACTTGAACTGCTTAAGAAGGACGAGTACAAATTCCTTTGGGTAACAGAATTCCCTCTCTTGGAGTACTCCAAGGAAGAAGGCAGATATACCGCTAAACACCATCCCTTTACTATGCCTATGGAGGAAGATTTAGAGCTTCTTAATACGGATCCCGGTAAGGTACGTGCCAAAGCTTACGATATTGTATTAAATGGAACAGAAATCGGCGGCGGCAGCGTCAGAATATATCAGAATCAGGTTCAGGAGAAAATGTTTGAAGTACTTGGATTTACCAGGGAAGAAGCATATGAGCGTTTTGGCTTCCTGTTAAATGCTTTCAAATATGGCGTACCTCCTCACGCAGGACTGGCTTACGGGTTGGATCGTCTGATTATGCTTATGGCAAAGGAAGACAGTATCCGTGATGTTATTGCTTTCCCTAAAGTAAAAGATGCTTCCTGTCTGATGACTGAGGCTCCCAATATAGTGGAAGTAAAGCAATTAAATGAGTTGGGGATTGGGATTACTGAGAATAAATAGTGGCGTTGGGGAAGTAATTTCAATTTAGATTTATTGTAAGATTGGAAAGAATAAAAAAGATTGGGTTTTCACAAGGGGACGGCAAATAGCGCAAACCAGATAAACTTATGCTTCAATTCCAAGGTATAAGAAGTCCTAATTCTCTGAATATTTTGTGCTGGGCATATTCTAAAAGAGATAACTCGCTTCGCTCAGACAATCTGTTTTAGAATATAGCACAAATTATTCAGAGAAAAGGGCTTCTAATACCTTTCCATAGGCGCATTCGTTTACCTGGTTTGTGCTATTTTCCTGAAATCCTATGGATGCAAGGCTTTTAGATGCTCAATATAGGATTTAAATTCGAAGAATAAAATAAATATAAAGATTTATATAAAAGATAAGTATTAACATTTATTAAAAGATATTTATTAAAAAATATTGATAAATAAATTTTTTAAAAACTATATATCATGTTTAAATAGATATATTGTGTTTGGGAGATTAATCTTTATTTGTTTTAAAGTATTAAAGTGAAATTGCTTTTTATCTTTGAAAATAATAGTAAAACTAGTATCTTTTATTGGAATATGAGAACGAATTATCTTATACTATTTGCTAGTACTGTTTACTTATCAATATCTCTATTTACATTATACAGTTAATGGGTATAGAACTTTTATCAATTGTCACGTTAGTATTCGTTAATATTCGGGGGATAATTTTCCAGAAGTAATATATAAAAAATGCTCAAGAAGGTGATGAATGATCGCCTGGCTTGAGCATTTTAGTATTTTGTACCTATATTTACAGTATCGTAGGTCTGCTTACGGTACTGTATCTGTAGCCATAGATAAGCTGCAGCAGCACAAGACTGCATTTATATATAGCAACAGAATTGTTAACGCTTAAAGAATAAGAACATAGCAGAAATATGTACAATTAAAATAACAGGCATTCCAATTAGAAATTTGGTATGCTTTGTTTTGTGATGAAATAGGAACATACCAAGGAGTGAACCCAAACTGCCTCCCATGAATGAAGTTAGAAACAGCGTACTTTCTTTTATCCTCCACAAACGTTTTCTGGCCTTGTATTTATCCAATCCCATAAGCAGAAAAGAGAGTAAATTCGCAAAAATTAAATATGTCAATAATAAATTAAGTAAATGCAATTGGTCTAATCCTCCTTAATATTATCTTGTTTTTTCTTTCGGACTTTGTTTTCCAAGAAAGCTAATATTTGCTTTTTTTCACTTTCGTTTAGCTTGCGAAAAAGGGTAAATAGTCGCTTTTCCTCTGGAGTTAACTGGATAATCCGAGATTTACCCTGTGGCAGTGAATCTTTTTCCAGATCTATATTATAATTCACAGATTCATGGAGAAGATCACCGGACATAGGAACAGTTTTTGAATTTATGAAAACTTCTATGTCAACATTATATAGTTTGGATAATTTCAGTAATGTTCTGTAATCGGGAGTGCGTTTACCGGCTTCGTAGTGGGCATAACCCTGCCGTGTCATGTTTAGGTACCCTGCCACTTTAGTCTGCGTATAGTGTCTGGAGGTTCTTAATTCCTTTAATTTGTCCTTAAGTAATAATTCTGGCATAGTAAACTCCCTTTATCACATATTTGTTAGAAAATAAAATGGATTGTAGAGCAGGATTTTTACCGGAATCATAAAACCTAACCTTAAATGCCAAATCGTATATTTTCCCTTCTTATCTCCCTCTTAATAGTGTAGTATGCATCAATCTAAATTGATGTTGTTAAAATTATATACCAATTCGCGTATTATCTCAATTTAAACTTTGATACAGGGGAGTACCGAGGTAAAGGAAAAAAGTCAATATTTTCAGACTTTAAGGGCTGGTATAAACAGACAAATATTAAAATGGTTAAAATTTACTATTTACAGGAATGTCTTGTGTATATTTGGAGGATAGTGGAAGATATAAAATCAAAGAATGCAGGCAAAAAGGGGCTGTAACATAGGAAAAAAGGGCTTAATTGTAAAGAATTTTCCAAAAAACCAATTGACATAAGTTCATTAAAGTGTTATTATAAAGTTGTTGCAGCAGATGCAATGTACTATAAATGTAGATTAATTTATTTGGAGGAAATAACATGAACAAAGGTACAGTAAAATGGTTTAACAATCAAAAAGGTTTTGGTTTCATCTCCGATGAGCAGGGAAATGATGTTTTCGTTCATTACTCAGGTTTAAACATGGATGGTTTCAAGTCTTTAGAAGAAGGACAAGAAGTTGCTTTCGATGTTGTTCAGGGAGCTAAAGGACCTCAGGCCACTAACGTAACAAAATTATAATCATCAAAGTTTCAGTGTACCTTTTTCTTGATATATAAATTTTAAGAATTATTATTTTTAAGAATTTTTATACAGAAATAGCTATATTGTAATCAACGAGAATGATTTAAAGGTTATCCTTCGGGATAACCTTTTTTTGAACATAGAAATACTAGGATAAAAGCACCTTTGCTGTCTTGCACAAATAACCTTCCTTAAGTGGACGTCAAACTAAATGAGGTATCTATGGTAATCACATTTCTTCCGGTAAATAAAAAAATAGAGACAGCTTCAGGTATAAGTGTAGAAGAAGCCGCAGTCAAAGCTGATATCGAAACAGGGGCTGTCTGCAACGCAAAAGGAACCTGCGGTAAGTGTAAGGTAATGGTAACAAAAGGGAACAACAGACTTTTTACAGCGGAAGAATTAAAGCATCTGACGGAAGCGGAAAGGGAGCGGGGGTTTCGATTAGCCTGCTGTTTCTTTCCCGAAGGTGATACCTGTGTAATTGTTAATAAACCAGCTCATGAAAAAGATTCTTATACTTTGAGTGGTATAAAAGGAAATCTTATAACGGCAAAGGATAATGAGAGCTATGGTGTAGTTCTGGATATTGGAACGACAACCTTAGAAGCCGTACTTTATCATATAGCCTCCGGTCAGCCTGTATTATCGAAAGGATTGCTGAACCCTCAGAGAAGCTACGGAGGAGATGTAGTATCCCGTATTACCTATTCCTTAGCAGAAGAGAAAAACACAGAACTCCTGCAAAATATACTCCTAAAAGCCTGCAATAAACTTATAAATGAAATGGCATCCCAATATGGTATAAACGTTAACACTATAAAAAGAGCAGCTATCGTTGGCAATACAACGATGACAGGACTTTTTCAGGGCAAATCCTTAAGAAAACTTTCAAGAGCTCCTTTTCAACAGGACAGCTATAACGGAGTCACTCTGACAGCCAGAGAGGCAGGCGTAAATATAGAGGAGAACGGCTCCATCTTTATAATGCCTGGAATCGGGGGACATGTAGGCGGAGATACCATGGGATGTATATTAAGTACGGGGCTTAATGAAGAAAAGAAGAAGATTCTCCTTATGGATATCGGTACCAATGGAGAGATGGTGCTATGCAACAAGGGAAGACTGACCGCATGTTCCACAGCAGCCGGACCTGCATTTGAGGGCGGTAATATCTCTTGTGGAATGAGAGCAGAAACCGGAGCTATAACATCAGCAAAAATGGTAAATGGAATGCTGGAGCTTCATTATATCGATGAAGATGATGAAAAAGTATCGCCAACTGGCATCTGTGGTTCTGGCCTTATAGAATGTATCTACGAACTTTATGAAAACCAATATATTGATGAAACAGGAAGATTTTTAGGAGTGGCAGGAGAAGAGAATCTTTACCGCATATGGAAGAAGGAGCGGGAAGAAATAATTCTCACCCAGAAAGACATCCGGGAGTTTCAGCTGGCAACAGGTGCAATAAAAGCAGGTATAGCACTTCTCTTACAGGAAGCAGGCCTTCAGGCACAGGACCTTGATAAAATCTATCTTGCTGGAAACTTTGGCAGTAAGCTATCTATTACCAAAGCTATAGGGGTAGGTTTATTGCCAGAAGTAAGTATAGAAAACATAGTATATATCGGAAACGGAGCCTTAGCTGGTTCGGCAAAACTCTTATTGCAGGAAATAACCATGGAAGAAGCAGAGACAATCAGCCGGAAGGTATACCATCTGGAGCTGTCAGGTAAAGAAAATTTTGAGGAAGAGTTTATAAAAGCGTTGTCCTTTCCGGTAATAAAAAAAACTGAGCCTTCTCCCAAATAGACAAAAGGAGAAGGCTTATATTTTTTTTGTAAAAAATGCATTATAATTAGGAGCTTATGGTATGATAGCTGTCAATCATAATAATTCTTCATCAGCCTGTTTAATACCTTATAAACAGGTTTAAATAAGACAAGGGCAACTGTAAAATTACTGATGCCATGTATAATGTCAAAAGTCAGACCACTTACCCAATAACCCAAAGCACTGTTAAGCCCACCTTGAAATCCGCCGCTTTGCAACCCCATTAAAAAACTGATAAGGGCAAAAAAAGCTCCAAAACACAAACCAAAACTACCAGAGGTCAAAGCCCATATTATGGAGGAATGTTCCTGAGGAGGAGTCTTTCTAATAATCAATCTGCCAATAAAATAAAGAATAAACCAGATATACAGGTAGCCAATAAACCAAATACCAAAACCATAAAAGAAGCCTTCCAGTAAAACAAATACTGCAATAATGAAAAGTGTTTTTCGCTTTAAGATGCTGGTATAAACTAGGATCAGCAAAGAAACCAGTTCGATGTTAGGAACCCCCTGGAGAATATACTGTACAGCAAAAAGTATAGAACTAAGCAGACCGATAATGACAGTATCTTTAATTTTCATACTAGCTCCCATTGCATGCCTATCTGCTCTCAGATGTGGCACTTCCATAAAATCAAGAGGTGAATTATGTAATTCCGGAATTCACACGAACAACTCATACATACCGCAAGCAAGCTTGGGGTACAGCCCAAATGGGAAATGTGAGGTCTTTTATTTCACACGAACACCCATACGCGCTATAACGTTTTTTACTAATATCCGACAGTTAATGTAATCTCAAAATGGTCACCATCAGCAATGGGAGTCGTGTCAACTCCGGTATTAATGCTCTCTCCGCCTTTGGTAAAGCACCACCATTCCTGATTGCCATCATCAGCAGTCACATCATCAACAGTTTTAACATACAAACCGTATTCGGATTCTTCTCCTTCAATCAGTTTCTTCTCTTCCAGCGCCTGTCTTAAGTACTCTGCGTCGGTACTGATTTCATAGGATTTACTTGTACCATCCACTAAAACAACCTCTGCGGTAATTGTCTTAGCGCCTTTACTGGTCTCGGGCTTGAAGACATTGTACAAAACAGCCATAGCTGCAATTACAACGATGAAAATAATAACGCCAATAAGGGGCTTTTTAATTGATCTTTTGTTATTCATAATTCTCCTCCTTTAATATATATACTGAATATGTCAGAACCGAAGGGAAAAAAAATACCCTTATCCGGTGAACAGGAAAGAAGGGCACACAAATAAAAAGTACCATTCCTCCATCTTCCGTGGATCACATGGGGTACGGACAGCAAGCAGGTATTCTGGCTCATGAATCAACATCTGCAATAAATCTTCCCGGGAAAACCCAGTGATTACATGAATTCACAAATCATGTGGCAATTACAGACTCATCACATACAGCGGCGGGACCGCACAGGACTTTAACCTGTTTCCCTATTATGTCGCAACTAACGGCGACCACTTACTGCCATTTTAGACCTATAAAGTATATCATTAGTATCATGGCCTGTCAACTTTATAAGCAGGTATTCCAGTTCTAAAGGGCAAAAAGCATGGGTTTTAGGGGACGGACGATAATTGAGGGTTTTTGGTTTGTCGCTCAAGGCTCCCTATGACACTAAAGTGGCAGCTGCCGTTCCTAGAAGCGGAAAAAGTGCCAAACTCGCTGCCGCGCTGTGGTATCGGTAGCTTGCAGCTGCTCAAACACTGGCACTTTTCCCGCTAGTCACGACATCTGCCGCTTAAGTGTCATAAGGAGCCTTTCGATACAAACCGCTAAAACAAAACCCTCAATTATCTGCATATCCACTACAATTCATTCCATGCATTTGCTAGTTGTATCTCATCATACCTTAAATTTTAATTGAAAATTGAAGCCAGCAGCATGAACTATTAATAAAGTACCATAAACATTAATTACAATTAGATAGGAACTGGATTAATCAATAGGCATACTAAAACATCACTATAGATTAAGAAATAGAAAATAGTCAGAATCAATAGCAACATTAAATGTAATCTCATAGTATTCATAAACAAACTCAAACTCGTAATGTTACTCAACTACTGTAAAATATACGAGTTCATGATACGAATAATACGCAGGTTCCGTTTGAAGACAACCAGATGGATGTGAGGGGAAGTGATGCATAAATTCCCCTCATATCCATCGTCCGCCCCCACAACCTATCTTGCCAATAAACAGCAAATAAACACTTGCACTTTTCAGGGATATGGATTATTCTAGTAGGTATAAAAGAATAGAAGGAGAAGACTATGAGCATTAAAAAACATTCTTTTGGCAAAACTTCAGCGGGTGAAGAGGCTACTCTATATACATTAATCAACAAGAAAGGTATGTCAGTCAGCTTAACAGACTTTGGTGCCAACATCGTAAATATCATTGTACCTGATAAAGACGGCAAATATGATGATGTAGTCCTTGGTTATGATAATGTAAAAGGATATGAGGGGAACCCGGCAGGCTATGGTTCTTTCATTGGAAGACATGCTAACAGAATAGACGGCGCATCTTTTGAACTGAACGGAAAGACATATACCTTAGAGAAAAACGACGGAAACAACAATCTGCACGCCGGTTCAAAGAGTTATAATAAATTTATCTATGAAACTGAAACATTTGAAGAAGAGGATGCGGATTCTGTAGAATTCTCCAGGTTAAGCCCTCATATGGAACAGGGTTTTCCAGGAAATCTTGATATCAGTGTAACCTATACCTTAACAGATGATAATGAACTGGTTATAGAATATATGGCAGTATCTGATAAAGATACCATCTGTAATCTTACCAACCATTCCTATTTTAACCTTAATGGACAAGCTTCCGGTTCTGTCTTAAGTCAGAAGGTTATGATAAATGCTGATATATTTACCCCTACCAATGATGCCTTGATTCCTACCGGTGAGATCATAAGCGTTGAAGGAACACCTATGGACTTCCGTAAATTAAAAGCCATCGGAGATGATATCAATGCAGATTATGAACCACTGAAGATAGCAGGCGGCTACGATCATAACTATGTGTTAAATATCAGCGGCGCGGAAGTTGAAAAGGTAGGAGAGCTTGTAAGTGATGAAAGTGGAAGAACCATGGAAANNCATGCAGTTATATACCGGAAATTTTATCAGCGGTACAGAAGCCGGCAAGAAGAATTTCGTATACCAGAAAAATGGCGGTGTATGTTTTGAGACACAGTTCTTCCCCAATTCCTGCAACAGACCCGAATTTCCCTCCTGTGTATTAAAAGCAGGCAATGAATATGATTATGTAACCGTATATAAATTCGGTTTAAAATAATGAAATAAAAAAAGTGCTTATTCTTTTTGCGGAAAACAAAAGGAATAAGCACTTTTTTTATTTACTGTAATATAATTATTTCGTACCGTATATTCTGTCACCGGCATCACCAAGACCGGGAAGAATATAACCTTGTTCGTTCAGTCTTTCATCAAGGGCACCTACGAAAATATCAACGTCCGGATGTGCCTGTGTAAGGCGCTGTACTCCTTCGGGAGCAGCGATAAGACATAAGAAGTGTATTTTGCTGATACCCTTATCTTTTAGAAGAGTAATAGCAGCAGAAGCAGAACCACCGGTAGCTAACATGGGGTCTACTACAAAAATTTCTCTTTCACTTGCATCAATGGGAAGTTTACAGAAATATTCTACAGGCTCAAGGGTTTCTTCATTGCGGTACAGACCAATATGACCAACCTTGGCATTAGGGATGAGGTTTAAGATACCGTCAGCCATATGAAGGCCGGCTCTTAAGATGGGAACGATACAAAGTTTCTTACCTTCGATTTCCTGTGCGATAGTTTTTACAAGAGGAGTATCGATTTCGATATCTGTTAAAGGAAGTTCTCTTGTCGCCTCATAACAGATTAACATGGCAACCTCTGAAACCAAATCACGGAATTCCTTGGTGGAAGTAGCTTTGCGTCTCATAATACCAATTTTATGCTTAATCAACGGGTGATCCATAACAACAACTTTAGACATAATTTTGCCTCCAAATTTAATATTTACAAGGTTGTCCTGAAAAGGGGCCTTGTTTGCTCTACCTGCCATTATATCAAACTTCCTGCCTCAAGAAAAGTAGAAAATTATATTTTTTGGCTGGAAATTGGCTCCTTACTGGTAATAATAACCATATTTGGACAGAGGAGAAGCCCGGTAGAGGGGGGAGGGTTACTACCAGGCTTTGTTTTATGAAAAAAATTATCTTGTTAGCATTATTGTATAACATATTATTTGTAATATAGCTATTTGCTATGTTTAAATTATATCGGACATATATGATTATAGTATGGCTGATTTATGAACATTTTGTGAATATTAGGACTGGGTTATTTAGGAGGAAATATCAGAATTTACCAAGGCTACATTTCGCTTGATTACAGATAATAATTGAAAGAAAATGAAAGTAGAGGGAGTATTTTTGGTGGCCAGCATATTTCGTAAACTGATAAGCAGAGAGTTTGGGGAAAATATTTATTACAAATACTTTTACGTTTGTCAGAAAAGCTTGAAAGATAAATTTTTTGACAGCAATGAGATTTATCAGGATATTTATAAACGTGTGGAAAGAAAAGACAAAGGAGATATCAGGAAAATGCAGTCCCGTTTAAATGAATCTCTGGTTATAGCGGTCAGAATAATAAAGACTTACATGATATTTCTGGTCTATGTATTAGCAGCAATATTTTATCTTGTTACCCTAGGACTTCATCCTCTGTTCACGATAGTGGGAATATTGTTGATTATTATGGTGCTCCTGCAAAAAACCTATGAGTATCTGATAAATAAATACTGCTATATTGATGCGCAGATCGTTTTAATCTACAAGAATGTCCTGGAGAAATTGCTTCTTCCGGAGGACAGAAATGAAAAATGAACCGATAGAACCCTTCCAGGTATAAACATATATATATTCAATTGCTTAAAGAAATGGAAGAGGTTAAATAAGTTGAATTAAGTTTCCGGATCTGAAAGCTAAAATGCCGGATTTCAGGCATCAATAAGCAGATTAGAGAGGATACTTAATTCAACTTATATAATTTATTTATAAGAACATTACGTATAAGGAGGACAAGGTATTAAAGGTTCCATGCATCAGCCAACTTGGAACAAGAGAACCTTCTGCCTGCTTTTCACACACATAGCCCATACAAATTCCAATTGCACCGGTAAGTACAGTAATAATGACAGCCTTTAGAAGCCCTGCAGAGAAGTATAGCATTATACCATGCACTGATCCAAATAGAACCCCTTGCAGTGTATTACCAAATGCAAATCCGAATTTCTTAATCAGACGCTTCCCAAGAAAACCCCTGAAAAATAACTCTTCATTAAANNAAAGGAAGTCTGAAAAAAAGCATATATCAGGACAGGAATAAAAGCGGATATTCCCTTACCGTAAAATTGTGAGGTTGCAAGGCTGGCATTATCATACACCAAAGGCATTAACACAAGGAAAGCAATTAAAAAAACTATTTCAATAATTATAATTATAGACCAGAATCTTTTTTTGTCTGAAGTCTGCGGTTTTTTATATCCTATCCATTGAAAAAAGGTATCTTTTCTGGCTGTAATCAGCCACCAGATGAAGGGGATTATTGAAAATAATATAAACTGAACGATTGAACTAATTATAATGTTTATAAACAACTGCATTAACAGCCTCCTGTGTATATATCTGAAACATTTTGGACTGTTACCTTATTCCAGATTAAGTTTCTTTTTCAGAATATTAATGGTACCCAGATAGCCGGCTGCAGTTAATATAGATATAAAGATCGTCATACCCAGAAAAAGGGCAAAATCTGGCTCATCCATATACCCAGAACCGTTAATCAGAACAAATACCATCATCAAAGCAAATAATAAAATCTCCATTACTACATAAATAGCACCGTAAGAGACAAAAGCACCTATTATCCGGTGACTGGTAAATAGCTGTCCTAAGGCTATTGCAAAATACACCAGTACAATACTGGAGACTACAGAGAGAATTACCAGAACAGCAGCTATTATGAAAAGAAAAGGTGCGGCTAAACCTGACTCCCGAACAAGTTCCTCAGAGATATAGTTTATACCTGCTTTTACAGTATCATAATGGCCACTGGCATATGCAAGAGCCAATAAGGATAATATAACACCTATTATGCTGGCAATTGTAAAGAAACAAGAGATAATCAATTTGGAAAGTACCAGATCATTGGTTTTTACTGGGAGGGTGAACATCAGATAACCCTCATCGGTAAGCAGATTTTTGTAAAAGCGTACATATAAAAGGATTGTTGTTCCTGCGGCAATCAGTAAGAGAGAGATCGCATAGGTAAAGGTTGACAATCCTGTAATAAGGTTACTAAAATCATTATCCCAGTGGGCCAGTAAGCTGGTTATCAATGTGGTACAAACCAAAATCATATAGAGGGGAAGCAAAATACGAATGGTTGCTTTCCATTCCTGTTTAATAAGTTTTCCTAACATTTGTACACCTCCCTGAAATAGGAATCAATTGATTTTCCGGTATCATTCCGCACTTCATCAACTGGCGAATGAAATAATACACTTCCGTTCTGGATAAAAATAACGTCGTCCAATACTTTTTCCACTTCTGCTATCAAATGGGTTGAGATCAATACAGTGGCGTTCTCATTGTAGTTGGTAATAATTGTATTTAATATATAATCTCTGGCAGCAGGGTCAACACCGCCAATGGGTTCATCCAGACAGTAAAGGTCTGCCTTTCTGCTCATTACCAGTATTAGCTGGACCTTTTCTTTTGCACCTTTCGATAAAGTCTTTAATTTCAGCTCCGGATTAATGTTTAATCGCTTTAGCATTTCCAAAGCTTTATGAATATCAAAGTCAGCATAAAAATCACGGAACAGATCCAGCAGATTTTTAATACGCATCCAATCTGCCAGATAATTTCTCTCAGGCAGATAAGAAACACATCGTTTGGTCTCTATTCCCGGCGCAAAGCCATTGATAAGCAGATTCCCCGAATCCGGAACCAAAAGGCCGTTAATCAGCTTGATAAGTGTTGATTTACCGCTGCCATTCGGTCCTAAGAGACCGGTTATCCTACCTCTTTCGAGAGTAAGATTAATATCCTTTAGTACTCGTAAGTTGGAGTAACTTTTATTAACTCCCTTACATTCTAAGATAGCATTCATTCTTTCTCCTCCTTATATTTACGCATCCGGACGATAATATCCTCCGGAAGGAAACCCAAAAACTCCATATCTCTTAAAAAGACTTTAATACGATTATCTGCCTCAGACTCTTTCATAGTCTCAATCAGAGCGGTATCGTTCGTAATAAATTTACCATTGGTACGGTAAGTTGATATCAGCTCCATTCGTTCGAGCTCTGACAAAGCCTTTTGCATCGTATTAGGATTCACACCGGCATCTGCCGCCAAATCCCTGACAGAAGGGAGTTTAGAACCCGGTTCTATTTGACCGGATATAATTCCTCGTTGTATCTGTTCGATTATTTGAAGGTAAACGGGTCTCTCAGAATCAATATTCCATTCCATTCTTTGCTCCTCTCCTATTGATTGTATCATTGTATTAAGTGATTAATACAATGATACAACAGAGTGAAAGCTTTGTCAATACAGTTATGAAATATTTGGAGAGTAAAAATATAAGTATTAATTAAGTTGAATAAGCCATAAAGCTGAATAAGCCATAAAAGTTGAATAAGCCATAAAAGCGATAAAGCCATATAAGCCATTAAGCTATGTAAACTATAAAAACTTACTGCCTGTTCAACGTTCATTACCAATATAGAGCTTAAAAGGAATATAATCAGCCTTTATTAGCAAGAAATAGAAAAATTAAATAGGAGACATCTAGTCAATAAAATAATATGTATAAAAGTTACTATTTTACGGGAGGATAAATAAATTACTATCAGGAGTAAAAAAAATACCGGAAACAGTACAACCGTTTCCGATATTAGATATAAATTAGATTTCTCCATAATTACATATTTTCTATTAAAATCATATTCTGGTTTACTATATAATGTAAGAATGATTGGATATATACTATTATCATAATGATACTATTACTTAGTCAGTTGCAAATTAACTATAAAACCTTCAGATAACTTATTGAGAATTCTATACAGGTGTCTGTTCATAATCAGATACAGCCTCCATGCTGATATTCTTGCTTTTCAGATGAAATATAGTTTGTTCTTTCCATTTGAATAGAAAAGTTCCTTCACACAGATGAGCTTCTTTGATGACACGACTCATCTTACCTTTCTTTGGTGCATTTAAGCTGTAGGAATTCATTACTGGGTTAGCCTTTATTTTAATCAGCATAAAATAATCACCTTGCCTTAGGATTATGAGTTCAGGAGTAGCTTTTAATATACGGACACCCAGATAGGTAGCAAGGCGGTATTCCCGGCCTCGGTAGTGTATGGCACAGATACAGCCGGTAAATTCCGTTCCCCATAACGGGATATGTGCAATAGAAAGAAATACAGAGCAGTTGTCTGTATTGAAATTATTGCACTGAAGCCATAGATAGGAACTTGGGAAGGAATGTCCCCAATCTTTTTCAATATAGCCTATTCCCCTGTTAAGGTTATAGGTCTTATTGTTTAATTGCAGACTGCCGGATAAATGATGATTCATACTGATAATCTCGTGTTTACATTCCATGAAAGGAAAATATCTGAAACAACCCATTATACTGTAAGCAATAGGCTTTGGATGGCGGTATAGAAGATTACCTTTTAACTTCAACTCCTCGTTATCGATATCCAGCATTATACCATCCTTTGTGAAGATATTCTTCCCTATACGGATATAGCAGGCTTTTCTGTCCATATAGCAATCATCTTGAGAATAATTGATACAGTAAGCATTCTTTCCTGCAATAACCTGCAAAAAGGCGCGTGTTTCACTGCCGTACTCTCTGTTGATACCAGGAATGAATGCCAGTATTTCATCACCTATCTGATGTTTAAAATACCAGCCTTCAAAGTATGGTTTCTGCTTCAGGAGATTCTTCATGAAATTCCCTCCTTGTAATGGATTCGTTAGAGGGTTCATCCAATAACTGACCATCGTAATTAAATCGGGAGCCGTGGCAGGGGCAGTCCCAGGTCTGCTCTTCCTCATTCCATTCCAGCTGGCATCCCAGATGGGGACACATAGGGTCCACGGCAAACAGCTGGTTATTCTTATCTTTACAAACGCCTACCTTCTCACCCTCCAGCTCTATAACCCGGCCAGTACCTTCTTCAATAGCAGAAAGGCTGGAAGGAACAGGTTTTAATTTCTTTAGGACCAGTCCCACAGCACTGTGCCCGGTTTCATTAAGAAGGCTGGTTATGGAAGCAGTCAGTTTAAATCGCTGAGGAGTAAATACTTCTTCATAGGGATTTTCATTTCCTGTTATCATATCGCTGATTAACTCTGCAGCCACCATTGCTGTGGTCATGCCCCATTTATGGAAACCCGTTGCCACATACCAATTAGGTGTCTGATCCGAAAATTTACCAATATAAGGAATTCCATCAAGGGTCTGACAATCCTGTGCTGACCAGCAGTATTTCTCTTCAGCCTCGGGGAAATGCTCCCTGGCAAAGCTCCTTAATGCCTCATATTGACCGCCGGTTTTATTTTCACCGGTTCTGTGACCGCTGCCCCCAAGTATTAAGAAATCCTCATAACGACGGAAGGAGTATCCGTTTTTCTTATCCTCCTTGTAGGTTCCATCCAGTGGGTAGGGGGTCTTAAGACCAAGGCAATAAGAACGTTCCTGATGCATTCTGGCAAAGTAGTATCCTGGGGTAATCAGGAAGGGATAATGGGAAGTCATTATAATATGTTTTGCTTTTATTTTACCATTAAGAGTAGTCACGGTATCCTTATCAATTCCTATGACTCTGGATTTTACATATATCGTAAGCGGTTTTTCTATAATCTGGAGGAACTTAAGTGGATGAAACTGTGCCTGTTCCGGGAATTTCACCGCTCCTTTTACCGGGAAGGGCAGAGTAGTTTTATCTGTATATTCTGCCGGAATGCCACAGGCAGCCGCAGCCTTTACCTCTTTCTCAAGGGAAGAAATATCTCCAGTGGAATATACATAAGCCGGTAGCCTGCTAAAATCACAGGAGATGGAATTCGCATTTATTAGATTCTCATATTTCGTTATTGCTTCTTCATTTGCTTTGGCATAAAGAGAAGCTTTCTCCTCGCCAAAATCTTTAATCAGCTGATCATACATAAGTCCATGAAGAGATGTGATTTTTGCGGTTGTATTTCTTGTCTGTCCCGAAGCGGTTTCATTTGCCTCTAGAATAATGCAGTCAACACCCTTTTGCTTTAAGAGAAAACCAGTGAGTAAGCCTGTTAAACCTCCACCTATTATAACTGTATCGACGCTGCCTTCTCCCTGCCATTGTTCTCTGGACTCAAAAGAAACATCTTTTTCCCATATTGAAGTATAGCGATTACTTGGCATATTTCTGTCCTTTCTGTGATAAACCATTATTAGGATAGGTTTTCCTTTTCTGTGAAGTTTTAAACATATTAGAATTTTCAATTAAAAGGAATATATGTATTATATCTTAATTTCTGTTTTGTCCTGACGCAAAAATCCCCGCAGATTGTTTCATCCGCAGGGAAAGGTGAATAAAGTTAAGATTCATAAAGAAAGAGATTATTTCATATACAAACCGATTAATTCCATATCTGTGTTAAAGCTGATGGTAAAAGTTACACTCTGATTCTCATATTTGGCAACGACAACTGCTACAGCACTGTCCTCTTTTGTGGCTTTAAGCTTCTGTCCTAAAACTGCTATGTTTTTATATTCTTTAAATACCCCGGCATTGCTGTAGGTCTTCTCAACTGCATCCTTTAAGACATCCGCTGACAGCTGCTCCTGCAGGTTTTCCTGAAACATTTGGCTAACCTTATCGTATTCGGCATTGTTCATATATTCTATTACCTGTTTTGCTGATTTTTCTACGGTTTCTTTATCAAAAGCATCTGATAACTTACCGGAGGAACAGCCTCCCAGTAAAACAGTAGCAAAGAGCGATATAAATAATACAGATATTAATTTTCTCATTATATTCCTCATTTCTGCGTATAAACGCTTATTTTTGACCAGTAGCTTTTACTTCTTTCTGTGTTCTGTTTTTAAAAAGGCGAAGCCCGAAGGACAATACGAGAAAAGATACAACCATGATATAGGCCTCAAGGCCTGCAACACTTATAGAAAAGGCGGCCGGCAGAATTACCAGCATACTGTCTAAGAGACCATGGAGCAGAATGGCCAGTAAAGTATATCTCCCGGATTTTTGCACTCTTATACCATGCAGCACTACTAAAGTGGCACCGGTATGAAAGGCTATTGCAAAGATTCTTTCAATACCGCCAAGCAATAAGGAGAAATAACTGCTTTCAGACAGGTTAAGGTATCCTAAAGGGTAGAGAAACATGGCAGCTAAATTGTTGATACCTACCAGTAAGATTGCTTCAATTCCTCCATGTCCGAGCCCAAAGGATAAGCCGTCCCAAAGTCTGGTGCTGCCTTTAAGGAATTTCTGAAGGAAAAGAAGTCTTGCTGTTTCTTCAAATACGCCGGCAGTCAGACCAAGAAAGATACCATACGTGTAAGGCTGTGTCTGAAGTATAAGGAACCATTGGAAATTTGGCAGTACATATTGAAGCAAAGGGATCCGTATTAACATCTGACTGATTACAAAAGCTGCCATACCAAGGAGAAAAGGTTTCAGCATACGATCAGTTTTCTTACGCAGCAGCAGGAATCCCACTAGCGGGATACCAAAACACAGCAAAACATCAAAGCCCAAGCATAATTCTTGTAATAAAATATTGTTCCCCCCACTCATACTGAACATCTCCTTTATAATTTGCTATTACCCGTTCCACGTTCTTAAGTCCCAGGCCTTCATGTGAGGCTTTCGTGGACAGAAAACCCGTACCTGTTTTAACAGGTTCTTTTAACATGGAATTTTTTAAATTAATGGATATAAAATCATGTATCATGACAACACGAAGAATAACTCGTTTCTCCTGGCTGTCTGCTGCGGCTTCTATAGCATTGTCCAGTATATTGGCAAATAACGTAGTAATATCCACCTCCCGGATAAAGCTTAAATTCACCTCAGAAATCTTAATATCAGCTTCAATGCCGTGAGCCTGCATTATCTGTACCTTGTCGTTAAGTATAATATTTAGGATTTTACAGCTGGTGTAATATTTTTGACCCAGTTGATTGAGTATGTCATGAACATCTTTGGTGTATTGGCAGCCTATGAGATTTTGCTGTTCCTCGTATAGATGCTCCATAGCCAGAATATGATTTCTAATATCATGGACAAGCTTTCTGGTATTGTCATATTTCTGTTCCAGGTTCTCATAATGACGTGACTGGATTATCTGCTGCTGTACGTAAAGATTCAATTCATTTTCCAAATGAGTATTCTGGGTAATGATTTCAAATACACTGGTAAAGTATATATTAAGTCCAATAAGAAGAGCTATATTGATCTCAAAAAGAAGGATGGAGCCTTCTGACGGATAGACCTGCATGAAATACATCATACTGAACAAATTAATGATACTAAAAACGGGAAGAAGGAAGGAGTTGAACATCTGCCTTCTGGTAATCTGTTCTTTCTGTCTTTTGCGAATAACATTTACCAGTATTTTTAACACAATAAATTCCACGAAACGTATGGCAATGATAAGTACCATATAATAGGCTGTTTTATTGATAAAATAAATAATCCCCGCCTGAAACAATAGCTGCAGGAGTAAGATGGAAAGAATATCTGTCAGATATAAGGCAACAACAAGGCCTGTATAATACACGATATATAATCGCAGGTTATTGTAAAGATAATGGCCTATTACCGGAATAAACAGCAATGCAATAAGGTTAATCAATCCGTTCCCTGTAAATGAAAGCAGGAGAGTTATTAGCATATATACAGTCAGTATAAGGTTTTTCTTAAATGCAGTGACGGTAATATTTGTACCGATGCTCTTCATACCATTGAAGACAGAGATAAGTATGAATACACTTCCAAGGAGGGGAAGGACAAAATATAGCAGTGTTTCGATCATAAGCGTACTCCCATTCCTTCCGACAGATAATGATTGAGTGCCTTGCGAAATTCCATGGATTTTTTCTGCGACAGAGGAATCGTTAGACCATTTGACAGATATATATCATAGCCCTTGATACTCTTAACCGAATAAAGATTAACCACAAAACTCTTATGGGGCATAAAAAAACCTTTATCCTGTAATTCCAACGCAAGTTCCGTAATTTTACGTTTCAGAATATGTGTTCCCTGGGCTGACCTTAAGTACACCTTGCGGTTTAAATATTCGAAAAAAAATATATCATTTGGGTTAATACGTATAATTCCGTCAATGGTGTGAAGTTCCAGCAGCTTATCCCCAGGCAGCTGCATGTATTCAAAGGCTTCATCCAGCTGCCTGTATAACTCCTCGCGCTTCAGGGGCTTCAGAAGGTAGGCAAAAGCATGGACAGCAAAGGCAAATACCGTGTAATCACTGTAATTGGTTACATAAATCAATTTGACCTTTTTGTTCCTTTGCCGTATCAGCTGTGCTGTTTCGATACCGTTTAACTTCTGCATATCGATATCTAACAGAATAATTTCATATTCCAGGGTACTATTAAGAAGGGACTCTCCGCTGGTAAAGACCTCAATCTGAAGTTCACACCCCGGATACTCCGTTAATAATTTACTCGTATACTTCAGTACAGTTATTTCATCATCGCAGATTGCTATACTAATCATGGTACTTCTTAAATATCCTTTCTAAACAGGCGCCATAATCACATTATAGGTACCTGCCATAAAATTGCAATACATCTGGTCTAAGGTATGGCGTTTTCAGTCTAAGGTAAGCTTAAATCAAAGGTTGTACTTATTTTACCATTTGAGACCATAAAATACAAATTACAGGAAATTGACATTGCTTAAGGAATCTTGTATAGTTTAGAATATCACTTGAAAGTCAGGTACACTCTATGGATATTAACATAATAACCTTTTTAATTGTCTGTCCGCTGGTATTTCTGGCAGGAGTAATTGATTCCATTGCCGGAGGAGGAGGTCTTATCTCATTACCAGCTTACCTAATCGCAGGAATTCCACCCCATTATGCGCTGGGAACCAATAAACTTTCCTCCTGTATCGGAACCTTTGCTTCAACAGTAAGATACATAAAGAATAAATCCGTCAATTACCGAATTGGAGTAGTATCTGTTCTTCTTGCACTGGCAGGCTCTTTTCTTGGTGCTAATCTGGCACTTATGGTAAGTGAGGGTGTTATTAAGAATCTGCTGCTGTTTGTACTGCCCTTTACGGCTTTTTTTGTACTTAAGAATAAGAAAACAGACGATAACAGGAGACCCTTATCCGATAAGCTGACCTTTCTGATAGCATGTACGGCTTCCTTTGTGATAGCTGTTTATGACGGCTTCTACGGTCCCGGAACAGGAACCTTCCTCATATTGTGCTATACGGTTTTTGCCAGAATGGATATTAAGACGGCCTCCGGTAATACGAAGATCGTGAATCTTTCCTCTAATATTGCGGCGGTTGTAACTTTTCTGCTACATGGCAAGGTGATATTCCTCTTAGGTCTTACGGCTGCAATTTTTAGCTTAGCCGGTCATTATATCGGTTCAGGACTTGTACTTAAGAAAGGCTATAAAATTGTAAAGCCAGTTATGCTGTTGGTTCTGGCACTGCTGTTCCTAACCATATTAACTGAAAGATAAAGACCCTTTTCAGGGGCTCTTGCAAAGCAAGGGTCCTTTTTTGATAATTCCTGTTAATAGATTTTTGAGCTTGTAAATTGCAGTAAATAGTGCTGTTTGCGCTATCCCAAATGTGAGATACCTATGTAATAAAAATTGAAAGGAGGCTGTGGAGGAATGAATTCAAATTACTCCGTAGAGGAGAAACGAACAATTACTGAAAATAATTTGAAATAATTTTACAAATACTGGTTATAAATAATATGATGTAAGTGATAACTCAACCAAAGAATACATAAAAATATGCGTTAAGGCGCACACAGACAGGAGTCAAAATGAAATATAATCCGATTAATTTACTTTTTATTATCCTTGGCTTTTTGGCTATGGGGCTCGGAATTATCGGCATTCTTCTTCCGGTACTTCCGACCACACCTTTTCTATTGCTGGCATCCTTTTGCTTTGCTAAGGGTTCCAAAAGATTTCACCAGTGGTTCTGTTCCACGAAGCTTTATAAAAAGCACCTGGACAGTTTTATGAAGAACAGAGCAATGACCTTGAAAACCAAATTTTCCATACTGATACCGGCTTCTTTCATGCTTATATTAGCTTTCTATTTTACACCTGTTATTTATGGGCGTATATTTATTGCTATCGTTTTTGTATTTAAGTATATCTACTTTTTTACCCGTATAAGAACCGTACCAGCCCAGGAAAACATTAACAGGGCAGCAGGGGTTGAGCAGGAAACAGAGCTCTGATTATGAAATGAAAGAGGATTATTCGATATGATGATAAACAAAAGACGATTAATACAGTGGAGGACTCGAAAAAGTATATTGTCTTAAATGTAATCCTGCAATGGGAGCAGCTGATTAAATGATAGAACCCTCCATATATACACCAGGCTTTCAATCTGTGGTATGATGCATACAGGAGGTGGTTTACCTTGAATACCTATAAAACATCTGAAGTTGCCCGAATAATAGGCATACATCCTAATACGGTTCGTCTTTATGAAGAACTTAAACTTATTCCAATCCCTGTAAGAGAGACGAATGGTTACCGTATATTTACGGATTATCATATAGAACAGTTAAAGCTTGCTCGTTTAGCCTTTCAAATAGAGCTTGTACAGAACGGCCTGCGTAAGAAGATTGTTCATATAATACGATGTTCTGCTGACGGAGATTTTGGCACAGCTCTGTCTCTGTCAGGAGAATATCTTCAACAGATTATGGAGGAGCAGAAGAATGCAGCCGAAGGTATTAAGATAACAGAAGCACTTATAAGAGGAGAAACACCAACAGAAAGCCGGTCTCTAAAGAGGAGTGAGGCTTCAGAATATCTGAATATTTCCATGGATACTCTAAGGAACTGGGAACTGAATGGATTGTTAACCGTAAAGCGGAAGGAAAACGGTTATCGTGTATATACAGAAGAAGATATAAGGAAACTTAAGGTAATCAGAGTGCTTCGCTGTGCCGGTTATTCGCTGGAAGCAATCCTTCGTTTGTTTCACGAACTGAACAATGATCCAAATGCCGATATAGGCAAAATACTGAATACGCCAAAAGCATATGAAGACATTATATCGGTTTGTGATAAACTAATGATTTCCCTGCAAAATGCTGAGAAGAATGCTAGAATTATAATAAAACTACTGGAAGAAATGAGAGAAAAATACTCATACCCTTCACTTTAACACCAACCCTCGGGTTGGTGTTATTCTTTACAGTAAAAAAGAAGGTACAGTGATGGAGGAAAGAATCAATCAGCTTATTAAGCCCGGAAGCCACGGCCAACGATTTCGCTGGTATTGGTAATCAGGATAAAAGCATCGGGTTCAGTTTCTTTGATAAATCGCCTTAGCTGTACTGCCTGGCTGCGGTTCATTACGGCAAAGATAATTTTTTTCTCCTGGTTACTGAAGGCTCCTTTGGCATCGCTGATGGTGGCGCTGCGGTGGAGTGTATTTAGAATAAAGTCCGAAATAGGTTTCGGATCTTTGCATATAATAGTCAGGTATTTATGGAGATTCAGGTTCTCAATAATGGTATCAACCATAGTTGACTTCACTAATAGACCAAGCAGGGATAATAAGCCTGTTGTGATATCAAAGATCAGGAAGGAAGCCAGTGTCAGGAATAGATCGGTAATAAACAGTGATCTTCCGATATCAATATTTGAGTATTTTTTAAGTATCATGGCAACAACGTCCGTTCCGCCGGTAGAAGCTCCTATATTAAAGAGAATAGCAGCACCAACTGCCGGTAACAGAACGGCAAATGCCAGTTCTAACATGGGTTCATTGGTAAGGGGACCCTTTAAAGGAAAGAGATATTCTAATAAGCTCAGAGAAGCAGACATCAAGATACTTCCGTAAGCAGTTTTATTACCAAAGCTCCTGCCTATTACCAAGTACCCTACAACCAGCAGAATCATATTAATTACAAATACAACGGTACTGGTGCTGATCTGTGGTCCTAAGAGGCTGCTTAATAGAATGGCTAAGCCTGTAACACCGCCAATGGAAAAATTATTGGGAAATTTAAAGAAATATACTCCCAAAACCACTAATTCCACACCAGCAGATATCAGCAGATATTCTTTTAAATTGTCAACGAGTTTCTTTTTCAGTTCCACAAGGTCCTCCTTAGATAATACCCAGAAGTATATCCTGAAACGGTACCATATCACCTAGCCTATCGTTTGGGGATAAATACTGTGGTATTTATCATTTGTATTTAATAAGGCTTTCATTCACAGGTGATTAAATTGGTTTAAGCCCTAAAATAGTATGATGGTAAGCTCTTAAAAAGTCAAGAGAGAATAAAGAAATTATTCCCTTCCTTTCCAGGCAGGCAGTTTCTTCAAGGTACGTATAGCAAGCTCATAAGCAGCCTTTTCGTGCAATCCTTGCGTTCTTATAAGAAATTCTGTGGTACCCTTAAGTTTTTCCTCATAGGATTGAAGTGTGCCGTCGGGTCTTGCACAATAGATACAGTAATCTTTGCTTTCATCCTGTAGAGGATAATCATCTGCTTTCTCCATAGGCATTCCGCAGGAAATACAAATTTTCATATAGGCTCCAATCTGTGCACTAGCACATAATATTAATTTATTTCATGGAATCAAAACATTCCAATGCCGGAACCAGACAGTGACTGACGCCCTGGAAACCGGATATGGCAAGTGTCATTACGATGGAATCCCGGATTTCCTCTCTGGTGGCACCGGCTTGTCTTGCCATTGGTACGTGGGCAGTTACAGCTGCTGCATCACCTTGAGAGGCTTTAATGCCTATAAAGATAAGCTGCCTGGTCTTATCGTCTAAGGCTCCCGCTGTTCCTATAGTAGTAAGAAGGTTATTATAAGCTCCTGCAATTTCGGGTGATTCTTTCAGAAATACCTGAAAGGGATTAACATTATTCATAATTATTTGCTCCTTTCAAAGGGATCTACTCCCAGTTTTATCAGCTCTTTCATACCAAGCTCTGTTATTTCATATTCTTTCTGGTTACTAAGGTTCTTCTCGAACCAGCCAAGCTCTACCATGCGGTTAAATAACCGGTTCCCCAGAGTACCACCAAGATGTTCATAACAACATTTGGCTTTCAGCAGTTCTTCTTTTTTTGACGGCATATATTTTTCCTCCTGCCATGTTGTATTTTTTTAGTGTTCGTATTAAGTTTCTATTGACTTGCGTCAATAGCCTTAACAGAGCGGAATACAGGAAATCGTAACTTTTTTGTCAATATCAGGTTTGACTAATTTGCCTGTATCAGCAGTGAAGTAAAGGAATCTGTCAGAGTAGCTTTATAGGCAGTAATTACGCTGCCTTCCGGTGCAAAGATATCTCCATTTAAGAGATAATGGTGTATAAATCCAATCCACATATTAAAGAGAAGTTCAGGAGAGAGTGAGGACTTACTGCTCTTCTCAAGGACGTTACTAAAATGCAGGGAAATGGCTGATTGGACTATAATGAAGGTGTCTCTGACCTCCTGGGATAACATACGGTTCTCGATTACCAGACGGGTGTAGAAAGCTTCATATTCAGAGATTGCATCTAGGTGGGCTGACAGCAGTTCCTTCAGCGAGGAACTGGACTCAGACAGTTCATGGGTACGGAAGGCTATCTTATTGCAGAAATGGTTTACCACCTCTGCTATAAAGTCTTCCTGGGTGTTAAAATGAAGAAATACTGTTCCGTGGGATACTCCGGCAGCTTTTGCTATATCAGACATCCGGGTATTTAGAAAACCCTGGCTGGAGAAAATATCGAAAGCAGTATTGATAAGCAATGCCTTTGTCTGTTCTTTTTTTAATTGTCTTGCAGTTGGTTTATTCAAATAAATGACCTCTCAATCACTGACTATAGAGTCAGTATATTACTGCACATGTAAGTTGTCAATATTTTTGTAAGAATATTTCATTTAAACTCTTTTTATGATAAAATACCTGATAAAAGTGAAACCCTGATAATTTCTGCTTATGAAATATACAGGACGAAAGATATTGTTCTATGAGTTTGTAAAACGGCAAAGATAATAGTAATTAGTATAAAATATGAGAGGTATACCATTATGCAATACCTGACAGGGTTCAACCTTCCCACTCAATACGATATGGATTTATATGGTTTGACATCAGCTTATCCCTTTGGCGTGTTGTATTTTAAGGAATTAAATCATATATCCTTTGATAGGATAACAATATTCTATGGAGGTAACGGCAGCGGGAAATCCACACTGTTAAATCTGTTATCCGATAAAATGGAGCTCCCCAGACGGACAACCGTTGACAGAACCAAAGAATTCATTGATTTTACCAGAAAATGCAGTGTAAGTCTGAATGAGGAAGAAGGGATTAAAAAGATACCTTCCGAAAGTAAGATAATTACCAGCGAAGATATTATAGACGGAATTCTTGCCCAGAGAAAAGAGAATAAATCAACAGGGATTAAGCAGGAGCAATCCTATGAAGAATACAATAATCTAAAATATACACCTTTCCAGTTCACCTCCATAGCAGACTATGACCGTTTGAAGAAAGTAAATCAGACCAGGTCAAAAACAGCAACGAAATATATGAAACTGAATGCAGGGGAAAAGACCAGAGAGTTCTCCAACGGAGAGAATGCCCTTCGCTTCTTTGACAAGGAGCTGACACCAGGTAATATCTATCTTCTGGATGAGCCGGAAAACAGCCTGTCCCCTAAGTATCAATATGAGCTGACAAAGCTTTTATTCGATTTGGCTAGATTTTTTGATGTACAGTTTGTAATAGCTACCCATTCACCTTTTGTACTGTCTCTTGAAGGTGCACGTATCTATAATCTGGATGAGGAACCTGTAGAAATCAGAAGGTGGGAGGAACTTGAGAGTATCAGGTTCTATCATGATTTTTTTATGAAAAAAGACCATTTATTCTAGAACTGTTAAAGAGATTATTGATATGCTATCCCTATAGGACAATGAGATATAAAAGTTCTATATGGGATAGCGGACAATTATACTTTATAACTTTTATAATTTTATTAAATTGTAACTCTTCTCTGATAAGTTCGAACTGAGACAGATAACAGGAAGCAGATAATAAAATAGGTGGCTGCCAGGAAACCAAACAAAGCCATAATTTCTGCAGCTGTAACAGCTTTTCCCATTACAATATCGGTGTTTCTTGATAGTTCTGCAATATCTACGGCTTTGAGATAAGCAGTATCTTTAATGACTGTAATCATCTGTGACAGAACAGAAGGTATTATCTGTTTATAGGTCTGGGGTAAGATGATGAAACACATCATTTGGACAAAGTTAAAACCTTGGGAACGCGCCGCTTCATATTGACCTTTATGAATTCCGTTAAACCCGCCTCTTATAATTTCTGCCATTACAGCAGAGGTAAAAAGTGTAAAAGCAAAGATCTCCTTACCCAGTACATTACCTGGTATGACAAAGCGAAAGAAAAAGACCCATAAAATATTCGGGGTGCAGCGAAAGAATTCTATATAAGCGCCAACAATCTTATTAAGGGGCATCAGGGGGCCATGGGCGTAATTCCTGATAACAGCAAAAAGCGTCCCAAAGAGAAGGCTTAGGAGGATAGTACACACAGACAGAAAAAGAGTAAGCCTTAACCCATCCAGCATAAAGAGGATATTGCTTTTGCTGAATATATCATTCATGAATCCACCTCCATAATCTGCAGGGGTTTAGCTGTGGGAAGCTGCTTGGCATTAAGCTCTAATCTTGCAGTTAAACGGGCCAGCGGATAGCAAAGCAGAAAGTAAAGCAGTCCTGCTGACAGATACCCCTGATAGAAATACCCGTTGTTGCCGGCCCAGGATTTGGCGAAGTACATTATGTCCATTCCTGCAACCATTGCAAGTACAGAGGTATTCTTCACCAGGTTCATCGCCTGGTTAGTGAGTGGCGGAAGAATGACTTTTAGGGTCTGGGGCAGTATAATGTACCACATGGTCTGAAGATAATGAAAGCCCTGGGACTGCGCGGCTTCCGTCTGTCCTTTGCTGATAGCTTCAATACCGCTGCGGAATACTTCGGCAATATAGGCACCATGGTACAGACCCACACCAATAATACCTACGAAAAAGTCCGGTATGGGGATTCCCAGAAAAGGCAGGCCAAAGGAATAGAAAAAAACCTGGACTACCAGAGGCGTGTTCTGAAAAAATTCAACGTAAATTCTTGCCAGCAGCTGTAACAGCTTTACTCTGGTGCAGGATAAGATACCAAAGAGGAGCCCAAGTGCCATTGCCAGCAAGAGTCCCAAAAGAGCAACCAATAACGTTGTCTTTAATCCGGTTAAAAACTGGTCAAAATCTCCCAGCAGTCTAAGCCATCTATGAGAGTCAAATAATTTTGACATGGTAAATAAGCTCCTTTCTGTTAGCTTGTAATTTTATTTAAGGTTAAATGCTGCCTTATATTCGTCAAGTTTACCGTTGCTGATAAGGTCCTTTATAACTCCGTCCACTAATTCAGCCAACCCCTTGTTCTCAAGCTTGGTAGCTGCACCGTAATCCTGCTCTTTGAAGCGATCCTCTAGCATGATGGTGGTATCATCAGCATAGCTTGAGAGTATGCCTCTGTCCACGGAGAATACATCCACATTGCCGGAGGACAAAGCAAGCTTAATACTTGGATAGGTATCAAATTCTTTATAGCTCACCTCGATATTCTTCTCACTGAGGTATTCCGTAACAGCATCTTTCGTGGTTGCCGCATTGGATACCCCGATAACTTTTCCGGAGAGATCTTCGGTTTTCGTAATACCGGAGTCTTTCAGTACCAGAAAACCTACTGCATCGGTGTAATAGGAAGTGGAGAAATTCCAGCTCTCCTTCCGTTCATCGGTAATGGTAAAGGTAGCCAATACCACATCAATATCACCATTATCGAGAAGGGGACCCCGGGTAGTAGCGTTAACAGCGGTAAATTCCACTTTATTCTGGTTTTTGGCTTCTTCAGGAGTAAGATGAAAGAGCTTTGCGGCTATTTCATAGGCAATCTCAATTTCCAGTCCTTCATAGGCGCTGGTATCGGGATTTAAATATCCGAAATTCAAGACATCCTGTTTGCAGCCGACTTTTAGAACACCGTCCTTTTGTATGGCCTCCACAGCATCTTTCTCCTTGCAGCCAACGAAGGATAAAGCCATAAGAGCGGTCAGCAGTAACGCAATAAGTTTCTTTGTTATGTTTTTCATTGAATCATCCTTTCTTTTAAATGATGTTGCTGGGTTTCAGAATCCAGGTGTATGTAATTTTATCATTGAGTACTTAGTGACAGTAGAGTTGATAACAGTTGATATCACCTCAGGATTTTACTTAAAAAGGTTCTTGTACGTTCGTTTTCCGGGTTTTCAAAGAAATGCTCAGGCGTTCCGGTTTCTATGATTCGCCCTTCATCCATAAAAATTACCCGGTCTGCCACCTGTCTGGCAAATCCCATTTCGTGAGTTACACATACCATAGTGATGTTTTCTTTTGAAAGTCCTATCATAACATCCAGAACCTCCTGAACCATTTCCGGATCCAAGGCACTGGTAGGCTCATCGAAAAGGATGATTCTCTGCCTTGTAGTTAGTGCCCTTGCTATAGCGACTCTTTGCTGCTGACCGCCGGAAAGAGTCTGAGGATAACAATCTGCTTTATCAGCCAGACCAACCCGGTTGAGATACTCCATGGCAATCTCATTTGCCTTCTGTACGGAAAGCTTCTGCAGCTTTATGGGGGCCAGCGTCAGATTCTTAAGAACAGTCATGTGGGGATACAGATTGAACTGTTGAAAAACCATGGAGGAAGTATCCTTAACCAACTGGGTTAGGTTCCTTTTGTTCAGCTCCTGCCTATCAAGAAAGACCTTGCCGGAGGTTGGCTCCTCCAGGTAATTCATACAACGAATAAGAGTACTTTTTCCGCTTCCGCTGGGACCAATGATAACCAGTTTCTCCCCTTCGTTCACTTCGAGGGTGATACCTTTAAGAACATGTAAATCCCCAAAGTATTTATTCACATTTTCAAGTTTTATCATGTAAGAAGCACCTCGTTTCTCTATATTATTTTATAGTGGATGGACTATGGCAGGGAGATAGAAGTATGTTATCTATACACACAAAAAAAGCGCTCTTAATAAATAGAGGCGCCATTGCCGGAATATATAGTATGAGATTTATATGATATAAATATCTAATTCACAGGAATTACCAAAAAATAATATGTGTATTATAAATGATAAGTAAATTAATGTCAATCAAAATGAAATAAATGTTAGAATAATATTCAGTAAGTCAGGCATTAAAAATGTGTTTACTTGCACTTTTTACTAAATATTATTGTATGAGAATTGGAAACAGACAGCAATATAATATGAGTTAAAAATATTTGCTGAAATACTATATCACTCAGTTATGTAAAAACTGGTAAAAATACTGAAATATACAGAATTTTACGGATATAACCACGAAAAAAGGAGAACTTTGGAAAGAAAATAAATAGGACTAAATACCTATAAGAATTATGTCGAGAAGTGTTGAAAAAAATATTATAATAGGTTAATAAATTTGCCTGATAAGCAAGCAATAAATGCCGAAGGATGACAAAAATTAATGTTTCTAAGGAGGTCATATGCCAAGTAGTGTATTAATCGTAGATGATGCTATATTTATGAGACGTGTTATACGAGAAATGTTGGAAAAGAACGGCTATGAAGTAATAGGAGAAGCAGAGAACGGAAGAACGGCCATACAAAAATATAAGGAGTATAAGCCTGATATTGTGACCCTGGATATTACAATGCCAGAAATGTCCGGAAGTATGGCACTGAAGGAAATCATGAAGCAGAATAAGGAGGCAAAAGTAATTATGGTCACTGCCATGGGGCAGGAGGAACTGGTTAAAGAGGCTATAATAGCAGGGGCCAGATCTTTTATCGTAAAACCTTTTACAGAAGAAAAGTTAATACAGGTATTACAAAAAATCACATAAAGAGGGGCTTTTATGGATTATAACAACGATTCTTTGCTAGACATATTCTTATTCGAAACAGATCAGCTGATTGAACAATTAGAGGACAGCATGCTGACCAGTGAGAAAGAGAACAGCTATTCCGCGGAATTTGTAGATGAAGTATTCCGAATCATGCATACGATAAAGGGATCCGCAGCCATGATGATGTATGAAAGTATCTCACTTCTGGCTCATTCCATGGAGGATTTATTTTATTATGTGCGCGGAAACAGAAACTGCGGTATCAACCACTCCAAACTGACAGATCTGATATTGGAGGGGATTGACTTTATTAAGTCAGAAACGGATAAAATTAAGCANNAGCAGGGAGCACCTGCTGATGGTAATTCTATTGTCTTAATATCCAGTATCCAGTCATATCTAATAAGCTTAAAAGAAGATTCAGACAAGGTAGCGGCAACAGCTACTGATCAAGAAGATATTTCAAATTCTATTAATACCCATAGTCATAAAAATACATATACATATCGGATATCACTTAATTTTGATGAAGGCTGTGAAATGGAGAATATCCGGGCATATGGTGTGGTGCACCATCTTAAGCCTTTGGTATCAGAATTGTACTATTATCCGGAAGAGATAATAGAGGATGATGCCACTGTCATGGAAATCAAAAACAATGGATTTCATATGTGTGTCAGAACAACAATGGAGCCTGGGGAAATCTCTGCGTATATCGACAGTGTTTCCTTCAAAAAATCATCGGAGATTCTTGATCTAGATACCTCTGACCTGAGTAAGTATTGGTTTNNAACTGACACCAAAAGAGAAGATACAGCTGACACCATTAATGTAGCTGCAGAAACAGCAAGAGATAACGTCAATGAAAGAATCACTGAAAAAGAAGCAATAAGTGGTGCAGCTAGAGGAACAACGAAGGAACCTGTAAGAGAAACCGGCACCGGGAATACACAAAGTCTTATCAGTGTTAATGTTGGCAAGCTGGATAAACTGATGGATCTGGTAGGGGAAATGGTTATTGCCGAAGCTATGGTTATTGAGAATTCTGATTTGAAGGGATTAGAGCTTAACAGCTTTTATAAGGCAGCCAGACAACTGAGTAAAATAACGGATGAAATACAGGATATGGTTATGTCGATACGGATGGTTCCACTGGCAGCTACCTTTCATAAGATGCAGCGTATTGTAAGGGATATGTGCAAAAAGCTGGATAAAAAAGTTAATCTTATGGTCAGCGGAGAAGAAACAGAAGTGGATAAGAGTATTATCGAGCATATCTCAGATCCTCTGATGCATCTGGTAAGAAATGCGCTGGACCACGGGATAGAAATGCCGGAGGACAGAATTGTAAGTGGTAAGAATCCTACCGGCACCATATCATTGGAAGCGAAAAATGCTGGCAGTGATGTACTGGTTATCATTAAAGATGACGGCAAGGGCTTAAGCAGAGAGAACATCCTGCGAAAGGCCAGGGAGAAGAACCTGCTTACGAAAGCAGGAGAAGAGTATAGTGACAAAGAAGTATTTGGACTGATAACCTTGCCCGGATTCTCTACAAAGGATGAAATCTCCGAGTTCTCAGGCAGGGGTGTGGGAATGGACGTTGTAACGAAGAATATCGAAATGGTCGGCGGTTCTATTACCATTGAAAGTATTGCAGGTAATGGGACAACCATAACCCTTAAGATACCTTTGACACTGGCTATTATAGACGGTATGAACATCAAGGTTAAGAACAGTTATTATACACTTCCAACCATTGGCATCAGGGAGTTTTTCAGACCTGATGTGAAAGATATCATAATGGATCCAGACGGCAACGATATGATAATGCTTCGGGGGAATTGTTATCCTATTGTGAAGCTTTATGAGTATTTCAAGGTAAGCGAAGGCTACCGCAGCTATGNNGAAGAAGGCATAATGATAATGATTGAGCATGATGACAAGGTTATTGGTATTTTTGCAGATGAGCTTTTAGGACAGCAGCAGGTAGTCGTAAAAGCCATGCCGGAATATATAAGAAGACTAAAACGAATAAAGGGACTTGCGGGGTGTACCCTCTTAGGGGATGGAAACATCAGTCTGATACTGGATGTGTCCTGGCTGATTCATATTTAGCGTCAGCTGAACTTTAAAGTGTGCCTGCAGCATTATTCATGAAAGGAGCAGGATAAATGGAAAATATGACAGATGAAATCATGGAATGGGAGGAGGATACACAAAAAGGAAGATATTTGACTTTTCTGCTGGGGAAAGAGATCTATGGAATAGAGATAAAATATGTTACCGAAATCATAGGCATGCAGGTTATAACGGAAATGCCGGATTTACCGGAGTATATTAAGGGAATCATCAATCTTCGAGGGAAAATCATCCCCCTTATGGATGTCAGGCTTCGTTTTCATAAAGAACCGGTTGCATATAATGACAGAACCTGCATTATTGTTATTGATATCGATTTAATAACGATTGGGCTGATAGTAGACAGTGTAGTTGAGGTACTTGCCATTGAGGAGCATAACCTGGTTGAACCCCCGAAACTGAACAAGAATTTTCAAAACAGATACATAAAAAATATCGGGAAATCCGATACGGACGTCAAGCTTCTTCTGGACTGCGAGAAATTAATCTCGGAAACGGAAGCTATAGAAATTAATGAAGCATTATAATCTTGCGGAGGGTGAAGGAATGAAATTATTTAACAACTTAAAGATTGCTGTAAAGCTAATAATCAGTTTTGTGTTGGTGGCTCTTGTAGCGGGTATGGTAGGAGCAGTTGGAATTTTCTATATTAATCAGATAAATACGCTGGATACTCAAATGTATGAAAGACATACGGCTACCATGGATGAGATAGCGTCTATCTTAAGGGATTATGGTTCAGAACGTGTGGGAGTACGTGAATTACTAATCAATACAGGAACAGCTGAAAGAGAAGGAGTAATAGAAAACTTAGCTGAGCTGGATAAAGCGATTCAAGAGAATATGTTAAGCTTCAAAAACCAGTCCTATGATAAAGAAGTCCTTGAAGCCTATGATGGCCTGGAGGAGGTATTTACAAGATTCTATTCTTACAGGGATAATATCATAACAACAGTGAATGCAGGAGATTTTGAGAAAGCAAAGACAAGTATCGCTACGGATGGTAAGAGTATTACCAAAGAGGTGGAAGATGCCTGTAACAATCTGCTGGAATTAAAGATGAATCTTGCAAAAGAGGCTTCGGAATCCAATGACCGTGCAGCCAGCGGTGCCACTTTTACTATGTTAGCGATTATAGCTGCGGGAATGGTAGTAGCTGTAACACTTGGTGTTTTCATTTCCAGGTTAATCAGCAAGCCGGTTAATAAAATGGTGGAAGCAGCCAACAAACTGGCTCTTGGTGATGTAAATGTCAATATTGAGATTCATAGTAAGGATGAGATCGGAAGCCTTGCAGATTCTTTTGATAAAATGATTGCAAATATCAGAAATCAGGCACTTACGGCAGAAAGGATGGCAGCAGGTGATCTGACAATTGAAGTTGAGGTCCGCTCCGAAAACGACTTGCTTGGCATAAAGTTAGCAGAAATGGTTGATAGAAACAATGAAGTCCTGAATAAGATAGCAGTTGCTTCCGATGAAGTATCAGTAGGCTCCAAGCAGGTATCAGATTCCAGCATTGCATTATCTCAGGGAGCAATGGAACAGGCGAGTACCATTGAAGAGCTTACAGCATCCTTAGAAGAAATTGCTGCTCAGACGAAATTAAATGCAAAAAATGCAAGTCAGGCAAATGATCTGGCAGGTGTGGCTAAGACCAATGCACTACAAGGAAATGAACAGATGAAGGAAATGCAAAAGGCAATGGAAGAAATAAATATCTCCTCTTCGAATATCTCTAAAATCATTAAAGTAATTGACGAGATAGCTTTCCAGACGAATATACTCGCTTTAAATGCAGCAGTTGAGGCTGCAAGAGCAGGTCAGCACGGAAAAGGCTTTGCGGTAGTTGCAGAAGAAGTACGCAACCTTGCAGCCAGGTCAGCAAATGCAGCAAAGGAAACTACAGACATGATAGAAGGTTCTATCAAAAAAGTTGAAGCAGGTACAAAGATAGCAGATGAAACCGCCTCAGCCTTAAATAAAATAGTGGAAGATGTAACAAAAGCAGCGACTCTGGTAAGTGAGATTGCAATGGCTTCCGATGAACAGGCAGCAGGTATTGAGCAGGTTAATCAGGGAATAATGCAAGTATCGGAAGTGGTACAAATTAACTCCTCAACCTCAGAGGAAACAGCAGCCTCCAGTGAAGAATTATCAGCACAGGCAGAATTGCTGAAAGAATCCATCAGCAAGTTTAAACTAAAAAGCCTCTACGGAAGTTTTTAATATTAACGAAATAAGCCGGATGAAAATCTCTGATTTTCACCGGCTTATTTCAATTCCATAATTTAATATTATGGAAAAAATTATACATAAGAAATTTTTTAATGCATGCTCATTTATTAACAATATTATTCAGAAATGACAGTATTTTATCACAATACTCCTGATCAAGTGCTACATTTATAAAGTCACAATCCTTTATGATAAAATGCTCCCAGGAGTCACGCAGCCAGATCTGTACTTCCGGATTCGCTTCCTGTAATCGTAACGTACTGGAAACCGGAACATTTGCATCACCGGTACAGGCAATGAGAAGAACTGGTCGTTCATTTGTATTCTTTATCTGTTTCAAAGGAGTGAGGTTTTCTACTGCCTCTTTTCCGTATAATAACTTTAAGGCAGCGGAAAGCAGCGGTTTTTCAAGCCGAAGGAGAAAATCCGGTACCCTATAGGAATGAAGCAAATCGATTACAACATCCTCAAAGCTTGAGTAAGCAGACATTGCAATAAGGCCGTCAATTTCTTTTATTTGCCCAAAAGCATTAATAGAAGCAGCTCCTCCCATGGACACCCCGTGAAGTACAATTGGCACATTATCATAAGAAGCATTGCTGCGGATATAAGCAACCACTGCTTTCACATCCATAATTTCTTCATAACCTAAGGTTATCCGGCCACCGTCACTTTTACCATGACCTCTGACTTCCAGAAGAATTGAGGCGAAACCATGCTCCTGCATTAATTTTGCATGGCCATAGAAATAGGTAATAGAAGGTTGAGAGATACCGCTTAAGTATATTATTACAGCTTTTGGTTTACTTGTATAAATTTCTGATGTCCATATCTTAAGGCCATCTTCTGTAGTTAGATACATCTGCTTTTCCTTAAGAGAATAGTCATTCGCCTGGTAGATATCCTGCAGCGGATATTTTTCTGTAGCATAACCCCGGTAGGTTACATGTTGGTTGACAAAGAGAGGAATTGCAACAAAGGGAGCCAATACCAGAACACACAGACACAAGGATAGTAAAACGATGACTAATCTTTTAAGGTATAATCTAATCTTAATGCTAGTCGATTTATATGTAATTGTAGTTAACTTTTTCGCCATTTCTAGACCTTTCTGTTGTTATTGCATTAATTTTACAGTGTAATTATATTACATTATGAAGCGAAAATCTATCAATAAATAAAGCAGAAACGCTGGTAAAGATAAACGAAAATTGCTATAATAGTACCCGAAGATTTGTTAGTAAAGAAATAAGATGAAACAGGAGATGTCTCAATCGTTAAATCCTTATGTATCAGTAAGTTAGGATTGGATATCCGGAAAAGAGGCTTGGATGAAAGAATACCGATTAGATGAAATAGAGAACCTTAAGGTTCACGGAAGAACAGCAGGAGCATTAAATCCATTACCATTATTTTGGACAGGAAGCGGAATTGAGTTAAATGTCAGCGGGTCCGAGCTGTGGATTGAAGTAGAAGCAGGTTATAAGGAATATGAACCCTGGCTGGGATTATGGGTGAATTCCATACCTGTCAGCAGACAGATGCTTATGAATGAAAGATACTGGATATGTGTATTCCGAGGCATGAATGCAGAGAAGGTTAAAAATATCCGTATTATCAGAGAAGTACAGGCCATGAGCGGCGATCCTTCCAGTTATCTGGTAATCCATTCTGTTAAGACGGATGGTGAATTCCATGCCCTGGAGGAAAAGCCTTATAAGATAGAATTTATAGGCGACAGTATAACCTCAGGAGAAGGTATAGTCGGTGCAAAGGAAGAGGAGGATTGGATATCCATGTGGTTTAGCGCAACCGATAATTATACCGCTTTTACTGCGAATGCCCTTCAGGCAGATTACCGGGTCCTATCTCAGAGCGGTTGGGGAGTGCTTACCAGTTGGGATAACAACCCGGACTGCAATATACCTCAGTATTATGATAAAGTATGTGGTCTGCTAAAGGGAGAAATAAATGAAAAACTAGGTGCTTTCAAGGAGAATAACTTTAAGGCCTGGCAGCCGGACATTGTAGTCGTTAATCTTGGTACCAATGACGGTTCTGCATTTTTACAGCCCCAATGGAGTGACGAAGTGACAGGAAGACATCATAAGCAGCGCATGAACAGTGACGGTACTTATAATACGGAAGATATGGATTCCTTCAAAGAAGCAGTAATAAATTTTTTAAAGAAAATTAGAATTTACAATCCCAAGGCCCAGATAGTCTGGGTATATGGTATGCTTGGCATTCCTATGATGCCCTATATCTATCAGGCCATTGATACTTATAAAATGAGAACCCAGGACAAACAGGTGTCCGTATTTCAACTTCCGAATACCAATTCTAAAACAATAGGGTCCAGATGGCATCCGGGAAGATTATCCCACGAGAAAGCTGCGGAAGAACTAAGTGGCTATCTGAAAGAACTTCTGAATAATTAAGAAAATTCCAGTACTGCCTAATGTGAAATATATATAAAGTAGTACTGGATAAATTAATTCAATTGTGATAATATTATTCCATATTTCAAAAGGGTATTGGCGTGGCGATGGTGCCGGCAGTACCCTTTTTTGTGGGTAAATATAAAGGAATATTTTGGATGGCACAAGGCCAAAAGTTCAGAAGGAGGTCATATGGATAAAGGTAAATTATTAAGACAAATATTCTTGATTGGAGTTGGAAATGTGGTAATAACAGGTGCTGCTTTTCTGGGAGAGAGTTCTTTATCAAAAGAAGCAGCAGTTCTGATAGCAACGCTGCTGATATTTCTATATACCGGATTAATACTTTATATCATGAATAAGAGAAGCAATAGACTGCTTGCAGAAATTATAAGAGTTCTGCACCGATTTAACGGCGGTGACTTTACTGCCAGGATTCGTCTAAAGGCAAGGGATAAGGAAACTACACAGATAATCAGCAATTTTGACAGCCTTAGAGATATGCTGAATACATGGATTTATGGACTTTTACATTCCGCTGTTGCTGTAAAGACCTCAGCCCTTGAGATTACGGCAGATACTGAGCGGACAACAGAAGGCATGGAGGAACTTAATATTTCCCTGAATGAAATCAGTCAGGCTTTTGATGAGACCTCAGCCATGCTTTTTGATGTTTCAAAGGCAGCGGATGGTCTGTCTGTCAGTGGAGCTGATATTGCACGAAGCAGTACAGAGGTAGTTGATAGTGTACGTTTGGCAAAGGAGACTGCTGCAGAAGGAGGAGCCGCTCTTGAGAAAATGTCTGCATCCATGACAGTAATGCAGACAGAAGTTACGGAAGCTTATGATAAAATCTTACATTTAGAACAGGTCTCAAGGGAAATCGGAAGCATAACAGAAGCTATTTCTTCTATATCCAGACAAACCGGTATGCTTGCCTTAAATGCTTCCATTGAATCAGCCAGAGCCGGTGAATATGGCAAAGGGTTTGCCGTTGTAGCAGATGAGGTACGCAAACTGTCGGATGAGACCAAAGAAGCTGCCGGTAGAATCAATGAACTTATTTTAACAGTACAAAATGAAGTCCAGGCGGTTGTTGGTTCCATGGAAGCTGCCAAAGATCATGTGTACAGTGGAGCTGAGGTTGCTGTACTTGCGGATGAGAAGCTAAAGAATATTATGTCGGTTACCGGTAAGACTCTTGAATACATGGAAAGTATATCGACGGATGTTAGAGAACAGTCTGAAAAGACAGATATCATATCAAGAAATGCCCAGGAGGTTGCCGAGAAAGGTCACAGCGGTACCGCTTCTGTTCAGGAAATTTCATGTGTTATGGAGAACCAGGCAGAAGATGTGCATAAGACCAATGTATCCACTCATAAACTGCTGGATATTTCAGAAAATCTTGAGAAAGTAATGGAGCGCTTCGACAATAACCTTGGAGAGCAAATGATAAAAATATGTGAAAATCTAGTTGAACTTATAACAGACGGAGAGAAGAGTAATCAGCCGGTAACGGATGACAGGCTTGAAGAATTGAGGAAACATTACAACCTTGCTGAGTTTCACATAACTGATGCATATGGAAAGGTAGTTTTAAGCACTTCCGGTTTTCATGGTTTTCAATTCAGTGAGAAAGAAGGTGCACAGACCTATGAGTTCACCAGAATGTTAAAGAATCCATCTTTGAAAGTAAATCAGAAAGCTGCTTTTCGGGATATTGATAACAAGTTGTTTAAATATGCTGGCGTTGCCTTGCCGGAGGGAAAAGGAATTGTGCAATGTGGTCTGGATGCCTCAAAGCTTACGGAGTTTGCTGAAGTCTGAGAAATAATAATATTCCCTTGATGTATAGATTATACATAAATAGAAAAACTTAAGAATAGTGTTGAATAATTTTCCTATGGATAAAAACTGCCATTTATGAATGGCTCAAAACTGGCAGTAATAGGATAAGGATTTAAAGCTTGAGTTTGTATGATAGACACATATAGAAAGGGATTTACAATGCTGGTTATAAAGAATGGTAAGATAGTCACAATGACAGGGAAAATTTATGAGTGTGGCAGTGTTCTGGCAGAAGAAGGAAAGCTAGTTTATGTTGGAGAGAATCCCAAGTATGAAGAAAAGGAAGATACGGTTGTCATAGATGCCACTGGTCTGTGGGTAATGCCCGGATTAATTGATGCACACTGTCACATTGGTATTACGGAAGAAAAAGAAGGAGAAGAGGATGATGACTGCAATGAAACGACCCAGCCGGTAACTCCTTATCTCAGAGGGCTGGATGCGGTTAATCCAATGGATCCCGCCTTTCATAATGCAATTCAGGCAGGGATTACATCAGTTATGGTAGGCCCGGGAAGCAGTAATGTAGTAGGCGGCCAGTTTCTGTTTATTAAGACACAGGGCAGGGTAATTGAAGATATGATAGTAAAGGAACCAGCAGCCATGAAGATAGCTTTTGGGGAGAATCCTAAAAGATCTTATAAGGACCTTAATAAACCGCCGGCTTCCAGAATGAGTATAGCTGCCATGCTTCGGGCAGAGCTGTTTAAGGCGAATAATTATAAGAAAAAGAAAGCGCAGTCGGAAGCTGCAGCTGATATGGAGGAGGATTTTAAGCTGGAGAGCTGGCTACCGGTATTAAACCAAGATATACCCCTAAAGGCCCATGTACACAGAGCGGATGATATATTGACAGCTATAAGGATTGCAAAGGAATATGACCTTAAGCTTACCCTGGATCATTGTTCGGAAGGGCATCTGATAGCGGAGGAGATATATAAAAGCGGATATCCTGCCATTGTAGGCCCGGGAATGTCCTGCCGCAATAAACTTGAAATTAAGAATGTGGACTTTAAGACCCCAGGAGTTCTTGCAAGAAATGGTGTAAAAGTTGCTATTACAACGGATCATCCGGTTACATTAATTCAGTATCTCCCCATATGTGCCGGACTTGCGGCCAAGAAGGGACTTGGTATAGAAGAAGGGTTAAAGGCAATAACCATCAATGCTGCAGAAATATGCCAGGTGGAAGACCGGGTAGGCAGCCTGGAAGTGGGAAAGGATGCAGATATAGCAATATTTACAGGAAATCCAATGGAGGTGTTTACCCATACCATGTATACAATAATTGACGGGAACATTATATATGAATGGAAGGACGAAATGGATGACGGAAAGAATTAAGGTATATACGATATAGAAGGAGTCAAAAAGAGAGCATTCATCGGAAAATGCTCTCTTTTTTTGTGATGACGAAACATATAGGATTTAATTTACATTCAATAAATTAAGATTTAAGCGTATGTGATTATTTCATATTATTATTAGCGTCGCTTTTTTTATGAAATAGTTTGGGCCTGCCTTGTTTTACCACCAGATGTTGGTAGAAGTTTTCGCAGTTTTCATATCTTTCGGAGGTAATCCAGCTTGCAGGTGTTTTCGTGTTATAATCTATTAAATCTAAGTATAAATTTGTGCTGCCAATATACATATAGGTATCCTCCTTTATTCCTTTGCCGAACTCTTTATTAATCTTTACTGTATGTATATTATATATATAAATTGACTTTTTGTATATAATCTGCTAGTCTGAATATAAAGGGTAGATTTTGTATCCACAGCACAAAGGGTAATATCTTTAGAATTTTTTGAGTAAGTATAAAATGAGCGAATACGGACCTAGGGGGTAAAACATAAATGGCAGTCCGTTTCTGGGAAATGTATGAAGAAACCAGGGAACAGTTTAAGCTAAATATAGTAGCAGGCAAAGCTGGAATGGATACGGTTGTAAGCTGGGTTCATATGCTTGAGGATGAGACCATTGTATCCAGATTTCACGGAGAAGAGCTGGCTATTACAACAGGAATGAAAGCAGATCAGCCTGACTGGCTTTTAAAGGTAGTCACAGAAATGTCTCAGGAGGATTGTGCAGGAATCATAATAAATACTGGAATGTATATGGAAAGGATTCCGGAGGAGGTCATTGAATGGTGTAATGAACACAATTTTCCTATTCTTGAGATGCCTTGGGAAATCTCCATCACAGAGCTGATTCAGGATTACTGCATGCGTATAATCGATCAGAAGCAATTTGAGAAGAAAATAAGCAATGCTTTCAGAGAAGTTATTCAAGGACGTTTTAAAGAAGCTGATGTCAGGCAGGTGTTGGGAGAACGGTATGATATAGAAGGAACCTTTCAGGCTTTTTGCATCTATGTAAAGAAGACAATGGAGGATGAACTAAGCTATAATCAGGCGGTTATAAAACTGGAGAATTTGTTCGGCTTATGGAAGGGCAATGATAAAATCAATGCTTCTTACGGGCTTATAAGAATGGAGGTTTTTCTTGTTTTGATTCTCAATAACAGAAAGGAAAAATACTACACGGAACTGCCGGAACTGATTTTGCAGAGCTTTGCTACCTTTTCCAGAGAGAAGAGGTTCTATCTTGGCATAGGACCCAGGGTGATTCATCTTGAGAACCTTCCTACCAGTTATAAAAGAGCCAGAACAGCAATGAAGATGTCCCGGGGAACCGGACGGGAGATGGTTGACTTTGAAGAAATGGGATTCTTTAAGTTACTCTTTTCCATTGATGATACCGACATTCTGATAAGCTACGCCAATGAGATATTAGGACCCTTGGAGGAATATGATATTTCCCATGGTTCAGCTTATGTGGATACCTTAAGAAGCTACATCAAAAATGACAGAAGTCTTATAAGGGTGGCGGAGGATACTTTCACCCATAGAAATACTGTTAATTACCGTATCCAGAACATCAAGCGGATCCTTAAATGTGAGCTTAAGGACTGTGAGGAATTATTCCCATACCAGGTTGCTTTCTACATTAGAGATATGTCGAAGTAAGATATTAAAATAAGAGATGTGTTAAAATAGAGATACTTTAAAATAAGAGATATGCAAGTTCATGAGTATTTTAAAGATGTGTCAAACAAGTGGATGTCAAAAGAGAAATGTCAAAAGAGAATTATAAAAAGAGATTTGCTAAATAAAATATGCCTGAGAATAGATAATAAGCTCCTTCCCTTTCATGAGAAGACTTGTGAAAGAGAAGGAGCTTTATCAACGTTATTACCTGCCATTAAGAAGTAATTTACTACAAACCAATCTAAAGCTATATATTATCTGCTATAAATACTTTAATTAAATCTAAAAGTTCATTGCTCCAGAAAGAACCCTCGTGGGGAGCGCCCTCCACGCAGACAAGTGAAACCTCTGCGCCTGCATCAGATAGCCGGTGATACATAAGTTCACTCTGGGAATAATCCACCATTGTATCGGCATTGCCATGAAGAATTAAGAAAGGAGGATAAGATTGTCCTTCTTTCAAATGATTCACCGGATTAATTTCCATAAGTTTCTTCAGATTCTCAGGAGTATCCTCACCTCGTAAACCTTCAAATATTTTCTTCATACTTTCCTCCAGATTCGGAAGATTATCAAGGGCAAAGGTTAAATCCGTAGGCCCGAAGCAATCCACTACCAATTTTACAGAATCTGAAAATTCCTCGTATTCCTTTGTTTTGAAGCTGGATTCATCCCCTGTAAGGCCTACTAATAATGCAGTGTTACCGCCGGAGGAAGTACCCCAGATGCCAACTCTGTCAGGATCGATCAGATATTTGGAAGCATGTTTTCGTAAGAAACGGATTCCTGCTTTGATATCTTCCAGAAATGCCGGGAATGGGTGTCCCTCCAGACTGTTTCTGTGTGTTAAAGTTGCAACTACATAACCCTCTCTGGCAAATTGAGCCAACTGTGGAAGCTGATAATAAACGTCTGGATGAGTCCAGGCACTGCCTTGTACAAATACGATCAAAGGATAGGCAGGTTGTATCTGCGATACATCTGATTTCCAGGGAGTAATTATCTGCATTTTTAAATCCACTCCCTGGGCAGTGGAATATATTACATCCGGAATCATAACAGCCATACCCCTTAGTTCCGGATTACATTTGATGGTCTTTACCTCTTTGTAAGCCATACGGTTTCCTCCTGAAGCTTGATTTTAAATAGTTCGGGTGCTTAGAAATAAACTGATTTTATCATAATTTTCCAGATGCTACAAGGGCTAGGCTCAAAAGTTTCTATTTCCGAGAGTAGTTAAAGGATAATTTAATAAGTTTCTTGGGGCAGGTATCGGCACATTCCCCACAGAGGATACATTCGCTGTTGTTCATGTTGTTCTTTGACACCGTTTCCTGAACCTCAAGACTCATTGGACATTTACCGGTACATTGTTTACAGCTGATGCAGGCAGAAGAGTCAGCGGTCAGTTTAAGAGAAGGGATAGGAAGAAGTTCTTTCAGCTTTGTTCCAAGAATCATAAAAGGAGCCATCCAGCAGATGGAATGACACATACCTCTTTTGCCCAGAAGCAGGGCTAATACGGTAATAAGAGCCAGAATTAAGAAATAAGTGATAAGTCCAGACATCCCGGCAGCTGAAATTCCATGCTCTGTCATATAAAAGAAATCCACAGAATGAACTCCACCGGCAGTAAGAAAGGCTGCCAGGATGCCAATAAGCCAGGGAATCCAGATAAAGTATTTTATCAGGTTGATTTTTCTATTCATAATTCGCTTGTCTACTGCGGGAAACAGGCATTCCTGAAGTCCTCCGGCAGGACAAATCCAGCTGCAGAAAACCCTTCCAAATAACAGGGAGAACAGAAATAATGCAGCAAAGGTAAGAAAGCTTCCTGAGATAATTCCTTCAAAGCCTCCTTGTAGGATCAGATAGGGTGAAAAGTAAAATAAAGTAAGGGGGAACAGAAAAAAGGATAATGTAAGGAGTAATTTTCTTGATTTTTGACGTTTCATATAACATTGAACACCAATATAACACAGACAAAAAAGCAGTTATGTTTGTCGGCTCTGTGTTACAGCCACTGATATGTATGAAAGAAGGTACCGTGGCATCCTTTCTTTTTATTTTCTTTCACAAGGTTAAGCACATCTGCTATTCTTGACAATACTATATCAACATGATATAGTATTGTCAAGAAGTTTATATATAAATTTCTGCTTTTGATTTGAGCGTGTAAAGGTGTGAAGGAGGTTAAAATGGCAAAAACAAATACAACTGTATATATAATTCTAGGTTTACTTGATCATGAAGACCTTAGTGGGTATGATATAAAGAAAAAAATCGACTATATGATAAGCCATTTCTGGGAGGTTGGGTACGGGCAGATATATCCTACCTTGAAGACGATGGAAGAAAATAAAATGATAATAAAACATTCCAGTGAAGCCAATAAAGGACCGGAAAGGAACCTGTATTCTATTACTGATAAAGGGAGGGAAGTATTAAAGGAATGGCTTTTACTGCCGGAAGATAAGGAATATACAAAATATGAAATTCTGGTAAAACTTTTTTTTGGAAATATGGTGACAACGGAAGAAAATTTAAAGCGTATTGGTGCTTTTAGAGAACGGCAAAATCAGAATGCTGACATAATAAAAGTATTTAAACACAATCTGGAACAGGTACTTTCAGAGGAGGATGACCACCTGTACTACTATCTGACGGTTCTATTTGGTGAAAAGGTGTACAAGGCCTATCAGGACTGGGCAGCAGAAGCAGAGACTGTATTAAAGGATTACAATAAGAGGAAAGCCTCTACAAAGGAGAATACAGCACAAACTGTTACAAAGGAATAAAGACAAAGTCAGCCCTCCGGCAATGCACATACGTAAACAGGTGCATTGCCGGAGGGCTGAAAAGTATCGGTATTAATCCCACTCTTTCTGTAATTCATAATTCCAATCAACGGAATAGGGACTGTCTGTCTGTTCCACTAACTCCTGGTATATCTGATAGCGGGCATAGCTTTCAGAGTTTTCATCAGACATATCATCACCATTCCAGTATTGAAATCCATATAAATAGCTGTCTGTCATCTCATCCCAGGAACCATAGGCTTCCTGTAATCTTTTTGCGATAGCAAGACTTTTATCCATGGCTTCCTCATAAGTGTAATAATCAGCAAGGTAATACCAGGCAGAAAGCTGCATGGCTCTGGATAAATCCCAGGCAAGAATTGCATTGTCGCCGTAATTAGCCACAGCATCATAGAGTCCCAGGTAATAAGCTCTGTCATTATCTGTATAAGAGCTATCCGACAATACTTCTATCAGTTCCTCCCGTGTATATTCTGACAAGCTGCTCTCCTTGTATTCTTCCAGTAACACAGCATTGTGCCCACCCTGCTCCAATAACCAGTTTAAGGTGTCATCTGCAGTGGTTCTGTCTGTAACCTCCCAGGATTCCTTTAGACCGCTCTTAATCATTTGAACATTTAGGAGATTTTTAGTCTCATAGCCTCCAATGTGATTCAGGTCACCGCCATTTCGAGTTGTAATTATTGCATAAGCAGCATTGAACCAACGTAATGTATCGGATAGAGTATCCTTATTAACCGTAACATTAACAGGTGTTTCAGCTTTGGAATCCGCTCCGGTACTGTTACTGCAGCCTGTTAATAAAAAAGCGATTAGCAATAATACTGCTGTTAAACTTTTCTTCATTTTCCTACCATCCTTTTGTATCAATTTTCAAGAGTTAATATTACCCCAATACCTCTCTTAAATAAAGTGGGAAATAAGTAGGGTTATAGCGACGAAACAAAACGAAAATCTACAAATGTATATTATGCACAAATAAAATAATACTGAAACCGGTTGCATTATATTATATGGTATGATAATATTTAAATACTGGATAAATAATCCATAATACTATACTAATTGCACAAAAGGATTATAGACCCAGTAATAGAAAGAGAAAGGATAAGTTATGGGAAAGCAAAAACGTTTACACAGGATAGTGGCTGTATTATTAATGCTTGCACTGGTAATACAACCATTGCCTGTAAGTGCAAATGAGGCAGCAGCCTTAATCGGCACAGAAGAGAAAGGGGAAAATCTATCAGAGGTAACTGCAGATGAGACTGCAGGTGAGGGGAACACCGCAGTAAACGTAGTGAGCGGATCCAGTATAACAAAAGTTATGCCGGGAGCAGAAGAGCTGGCAGCCAATGATTATGTGCTGTATTTTGTGAATTGCGGTGCAGGCAATGTTAGCTCAGTGGCAAGCGGAGATCATATGGGACTTTATCAATCAGTTACGGATAAAGTATATGGTTCAGATATAACGGGTTATAGTTGGGGACGTTTGCCTAATACATCTAATTCCAATGCAGTTGCAGGAGGAACTGCCGCCAGTCTTAACAAGGAAGATACTTACTATTACACTGGGGCAATCACTTATGTGTCAGGAGTCAGTGGTTTTTATTATGACTTTGAACTGCCGGACGGTTATTATGAAGTAACGGTAGGTTTTAAAAATCCCTGGTCCTGGAGACCTGTTGATATTGTATTGGAGGGAACGACCTATACCAGTGCGTTGAGTCTTGACCAGAATAAAGTTGTCGAGAGTAGGAACGAACTGAGGGTTTCAGATGGACAGCTTAATGTATTTGTCCGTAACCCAGCAAGAACAGATAGCTATAAGGACCCATTAATTAATTATATTATCATAAAAGCGGTACCGGATTACGATACGGCTTTACTTAGTGCCAAAATAAACGAAATCAGGAGCAAAATAAACACAGCAGCAGCTGCAGGAACAATCTATGCAACAGAAGCCTTAAGTACAGAGCTGTATCTGGATGGTGGTGGTAAAAAAGATACCCTGGGAGATATGGAGCTGGCAATTGCTGATGCTGAAGCAATGATATCTTCCGGTACTGCTTCCGGTTTAGAGATTCGTGAGAAATGTAATGAACTGGATACCCAGTATGCCGCCCTTAGAACCATAGAGCACTATTCCAGTTTCTCCGGTACAAGCGGCAGTGTGTGGAAGGATACAAACGGAATTCCTATTCAGGCTCATGGCGGGCAGGTGCAAAAAATAGGAGAAAAGTGGTGGTGGTACGGAGAAGATAAGACAAAGGGATACCGAAGTAATGGTATCAGTGCCTATTCTTCCGAGGATCTGTATAACTGGAGGTTTGAAGGTTATGTCATGCGATCTGTTACAACCCGAGAGCAATTAGATAACGATCCTTATTTCTCTGCACTATACGGCAATCTGTCTTCGGAAGAAAAGGATAACATATATCTTTGTATCAATAATTCAACCTCAGTTATTGAAAGACCGAAGATGATTTATAACGAAAAAACCGGGAAATATGTATTGTGGTTCCACGCAGACGGACCAACAGTGGAAAGTCCCGGTGCCAATTATGCGGCAGCAGCTGCAGGCGTAGCAGTCAGTGATTCACCATCGGGTCCTTTCCGGTTTATAGACAGATACCGTCTGAATGTATGCCCGGAGGATCAGCTGACCGGAGCCTGGTATGAAAGCAGCAAGGGTTTTGCCAGGGATATGAATCTGTTTATCGATGATGACGGAACAGCATATATTATTTATTCCAGTGAAGAGAACAGAACCATGTTCATCTCAAAGCTGAATGAAGACTATACTTACCTTGCCACACCTGTTACAGAAGCCGTCCATGGCGTTGATTTCGTAAGACTCTTTCCGGGAGCCCAAAGAGAAGCACCGGCAGTGTTTAAGTACGCAGGCAAGTATTATATGATTAACTCAGGTGCAACAGGCTGGGCACCCAATCAGGCACAGTATTGGGTGGCGGATTCCATCCTTGGTACCTGGACCAACGCCGGAGACCCCTGTGTAGGAGATACCAAATATACTACCTTTGATTCACAGAGCACCAATGTAATACCTTATGACCCAGAAAAAGGTCTCTATATCTACATGGGAGACCGATGGTATGACAGTAATCTGAGTGATTCCAGATATATCTGGCTGCCAGTTGAGATAACCGCTAACAAAGAACTGCAGCTGAAGGCTTATACAGACTGGACTCTTGAGGAACTTGCAGAACTTGCACCGGTACAGGTGAATACAGAGTTAAAAGACATCTATAACAGCATCAGTGAACTGCCCTCTAAGGTAAGCATAACTGTCTACAGTAATGGCAGCCCAGAAACGAAAGATGTGACTGTTAACTGGGAGGTTCAGAATCTGCTGCCAGCTGTAAAGACGAAGATTACAGGAACCTTGGCAGGCTATAATCAGACAATTGCGGCTAATGTTCTGGTGATACCGGATACCTTAAAGTATTATATTGATTCCGGTGCAACTGCAGGCTCCGACCTCTATGATATGATAAAAGATAAGGTGTCTCTTGTGAATGAGACCTGGGATAAAGCATATGGGCAAGGCAGCTGGGGCTATACCAGTATCCTTGAGGGAGAGGGTATAACAAATGCTGACATAGGCTATAAAAATAATACCAGCCGCGATGCTTTTGAAAGCGGTTTCTGGGCAAAGACTGATAAAAGCATTCAATATATCCTTCCGTTAAAAGCAGGCAGTTACCAGCTTCTGGCAGGTTTTCAGGAATGGTGGGGAACTACGAGAAATACAGGTTTATCCGTTTCCTACACACAGAATAATCAGGTAATAACAAAGACACTTGGCAACTTTACAAACAATGGCAAAAAGACCGTCAGTTATTTCTTTGATTTGCCAGTAGATGCTGATGTGACCGTTAAGGTATACGAATATACGGCAGGCCCGGATGTGATCTTAAGCTGGTTGGCAGTAAATGAAGCCTCAAGCGGAGAAGTATTGGCAGAAAAGACACTGGCACTCACAGAATTTACTGCTTATACGACCGAAGCCCTTGGAAGAAAAACGAATTATACCACAGAAGAAACCGCAGCTCTTAACACTGTAATTTCTGAAGGCAAAGTGCTTATTGAAGCTGCTGCCACCATTGAAATGGTCAGGTCTGCGCTTCAGACAGCAAAGGATAATTTTGATAAGGTGTACGAAAATGCAGGAGTAATAATTGCAGTACCCTTGGTAAAATATGATTTTAACGAGAGCCTGTCAGGTACTGTGATAGAAGATAAGAGCGGTTCCGGCAATCATGGCAAGCTTTACGGGAAAGCAACCTATGTAACAGACCCGGTAAAAGGGCAGGTACTATATCTGGATGGAACCACCGGAACCTACGGTGAAATTCCAAAAGGGTTGCTTGACAATAAGAATCAGCTGACTATTGTAATGGATGTGAAGTCAAGTCTTACCTCCGGTAATTTTTTTACCTTTGGAATCGGTAAAAGTGATCAGAAATACTTCTTTCTGCGGGCCAGAGGAAGTGAACTTTATAGTGCCATAACAAAGGCTACCTGGGGCGGCGAGCAGAAAATGAGCAGCGGTATAACCACAGGAGAATGGTCTAAAATCGTTATGGTGCTTGATGATAATTCTATGACGATGTATATTAACGGACTGCTCGTAAAACAAGTAACCGGACTGACGACAAAGATATCAGATTTTGGTACAGAGGTACTGACCTATCTTGGCAAGTCCTTTTACAGCGGTGACGGTTATTTCAAAGGATATTTTGATAATATTGAAATATATGATAAAGCCTTTACTGCAAAGGAAATGGAGGATATTCTTGGTACTGAATTAATTACTGCACTTCCCACAGTAACAAAACAGGGAGAAGCCCTGACGCTTCCTGCTATGGTTAAGGTGAAATCCCAGGGTAAGGTGCTGGATTGTGAAGTGCTTTGGGATACAGTGCCGGAGGGTGCGCTGGATACCATCGGGGATACCTGTGAAGTAACAGGAAAGGTTACAGGAGTGAATTTAGCGGTCTCAACCACCCTTACCGTAATCTCCAGAAAACTGATGTACTACATAGAAGGTAATAGAACCTCATCAGAGACCTTTAATATACTGAAAGAGAATTCACCTCTAATGGTCAATACTGTACCGGATCAAAAGTATGACAATTCCTGGGGATATACCAGTGACCCTGCAACAGAGATGAATGGGAGGGTAACCCAGAGTACGGACCGCTATGAAAATGGCTGGTATTCTGTAAACCATAAGGATATTGTATACCAGATGCAATTAGAAGAAGGAACCTATAAGCTTACGGCAGGCTTTAGGGAGTGGTGGAATCAGTCACGCCATATGAATATAACCCTCGAATACACAGATGAGAATGGAACTCCGGTAAACACAAAAATTGCAGAGAACTTTGGCTGGAATCAGGTGAACGGAAATGTTCCTGCCAGTGAAAAGACGAAAAATGCCGAAGGAACCTTTACCCTGCCGGCAGATACAAAGGTTACTTTAAAAGTGTCAAGAAACGGTAGCTCTCAAGACCCGGTCTTAAGCTGGTTTGCCTTAGAGCAGCTTTCAACCAGTAAGATTAAAGCGGCTGCCATAATAAATGGTGAGAGCCTGAAAGACCTGGAGGGTAATACCGTGCAGGCCCATGGAGGAAGTTTTCTTTATAAAGACGGAACCTATTACTGGTTCGGAGAAAACAAAGCCCACAATGGAGCCACTTTTAACGGTGTCAGTGTATATTCCTCAAAGGATCTTATGCACTGGACTTATGAGAATGACATCTTAAAACCGGATTCAGCTGCTGATTTAGCAAGCTGCAAGGTCGAACGCCCTAAGGTCATCTATAATGAGAAAACGAAGAAATATGTATTATGGGGACATTGGGAGGAAGCCGGTAATTATAATCTGGGGCATGTCATGGTGGCAGTCAGTGATACCATAACCGGGGATTATGAATATCTCGGTCATTTTGATCCGGGTAACCAGTCCAGAGACTTTACCGTATTTGTGGATGAGGATAAAACAGCGTATCTGATATCCTCTGCCAACAGCAATGCGGATTTGGATATCTATAAACTTAACGATTCCTACACCAAGGTAGAGAAGAAGCTTTATACCCTTTTTGCCGGTAAACGCCGTGAAGCTCCGGCTATCGTAAAGAAGGACGGTTATTATTACATGCTTACCTCCGGACAGTCCGGCTGGCAGCCCAATCAAGGCTACTATACCAGTACACAGGATATAACCAGGGCAGAGGGCTGGTCTGAACTGAGTAAATTCGGCAATACTTCAACCTTCTACTCTCAGCCTGCCAATATACTTACCATAAACGGAACGAGTACTACTACCTATGTCTATGTCGGTGACCGGTGGAATCAGAATGCACTTGGCGATTCCAGATATGTATGGCTTCCCCTGGAGCTTGAAGCAGGTAAGCTTTCCATGGACTATGCAAGAGAGTGGAAACTAAATGCTCAGACCGGAGAGGTTACCAATGCAAAGAAAATAAACCTGTCAGCAGGTAAGGAAACGGCAGGCAGCAGTGAAGCAGAAGGCTACAGCTCTGCATTGGCTGTGGACGGTGATTACGATACTTATTTTGATACTGGTAAAGACAGCGTTCCCTACTGGTGGAGGGTGGATCTTGGAAAACAGTATAACCTTAGTGATATTGATATCAGCTGGAGATCCTGGAATGGTTCTGAGGTTTGCTACAAATATATTGTGGAAGGAAGCAATGACAACAGTAACTATACCACAATCATAGATGCTACGGGTAATACTACGACCTCCTTTACGGCTCACTCCCTGTCAGGTACCTACCGCTATGTAAGAATTACCGTATCCGGTCAGATAAATGTAAATAATAATAACGCTGCTACCTGGTATCGTGGAATTCATGAGGTAAATATCTATGGAGAGGGAACACTGACTGCTTCCAATCCCTTTGGTATTACTGCAACGCCTTTTAAACTGAGCAGCTCAAATAAGGTTAATAATATAAATCTTGCCTGGTCCGCAAAGGAAAATGCCCTAAGTTATTATGTATACGGCAAGGAGGGGGAAGCAGGGGAATACAGCCTGATTTATCACGGTGCCGGTACCTCCGTAAAGCTTTATGAGCTTATTCTCGGCAAGAACTATTATTACAAGGTTCAAGCCTGGAACAATGGTGTTCTTCTAGGAGAAAGCAGTGAAGTAAAGGCACAGACCTATGCGGTTTCCGAAGGACTTCTGGAGTCCAGCAATTCTGTTAGCGGTACCATGACCACTTTAAGTAGCCTGAAAGCAGGAGATACTTATTACAGATATGACTACATCAGTGATGAAAGCGGTTTCTCTAAGCTTGAGGAATATACCTCCAAGGATTCGATGAACTGGACTTATGTCAAAACCGTAATGGACAGAAACAGTCATCCGGATCTAGCCTCCTGTAAGCTGGAAGCGATGAATATTCGCTATGACAGCATCCACAATAAGAATATACTATGGGCGCATTGGGAATTAAAAGATGGTTACGGTTCCGGAAAAGCTCTGGTTGCCTCGGCCACACCGGGTGATAGCTTTACCGTACATGAGGTCTATAATCCGGAAGGAATTGCTGTAAGGGATATGAATTTCTTTATAGATGACAATGAAGCCAGAACCGGATACCTGGTAACAGCGGGTAATGCAGCCGGTGAGGGTGCCAATGCAACGATGTATATTTTTCAGATGAATGATACCTATACAGGAATTGAACGCATTGTCACAAAAGTATTTGAGAATCAGTACAGGGAGGCTCCGAGTCTTGTGAAGAAAGATGGCTACTACTATCTTTTTACCTCACAGGCTGCAGGCTGGTATCCCAGCAAGGGAGCTTATGCCAGTGCTCTCTCCTTACAGGGACCCTGGAGTGAATTAAGAAGTATCGGAAACAGTTCTAATTATTCCTCACAGTCCGGTGGTGTAATTTCTATTGAAGGAGCAGCAGGAAAGAATTATTTTATGCTTGCACCAAGATGGGTGAGGGAAGAAGGCACTGCGGCGACTTTATGCCTGCCTGTTGCTTTTGCAAACGGAATTGCGACCTATGATTATTATGATAAAGTGCTTTATAATCCCTTTACCGGAAGTTTAATACCGGAAGATAAGGGGGTATTATTATCAGAAAATAAGCCAGCTACTGCATCAGTTACAGCAAATGGTACCAAGACAGCGGCAAAAGCCAACGACGGGAATTATGATACCGCTTATGCAGCGGAAAAATCTCAGTGGCCCTTCTGGTGGCAGGTGGATCTGGGGAGTACTTACAGATTGTCAGGAATCCAGGTGTCATGGTTCATGTATAAAGGTTCGGAAGGTTACTATCAATATAAGGTTGAGACCAGTGAGGATGGGGAGAATTGGACTGAAATACTGGATAAGTCAGAGAACAAGACTTATGGGTTTACTGCTGATACCCTTACCGGAAACGGCCGTTATATAAGGCTCTCCGTAACCAATGCGGTATTGCATAATAATCCCAATAACTGGTATACACCAACTTTGTACGAAGTTAAGGTCTTTGGAAGCAGCAAGACGGTAACAGAGGAGCAAGAGGAGAATCGAAGACTGGCAAGAGAAGCGGCAGAGGCCATTGATCTGGGAGAAGTAACAGGTATAACTAAGAATCTTATTCTGCCAGCCAGTGGATTGCATGGAGCACTAATCCAGTGGAAATCCAGTAATGCAACTATTCTTGCGGAAAATGGCACCGTCACCCGTCCAAAAGCTGGAGAGGGTACTGCAAAGGTTAAATTAACTGCATCTGTCAATGTGGCAGGTGAAATAGCCCAACGTCAGTGGGATATTGTCATTCTGGAAGAAGGTGCAGAAGTAACGCCAACTTTGGAACCTACAATAGCACCCACCGGTACCCCGACAGCTGAACCAACAACGGCACCAACAGATACCCCAACAACTGAACCAACAGTAACACCTACAAGTACGTCAGCACCAGAGTCAACATCTACACCTGCTGTAACACCTACCTCTGCTCCGGAGAATAACATTTCACCGTATCTGGTAATAGAAACGAAGGTAAAAAATAAGACAGCAGACATTACACTTAAAATTTCTTCGGAGAAATTACGGGAAGAAGTAAAAGATTCCAGTAAAGAAAATCCGTATTTGTTAGATATAACTCTTCCGGAGAAGGAACTTATCGCTCAGTTAAAGAGCAGTACGACAAAACTTGTGCAGGTATCAATCATTCTTCCCCAAGCCATAACAACAGACTCGAGAATTAGATTAGGGGATATTGTTATGAATAAGAATCTCTTGGAAAAGGCAAAAGAAAACCAGAAAGGCTTGTCACTGGCAGTAAAGAATGAAAAAGGGAAAGTCGTTTACCAGTGGAGGTTTGATGCAGCTTCTCTTAAGAATTCCAAGCAGGCGGTGACGTCTGTAAATACCTCTCTGGAAGTAGTACCTGCTAATACCGTAAAANNCTATTGTTAAAGGACACAAAGAATAAGCACGCGGCAGCAGTCGTATTTAATCATAGTGGTGTACTACCTGGGCAGGCAGCAGTAAAGGTATATGTAGCAAATCAAAAGGGAATCAAAGCCGGTGATACAGTATACGTATATCATTATAACGATACGAAGGGCAGATTGGATTCTTTAAAACAGGCAGCTACAAGGTAGACAAGAACGGATATATCACGATGAATATCTTAAGCTGTTCCGATTACATCCTTATGCCTCAAAAAGCAAACCAAAGCATAACCAATTCATTAATCAGCCAGATTTCTGTACCGGAGCAGTTAAGTATCAGCAGGGGAACGAATAAGAAAGTGGAAGTAAACTTACCTGTAACCCTGGAGAAGACGAATAAAATAACAGATAAGACCTCCTCAAATGCAATTGGAGCAGTAACAATGAAATATTCTTCCCAAGACGAGAGCATTGCACTGGTAAATGAGAAAACGGGGCAGGTAACCGGAAAGAAAAAAGGCAGTACAGAAATTCTTGTAAAGGTAATGCTATATTCTGGAGAATCAAAAATTTTAAAAGTTAAAGTTCTGGTGAAATAAAGATAGGTACAAACAGGAAATACTTAAGTGTAAGTCCTGGCATAAGAAAAAGAACTGACTATTGAAACAGCAATTAAGCCTGTTGGTAAAAGCCGTTAGGATACCAGCAGGCTTGATTGTTTTCTAATAAAAGAACTAAACTCAGTCATAAAGTGAATTGAGAAAAATTTAATTGACAACTATATTATATGGTGGTATATTTGTATGTACAAACAAATGAGGTGATAATTTTGAAGGGTACAAATAATAACGAGAGCTGTAATTGCAAATTGGATAGCTGCCTGTTTTTTTCCACCTCAAAGCTTGCCAGGGAATTCGGTAAGATAGCAGAGGAAGCATTCGGCAAGACCGGACTTTCCACAAGCCATGCACTGATATTATATATGGTAAATCAGGAAGGAGAACTTCATCAGAAGGAAATAGGCGAGAAGCTGCACCTGACTCCATCTACCATAACGCGCTTTATAGAAAAGCTGGTACGAAAAAAACTGGTAGCTAAAAGAATAGAAGGAAAGAATGTATTTATCTGTTCCACAGAAGAAGGTCAGCTGCTGCAGGACGAAATTATCCGCTCATGGAACAGGCTGCATGATGCATACAAGGATATCCTGACGGAAGAGGAAGCCCTGCAATTTATAACCATAAGCAGTAAGTTAATTGAGAAACTACAGAATCCAGATAACTAATCGGAGATATGTAAGAGTGAAAGAAAATAATAAATTGAAAGGATGCCACGTGAAGATTCTTTCACTCTTTTGTGGCAGTATCGCAGGCAGGCCTGCGATATGCAAGGGGTATAAACAATGAATGAAATATTCAACAGAAGAAGTATACGTAAGTTTAAGGAGCAGGCTGTTGAGCCGGAGAAGATAGAATTAATGTTAAAAGCAGCTATGCAGGCACCATCTGCGGCAAATCAGCAGCCCTGGGAATTTATCGTAGTACAGGAGAAGGAAAATTTGTTAAAACTGTCTCAGACATCACCTTATGCCAGACCTGTTGAAGGCTCAGGTGTAACCTTTTTAGTGATGGCAAATGCTGATAACCTCAGAGTACCTACAGCCTGGGAACAGGATTTAGGAGCAGCAACACAGAATTTGCTGCTAGAGGCTGTTCATTTGGGACTTGGAGGCGTTTGGCTTGGCGTTGCCACCGCTGACAGTGTAGTAGAAAGTGTACGTAAGCTTTATGATCTTCCTGAGAATATCAAACCCTATGCATTAATTGCTGTTGGTTACCCCGACGGACAAAAGAATGAATTTGTAGACCGATATAACAAAGACAGAGTTCATTACGAGAAGTGGAGTTAATTTTATTTCTTATGGGGAACATATAGCTTAAAATCATGGCAGTGTACTCGAACAGAAAGGAGCATTTCTTATGAATGAAACGATTAAAACCATACAGAACCATAGATCCATACGCAGTTTTCTTGACAAAGACATTGAGGATAATTTGCTGGATGAAATAATTCAATCAGCCCAGGCTATGCCCAATTCCATAAATGGACAGCAGACTTCTGTCATTGTTATAAGAAGTAAAGAAACCAAAGCAAGGATTGCAGAACTAACAGGCGGACAGAAGTGGATTGATGACGCACCGGTATTTCTTGTATTTGTAATGGACTTTTATAAGACCAGGCTGGCAGCAGAGAAAAACGGATTGAAGCAGGTAATACACGAAAGTGTTGAAGGTACCATGGTTGGTACTTTTGATGCGGGACTTAATATGGGCGGGGCTATTCTTTCAGCTGAATCCCTTGGACTTGGCATTGTACCCATCGGAGGTGTACGCAAAAACCCTGAGGATATCATAGAGCTGCTCGGTCTTCCCGAATATACCTTTCCGGTAGCTGGCTTAGCAATTGGATACCCTTTGGATCCCTCTCATAAAAAACCAAGGCTTCCCCAGAGTACCTTCAGACATGATGAGAAGTACAATACGGAGGGCTTAAGAGAGGCTATTGACCAATATGACAGTGAGATGGAGCGTTATCTTTCTGAAATTGGCAGACAGCAGGAAGGTAACTGGAGCCGGTATACATCTAATATTTATCAGAATGTTTATTATCCTAAGGTTTATCCGGTACTGAAAAAGCAAGGCTTTCAGAATGATAAATAAGATGATTTCAGGTTATTTTATCCTGTGTTAATACGGTAGATTTTAGTATATTTAGTTTCCTAAAGCAGATATTTAACAAAGTGATTGCTTTAGGAAACTTTTTTATGTAATAGGATGAAAGGTTAAGAGGCAGTTTTTTACAAGGGGAC
>DJJW01000024.1:100557-133795 GCA_002434335.1 Lachnoclostridium sp. UBA6558 | reverse complement strand
TTGTACAATTTGCCTGAAATCTTATGGAAACAAGGCTTTTGGCACTTGAATTATAATAGAAGGTTAAGTTTTGGGAATAGGACATATTATCCGTTTATATTAAAAGCCCTGTCAGGTGGGATGTACATGATACATTTATAAAGAGTGTCACTATCTTGACAGAGTGTTTGAGCTGTAGTCTTGATTGATACCTTGGGAGCAGCTAAGATCTTCATGACCAAAGAGTAATGTGAAAATTAACTTATTTGCCGAAAAGCCAGCCACCGTTTACATTAAGAATCTCACCATTAATATAGGAGGCTTCCGGGGAGGCGAGAAAGCCAGCTGCATAAGCAATATCCTCAGGAGTACCTGTACGACCTGCCGGAACCTGAGCGATTGTCTGATTAATTCTATCACTGGATAATTCACCGCCGAAAAAGTCTGTATCAAGAATAATACCGGGAGCAATGGCATTGACGGTAATTCCCTGGCTGCTTAATTCTCTTGCTGTTGAAAAGGTAAGGCCGTGTAAACCGGACTTTGCAGCAGCATAAGCCAGGTTCCCGGCCTTGCTGCCGCCGGTATATGCGGCGATGGAACTGATATTTATTATTCTGCCGCCAGGACGTCTTAGTAAAGGACTAATGGCAACGGTCATTAGAAATGCCCCTTTAAGATTAGCAGAATTGACCCTGTCCCACACGGCTTCGGCTTCTGTTAACGGCTTTGTAGTAGTAATACCTTCACCAAACCCGGCATTGTTTACCAGTACATCAATAGTATCTGTCATATCAGAAATCAAGCGAACAGCCTTCTCTACATCTTCTCTATTACTTACATCTGCCTGAATAAAGCGGACATTACTGCCCAGTTTCTTTGCAGCATCTATTAAAACAGACTCTCTTCTGCCAATAATGATGACATCAGTGTCAAGTTCCAGCATTCGTTCTGAAATAGCAAAGCCAATCCCGGTACCTCCTCCTGTAATTACTGCAGTTCTTTTTTGCTTCATATCAATTACCTCCTGTCATTGACTTTTTGTTGGAGTTATTATAACATTGCAGTATTGATAAGTATAATATATATATTGTATGTGTGTAATAGAATTAAACTATTAATGGAGTAGTCATGGAGTTAAGACAAATTAATTATTTTATTACCGTTGCAGAAGAACTGCATTTTCGGAAAGCAGCTGATAGAATCGGTATATCTCAGCCTGCACTGAGTCAGCAGATACAACAGCTGGAAGCGGAAATAGGCGGAGAACTTTTTATAAGAACCAAGAGGAAGGTATCGCTTACAGAAGCAGGGAAGGCATTTTTACCTGAGGCGATATCTTTAATTACTCAGTCAGTACGGGCAGTAGACATAACCAGGAAAGCATTTTCGGGTCTAATAGGTGAACTTACCATTGGGTTTGTCGAATCTGCTACCTGGGATATACTCCCTTCCATACTAAAGATATATCGTAAATTGTACCCAGAGGTCAGAATTTCCCTGCTAAGATTATCTACGGCACAACAAGTAAAACAGTTAGCAGAAAATAAAATTCATGGGGGGATAGTTGGATATCCGGTAAAAGAACCTTTATCATGCTATTCCTTAAGAGAGGAGTCTTATTGGGTTGCCTTACCAGCAGGACATTCTCTTACAACTGTAGATATGATAAGAATAGAAGACCTAAAAAAGGAAGCGTTTATAACTACAAGTCGTGAAACCGGGCAGTTCTATTATGATAGTATGGTGAAAGTCTGTATGGACGGCGGTTTCAGTCCAATGATAGTCCAGACTGCCAATGAAATCTATACTGTGCTGTCACTAGTATCCTGCGGTATTGGGATAGCTCTTATACACGAATCGGCGAAGAACTTAAGAAATGATATTATCTACAAACCCTTGTATGGTACAAAACAGTGGGCATATCAGTTCTCCTTTGCCTGGAAAGAAGAAAATGCAGCGCCTGCTGTAAAATGTCTAATGGAAGTGGTAAAGGAAATATACCCTAGATAAATTAAAAATAGAGGTTGACAATAGTTTGATATCAAAGTATAATGAGGACATGAAAACAGATAAAACTATTTATTTAATTGGAAGAATTCATGAACAAGCGAATAAATTTCTGCTGAATGAGCTGGAACAGATAGGTTTTAGGGATATCTCACCCTCCCATGGTGACATCCTGGTAACTCTTTTTCANNCGACAGACTTATCCAATAGCATTCACAGGGATAGATCTACCGTTACTGCTCTGGTTAATAAGCTTATCAAATTAGGTTATATTACTTCCAGAAAAGCAGACGAAGATAACCGCTCTACCATCATTGCATTAACCCAGAAGGGAATGGCACTGGAGGCAGGGTTTCAGGCTATCTCCGATAAGCTGTTTGACGTAGAATATCAAGGCATTAGTGCAGAGGAAAAAGAAGTATTTCAGAGGGTTTTGCAAAAAGTACTGGATAATTTTTAATTTTTATTTAGGTAAATACTTTGATATCAAAGTATTTAAAGAAGTAAATAATATTTTATCTGTTTTATAAGAATACTAAGCATATAATCATAAGGAGGATTTATTCATGAATCATTTAGTTGTATTTGCACATCCCAATCCCAAGAGTTTTGGAAAGGGTATTTTAGACACAGTTGTAAAGGCATCCGAAGAAAAAGGTGCTGCTGTTAAAGCAAGAGACCTGTATGAGTTAGGTTTTGATCCCATTTTAAAGCCCTCTGATTTTGTAGCCTTTAAGGAAGGTAAGGTTCCGGAGGATATAGCAGCAGAACAGGAAATCATTCGCTGGGCAGATGTTATTACCTTTATCTATCCAGTATGGTGGACTTCTCTTCCTGCAATTTTAAAAGGATATGTAGACCGTGTATTTTCTTACGGTTTTGCTTATGAATATATAGACGGAGCACCTAATGGGCTTCTTAAGGGGAAGAAAGCTCTCTTGTTTTCAACCACAGGAACACCTGATGAGCTGTATGCAGCAAACGGAATGCATGCATCCATGAAGCAGACTACCGATCAGGGAATTTTTAATTTCTCCGGAATGGAAGAAGTATCACACACCTTCTTTGGTGCAGTTCCTTATGTATCTGAGGAAGTACGTAGTGATTATCTCCAGAAAGCAGCTGCAGTTGTAAAAGGTGTTCTTTAATTACAAGGCTTACTGCCAATATGGCATAAAAGCAACCAGCAGAAGCAAGTAACAGGCAGAAGTAAGCAACAAGCTGAAGCAAGTAACGGCAGAAACAAGCAACCGCAGAAGTAAGCAACCAGCAGAAACAAGCAACCGCCAGAAGCCAGTCAACCAGCGAAACAACCAACAAGCAGAACAAAGCGACCAATCAGCAGAACTAACCATATAATGATGCATTACATTATTAACAAGCTGTCCGTCTTCCCATAATATAATTTAATAGTTAACCATTACTACAGCATAGGTTTATCCTTTGATAAATAAGCTTTGGTTAATTACTTGAAACTTATATAAATTATATAAATAAGAAGAAGGACAGCTTACTTTATTTCTTTGTTAAGCATCCGGACATAGCTTTCAATTAAGAGTACTATATCTTCCTTGTCTTTGTTAAGAGGAGAGATCTTCTGCCAGAGATTCTTATAATATTCTACAAAGGCTTTAACAATAACCGGGTCATCCAGGGAGAGAAAAGTATCCAGTACTGTCCTGTTCTTTCCATATACATATAGAAATATTTCTTTTCGTTCTTTTATGGATAAGGCTATATTTTTCTCTAAGCCATCCATATCCTGATAAATAACTGCTATTTGATAATTTTCATATTGTTTTATAATCGATATGGCATATTCCAGATAATCAACTACATCCTGTGTACTTGCTGGTACTATTTTTATACCGGTATAAGTGTAAAGAAATATAATTTTATCTTCGCACAATTTTTCAAAAGCTGAGGTGAAATAAATATCAGTACAAATATGATGAACCAGGTTTTTCAGGAAACCTCTGAATTGCTTCTCATAGTAATAGATTGAAAGCTTTTTTTCCTCTTTTGATAAATCCGTCTGATCTAAAAACTTCTGATATAACCGGGTAGGTATCAGCAGTTTGCTGAAGCTGTTGTTATAGCAATAATGGTTTCCCAGCTGTTCATTTGAGTCTGTTAAATTAAAGAAGAAAGTATCTTTCATTTCCTGATTATAATACTTAACAATATTATTGGAATTGTTTTTGATTAATAAATTAACATAGTTGGTCAGTACATCAACTGCTGATTTATTTTTTAGATAGAAGGCACAATTGATACCGGTGTAGGCATCAGTAGGGAAACATGACAAGGCACCTATGCCGGACACAACATATAATTCTTTACCGGTCATAAAACTTTCGTTATTTGTCAGATTATAGAGATTGATTTTACCTGTTTTCAGTAAGGGGAATATAAAGCTGATTAATCTGACCGCACGTTCCACATTGCTGTCCAATGTAAGTAAAAAAGTAACCTGCCAGTTATTTTGAATAACTTCTAACAGAATCTCTCTTAGATAGCTTAATCGGTTATCAGAGAAAAAGGAGTTATCAAGAATATTGTGATAGGTCAGGTAAATTACATTATTCTCTTTACGGCAGTAGGTTCTGGCAGATTCTATCAAGGAAATGCCGGCAGTAAATACATTGGTTATACCATAGATTAATTTATCGTTGCTGGACAAATCAATGGAGTTTAAAAAAGTGGTATCGCTTCTACTTTCTGATGAAGTACCTTTCTTTTCTGTCCGGCAGGCAAGTGAATATTTTAAGGATGCCTGCAGCATGATATGTAATTTTTCTTTATTTGTAATTTCGGTAATTTTCTCATTGACCTTCAGACTATAAAATAACTCATCTACCATTTTAAGCTGTAAGGAATCCATGATATTTTTCGAAAGAAAATCCGTAATGCTGTTAATATACTGGGTTGAAGGAAATCTTCTCTCATGTACCCAATGGCTGACAAGTGAATTATCCACATTTATAGCTTTTGCTAACTGGCTCATTGGAAGGTGAAAGGTGGTGAGCAAGAATTTAAGGCACTTGCCAAAAGTCATTTCATTATACAATTGCAGGGTACTCCTTTAGAGGGTGTCGTTATTACAGGATTCCGAATACTGTCATGTCAATGACAATGACAGATTATCAATAATAGTTTTAATTATTACATAATTCGGCTATAATCCACAATATATAATGCATTATAACAAATAACGACATCGATGAAAAGAAAAAAGACAGGTGGAGGGACGTAGTATATGAAAAAGCATAGCAGTAAAAATGTAAGTGTGAAAACAAAATTAATACTCTATTTTACTATCCTGATATTACTCTCATGTTGTGCATTAGGTTTTATCAGCAATAAAATTGCCAGTGATATCATTTTAAAGGAAGCGGAAAATAACATGCTGCAACTTGCTGAAGATGCAGCGAAGCTGCAGAATAGCAGACTTGAGACACAAAAAGGGACGCTTAAGACCCTTTCCTTCTTCGAGGAAGTAAGATCCATGGACTGGGCGAAGCAGCAGCCGGTTCTTCAAAGCATACTGAAAGAAACAGATTTTACGGAACTTGGAATCATTCAACTTGACGGGAGCATTTCTTATTCTAATACTGCGGATACGAAGATAGTTCTTCAGGAAGGTGATCCTTTAAGAAAAGCATTAGCAGGGGAAGATGCTATTAATTTTACGATTAGCCCGGTTACAGGTGAACTTGTACTGGTGCAGGCAGTTCCTATCGAAAATAACGGGCAGGTAACAGGAGCCTTATTAGGACGTCTGGATGGAAATACTCTGAGTAAACTGGCCGAAGATACAGGTTACGGTACTACCGGCTATGGTTATATTATTGACGGAACCGGAACAATTATTGGTCATAAAGACCGGGAGTTGGTAACGAATCGCTATAATGCCATTGAAGCAGAAAAGACAGATAAAAGCGCTGGGGCTCTGGCAGCCACATTAAAGTCAGCAATCTCAAAAGAGACAGGTATCGGTCATTACAGCTTCAATGGAGGATATCAGTATGTTGGATTTGCTGAGATTCCCGGAACAGAATGGACCTTTATACTGGCAGCGGGAAAAAGTGAAATATTACAACCTGTAAAAACCCTTCAGATCTATATCATCCTGATTGTTATTCTGGTGCTGGTAATCAGTGCAGGGATTGCTTTTATAATAGGTACTTCTATTGCGAAACCAATTATCGGGACAAGTAATTATGCAAGAAAGATTGCAGCCTTGGATCTGTCAGAGAATATTGACGGGAAGTACAGAAACAGAAAGGATGAAATCGGAGATTTGGCGGACTCTTTACTTAGTATTACCAATGGTTTCAGGGAAATCATAAGAGAAATTACTGATTCATCGGAGCAGGTTTCCATTGCTTCTAATGTACTGACCGAAACATCTCAGCAGACTGCAACTGCTGCTGAAGAAGTATCAAAAACCGTAGAAGAAATTGCGCAAGGCGCTTCAGAACAAGCGAAACATACGGAAACAGGCTCACATAGGGCAATGCAATTAGGTGAAACCATAGAAAAGGTTCAAAGCTTTATTCTGGAGGTACATACTTCTACCGGAAAAGCAACAGAAGTGGTTATGGAGGGCTTAAAGGAAATTGATACTCTTAGTAAGATTACCGAGGAAAATACTGCTGCCGTTGAAGCTATCTATGAAGTCATTCTGAAATCCAACGACAGTTCCAAGCGAATCAGTGAAGCTAGTAATGTCATTGAATCCATTGCAGCCCAGACCAATTTATTGTACCTAAATGCTGCTATTGAAGCGGCCAGAGCAGGAGAAGCCGGAAAAGGATTTGCAGTGGTGGCAGAGGAAATCAGAAAGTTAGCAGAGCAATCTTCAGTCTCTACCAAGGTTATAAATGAAATAATAGAAGAATTGCAAAAGAATACGGATAATGCGGTTCAGACGATTGTAAGGGTCTCTGCAATAACAGAAGAACAGTCAGACAGCGTGAAAAACAGCAGAAACAAATATAAAAGTATTTCAGAATCCATTGGGGTCTCTACGGATGCAGTAAGTAACTTAAGTACTGCCGGTGATGAGATGAATAATATGAGGCAGACTATACTGGAAGTCTTAGAGAATCTTTCTGCCATTGCACAGGAGAATGCAGCTGCATCAGAAGAAGCATCTGCCTCAACCGAAGAACAGACTGCTTCTGTTGAGGAAATCGCAGGTGCCAGTGATAACTTAACGGAACTGGCTTTAAAATTACATTCCTTAATAGCTAAATTTAAGTTATAAGTAATCTTATCTTATGGAACGTTAAATGTTGAAAATAGATAGAAGTAACACACATGTATAAGCATCCAGGAGCTATAAATGAAAGCTTTATAGAAATTCAAGAGTTAAAAACGTCAGGATGTAAAGAAATATAAATACCATTTCTAAATTAGGCAGGAAGGATAGAACTCTTCTCTGCCTAATTTCATAAATAACCTATTAACCTGATGGATAATAAGAATAAACTGAACTTTAACGTAATAGTTAGTTTCCGGTTATATCCTTGTCAAGTTCCGGCAGATTAACAAGTCCAATCGTACGGTAATCATTTAGATTCTTTGCCAGGTTTTTCTTGCCGGTGGGCTTGGGAAGCGGAGTATCAAGGGGGGAATCTGTAATAAATTCGCTGATACCCGGAACACTCGCTTTCTTTATTTCCTGTGCTACGAATTTCGCAATTAACTTACCGCCAATATCATTGGTATGAGTATAATCTCTTGAAGTACCGTTGCCCCAGAAATAATCCCAGGCATCTTCAGGACCGGCGGCCTCCATATATTCTGTAGTACGGGACCATAAATCGATAAAAGGCACCTGCATTTCTTCGGCTACTTTTTTGACAGCATCACGATAGGTACCAAGGAGATTGATTAATTTGCCGTCTTCCTCAAATAGGATGCGATTTATAGGGGAGCATAGAATGGGTGTTGCACCAAGCTTTCTGGCCTCTGTAACATAATAAATCAGATTCTCTCTGTAACCGCCGTTAGCAGGAAGATCCGCTTTCTTCTGATCATTATGGCCAAATTCCACTATCAGGAAATCACCAGGTTTTATTCTTTTCTTAACGACCTGCCAGTTCGCCTGTTTAAAATCTGCTGTAGTGAGTCCCGATTGTGCATGATTGGAAAGCCCAAGTCCGTTTTTCAGATATAAAGGAAACATCTGTCCCCAGCCGCAATAGGTGGCAGCAGGTTCATAGGGGTATTCTGCTTTCTGGTCGGCAACAGTAGAATCTCCTGCGATATATAAGGTGGGAGCATCGCAGGGAGTATAGGAACAGCTGTAATTCACTTCACCCATTACACCAACCGTAAGCATTTCCACTTGTACATATTCTTTGCCAAATTGATGATTATCACAAACATTAACAGTAAAATCATGCTCCTTAATCTCGCCGGCCTTTACCGTGTCTTCCTGATACCATCTGCGGTTATCACATAGTATGACATAATCCGTATCTTTGTCAGCGGTAACTTTAACTTTTAAGTTATAGGTACCGTTTGCAGGTACCTTTAATAAGGTTTCAACAGGTGCATTCATATCATTATCTCCTTGTCAGAAATGTAATAAGTTCATTATAAAAGATGTTATAAAATATAAATACTATTTTTATTGACCAAAAAATTGAAAAACATCTCTTCCTATCATTATTTACCTATAACCGATATCCGTTCAATTCATTTCCTGGCAAATAAATATCAAATACGGCTAAAAATAATAGGTGCTGTAATATTTCAGATTTTGGAAACCTGATATATAACAGCACCTTAGTAGGTTACTATTTATTTTTATACTTTATTAGATAAATTCTATAATAATAATCATTTTAAATTACTTATCATTTGTAAGCCCCAGTTTATCAAAAACATAGAACAGCAGTGACATTACCATTGCAACCACGCAGGCAAGAACCATACCCGTTAAGGTTACTTCACCGATTTTTAAGGCAACACCGGAAAGACCGGTTACAAATACTACAGAAGTAAGAGTAAGATTACGGCTGCGGCTGAAATCTACCTGTGCGTCTACCATAACACGGATACCGGAAGCACCGATGGTACCGTACAACAGGAAGGAAATACCTCCGATAACAGCACCGGGAATGGTTTGAATCAATGCAGCAATAGGTCCGATAAAGGCAGAAACAATGGACAGAACGGCAGCACCGCCAATAACCTGTACGGAATATACCTTTGTCATCGCCATAACACCGATGTTCTCGCCATAGGTTGTAGTAGGAACGGAACCTACGAAACCGGACAGCATGGTTGAGAGACCATCAGCAAAGAAGGAACGGTGCAGGCCGGGATCTTTAACTAAGTCTCTGTCAACAATCTTGCTGGTTACGATCTGATGCCCGATATGCTCGGAAGCTAGTACCAGAATAACGGGCAGGATCATAAGAATAGCCTGAACATTGAATTTAGGTGCCTGGAAATCAGGAATATGGATAAAGCTTGATTGAATAGCATCAAGTAACTGCTCTTTCGTAACCACTTTCGTAAAAAGTGCAGTTGTATAGCCGGCAATGATAGCTATTAATATAGGTATAACTGCGAAAAATTTACGGAATAAAACATTACCAAGGACAGCTACGATTAGGGTTACAAGAAAGACAGCGACATTTTTGGAATCAATAGGAGCAGTCTCGGTAGCGATAACACCTCCGGTTTTGGCAGCAGTCTGAGCTAACTCAAGACCAATTAGAGCAACAACCGGGCCCATAGCGGCGGGGGGAAGTACTACGTCAATCCATTTGATACCAAACTTGTAGAAAATAAAAGAAATAATACATGCAGCAAGACCAACTGCGATAAAACCACCAAGTGCATAGGAATAACCCCATTGGGAAATTACCAGACCAGCGGGCCCAAGAAAAGCAAAGCTGGAACCGAGATATGCGGGAGCTTTGCCTTTGGTAATAAGGATAAATAGCAGTGTACCGATACCGTTCATAAGCAGTACAACTGATGGATTCATCTGAAATAGCATTGGTACTAAAACGGTTGCACCGAACATAGCGAACATGTGCTGAAGGGAAAGGGGGATTAATAGATCCACGCTTACCTTATCTTCCACTTGAATAATTTTTTTCGTTTCCAAGAAAGTTTCCTCCTCATAAAAATTCATCCTGACAAGTATAGCATGGTCTTCGTCAGAATTCCACAAAGAATTTTATAATTTTTAAAATTTTTTTGATAAAAATGACATAAATTTACATGTATTACAATTAGTGTAAAAACTCTGTGAGATTTTTCTTGTAATGACTGCCATAATATGTTAATGTATTGAGGTAACGGTTTTGAAGAAACCCTTGTGACAGGATGGTCACAAAATAATAAAGAAAAGGAGGTCAGGCAGATGATTATATCAATGTTAATTACAGATCAACAGAATAAGAAATGCATGACCGACCTGTGTGAGAGATTTCTATAATTTTGAACATATAAACTATTTAAGTCGCAGGTCGTGTAGATACTGCGGCTTTTTTGATATCAAGGCATAAGAGTGAAAAAAAAGTATTTTCACTCTCTCTGATTCTACACGTGTGTTGAAACACACAGGTGGGAGTCAAATATGAGATGAACCTTAAGGTTAATCTGCCTGAAGAAGACGCAGTGAACAGGAACTGCGTCTTTTTTGTTGGCCGGAAATCATTTTGAGAAAGGAAACCTTCAGTTACATGAAATTATCAATTAAAAAATATGGAACCTTATTGGCAAAATACATGAAGAACAGCAGGCTGCACCTGGTTTTGCTGGCGCTTGTATTAACTGTAAGTATAATATTGCAATTAGTTAATCCAATGATTATCAGCTTTTTTATTGACGGTATACAAATGAATAAATCCATGGAGCTCCTCATAAAGGCAGCAATCCTCTTTATATTGGCAGCCTTTACGCAGCAGTTATTAGCAATTGCCTCCACTTACCTCAGTCAGAATATCGGCTGGAGAACCACGAATACCTTAAGACGGGATCTGGTAAAACACTGCCTGACCCTGGATATGAATTATTTTAAGGAGCATCAGTCCGGTGAGCTGGTAGAACGGATTGATGGAGATGTAAATGCCTTATTTAACTTTTTTTCAAAGCTTTTTATAGGCTTTGTGAATAATATTTTACTCATGACAGGAATTGTTGTGGTCTTATCCTTACAGAATCTGCTGATAGGGGCAGCCTTTGTTCTATTTCTGGTACTATCCTTCATAATACTTGGAAAAACGCAGGGAGATGCAGTAGACAATTTCGGTAAGGAACGCGAACTTTCTTCTAAGTTCTATGGATTTTTAGGAGAACATCTGGACTGTACCGAAGAAATTAAGGCCAGCGGAGCCGGAAGCTATGTGTCCGAGCGCTTTATGGAACTGCTTCGTAAATGGCTGCCTATCCAGTTAAAAGCTTATCTGTCAGGCTACAAGATTTGGATTATAATGTCGGGACTCTTTGGACTCGGTGATATTATGATATTTGCGGTAGGAGGCTATCTCTGGTATAAAGGACATATATCCCTGGGGCTGGTATATCTGATGCTCAACTATTTTCAGCTGCTTGAGAGTCCGCTGGATCAATTAAAGGAACAGATGCTTGATATTCAGAAAGCAACGGCAAGTATTATCCGTATAGAAGAACTTCTCAATCAGACTTCTTCCATTTCTGATAAGGGTACAATTGAACTGGCAGAGAAAAATATCTCATTAAGTTTTGACAAGGTATGTTTTTCTTACGAGAAAGAGGTACCGGTTTTAAAGGATATCTCCTTTGAACTGCCAGCAGGTAAAGTGCTTGGAATATTAGGGCATACCGGCTGCGGTAAGACGACGCTTGCAAGGCTTGTGGTTCGTTTCTATGAACCGGATTCTGGAAATATCCGTTTTAATGGAAAGAAACAGGAGGATATCTTATTAAAAGATCTAAGAAGCAGTATAGCTTATGTTACCCAGGAGGTGCAGTTGTTTCATGCCAGTGTAAGGGATAATATCACTTTCTTTAACAAGGAAATATCGGACGATGATATCATAGCTACTATCTATAAAATGGGACTAAAGGATTGGTTTGAGAATATCAAAGAGGGGCTTGATACCATCTTAGAGCCTGGCGGCGGTATGTCTTCCGGTGAAGCACAGCTTCTAACCTTAGTAAGAGTGTTCTTAAGAGATCCCAAACTAATTATACTGGATGAAGCTTCTGCAAGACTGGACCCGGTTACGGAAAAATTTCTGGAGCAGGCTCTGTCCACACTGATAAAGGGAAGGGCATGTATCATTATAGCTCATCGTCTTTCAACCGTACAAAGAGCCGATAACATTTTGATTCTGGATAAAGGAGAAATACTGGAATTCGGACTAAGAGAAGAACTTATAAGTAAGAAAGATTCAAGACTTAATGAGCTATTAAGCTATGGAATAGAGGAGGTGCTGGTCTAATGAATAAGAAAATAAATTCGCCTTCAAGAGATAGGAAATTTTCCATGGGAAAACTGCTCTTAAAGATGATGGCATACAGGCCCGGACTTTACGCTGTTAATTGTCTTTTGTGGGCAATGATACATGTATTGCCTTTAGGTATGGGATTACTTTTTAAAGAATTTTTTCTGATACTGACACCGGGCAGCAATTTCTACAGAGGTCTTTTCGTAGTATGTGCCCTGACCCTCGCTTATACCCTTGGGCGTATGTTAAATATATATCTTGGTGCCAACGCGGATAATCTCCACCGCTTTACCATGAGTGCCCTGTTAAGAAAAAATATGCTGGAGAGCATCTTAAATAAGCCCGGAGCAGCTGCTACACCCTGGGCCTCCGGAGAAGCCCTGAACTGTTTTCGGGATGATGCAGGAACCATAGAAGATACCATAAGCTGGACGCTGGATTTCATCGGTTCTCTGACTTTTGTAATCGTTGCAATAACCATTATGCTTAATATCAATGTTAATATTACGCTGTTCGTATTTGCTCCAATGATAATTGTTGTGGGTATCGTACAAATGCTGCGCGAAAAGCTTCAGAGCTACAGAGAAGCAGCCAGAGAAGCAACGGGTAAGGTAACCGGTGCCATGGGTGAAATCTTTGGAGCAGTTCAGGCCATAAAGGTAGCAGGGGAAGAAGAAAATGCAGTAGGTTATCTGGAGGGGCTTAATGCCACAAGGCATAAGTATATGTTAAGAGACTCTCTCCTTTCCCAGACCCTGAATTCGTTATTTAACAATACTGTAAGTCTGGGAACCGGATTCATATTGCTTTTAGCCGCCGGGTATATGAAAAAAGGTGAGCTGAGTCTCGGAGATTTATCCCTGTTTATATTTTATCTGAGTTTTATCTCAGACTTTACCAGCTTCTATGGCAATTTTATTGCGAATACCAGACAGGCAAAGATTTCATTTCAGAGAATAGCAGAGCTTATGCAGGAGGATACACCGGTTAATGCAGTTGCCCACACCAAAATGTCCTTAAAACCTGGTACAAAGAAAGGTAAAATAGCAGAGGTTACATCAGTAGAAACAGCAGTAGAAAAAGAGGAGCTGCAGGAACTAAAGGTTGAGGGGCTGACTTATTGCTATGAAAGCTCCGAAAATGGTGTGGTAGATATCAGCTTTACATTAAAGAAAGATTCCTTCACGGTTATTACAGGAAGAATCGGCTCTGGTAAATCCACATTGTTAAAGGTACTCTTAGGGCTTCTGCCTGCCCAGAGTGGAAGCATCAGCTGGAACGGAAAGGTGCTAAAAGCGCCCGGTGATTTTCTTGTTGATCCCCATTGTTCCTATACCCCGCAGATACCAAGGCTTGTAAGTGACAGTGTGAAGAACAACATCCTATTCGGATTAAGAGAAGAAGAAGCCGATATTGAGGAAGCTTTACACAGTGCTGTATTTGAGGAAGATATCCTGCAGCTGGAACAGGGACTTGAGACTGTTATCGGTCCAAGAGGGGTTAAATTATCCGGCGGACAGATTCAGAGAGTGGCAGTTGCCAGAATGTTTGCAAGGAGATCAAGCCTAAGGGTATTTGATGACATATCCAGTGCCCTGGACGTTGAGACGGAAAGCAAACTCTGGCACCGATTATTTGCAAAGCGTTCTGTAACCTGTCTGGTGGTATCCAACCGCAGGCTGGCACTGAAACAGGCAGACCAGATAATCGTTATGAAAGACGGCAGGATTGACGGAATCGGAACCTTGGAGGAATTATTACGGAATAATGAAGAAATGAAGGCAATCTGGGGTTAATGTAGTATGAGAATTTGCCTTACAAATTAATGGTCTCGATTTTCTTTCCCATTAATTTCTTTTAATCGGTTTGTGATATAATGGTTGAAAGGATTAATCCAATAAATAGAAGGGGGATATCATGATTGATACAAATGAAATAAAGCAATTAACAAAAGAATTCAAAGATTGTCAGAAATCCCTTAGTGCAATAGGAGATGAGACAAGACAACATATTATCATATCGTTATTGGAGAGTGATTGCAAAGGAGTTAGAGTAGGAGAGCTTACAAAAAAAACAAATCTGTCACGACCGGCTGTCTCTCATCATTTACAGATTCTAAAAGAGGCGGGAATTATAGGTATGAGGCGAGATGGAACAAAGAATTATTATTATCTTGATTCGAGGAAGACAGAGCTTAACAAACTGATGAAAATACTTCATCATGTAAATGATATTATTGAAAAAGCACCTGCCAGTCCAGGCTGCCTGTAAAGGAGTAAGTTATGAAATTAGAATTTCCTGTTGAGAAAACTGTAAAAACGCGTTCCAGTATAAGGACTTATGAAGAGAAACCTCTTGATAGCAAGGTAAAACAACAGATAAAAGATTATATCGCTGCTTTATCAAATCCTTTTTCTGTGAAGGTTACACTTCAGCTTCTGGAAACAGCATCCTCAAATGAAAAATTGGGTACATATGGTGTAATAAAAGGTGCCAGGGATTATATTGGAGCAACTGTATCAGAAGCTGATTTGAACCTGGAGGCCGTAGGCTATTCCTTTGAAAAGTTGATTTTGTATTTGGCGAACCTTGGAATCGGAACCTGCTGGCTGGGAGGAACCTTTAACCGGAATCAATTCTCCAATGCCCTGGAGGTTAAAGCGAACGAATTGTTTCCTGCCATCTCGCCTATAGGCTATCCCCTGGAGAAAAAAAGACTTGCAGATACCCTTATTCGAAAAATAGCAAAATCAGATCAGCGTAAGAACTGGAACGAACTCTTTTTCCTGAATGATTTTTCTGTTCCATTAACACAGGAGGAAGCAAAAGAATTTGCATTTCCGTTAGAAATGGTGCGTTTGGGCCCTTCTGCCAGTAATAAGCAGCCTTGGAGAATCGTAAAAGCAAATAATGGGTTTCATTTTTATGAAGCAAAAGCTCCGGGGTATAGTGACAAGCTGTCCCTTGATATCCAAAGAGTAGATATCGGTATCGCCGCCTGCCATTTTCATGTGGCTGCACTGGAAAAAGATCTGCCAGGAAAATTTGAGAAGCTCTCAGACCCAGGTATCATACCGCCGGCTGATAACCATTATATTTTCTCATATGTACTGTTGTAATAACGGTGCGCCCCTCTCCTGCTGCGGGATTTTACCGTATAATAATTGCTGATGTCCATTATGTAATTTAATATAGCTTAGATAAAGCTTAAATATAGCTTAGAAATAACGGTATAATAGCAAATACCAGGCCGATGAAGTATAAAGTTCCTTAAATCTGTGATATAGGATAAAACAGTTCACATTCACAATATTGTTTATTGCACTTGGAATAGTCTACATACTCAAAATGAAACAATTCCTCAAGCTCAAATTCTATTGTAGGCATCCAAGTGCTATAGATATAATCCCAGATTGCCTTTAAGGTGCTGGAGGAAAGTTCCTCGGGTCTGTGTGGACCCATGTATTTAAAGACTCCGTATTTGTGGGTCTTTATTTTTTTGGTCATCATATCTGGAGGCAGTATGCTGTTGTGATCTACCATCAGGGAAGGCTGGTAATAGGAAAAAGCAGCATCTTTACCGGGGATAGTGGTATAACCTATATAGATATCTTTGTTTACAGGGTTAGCTATCTGCAGCCTGTGATTATAAAAGAAATCAACTCCATATTGGGTTGCCAGCTGCTTCTTATTGTTCTCCTCCCTATCTATTGTAAATTCATATCCCGCTATCTTAAAGGCAGGAAGTACTGTAATGGAAAGAAAGGACATAAGTNNTCTCCAGCTTTGCTCATAAAGTCTGCATTAAAGCGATCCATAATAGAGAGTGCGGAAGGATGTCTTCGCCACTTGGCGGGAGTGGTTCCGAATTCTTCTTTAAAAAGTCTGTTGTAGGTATGAGCGCAGCCAAATGAATATTTTGATGAAATAAATTCTATGCTGTTATATTCACTTATCAAATCTTTTATGGAGCATGCAATCCTTCTTCTGCGTACATATTCCATAAGTCCTGTGCCGGTAGCACCCTTCCAGATGCGCAGCAGGTGAAATTTAGAAATGTTGACGTTCTCAGAGATGTTATCCAGATTTAATTCTTCCAGAAGATTCTCTTCAATATATTCTGTGGTGTTTTTAATAACTGATAACAGATAATTATCCATAGATTCCCTTAACCCAGCAATTTTTGTCCGTTTTTTTCTTTCCGTACTCAGTATAATTATACCACACGAAAAAGTGAGAACAAGTGTTTTGTTGGAAAAAATTTAAAATTAGTTTTCGGTAGCAAAAGAGGGAGGGCAGATGTCAAATATTAATCAAAGTAAGGTGCAGGATAAGTATAATGCCGCAGTAGACAGCTTTGTAAAGAAGATAAAGAGTGATCCGAATGTAATAGCAGTTATTGTATGCGGAAGTCTGGCCTATGATTTAGTGTGGGAAAAGAGTGATATCGATACCACTGTAATTGTCAGGGATCAGATTCTTAAGACGACTTCTTATTGTATAACAGAGGATGATATTGTAATTAATATCAATCTGACAACCCGCAGTGATTTTAAAAGGGGTTTTGAACAAATGAAGGGAGGAAGCTTTCTTCAGTCTTATTATTCCAGAGGCAAGATGGTATATACCTCAGATGACAGCCTTGAGAGTTATTATGAAGAGATGAAACAGCTGGACAAAAGTGATATCAATTATTATATCTTCTTAGTTGCCTGTGAACTGGTGGGAACCAGTGAGAAATGTCAGAAGTGGATAAAAGTGAAGCAGAATCCTCTCTATGCACAGTATTATATACTAAAAGCCGCAGAGCTTATTTCCAGAATAGAAGTTTGTAAGAATGAAGAAGCGCCAAGCAGAGAAGCGATACTACAGGCAGTTTCCCTGTCGCCGGAGCTGCTTAAGCCTTTTTACCAGGATGCCATGGCAGGTCATTACAGTGAAGAGGAGGTAGTGAGGTGCATTAACTTAATAGACAGTTACCTGGAAGCTAATTTAGAGGCAATAGCTGAACCGGTTATCGATTATATGAAGGATGGAGAAATCAAGACACTTACCATGATAACCAATCATTTTCATACAACAGGGCATTTCATTGTATCTATCTTTGATTATCTGGCGGAGAAAGGGGTATTGGAGAGGGTATCCCAGACTATAAGAATAACACCGAAAAGCAAACCCGCGGTTGAAGAATTGGGATTTTTATATATTCCCTGATGTTTAACAGAATGAGAAAGGAGACATTTATGTCAGTTCGCACCACCATTGAAATAGCCGGAGCCAGGCAGAATAACCTTAAAAACATCTCTGTAGAGATACCCAGAGATAAGTTAACGGTCATAACCGGCGTATCCGGGTCCGGTAAGTCCTCCCTTGCTTTTGATGTTGTATATGGAGAGGGACAGAGACGGTTTTTGGATTCCATTTCAACTTTTGCCAAAAGCCGTATCAGTCAGCTTAAGAAAGCAAAGGTAGACTATGTAAGAGGTCTGTCACCGGTTATTGCCATTGAGCAGAAGAAATCCAACAATAACCCCAGATCAACAGTTGGAACGGTAACGGATATCAGTGATTATCTCAGACTATTGTATGCAACAGCCGGTACGGGTAAATGCCCGGTATGCTCTAAACCGCTGAAGCAACTGTCGGCAGCGCAGATAGCGGAGCACATAACAACCTTGCCCTCCGGTTCCGTTGTAGAACTGAGAGCTCCTATCAATAAGGTCTTTGGAGAAGATTACAGTTATACCATAGATGAGCTGCGGGAAAAGGGGTATAAGAATCTGCTGGTGGACGGGGAACCCTTCTCACTGGCGGATAAAAAGGAGCTGGACGAGAGAAAGGAATATCAGCTGGAGCTGGTAATCGACCGTTTTACCTTAAAAGGTGATAATTATATCCAGATTGCTAAGTCAATCGAGGCGGCTATGCTTTCCCTGGAGGAAGATATTATGATAAAAGTTGAGGTTATGGGGGGAGTAGCGGATTCCTTTTATGAGAACTTTGCCTGTACGGAGCATCATTTCTTTTTATGTGATATGCAGCCCTTCCACTTTTCCTTTAACACACCAGCCAGTGCCTGCAGAACCTGTATGGGGGTAGGACTTTCCTATGTAGTGGAACCGAGATTTCTGGTAGTCGCTCCGGAGAAGAGCATCAGCAAAGGTGCACTAAAGAATACGGTCTATAATACTTCGGGAAAAGATAGTTACCGTACAGTTATTATGTATAGCCTGTCACAGCAATATGACTTCAGTCTGGATACCCCCTTTCATGAGCTTCCGAAGGAAATTTGTGACATTCTCTTCTATGGCACAAAAGGTGAACTTGTAAAGATGCAGCAGCCTCCTTTTTCAACCAAGAAGAATTGGATAACCGGCAGAGAACGGCCATTCTGGGGATTTGTACATGAATTGGAAAGCTGGTATAAGCATTACATTCGAAAATCATCTACAACAGAAGCCTTTGAACCAAACTTTATCAAAGAGTGTATGATTGAAAAGGTATGCCCGGAATGCCATGGTGCAAGGCTAAAGAAACAGCGCCTGTTAATTACGGTAGGCGGAAAAAACATTGATGAGCTGTGCAGGTTACAGCTTCCGGAGCTGATGGAATTCTTAAACTCCATTACCTTTGATAGGGAGATTCAGGATGTGGCAGCCACGATTATAAGAGAGATTACCACCAGATTAAACCTTTTGATTGATATCGGCCTTCATTATATCAGCCTTAACCGCAGAAGTGACAGCATATCCGGCGGTGAGATGCAGATAATAAAGATGTCTACCCAGATCAGCAGTGAGCTGATGGGAATGCTGTATGTTATGGACGAGCCTAGTATTGGTCTTCATTCCAGGGATTCCTTTAAGGTAATCGAAACCATGAGGAAGCTCAGAGATATCGGTAATACGGTTATTGTAGTGGAACATGATCTTGATACCATTAAAAGTGCGGATCATATTATTGAAATTGGCCCCGGTCCTGGTATTCACGGCGGAAATGTTGTAGCTCAGGGAACGATGAAGGATATCATGAAAGAGAAACTGTCTGTAACAGGGAAGTATTTATCTGGTGCAGCTAAGATAGAAGTCCCCATGAGACGGAGAAGCCTTGGAGATGATTATATATCCATACAGGGAGCCAGGGAAAACAACCTGAAAAATATAGACCTTGATATACCTTTGGGAGTATTCGTATGTATAACGGGAGTTTCCGGTTCAGGAAAGAGTTCCCTGATTAATCAGATTCTCTATAAACAATTAAAGATTGATATGACAGGAGCGAGAATAACCGCCGGGGAGCACGATTTTCTCTTTGGTGCAAGCCTTATAAATAATATCATCAATATTGATCAGACACCTATCGGAAGAAATTCCAAATCCAATCCGGCTACCTATATCGGCATATACGATAAAATCAGAGAACTCTTTGCTTCTTTACCAGAAGCCCTTAATAAAGGCTATCGTGCAATAGATTTCAGCCTGACCCATGCAGGAGGAACCCGTTGTGAACATTGCTCCGGCGATGGCGTAATCGTAACAAACCTTCAGTTTATGGCGGATATAGAGACCGTCTGCCCAATCTGTAAAGGTCTCAGGTTCTCAGAAGAAGGGTTAGAGGTTAAGTACCATGGGAAAAACATTGCAGAAGTACTTGATATGACCGTGGAGGAAGCTTGTGACTTTTTCTCGGATAACAATTATCTGAAACACAAGCTGGGGATCATGAATGAACTGGGACTTGGCTATATGTGCCTGGGACAGAGTTCCACCACTCTCTCCGGCGGAGAAGCCCAAAGGGTGAAGCTGGCTTATGAACTGGCAAAGATTAAGAAAGGTGCCCACAATCTCTATATTTTGGATGAGCCGACCACCGGTCTTCACTTGTCCGATATCCAGAAGCTCTTATTAAGCTTAAACAAGCTGGTAGATAAAGGACATTCGGTTATTGTAATCGAACATCATATGGATGTAATCAAATCGGCGGACTATATTATTGATATGGGACCGGAAGGCGGCAGCCAGGGCGGCTATGTAGTGGCTGAAGGGACACCGGAACAAGTCTGCAAGGTGGAGAATTCTTATACAGGTAAATATTTAAAAGAAGTAATAGGCTGTTAATAGGCTTTATGCAATTTGACTCTTTCAATATTCAGCTTTTTACTATGGGTTCATAATCTTGGCAGATTTGCTTCCTATCCCTGCAATAAAAGGAATCCTGGTATTAACTTAAAAGCTCCTTCCCCTTAAAGGGGGAAGGGAGTTGCTTCTCTTCTTGCAGTTAAGGTTTTTCCTAGAAATTTTCTGGGAACTGATTAACTATACCTTCTATCATCATATCTGCCATATCCAGTGCTTGCTTTTCTATTTCATCAAATTCTGTAATGCTCTCTGAGAAATTATTAGAAATGATATCAACGGCTTCATCTTTTGTCATTGCAAGATGATCATAAAGCATTCTCTGCCATTCCTGAGCTGACCAAAAAGGATTAATGCTGCCAAGGAAAGCTGCAATCTGATCTGCATTCTCATACCAGAGTTTTTCCGTATCGGAAACGGCTGTACTATTTTTTTCGATAGCTGCTTTGATAAGGTCTGCTGCAATTGTCAGATGAGTTGTAAATAACTCCTCAAATTCACCCGCAATATCCTCTCCATAAAAAGGGATTAAGGCAGTCTCAAAATCTTTGGGGTTGCGAAGGAGACGTTCTGTAGCGAGTTCAGTTTCAGGCAGATTAAAAACCATGCTGAGAATGACCAGACGAGTCCAATAAACGTGCTGCTCCCAAAGCATCCGCAAGTGATTGCTCAAAGCTTCCTCCGTAATGTCCCCATCAGAAAATTCCTGTGCTGGCATTCGGTAGATATCACAGCTTTGAGGAACCAGGATGATATCTCCAATATATATATTGCTCATATCTAACCCTGGATTAACTGCTGTAATTGCTTGTATGGTGGTATGATGACGCTGAGAAATCATCCATAAGGAATCACCGGACTGGATTTCATATGGATGTGAACCTATAGGTAGAGTATACATAATAATACAATCTTTCATTTTTTCCTTTTTTCATAGTATGATTTGAGGATAAAAATGTAGCTTGTCATTGAGAATACATAAGAAATTCTTGATTTCAGGAACTTTTGAAAATCCTCCCAGGTTCTGGCAATGCGGAACTCTCGTCAGAGAGGCTTATCCTTGTAGAAAATGTACGTTCTTTGCATTTATAACGAACTCTTCTGCGCATATCAATGTTCCTTGCTTCAAAGATACCTTTAGCAATATAGGTATAAGAGTGTTGCGACTAAAAGAATCTCATGACCAGGATGTGCATAAATATGAGCTATGGACTGTCCATTTTTTAGTAGTGGAGAGATTAAACTGTCAAGCATTGCAACATCGGAATCCTTGACAAATCTAGTATATCAAAAAGTCGTGCAGAACTAAATTCATGTAAGAAGAATTAATCTTTCAAAATGAATTTCGTCTTGCAATGCAGAATTTACTTTAGCATTTAACAAGAAGCAGTAAACGTAAGCCTATAAGCCGTAAATACTGCTTGACATATAGTTAACTCGAGGGTTTATGCTAAATATGGAAAGGTTTAAATAATATACCATAAATAGAAGAATAATATAGTAACTGCTACATCTGATAATATGATAGTAAAAAGATTTGTGTTTTAGGAGACAATCTATAATTTTGCATGCTTTTAAAGCGAAAGGTGAAGAAGATGAATCATTTTGTATACGAAATTCCAACAAAAGTATATTTTGGAGAAAATCAACTGGTGAATTTAGGCGAGGAATTGAGAAAGTACGGTAAAAAGGTGCTCTTAACCTATGGTGGTGGTTCCATTAAAAAAATCGGGTTATACGATAAAGTGGTAGAGGAAATAAAAAAGGCAGGTTTAGAGCTCTTTGAGCTGTCAGGTATCGATCCGAATCCCAGAGTGGCCTCTGTTAATGCAGGTGCTGAAATCTGCAAAAAAGAAGGTATAGAGGTACTGTTAGCTGTAGGCGGAGGTTCTGTGCTGGATTGCACGAAGTTCATTGCTGCCGCCAACTATTACGAAGGAGATGCCTGGGACATCCTGCTTGGAAAAGTTGACGTAAAGAAATGTCTTCCAATTGTTACGGTGCTTACCTTATCGGCTACCGGTTCAGAGATGGATAACGGAGGCGTAATCAGCAACCCGGATACCCAGGATAAAATCGGTATGGGATTTCCTGCAATGCTGCCGAAGGTATCCTTTCTTGACCCGACCCTGACCTATACGGTGAACGGGTTTCAGACTGCCTGTGGTGCGGCTGATATGTTAAATCATATTCTTGAGGTTTACTTTAATATGGAACAGGACCTGTATATGCTTGATACGGTAATGGAAGGTCTTATGAGGACAATAATTAAATATGCTCCCATTGCTATGAAAGAACCGGAAAACTATGAAGCCCGTGCCAACCTGATGTGGACTTCTTCCTGGGCCATCAATGGATTCATTGACGGTGGTAAAAGCCAGGCTTGGAGCTGTCATCCCATAGAACATGAGCTGTCAGCTATTTATGATATCACCCATGGACTGGGTCTTGCGATTCTAACCCCCAGATGGTTGGAGTACACGCTGGATGAAGCCACAGTTTCTAAATTCTATCAGTTCGGTACCAATGTATTTGATATTGACAGAAACTTAGCTCCTATGGAAGTGGCAAAGAAGAGCATTGAAAAAATGAGCGAATTCCTGTTTGAAACACTGGAGCTGCAGAGTACTCTTACAGAAATAAGTATTGATGATACCAATTTTGAGATTATGGCAGAGAAAGCCTGCCAAAATGATGTTATTCCAGGTTTTAAACCATTAACCAAGCAGGATATAATTAATATTTACAGGATGTGCCTGTAAACTCTTGACCTAGAGTTAACTGTACGGTTTATAATAACAATTACTTTCTTACAATTTAAATTCATTGTTTAAGTTTAGTCCATTCTATTTGAAGGAGAAGATATAAAATGAGAACAATTCAATTAGGCAAATCCGATTTACAGGTACCTGTTATAGCAGTAGGGTGTATGCGTATTAACGGCCTTGAAAAAGAAGAGGCGGAGAAGTTTATCCGTACAGCCATGGAGAACGGAGCCAATTTCTTTGACCATGCAGACATATACGGAGGGGGAGCTTGTGAGGAGATATTCTCTGAAGCAATCCATATGAACGCTGAACTGCGTGAGAAGATGATATTACAGTCCAAATGTGGAATCATACCGGGGCGCATGTTTGATTTCTCAAAAGAACATATTCTTACGTCTGTGGACGGTATCTTAAAACGTCTGAAAACAGAATATCTGGATGTTCTGCTGCTGCACCGTCCCGATGCCCTTGTAGAACCGGAGGAGGTAGCAGAAGCTTTTGATGCTCTGGAGAAAAGCGGGAAAGTACGAAATTTTGGTGTATCAAATCAGAACCCCAACCAGATTCAGCTGCTTCAGAATTCTTTAAAACAGCCTATTATAGCAAATCAGCTGCAGCTGAGTATAACCAATGCTACAATGATAACCCAGGGACTTCAGGTTAATATGCTGGAGGAGGGAGCTGTTAACCGTGATGGAAGTGTGCTTGATTTCTGCAGATTAAATTCCATTACCATACAGCCCTGGTCACCTTTTCAGTATGGCTTCTTTGAAGGTGTGTTCCTGGGAAATGATAAATTTCCGAAGCTCAATGAGAAGATTGACGAAATTGCCGGTAAGTATGGTGTCAGCAATACAACGATTGCTATGGCATGGCTTCTGCGTCATCCCGCTAAGATGCAGCCGGTAACGGGAACCATGAATCTCGGACGTCTGCTGGAATGCCTGAAGGCAGCTGAAATAAAGCTGACCCGAGAGGAATGGTATCAGATATATCTGGCAGCAGGGAATATACTGCCCTAAGAAGCTGTGGTTGTAAAGCTGTTAGCCAATAGATCTATAGCACTAACGTAACCGAATAAAAGCTCCATGACAACTATTTCTCCTGGTGTAGGCAGATAATAAAATCTGTGTTTTCCACGGAGTCTCACACCCGGTTGTCATGGAGCTTTTTTTATTTAAATTAATTGTTGACTCTTACATTATGGTATACTCTATACTTAAGTTGAGCTCAAGAAAACACATATATGTGTGGTATTGCCTGTCAGGAGGATAAAAATCCAACAGATGGTACCGACAGAAAGGTTATCATGTTAAAAATAGGAGATTTTTCAAAACTTTCAAGAATCAGTATCCGCATGCTTCGCCATTATGATCTTATCGGGCTGCTTATACCTGAGAGCATTGATGATTTTACAGGATATCGGTATTACAGTGAGAATCAGCTTCCCCTGGCCAGCAGAATTGCTGCGCTGAAAGAAATGGGGTTCAGCCTGAATATGATTGACAGAATTCTTAAAGTATATGATGATACCGCGTCCTTAAAAGAATTTCTTTTGCTTCAGCAAGCCGAGCTGATGGAGCAGGCAGAGAAAACCGGCATGCAGCTGCGCATTCTTGAAACAACTCTTAATCGAATTGGAAAGGATAAAAATATTATGCAGTATAGTGTATCCATTAAAGAAATGCCAGAAAGATATGTAGCGAGTCTTAGAAAAATAATCCCGGCGTATGATAAGGAGGGCCTCCTTTGGGAACAGTTAATGAAAGAAATGGCACCCTTAAGTGTTCAGTATGCAATTCCTTGTAACAGCCTTGCTGTTTTTCACGATAAGGAATTCAAAGAACAGGATCCGGATGTGGAAATACAGATATCTGTACTTGGCAGCTATCAGAACACAGCAAGCGTCATTTTCAAGACAGTACCGTCCGTCACAATAGCATCCGCTACCTACAAAGGCGGATATGACCAATTGACTGCAGTAAATCATGCAGTTGCAGACTGGGCAAGGGATAATGGCTACGAATTCAGTGAGGATATGTTTACTATCTATCATATAGGACCAGGGCAGACGAAAAACCCGGAGGAATTTGTAACAGAAGTGTGCTTTCCTGTAAGCAAAAGGTAGAAGCTTTTATCGGCACATTAAAAGATGCCAGTAATTGGAATAAGCGGCTGTAGTAAAAGGAAGGAAAATCCGGAAGAGCTCCATGTCTCTTTTGTAATATACTGCTTAAGAGAGCGGTTTCCTGGTTCATGTTGGTGAAAGGCATGATGCTCTTCCGGTATAGTTTATCTGGCGGTAGATTTGGTCAGTTTAGTTTATTGCAATGCCATGCTCATGGACCAGCATATCTTTGGCTTTATCCAGCCTTCTCCTTTCAATATAAAGGTTGAAATTGGTTCCAATCCGGCAGTAGAGCAGTCTTCCTAAATAAGCTGGATTGTAATCGAATAAATCAGCTGTTTTCTCAAGTATATTCTTTTTGTACAAGTTAAACTCTTTATTTTATGTGAAATTTAGTCATTCACAACAATGGATTAATTTGATATACTAAAAAAAATCTGAAGACTGACTAACGTTAGTTTTTGGAAAAGGGACGGAAATTTGCACAAAATAGAAAAAATCCATGCGTTCATTTCAATGTATAAGAAGTCCTGATTTCTCTGAAGCTTTTGTGNNTTCTATTTTGTGCAAATTTCCTGCATGCTTTAAAAGAGTTTTTGTTAAGAGTTCTTTGATGAATTAAATTAAAGTAATAAGGATAAAATTTTTGATTGTATGGTGGATTATGTATTAATAAACCAAACTGGGAATTGTCAAATATCCAATCAAAGGTTGAATATTTAGGAAAGAGGTTATTATGGGGAAAATGAATTTAAGTGGAAATTGGGGGTTCTGCCTGGATGGCGAAAAGGCAGGTATCAGTAATGAATATTACAAGGAGAGTTTTCCGGATACCATAGTACTTCCGGCAACGGTTTCTACTGCAAAGAAAGGAAAGGCTGCTGAGGATATACCAGCAGAGCTTATAAAGACCGGCTCACTAACCGATCCTTATTATTTTGAAGGTTATACCTGGTATTCAAAGACGATTGAAATGGGAGAGTTAAGAAACCGGGAGTTTTTTTTGGTGCTGGAGCGAACCAGAATATCTCATGTATGGATTGGGGAGGAGTATGTAGGCTGTAATAACAGCCTTTGTACCTCACACAGATATCGTATTACTCCTTATGTTAAAAAGCAGATGAAGCTTACGATTATGGTTGATAATACCTCTTATCCGGTTAACGGAGGGCATATGACTTCGGCGGATACACAGACCAATTGGAATGGTATAACCGGTGATCTATACATAGAAGAATTGAACAGTATTTATCTCAGTAATGTCAGTATTTATCCTGATGTAGCACAAAGCAGTATTCATGTTAAGGTTTCACTGAACGGAGCAGAAAGTACTCGAATAAGGGCAGAAGTTTCTTATAAAGGGGAAGGCATTGGCGTTAAAGATTATATTATTGCAGGCGGTGAGAATCAGTTTTCACTAGATTTAGAGGGTAAAGCGTATACCTGGAGTGAACATACTCCTGATTTATATCAACTAAAGCTTTCTTTGTTATGTGAGGGACAGGATACTAAGGTGCTTCCGGAAGCAGATTATAGTTATACATTTGGGTTAAGAGATTTTAAAGCAGAAGGTCATTATTTTGAAATCAACGGTATTAAAACCTTCTTAAGAGGAAAACATGACGGTCTTATTTTTCCTCTGACCGGTCATCCGCCGATGGAGTTGGAGGACTGGTTACAAGTACTTGGTACTGCGAAGGAATATGGCATTAATCACTATCGTTTTCACACCTGTTGTCCGCCGGAGGCATGCTTTCTTGCAGCGGATCAGCTGGGGATTTATCTGGAACCGGAACTTCCCTTTTGGGGTACTGTAACAGAAGAGGGGGAGGCTTCCCATGATGTAGCTGCCCAGCAATATATAATCGAAGAGGGTTTTCGCATTCTGGATGAGTTTGGTAATCATCCTTCCTTTGTGATGATGTCTTTGGGAAATGAATTATGGGGCAGCAAGAGCGTTTTAAATAGTATTCTTAAGAGTTATAAGCGCTATGATGGCAGACATTTATATACCCAGGGGTCTAATAATTTTCAGTTTATGCCTGTTATACTTGAGCAGGAGGATTTCTATTGCGGTGTGCGTTTCTCAAGAGACAGGTTGTTTCGTGGTTCCTATGCTATGTGTGATGCACCGCAAGGTCATATTCAGACTGCGGTTCCTGATAGTGTTTATAATTATGACGATATGATACGTCCCGAAAAAATGTTGGCAGAGAAAGGGGAAGACAGTGAGGTTACTATTCAATATGGAACAGGTGTAAAGACTGTAAAAATGGAAGAAGCAGAGGAAATCATTCCGGAAGTACCGGTGGTATCTCATGAAATCGGGCAGTATGCCATGTACCCGGACTTTTCAGAAATCGGTAAGTATACGGGGGTATTAAAGGCTGAGAATTTCAAGATATTTAGAGAGCGGCTTAAGGGTAAGGGTATGCTTCACCTGGCAGATGAATTTTTCAAGGCCTCTGGGCGATTTGCGGCTGCTTGCTACAAAGCAGAGATAGAGACTGCATTAAGAAGCAGGGAGCTGGCAGGTTTTCAGCTGCTGGATCTTCAGGATTTTTCCGGTCAGGGTACGGCTCTGGTAGGTATTCTGAATGCTTTTATGGAAAACAAAGGTATAATTGAGGCTGAGCAATGGAGAGAGTTCTGCTCTGACGCAGTTATACTGGCAGAGCTTCCGGGTTTTGTATACATAGCCGGGAAAGAATTAACAGCAGGGATCAAACTGGCACTTTACCGGCAGTGTGCTATTACGTCTCCGATAGTTGTGTTAAGTCTCTCAGCTGGTACAGAAGTTCTGATTTCAAAGGAAATAAGACTGGAGGGTAACTATACAAACGGTGTGCATCAACTTTGCGATATCACGATAACTTTNNTCATAACTTTACCGAAATTGGAGGTACCGAAAAAACTAACGCTAAAGGTTTCTCTAAGGGAGAACAAACTAGACAGTAGTTCAGATTATCTTGAAATAAAAAATAAATACGAACTGTGGGTTTATCCAGATAAGAACTTATATGCCGTAAATAAAGATATTATTGTCACAAAGAGTCTGGAGGAAGCTTTGAATAACCTTAATAGGGGAAAACGCGTCATCCTGTATCCGGATTCCCAGAATGAGAATAATTCAATTGAAGGAACCTATTGTACAGATTTCTGGTGTTATCCCATGTTCCGGTCCATTTCTGAAAGTATGGGGAAAGCCGTACCTGTTGGAACTCATGGTTTGTATATTAAGGAAAATCACAGAATCTTTAAATATTTCCCCACAGAAGCTTACACAACACCCCAATGGTATGAGCTGATTGCGGACTCCAGGGCATGTATACTTGAGGATAGTCAGCTGGAACCCATGGTGTGGACTATTGATAACTTTGAGAGAAATCATAAGCTCGGTAATTTATTTGAGGTAAGGGTGGGAGAAGGAAGACTGCTGGTATGCACCTTTAACCTGGAAAAGAAAAAACATCCGAACGTAAAATGGTTTGAGTATTGTCTGACAGAGTATGCAGGTTCTAATGATTTTGAGCCGGAGTTTGCCGTTGCTCCAGAGGAACTTAAAAGTATAGGGATTTAGCGTATAAGCTGTTATGATTGCTATTTAATTACATAAATGTTAACATATAATACATTACTTAAGAAAGGAGAAGAAGGCTGTGAAAAAATTTTTGAAAAAATACCGATATAATCAAGGAGGCAGCGTTTTATAGTTCTTCTTTATTAAGAAAGGAAATCTTATGATCAAAATCAGACAGCTTACCGTAAAGGACATGCAGAAAGCAGTGGAGTTGAAGGTTTTATGCTGGCCAGAAGAATTGGCAGGTTTGTCAGCCCATAAGCTATCTTTTGAGAAAGAATTGGAATTCTGGACAGGATGGATGAATGCAGGCGAAGAACAAGGAGACATTAGGGTACTCATAGGAGCCTTTGAAGAGGAACAACTCCTTGGAGTAGCTTTTGCAAGTTTTGCTGAGCAGGAGGATATTCCTGAAAAAGGGATAGAATTAAATGGGTTATGGGTATACCAGGAACACCGGGGACGAGGCATAGCCCTAATGTTATTAACCTCTATACTGGGAAATTACATAGAACTTGGAAGGGAGCAGATGGTAATCTATAATTTCCATGCATCACCCTCTAACCTTTTCTACCGCAGATTTGGAGCTGTTGTTAAAAGACAGGATGTACAATTGATAGAAAAGTTGCCAGTGGATGTCTTCTACTGTGATTTAAAGGAAATGAAGGCTAAAATAGAGGAAAGCCTAAGGAAGTATATAGAATCTTAAACTATATAGAATCTGAAAGTACATAGAGACTTAAAATGGAAATTGACAAAAATGTATAGAGCCTAAATGGGAGTATAAAGAATGGACAGAATAGCTGCTGTTAAAGAATATGTTGACGGAATCATTAACCGGATAGAGAATCCGGAAGATAGAAAATATGCAATGTTACATACCTACGGGGTTGCCTGGTGCTGTTCTCTTCTGGCACAGAAAAGAGGGCTGAAGGAAGAAATAGGTTATATCAGCGGACTTTTACATGATATCTATACCTATTTTAGCGGCAGTGTTATGTGCCATGGTCAAAGCAGCGCAGAAATGGCACGCCCGGCAATTAAAAATATGAAGCTGTTCTCAGAGGAAGAAAAGAAGCTTATCTTATCAGCAGTCTTTTATCATTCCAGCAAGGACAGAATTCATGAGGAATATGATGAGCTGCTTAAGGATGCAGATATTCTGCAGACATATTATAGTACCAGGAAGCCGAAGATTCCAAAGGCTGCTCTGCCAAGGCTTAAGCGTTTATTAAAGGAATTGAATATTGCAACTGAGGTTACAGGATATGAACCAGAGGCAGTTGAGGAAAGCCTGTTATTTAACCGCTTTAAGTTTGCTGCTCTGGCAGAAGCTCTTGCCGGACAGAACATTAAGGGAGAACGGGAGAGTAAGGAGTTCCTTGCGATAATTAAATATTATCCGGAGTCTAATGCTTATGAAGAATTAAAGAACAGCTGGTGTGCAGCTTTTGTTTATCACTGTGCATTAAAGGCAGGTTTGGAACTTCCCATTAAGCAGCCGCCTTACAAGTACCGGTTTGCCGGTGTAGGTACCTGGTATAGTTGGGGAGCGGACAAAGGCTTCGTTTTCAAGGACCGCGAAGGTATTATACCGGAAAGAGGAGATATCGTAATTTACAACAACATTATCCCGGAGGGCAGAAAACAGGAAAACAGCCCATGGCATGATCACATCGGCATTCTTTTAGCAGTTGAAGAAGATTACCTTCTTGTGGCAGAGGGCAACGTGGATAACGGTAATGTTTCAGGAATAGTGAAGAGAAAACATGACAATACCATCGGGTGTTTTTTAAGGATACCCGATGGCATAGAATATGACGGATTTCTATGTGATTATAAGGCTTCAGAAATTTATAAACAGTAATAAAGAAATAGGTAGAAATGATGAGTAATAAAACAAAATAATAGGCAGTAAATAGAAATGATGGGGAAATGAATGAAATAATATGCAGTAAGTAGAAGTGATGGGGTAATGAATGAAATAATATGCAGTAAGTAGAAGTGATGGGCAATAGAATGAAATAGCAACTATATAAGAAATTATGAGTAAATGTGAAAGCAAAAATAACACTGAAAAGCAATGAAAAGTAATAACGAGAGGAAATAAAATGAATAGCAAAATAGATTTTAGTAATAAACCAGTTCTTGAAGGAAGTAAAGTTATCTTAAGACCTTTTACAGAAGCAGACTGTGAGATAATGCTTGCGTTACTGGAAGAGCCGGAATTAAGAAAGCTCACAGGTTCTGTATGCAGTGATGAAGAAGCAAGGGAACCTTCTTCACAGGAGGAAATTGATAGAACCAGACAATGGTATCTTACCAGGAACCAACAGACAAACCGATTAGACCTGGCTATTGTCGAAAAGGCAAGCGGTAACGTCGTTGGAGAGGCTGTTTTTAATGATTACGATGAAGATACAAGAAATGTGAATTTTCGTATTCTGATGGGGAAGGCCGGTTGTAACAGAGGGATTGGTTCTGAGGCTGTAGCCCTATTTATAAATTATGGAATGACAGTGCTGAAGGTGCATAAGATTGGACTTGAAGTTTATAGCTTTAATCCGAGAGCAGAGAGGGTTTATCAAAAGGCCGGCTTTGTATTGGAAGGTGTGAAACGAGAAGATTTCAGCTATAATGACGAATATATTGATACCAGAATTTATGGATTGCTGCAAGCTGATTACAAAGAACACATAAAGAAGCTCCTATGAGACTATTTAGTGACATTGCGGATACTTTATCCCGGCATCTGAAGTAACAAAGACACCAGGCAGCAGAATTTGCAATAATACTTACCACAGAATTAACAACAGGAAGCGAATGTTTTTAATGAGAATTATCATATCACCAGCTAAAAAGATGAGAATCGATACGGATACTCTGGCTTTCGAGGAACTTCCTCAATTTATTAAAGATACAGAGTATCTGTCAAAGCTTTTAAAGAAATTAAGTTATGAGGAAGCCAGGGAGCTCTGGAAGTGCAATGATAAAATAGCAGCTCATAATTACCAGCTCCTTAAGAAGATAGATTTACGCAGCAACCTTACACCAGCACTCTTAGCGTATGAAGGGATACAGTATCAGTATATGGCACCGGTAGTATTTCAGACAAATGAGCTGGAATATATCAAGGAAAATCTTCGTATTCTGTCGGGATTTTATGGACTGCTAAAGCCCTTTGACGGGGTAACACCTTATCGGCTCGAGATGCAGGCGAAGTTGAAAGGGAAGGGGTTTGGCTCCCTGTATGAATTCTGGAAGGACAGACTGGCTGTCCAGTTATCTACGGAAACAGACCTGATAATAAATCTGGCTTCAGTAGAATACAGCAAATGTATAACCCGTTATCTAAAAGATGAAGTACGATTGATAACCTGTGTTTTTGGAGAACTGATTAACGGAAAGCTGATAGAAAAAGGAACCATAGCTAAAATGGCAAGAGGTGAAATGGTACGCTATATGGCAGAATACCAGATAAACAAGCCGGAAGAAATCAGGAAATTTAACAGATTGAATTTCTCATATGCAGAAGAATTATCGGATGTTGATACATATGTATTCCTGCGCAAAACAGAAATATCGATATAAGTTAAGTTTACAACATTCAGTTAAGATTAAGGGTTGCCGTATAAGCCTCTGGCTTATACGGCAACCCTTTCTTTTACGGCTCAGTACCAAGAATCAGCACGCCATCATAATAAACTGTTACATTGGCATTGGTTTTATAGGAATAATCGTTAGACTGGTTGTAAGCACTCCAGTCATTTTTATTCTGTCTTGTGTTTACGGACAGAACAGATCCCTGTGATAAGGTATCTTCCGACTGGAAGCTGATTTCCAGATAAGTGTCCGCAGTAGCTTTTGGTGCAGAAAGTGTCTTAAAGGTTCCTTTAGCAGAGCTGGTTATCGCCTTATACCAGGGAGCTTTGCTTAAGGTTAAGGCTGCAGTGTCACAATAAAAGGTTTCATTACTGCTGCCATCCTTGGTGTAATAATAACGTATTGTAAGCTTATTTAATGTAAGCTCATTACTACCGGAATTGGTCAGTTTGATATTGTTATAAAGAGTATTTGTGGAAGCAGAGCTGTCTCCGGTATTTGTAAGTGACAGGTTATAGTTACCACCAGGTGTAACAGTAGGTGTTATCGTAGGAGTCACAGTAGGAGTC
>DJJW01000024.1:0-100486 GCA_002434335.1 Lachnoclostridium sp. UBA6558 | reverse complement strand
AAGGTGTCACAGTAGGTGTTGGGGTACCTCCTGTGAATGCCGGAAGTTCATCCAGGGTCGTAACAACGTCACTGTTATATACCTTATAAACCATAGAGGATTCCGTATAGGTATTACCAATACCTCCGTTGTAATCCAGGAGAAAATCGCCGTTCCACACACCAAACCATAACCAGTATACATTGTCCCTCTTCATCAGGTCGGGATCCATCATAACTCCATTTTCACTTAAAGTAGCCATTTTACTGCCATTGGAATAATTAACGGTTTTTACGAACTGGTCGGATTGAACACTGTAGTTATGAGCATCGGCATAAATATCAGTTCCTGCAATGTCACAATACTGATCACCCGGATACCAGTCAGCATTCTGACCATTCCATACCCAGATAAGGTTATTCAGATGATGGTAATAGGTCTGACGGTCAAACATAAGCTTGTAGAGCCACAAATACGGTTCAGCACCTTTGGCACCCCACCAGAACCAGCCGCCGCTGGCTTCATGAAGAGGTCTCCAGAGTATGGTAACGCCTTCCTGCTGAAGGGAATCCAGATAACCTGAGATAACATCGATGTCCCGAACCATGAGGTAGGTTTCTTCTGAAATCTGACCGGATTCATACAGAGCTTTGACTTCACTTAAAGGTAATCTGCTTATGTTGAGAGAGGTTACTGCCTTTGACAGGTCAAAGGTAGTGCCTTTGGTATAGAAGTCAGCGCCGCCTTTGGGTGCATGCCAGTGCCATTGGAAGGAGGTAAGACCACCTTTCACATTCCACTCTTTGGCAAGCCGTACCTCATCAGCATTCTGCCAGCTGCTGGCTGGGGAGCAGAAAATCATGTCAAATAACCGCAATGCAGGGTACTTGCCTGTGAATTGATACAGAGCATCGGATTCTTTATCCGTATTTAATGTACAGGTCTGACCGGCCAAGGTGCTCTTTCCATAAATACTCTTTAAGTAATTCATGATTTCCTTGGTCTTTGCATTGGCATTGGGGTTAACCAAAGAGGAAGTTGCTTTGGTATAAACAGAAGCAGGAACACCTGTACCGTTTTCAATCTTTACATAATCCAGATCGAACCATCCCCAGCTTTCCTTAATGGAGAGGGTAATGGTTCCGGCTTCNNACTGTTTAGTACCGTATCGTGCCAGGCACCGTCACCAGTGCTTACAACAGTAGCAACAGAAGCACCGTTAATAAGCAGGAAATTCTCTTTGTAGCTGTCTGCGGCAGTACGAACGGTAATGGTATAGTGCTGTGATGCAGGAATCGTTAGCTGCATGGACCAGGAGTTATTGCTGGCCTGGTTAAACCCTGTGGCATACCCGGTGCCGCTGTACCCTGCCCTTGCAGTGGCAGCCTTTACGTTACCGGTCATTACGGCATTTTCAGCCTCCAGAGTCTGAGAAAATGCTGTGGATAGCGTAGTTGCATCCGCAGCAAAAGGGTGTGACAATAATGCTGTTGCCAGTAAAAGGATTACCAGCAGCATTGCAGTCAGCGATTTTCTTTTTCTTATCATACTTCACCTCTTTCTTGCGCTTCTTTGCGCAGCATGTCATACGAAGCGGTCATAAGCCTCGTACCGGGAGCCACAGCTTATGAGCTGCCGCTCCCAAACCCCTTAAATTACATTGATTTATTCGGAAGCTAACTGCAGCTTCCGGTGATAAACATATAGAAACAAGGTCTCTATATTGTTTGTCCAATCGTTTTATTACTAAATTATATGCTAGTCCAGGTTTTACATGCCTATGAGTTTTAGATTTTAATTTTAATTCCATTCTGTTTTTTTCGAATATTTTTCTTTTTCAGTGTAACCTTATAATAAAATGCAACGAATAAGAGTTGTATACAAAAGAATTATTAACGGGGTGCACTTCTATGATTCCTGATAAAACATTATATAAAGCTTTTCTTGAGGGGGATATTTCTGCCTTTGAAGAACTGGTAATACGCTATCGCTATAATTTGATATATTTTATCCTGCAGTTTCTGAAGGATTATCATAGTTCCGAAGATATTGCGCAGGAGGTATTTGCTTATATTTATCTGCATCCGGACAGATATTCCTCCGATTACGAGTTTAAAACCTATTTATTTATGTTAGGTAAACGACGAGCCATCGACTATATAAGAAAATTGAATCGAACGAAAATGACATCAATTGAAGACCTGCAGCTGGAGGATGTAAGAACGCTGGAGGAAATCATTTATAGTAATGAAGATTCCATGGCACTTAAGAAGGCAGTTAAGGAATTAAAACCGGAATACAGTAAAGTGGTTGTGCTTCAATATCTGAATGGTTTTTCACTTGCAGAAATCGCTGCGGTCATGGATAAAAGTGTCGGTTCTGTCAAAGTCATATCCCATCGGGCAAAGTTAAAACTGAAGGAAATTTTGGAGAAAGGGGGATGGTCATATGAAATCTGACCGGGAATTCTTAAACGAGGTGTATCAAAAAGCAGAGCAGATGAAAAAAGACGAAGAAAACCCAGATCGGTTTAAGGGAAAAAGAAAGGCACCTCTTGGGTTTGCTTTAACAGCAGCAGCCTTCCTAATATTTCTATCTGTCACTTATGTATTCCATAACATAACCGGGAACCGGGAACCAGTAACACCTCAGAAGTTCAGCTTGGAACCCCGTGGTATTAACCTGCCGGATTATATACAGGAACTCCTTGATACAGCTACAGAAGTTGCAGAAATACAACTGGTTGAGAACGGGACAGGGACTTACCGGATTTTAAAACTGTATAAGCATTCTCTGGCAGAGGACAATATAATAAAAGAACTAAACAATCTCATACCCTTTCTTGGGGAGGGAGAAACAGCAATAGTATTCTTAAATACGGGTACTGAGGGATTACAGCTCCTTGATGTTTTTACCGGAAAAGAGGACACAAAGGATTATATAAACAGTGCAGGGGATGTGTTAACAGAAGAAAGGCTTGAGGGCTATAACAAAGAAAAGTAACAAAGAAAANNAGAAAAATATCAAAGAACAATTGAAAAGAAAAAGAAGTTCATTGTTCTTACAGGAGGATAAGAAATGTATAAAAAATTACTATGTATTATGATGGTAACCTTATTAACCGTAAGTCTGGCAGGCTGCTCAAAGTCATCCGGTGAAGCCACCTCTAAAGGACCGGAGGGTACGCTAAGTGAAGTTATAGACAAGATTTATGAACAGAAGGACCCGGGGCTGAACCTGGAAACCAGAGAAGTTGATCTTACAGATACCAATGCTCTCCAGTATAATACAGGTTTGACCGATGCCACACTTATCAAGGAAGCAACAGTATCAGAAGCACTCATTACCTCTCAGGCCTATTCCATGGCACTGGTAAGGGTAAAGGACAGCAAGGACACAGAAGCTGTTGNNAGATGTTAGACGGTATTAATCAGAACAAGTGGATCTGTGTAGGTGCGGATGACTTAAAGGTTACAGCCTCCGGTGACACGATAATGCTTATGATGGTACAAAGTTCCCTTTCAGATACTGTTACCTCAGACCAGATTGTAGATGCATTCAAAACCGTATGCGACGGTAAAGTGGATCTGACCTTGGAAAAACAACAGTAATGGAGTTGCCATGTTATTTTCGAGTATAACGTTTCTATACTTTTTTTTACCGGCGGTACTGATAATTTATTTTCTTGTGCCATATAAGAACAAGAATTTCATAATTCTCCTTGCAAGCCTTCTATTTTATGCATGGGGAGAACCATTGTACAGCTTACTAATGGTTGCATCCATTTTACAGGGATATTTTATGGGGCTTCGCATTGAGAGCCTTGCCGGCAGAAAACAGGCTAAGTACTGGATGATCACTTCCATTGTGATAAGCCTTGTAATTTTAGGCTTCTTTAAGTATTATGATTTCTTTATACAGAGCTTTCATGAAGCTGCACATTTATCCCTGCCGGTGCTTTCCATAGCCCTGCCAATGGGAATCAGCTTTTATACCTTTCATATCATGAGTTATGTAATCGATGTGCACCGGGGAGATATTAAAGCAGAGAAAAGCCTTATTAATTTTATGGCCTATTCGACTTTGTTTCCTCAGTTGGTAGCCGGTCCTATTGTTCGTTATGCGGATATAGCAGAGCAGCTTCATAACAGGAAGCACAGTCTCGAGCAGATATACTGCGGCAGCCGGAGGTTCTTAGTGGGCCTTTCAAAAAAGGTGCTCCTTGCTAATTCCTTTGGGCTGCTGGTTACTCATTTCAGAGCTTCCGAGGACAAATCGATACTATTTTTCTGGCTTTATGCAGCAGCCTATACCTTGCAGATTTATTATGATTTTTCCGGTTACAGTGACATGGCAATAGGACTTGGACAGATCTTTGGATTTCGTTTTCTGGAGAACTTTCAATATCCCTATATCGCAAAGAGTATTACCGAGTTCTGGAGGCGCTGGCATATATCCTTAAGTTCCTGGTTCAGGGATTATGTTTATATACCCATGGGCGGCAACAGGGTCTCAAAACGAAGGAAGGTATTTAATCTGCTGGTGGTGTGGATGTTGACCGGATTATGGCATGGGGCAGCCTGGAATTTCATACTGTGGGGACTGTATTTTGGTGTACTGCTGATACTTGAGAAATTCTGCCTGTCCAAAAATAAAATACGGATTCCTTCTGTCCTCTCTCACATATACGTGCTGGTGCTGGTGGTAATAAGCTTTGTTCTGTTTAATGCAGAAAACTTAAACCAGGCAATGGGAGATATCAGAGGATTGTTTGGGCTTACAGGAATCAAGGCAGTTACGCAGGAGACGCTGTATTATTTCAGAAGCTATAGTATATTACTGAGCATTGGAGTAATCGGTGCAACGCCGGTTTCTGGCAAGCTATATAGGCGTGTAATCAAAGGGAAAGTGGGAAGCAGTATAGCACTGATTATGGAGCCTGCGGTATTGGTTGGCCTGCTTCTGGTGATTACAGGATATCTGGTGGATGGTTCCTTTAATCCATTTTTGTATTTTAGATTCTAAAAAAGATCTTGAAATACAGGAGGAGATGAGAAAAGGGGTATGTAGTGAATAAAAGCAAAGCACTTTAATATTTTCACAGCTATCATTCTCTTATCTGCAGTTAAGCCTTCGGTATTCTGTGGGAGTTAAAGAAGTTAATTTCTTAAACTGCCTCATAAAATGAACATCATTTTTGTATCCGCATAAATGTGATATTTCACCAACCGGACAATCAGATTCTGTTAATAGCTCTTTGGCATAAGTAATACGGCTTTGGATGACATCTGACATACAGGTGGTAAAGAAAATGTCTTTATAGATATTCTGCAGATAACCGCAACTTAGATGCAGCTTATCTGCCATTAACGGTATAGACCAGTCGTTGTGCGGATTGCTGTATATTTCGCTTCGCAGCTTAATCAGCTTATCATGAATACTTGAGTGCAAAGGAGGGAAGATTTTCGTCTCCATCTGCTCTTTTGCTTTTATAAACAATAGCTGCATCAACAGTTCAATGGTTTGTTGTCCATAGGAATTGGTTGAATAGAACTCATTAGCCATTTTCTGAATCAAATCGGAAATATAGTAGTGATTTGATATATATAGGGGGGCATTGAGGGGAATGGGATGCTGCTCAATAAAAACTGGATCACATTCAAAATGTATCCAGTCATTTTTATATTCTGTACCAAAAGCTCTGTAGTCATGCGGGAAATTTCTGTCGTAAATTATCAGAGTATTAGGAGGTGTGGATATCAACTCCCCTGAAATGTTAAAGAATGCAGGAGATTTGACCAGTAATAGAAGGTACCATTCATAGCCGTTCGGACGATTAACGGCAAAGCTGATTTCGTGTGTCGAATTGCAACCCATGCGAAGTATCTTGAACATATGATTTCCACCTTAGAATATATCAGTTTATTCTTATTATAGTTTATTGATAGTTAAATTGCAATTTATTATACTGAATGTTACTAGTGTAATGTTGCTTAAGCGAAAACTATCTTATTTTTTATCAGTAAAAAGGTGATACTCATGCTGTTTATTGTCACTGATCAAAAGGTATTTTAAGGAGGAAATGAATGAACCCAAGATTATTTCAGAATCACTTTGTACGAAAAGAAATCTCGCTTGACCCACTGTGGGATTTCCATACCTTGAATTCTGAGGAGGAAAAACAGGAGGAATTTAAGCTGCTTGTGCCGGGATGCTGGGAGAGCAATCCAAAGCTTTCATCCTACAAAGGAAAAGCAATATATTCGAAGAAAGTTACCTTTGGCGGTAATGCCCGTCTGGTATTCAAAGGAGTAAGTCATACGGCATATATTTATCTTGATAAAAAGCAGATTGGATATCATTATAATGCATATACCGAGTTCAGTGTACTTTTACAGGATATACCTTATGGGGAACATCTATTAGAGGTTAAGGTTGATAATACATTTCACGAAGAATCCGCTCTTCATGTAAGTAATGATTATTACTCCTATGGTGGAATTACACGTCCGGTAGTAATGGAAGAGCTTGATGAAATCTTTATTAAATATGTACATTTTATCCCATACAGGGAAGCGGGGAAATGGTATGCTGCAATCAGCGCGCTTGTAACTAATCTGACCAAGGAGCCAAGAGAGGCAACCCTGAAGATAAAGTTAGGGGAAGAAAGTCTTATATTTGATGAAAATATACTTATTCCTGGTACGGACACATTTATTGAGAAAACTTTTGAAATCCCATATGCAATTCCGTATACACTGGAAGAACCTAAACTCTATATTATGAATGCTATGCTTATTTACAAGGATAAAATAATAGATGATCTTATTGACAGAGTAGGGTTTCGTGATATAAAGGTCAAAGGGAAGGAGATATTATTCAACGGGAGAAAAGTTACAATCAAAGGAGTGAACCGCCACGAAGATTATGCGGAATTCGGCTGTGCAGTTCCAATCGAAGCAATGTATCGAGACATTGAAATTATCAAGTCATTAGGTGCAAACTGCATTCGTACCTGCCATTACCCGAATGATGAACGTTTCCTTGATTTATGTGATGAAAACGGAATTCTTGTATGGGAAGAAGCACATGCAAGAGGTTTGAACGAAGCACAGATGAGGCATAAGAACTTTGAGCAGCAAAGTGCGGATTGTATAAGAGAAATGATTGAAAATCATATAAATCATCCCTCTATCTATGTTTGGGGAATTTTAAATGAATGCGTTAGTAACACAGAGTTTGGCAGATCCTGTTATGCAAAGCAATTCCAATTGATTAAAAATCTGGACACCAGCCGTCCGGTTACCTTTGCCAGTCTGGAGGCTCATATTGGTTCTGATTTATGTCTGGATCTGGTTGATATAGTATCCTTTAATATCTATCCCGGCTGGTATCATAACACACCGGTAACAGATTCATTGGAGAGTCTAAAAGCTTTCGTCAATCATACGGAAGGTGCTGGGAAACCATTACTGATCAGTGAAATAGGCGCAGCTGCAATCTATGGACATAGGAGCAATAATCTGGAAAAGTGGACCGAGGAGTATCAGCAGTCTGTCTTATCAGAGCAGTTAAATTCCATATTATCCGATGAGGAATTAAGCGGTGTGATAATCTGGCAGTATGCTGATTGCAGGGTAGATAACGGTTGGTTTCATGGAAGACCCAAATGTCAGAATAATAAAGGAATAGTAGATAATTATCGAAGAGAAAAGTTAGCATATAAAACTGTAAAAGAAATATTTCATTCTTATCAGAGATAGAGCCGTAAAGTAACACCCGATTACCGGGCTGAATACCTAAATTCAGCCCGGTCTTTGTGGTTATCCTGATTCTTATTGGGGGAATTGCGGCGGCGCTTGCAATTCTTTCATATCGCAATGAAAATTACTATAAATTCGTAAAGACCGACAAAGTTTTGATGCAGGAACTGCAGAAGATATAACGGCAACGGAAGGACAAGGTATTTGTCCGCTTTGGTCGCTAAGCAAAAATTACGATGATATTCCTGGTAAGGTATCCAAAATTATGGCAAGGCGAGTAAACACTGATCACGGTGAGATGCTGAGGCATGCCGGCGGTTATATGACAGCCTGGATTATGTATTGGCTAAAAGGCGATACACAAGCGGGCCAAGCATTCCTTGGTGATAATGCAGAGATACTTACCAATGTTAACTGGCAGGATGTATTCAACCAGGTAATCTTAACTTCCTGAAATCTCTTGGCGAACTTCCGGTTAATAGCTTAAACATCCTGCCAAAATGCGTATGATTCTGATAACCTACTTCTTTTGCTATATCTGAAATGGAGAGATTCGTTTCTGATAAAAGCTTCTGTGCCTTTTGAATCCTGAGGTTTGTAAGATATTCAATAAAAGTAAAGCCGGTAACTTTCTTAAATGCCCTGCTTAAATGAGCTGTACTTATATAAAATTTCTCAGACGCAGTATCCAGGCTGATATCCTTATGGTAATTCTGATCCACGTATGCAGCAACTTCTGAAATTCTTTGATGGAGCATACTTGGGTATTCATAATCAACAGATTTTGCTTCTTCTGCAAAGCGGTTGATAAGCTCCAGCATCTCCAGGAAATACAAGGCAAGCATTCTGTTATTCTCAATTCCATGGGATTTACTTTCTTTCATTAGCTTAAAGAAACAACCCTCAATCTGCTTGCGTTCTGTTTCTTTTAACTGCAACAGACTATGATTATTGTGAAAGGCAGCAAGGAAGGATTTTATATGCTCCGGCTTTACAAAGTTATCCAAATAGCTTGAGTTGAACTCAATCAGCAGTCTTTCGTGGTATTCAGAAGAACCGCTTATTGTTTTATGAAGCACATTGGTATTGATAAGAACCAGGTCTCCATGCTGAATTTTGTATACACGGTTCTGAATAAAATAATTTCTGTCACCGGAAAGCAGGTAATAAATCTCGTACTGCGGATGATAATGGTTAGTATTCATAAGATAAGAATTAGGGCGTTTGGAATGCACTATATGGAACTCACCGTTATTATTATCATGAAAGATTATGGACTTCGGCTTTGACATCTTAATTTCCTCTCAAAAACTAACGTGGTCTTTGTTCCATTTTAGGTAATACTCTCATGTAATCCTTGAGTAATTTTATATATCTCAAGTAATCCTGGGGTATATTGTTTTCTACACTAAAGTAATCCTAAAGTATAATTTTTATTTTATACGCTTCCTTATATATTGTAAATCAAAATATGTCGAATTTATCGTAATTAATCATAAAATGTACACTTTTTATCTCATATTTTGATGTATGATAATAAAGTCAATATAATATGGATTTCTATATTTCATATGACTTAATAAGAAGATAAACATATAGTTAATTATAAGGAGGTTATATATGGCCGTTTTCGATAAACAGTCTTTTGTGAATCCACCGGATGAATTTACGCCAATTCCCTTCTGGTTCTGGAATGATGAACTGAAAGAGGAAGAATTGCTCAGGCAGATTTGTGATTTTAACGAGAAAGGAGTCAAAGGTTTCGTAATACATCCAAGAATCGGAATACCCAAAAGCATCGGATATCTTTCTGACAGATTTATGGAGTTGGTAAGCTATGCAGTCAGGAAAGCGAAGGAACTGGGGATGGTTGTCGTTCTATATGACGAAGCTATGTATCCTTCTGGTTCTGCCCATGGTTTGGTGGTCAAAAGTAACCCGGAATATGCAAGCAAAGGTCTGAAGCTGACGGAATTCAAATGCACTGGCTATTATCAGCTTAGTTTAGAGAAGCTGGAAGGAAGATTGGTTCTGGTACAGGCGGTCAGGAAGTTATCGGATAATGAAATAGCAGCAGAGAGCATTACCAAGCTTATTATAAAAGATAATACAGTCAGCTTTGATACCGGAGGGGAGGAAGGCTGGACTGTTCTGGTATTTACAGAATGCTATACCAGAGGACATATCAGGGGAATCCATTTTGGTGAGGATGACGGAGAAGAAGAGACACCGCCTTCTGCAGATCTGTTAAATCCTGCAGCAACAAAGGAATTTATTCGGTTGACCCATGAAAGGTATTATGATGCACTAAAAGAATACATTTGGAACTACCATTACAGGCTTTTTTACCGATGAGCCGGATATCATGGGACGGGGACATGAGAAAGGGCTTATTCCCTGGACAGGTGGTTTCATGGAATACATAGAAAGGGCTGGATTTAGCGAAACCGATATCCCTTTGCTCTGGTTCGAGGACGGAGACCGAGCTTCCATAGTCCGGAAGAAATACAAGGAAGCTGTTAATCAGAAGATGGAAGAAGCCTATTATAAGCCTCTCTATGAATGGTGTGACCAGCATGGAATCGCTTTAACCGGACATCCCGGTGCAAGTGATGATATCGGCTTCCTGAAATATTTTCACACCCCTGCTCAGGATGTGGTATGGAGGTGGGTGGCACCGGAAGAGGGACGTGCAATCAGAGGGGAGCACAGTACCATGGCCAAATGCAGCTCAGACAGTGCAAGGCACCGGGGAAAGAGACGAAACGGAAACGAATGCTTTGCCTGCTGCGGTAAAAATAAGATTGAATGGTCCTTTACAGCAGAGGATATGAAATGGTACATGGACTGGCTCTTTGTTAGAGGCGTAAATCTGTTATATCCCCATGCTTTCTTCTACTCCATCGATGGCCCGAGAAGATGGGGGGAGAGGCCTCCGGATGTAGGCCCTAATAATATCTGGTGGCCTTATTATAAACAGATATCGGATTATATTAAGAGAATGTGCTGGGTTATGACTGACAGCACCAACCAGGCGCGTGTGGCTGTACTTTGTGAAGCGCACAGACTGCCTTCTGAGATTGCAGAACCTCTCTTTGAGAATCAGCTGGAATTCAATTACCTGGAAGATGAAATACTTATAACGGAGGATTGCAGTATAGAGGATTCCTGCCTGAAAGTCAGAAATCAATCCTATGAGCTGCTTGTATTGGATACGGCAGAACTGATTAACGATAAGAATAAGGAGAAAATACAGTACTTTGTGGAGCAGGGAGGTAAAGTGCTTATATTCAACCCTGAGAAAAAGCCATTGTTTCATAAAGACCTTCTCTCAGTGGATTCCCTAAAAGATCTGGCAGTAGTTATCCTCCAATACATAGATCCTGTCATGACTTTTACAGAATATCAGAAAGACCTAAGGGCTACACATGTGGTTAAGGAGAATTCGGATTTTTTTCTGCTGGTAAATGAAGGAGAGGAAGAAATAAAGACTGATTTATGTCTTTCACTGGTTGGAGCTGTTGAAAGCTGGGATGCCGTCAAAGGCTGCATAACTGATCTATCGGTAAGGTATAGGGCGGGAGAGGAGTATATGGTAATTCCTATCAGACTATCTCCCAGAGAAGCTCTTTTAATACGAGTTAATATAAGGCTGGCACCAAAGAGCATTGAAACAGCTGATGGTCATTTATTACCGGTACCGGAAAGAGAAATCTATCTTGACAAAGACTGGAAAATGGGTATAACCGCAGAAAATATGACTGATCTTGAGAATTTCACACTGTGGAATAAAACCGGGTGGGGAAAGAATTATTCCGGTACGGTTGTCTACTATAATCGATTTTTCCTGGAAGAAGCATACCAGGCGGATTCCATACAACTTGATTTGGGTAAGGTATACGAAATTGCGACAGTTACGCTTAACGGAAAGGCAGCAGGAGTTAAGCTATGGGCTCCTTTTACCTTTGATGTTACAGGATTGGTGAAAGAGGGAGAAAATGAACTTATGGTTGAGGTGAATAATACCATAGCCAATAGATTGTGTAATTTAAGTCTGGATTCCGGGTTGATGGGACCGGTCAGGCTTACAGTGAAGAGTAAAATAAATTAATATGTATAATCGAACTAAACAGAAGAAGGGAAACTATCTGCATGATAATAAAGTTACAGTCTCCGCCTGCAGCACAGACGGAATCTACCATAGCGCTACTCTGGGAGAAACCAGAAAACGCTAAGGAGATATCTGCTTATAACATATATATGGATGATAAACTTCAGGGAATCTGCACGGCTACAGATCATACAGTGACAGAATTGGCTGACGACAAAGAATATGAGTTTTATATCGAAGCAGTTTTACATAACGGCCGAACTGGTGGCAGGAGTAATAGCATCAGAGTTACAACAAAATCCGTATGTGAACACTTTGATATTACCTCTTATGGTGCTGTAGGTGATGGCAGGACAGTGAACACAGCAGCTATACAAAAAGCGATTCATGCCTGCACAAAAGGTGGGAAAGTTTATATTCCGAGAGGGATATTTGTTACAGGAGCAATATTTTTAAAGAGTAATATGACCCTATATTTAGAGGAGGGCAGTCTGCTGCTTGGCAGTCCGGAGATTAAAGATTATCCCTTGTACCGGTATCGCTTTGAAGGGGTGGAAACCATGTGCTATGCAAGCCTTCTTAATACAGAAGATATGAATAGGGAAAGATTATGTAATATTACCATTGATGGGCCTGGTAAAATCGATGCAAACGGTAATCTTCTAAGGCAGCAGGAGCTGAAAGAAGGCCTTGGAAAACCCGGAAGAGCCCTGGCTATCAGAAACTGTGATAATTTATATTTAAAGGATATTACAGTGAGACAATCCCCCGCCTGGTGTGTACACCTTATCTACTGCAATCAGGTGAGTATAAATAATATTAAAATCCATACCAAGAGAAATGAAGGCGGTGAAAAATACGGTAACATAGCCAATGGTGATGGCCTGGACCCTGATTCTACCAGTAATGTATATATCTTTCATTCCACAATTGCCAGCCAGGATGACTGTATAGCAATTAAGTCCGGCAGAGACAGGGAAGGACGGGAAGCAGGTATTCCCTCTGAAAATTATAGAGTCACGAATTGTACTTTCTTAAGCGGCTTTGGAGTGGCAATTGGCAGTGAAATGGCTGGAGGGGTACGAAATGTCCTGGTACAGGATTGTTTCTTTCAGGACGTATACAGCATTGGAAGTGTGAAAGCACCCAGAGGCAGAGGCGGGGTAGTTGAGAATATCAAGTATGAGAATATCGTTTTCAGCAATTACAGCAGGGAGCATGAAGACGGACGCTGGTTCCGCGGAGCAATCTACATAGATCAGTTCTACAGTCATCAAGAGTTTGATGCCTTGAAAGAGGAAGAGGTTAATGAGGGAACCCCACTAATACGAGATATTACGTTTAAGGATATCATTCTTGATACCATAGCCGGTAATGCCATCTATCTGACAGGTCTGCCGGAGAGTCCGCTCTGTAATATTATCTTAGAGAATATAAATGCCATTGGTAAATATGGTCTGAAGGCAAATAATATCAGAGGATTAATTACCCAAAATGTATCTATAACAGCTAGAGAAGGAGGAGCCAGAGAGCTGAAGAACGTAGTAGATGGTTTAGAAATGCTATAAAGTCATATCTTATGCAGGCAGAGGTATCACTTGTAGACTTGAGTTGTTTGGAGGATAAGGAGATTGCTTTAAATAATATCTGATAAACTGTAACTTTAAAGAGAGTGATTACGAATAAGTATGGGAAAAAGATAAGTAGTAGCCAGCTATATTTACGAATAAATATAGCCAAATCAGAAAGGAGGAAGTAATGAAAGATAGAATCAAATATGTAATTGGCATATCATCACTGCTTATTACCATATTCACCCTCTCTGCTATAAATTGCCTGAAACCTCAGGCAGAATTCTCTGACAGTGAGAGAAGAAAGCTAAAGCAAAGACCGGAATTATCCACTGAACTTCTCCTTTCTAATAAGATGGGAGATGCTTTTGAAGGATATGCCATGGATCAGTTTCCTGTCAGAGATGTTTTCAGGAGAATCAAAGCTTATACCCTCTATAGGCTACTTCGAGAGAGAGATAATAACGGTATTTATATTGCCAATGGATATGCAGAAAAGCTTAATTATCCTTTAAAGGAAGCATCTCTTTCCAATACCCTGAATAGATTTCAATATCTCTATGATAACTATCTGGCTGAAAGTACAGGTAATATATATACCTGTATCGTTCCTGATAAGGGTTATTATCTGGCAGAGAAGTACGGTTATCCTCATATGGATTATGACCGCCTCTATGATACCATAAGAGCAGGAATGAAGTATGCTGATTTTATTGATATCCGAAATCTTCTGGACATAAAGAGCTATTACAAGACGGATACACATTGGAGGCAGGAGATGATAAAGCCTGTGGCAGAAGAACTGCTAAACATTATGGGAGCGGAGGATATACTGGATCATCAATATCAGGAGATTACGCCGGAAACACTTTTTTATGGAGTCTATTACGGACAGTCTGCTTTGCCTTTGGAAAAGGAGTATATTACGTATCTGACCAATGACCACTTAGACAGTTATATTGTCTATAACTATGAGAAAGACAGTACCTCCGGAATATATGATCTCAGCAAGCTTAAAGGCAGAGACCCTTATGAAATGTTCTTATCGGGGGCGGTTCCTTTGCTAACAATTGAGAATCCCAAAGCTGCAGGAGAGAAAGAGTTAATACTATTCAGAGATTCCTTTGGCAGCAGTCTGACACCCCTGTTAGCAGAAGGTTATTCTAAGATAACTATGGTGGATATCCGCTATATATCAAGTGCAATTTTGGGGGATTATATTGATTTTAATGGGCAGGATGTACTGTTCCTATATAGTACCCTTCTCTTAAATGACAGTTTTAGTATGAAATAAATCAGTGCTTCATCCTTTTATAGTGTAAATTGCACATAAGAGAATGAAGTATTTTTATGTCATAAAAGCTTGTAATATATCTAAAATATGGATACAATCAAAAGGTAGAATATAAATCGAGGTTATATAGAATTACGAACAGAAGATATTCACAAATGAAGGAGAGTGTTATGTATTTAATACCGGAACCACAGAAAATGATAATGGAAGAGGACACCGGCTTTGTCTTAAGATACAACGGGCGCATAACTGTTAGCAGCTTATGTGACAGACAAGCTGTAGCTCATGCCGCAATATTGAAAGAGGAAATCCTCAGACAACTGGGTTTTCATTACCTTATTTCCAAGGGAGAAAAAATAGCAGGAGAGGTGTTTCTCGGCCTAAAGACTACTTTGTACCCGGAAGGCTATCAGCTAATTATTACCAAGGACACCATAGAATTGTACGGTGGCAGCAGTGCAGGGATATTGTATGGAATCCAGACCTTACGACAGATAATTAATTTTAAGGGAGCCGTACTTCCGGCCCTTACCATTGAAGATTATCCGGTCATAGAGAACAGGGGCTTCTATCATGATACAACCAGAGGACGTATACCGACTTTACAAAGTCTGAAGGAACTTGCGGATAAGATGTCCTACTATAAAATGAACCAGTTGCAGCTATATATTGAACATAGTTTTCTATTTCGTAATTTCAGTGAAGTCTGGCGGGATGATACGCCGCTTACTGCTGAGGAAATTCTTGAGCTGGACCAATACTGCCGCAACCTGCACATAGATCTTGTGCCCTCTATTGCTACTTTCGGGCATCTTTATAAAGTACTTCGTACAAAGACCTATTCACATCTTTGTGAACTGGAGGGAGCGGAAAAGGAACCTTTCTCCTTCTATGAAAGAATGGCTCATCATACCCTTGATATTTCTAATAAAGATAGCTTTACCTTTATTACAGAGATACTTCAGGAGTTTATCCCTTTATTTTCATCTGAATATTTTAATCTGTGTGCAGATGAGACCTTTGACCTGGGAAAAGGAAAAAGTAAAGCCATGGCTGAAAAGGTCGGACTTGACAATATGTATATAGACTTTGTAGGGCAAATATCTGAGTTTCTTATCAGTAAGGGAAAAAAGCCGATGTTCTGGGGAGATATTATCTGCGGATTTCCGGAAGCTGTTAAGAAACTTCCTGAAGGTGTAATCTGCCTCAATTGGGGATATGAACCCAATGAAAGTGAGGACAATACCAAAGCACTAAAAGAGGGAGGTGCGCTTCAATATGTATGTCCCGGAGTTAATGGCTGGAACAGGCTGATAAATAATTACAGATCCGCTTATGATAATATCAGCAGAATGAGCAGCTATGCAGTTAAATATCAGGCTGAAGGAATTTTAAATACGGATTGGGGCGATTTTGGACACATTAATCACCCGGAATTTTCCTTAGCAGGAATGATTTACGGAGCAGCCTTTTCCTGGAATGCAAAAAGGCTGGAATTTGAAGATATCAATTGTAAAATATCAAGACTTGCGTATGGAGATGCAACAGATACCTTTCTGTCCGTAGTGAATACCCTATCAGAACAGAATGCGGTTACCTGGTATGATGTAATATGTTTTAAGGAATTAACGGAAAATGCCATTAACGGAAAACCCTATTCACCAGTGCTGGAAGATATCAGTTGGGATGAGGTTAATGCAACCAATGTAAAGATAGATAACTGTTTAACCCTTCTTTATCGGATACTGTCCACTGCCAGACAGGAGAAGCGCTATCTTTACAAGGCTTATTTTTTAGCAGGGACAGGTATGAAGCTCTTTAATGAGATTGGTGCTTTTGCAGCCTGTGGTCCCTGTACGGCAGATGCAAAGGAACAGGGGAAGGAGCTTGCAGTAAGGCTTGAATACTGGCATCAGGAATATAAGGAGCTATGGCGCAGTGTCAGTAAGGAATCCGAACTTTATCGTATCAGCGAAGTTGCTTTCTGGTATGCGGATTATCTGAGAGCCCTGTAAAATGGATATTGAATCAAAGTTGCTTTTCGGTTATACTCTACTTCATATGACATTTGTCGAAAAGGAGAACGAAAAAGCAATGAAATTCTATCTTGCTCCCTTAGAAGGGATAACCGGGTATATCTACCGAAATGCACTCCACACCTATTACGGTCAGGTAGATAAATATTTTTCACCCTTTATAACAACAAATTCGGATTTGGCCTTTAAAAATAAAGATATCAAGGATATTCATCCGGATAATAACAAAGGAATGGTCTTAATACCCCAGCTGTTAACCAATAACGCAAGTGGTTTTATTAGTGCTTCGGAAAAGATAAAGCAGTATGGGTATAATGAAATAAATTTAAACCTTGGTTGTCCCTCCGGCACGGTAGTATCCAAAAATAAAGGCTCCGGCTTTTTAGCACTCAAAGAGGAACTGGATAGATTTTTGGAAGAGATCTTTGAAAAGTCCGTTACAGAGATTTCCATTAAGACCAGAATAGGAAAAGAACAGCCGGATGAATTCTATGATCTGATTCAGATCTATAATAAATATCCTCTTAAGGAGCTGATCATTCATCCGAGAATTCAGAAGGATTTCTATAAGAACAAACCAAATCTGACGGTTTTTGCCGATGCCCTGAAGACCAGTAAGAATCCAGTTTGCTACAATGGAGATATCTTTACACTTAAGGATTTTAAAGAATTCAATCAAAGATTTCCGGAAGTGGATACCTTAATGCTTGGCAGAGGGCTTCTTGCCTATCCGGGACTGATTGCTGCCATTAAGGAAAATAAGCAGCCGGACAAAGAGGTTTTCAGGCAATTTCATGACAGAGTTTATGAAGAGTACCGTAAAGTCCTTGCTCCTGACAGGAACGTATTGTTTAAGATGAAGGAATTATGGATCTATATGAGTACTGTCTTTACTGATTATGAGAAGTATCTGAAAAAGATTAAGAAATCAGAACAGTTAGACAGTTATGAAGAAACGGTTGAGAAGCTCTTTCGTGAGCAGGAAATTGTGATTGAATAAATATTAAATGATTGATTAAAAGCAGTTTTTCACAAGGGGACGGCAATTTGCATAAAACAGAAAGACTCATACTTCAATTCCAAGGCATAAGAAGTCCTAATTCTCTGAATATTTTATGCTTGGCATATTATCAAACAGATAACTCGCTTCGCTCAGACAATCTGTTTGATAATATAGCACAAAATATTCNNATTCGTTCTTTCTATTTTATGCAAATTGCCTGTGCTCCTATTGACGTTAGGCTTTGCTTATTTAATAATAAAGTTATTTGTTATACATCATATCTGGATAATATTGATGTTAGACTTTGCTTATTTAATAATAGGCTCTGTCACAACATATGGATGAAAAACGATATGATTTTAGCAGGGCATAAAATGCTCTGCTAAATTGGATTTTTTATATAAATAAGACGAACTTTTTATCAATATGTACAATGTCGTGTAACCTTTGCTATTACTTATTTTTATAATATTTCAACTGTAGCCATATTATTTTCTATACTATTCAAACAATAACCTCATAGAAGATACATTAGGAGAAAGTATTCTTCCATCCCAAGGACCAGTAATCCCTAACTCCTTTGGTGTAATTTTTTGATAGCCACCTTCCATACCTTGTATCTCAATATTGTATTGTTCATCAATTGATATAATAGCAGATAAAGGTTCACTATGTAAGACAATATCTTTTATAGATGGATATTTTTCGTGAATTTCACTGGAATAGCAAAAATGTTCAAATTCTGGACCAAACCATTTATAAGATATTGCGTTAAGGGTAAAATAATAAGTTTTGTTAATTTTTTCTATTGAATCTGTATGGTCGTGACCATTAACACAAAGTAATATTTTCTTCCCATTAGCTGTTGCTTGATTAATGATATTTTGTACTTCTTCTCGGTTTGATACACCACGTTTTCTAAAGCTGTTTTCTAAGCTGTGATGCGAAAATATAACTATAGGCAAGCTTTCTGAAATTTCTCGCTGTAGCCAAATTAATTCAAAATCGGGTATTGATGGATATATACCATCTGTTACTTCATAATTACGCTTATGATATACTTTCAAATTCATTACCGTATCGAATAAAAGCTGCATCAAGCACTATAAACTTTATATTTCCACATTCAAATGAATAGTATGAGTGTTCCATACCAAGCCAATTTATAACATCTTTTTTAGTATACAGGTCAGTATCATGATTGCCTATCTAACCCATCTGGAATAACATCATGATGTAGATCTGTAAAAAGTGCAAATTTTATACTGCCCATTAGATTACCTAACTCCTTTAAATATTCAGATTACATAAGTAATTTTTACTTCGCTAATTAAAACGATTAAGACATATTAAATACTACTCAAGTCAATAATAATTTNNGAATTTTATTGCAATTATTATATCTATAACTTTTTATTTTGGATTTCTAAGATAATACTTCCCAACAAATACTGTATACTTTTCAATTATTTTCAGTTCCTTATTATGCCACTTAAATGGATATTTTACACTATCAATAAAACCTTGTATTAGGTTAGAACTACAATAAGGACATACCAATTCCATAAAACTTCCGCCTCTTTTATATTATTTTATTTCCTTCACATAAATTTACAATTCTGATTTAACTGTATTGTTATTATATAATGTACATATCTAAAATACTACCGTAATTCAATATATTTACTTAATCAATGGAACAGCCGGTCGTTTTGCTAATTCCCTACATTTAACCAGTGCTAATGCTGACAGGGCTGTTCTCAAAAGAGTATTCACTTTATCATCTATTGAACTACTATTCATATTGACACAATTATTCCATGTAGGATAATTGTTAAGGTATTTTGTTGATACTCCTTTAAAACCACGTATAAACCCTTTCAACTTGCTGTGATATGAGTTGATATACATTTGGGATAAAGAAAATTATATCAATAGATTTATTATTTGATAGTGCTTATAATAATATGTTCTTTTGTGTTTAGTGATTGGTCACTTTAAACTTTTAAGAAGTTGTTCCCTTTCTTATTTTTATTAGAAGAACCTGTTTATACAAAATTTTACACTATCGGTCTACTCTCTATAGTATCTTCATCAACCAATTGATTTAATGTATTAAATCAATTGATGCTCTTTAAGATAGGTCTTATAAGCATTGGCCAGGAAGGTGGAAGCACCTTCACCATATATTCTGTCGGTAGCTTCTCTGACAGCCTTGTCAGTGGTAAAGCCTTCTAATACAAGATTCCAGTAATTATCACCCATGTCTATTCCGTTTAAGGTAACCTTCATTAAGTCCATCAATTCTTTTACGATACTCTGTATTTCTGCTGAAGCAGGATCTTTTCTGATGTCAGAAGTTAATTTTTTATGGAGTTCTGTATTTTTAGCTACATAATCCTTCGATGGGTCTGCAAGTGAATTCATTCTGTCCATTGTGCCTTTGAAGTCCGTCAGGTTTTGCTTCATCGCTTGTGTATATTTCTCAATACTGCCATATTGCTTTATTGCCAATTGACCGATTTCTGATTCCTTTTCTTTCATGGTCTCAAACATCTCATCGAACTTTTCCATGCTACCCCAGTAAGTTACAATCTCATCTAAGTGGTTTTCCTTAAAATCCTCCAAGGCAGTAAAATATTCCGTCATATCGAATTCCTTAAAGCTCATATCCTCTTCTCCTTTCAAAAGCCTGTCGATTAGACCAAGCAGGTTACCAAGTCTGTCAGCCTTAGCCTGTATAAGCTTTCGTTGTTCTCTTAAAGCTTTTAGCCTGTCAAACTGTGGATTTTGCATAATTGCTTTTATATCCTTTAAAGGAAAGTCCAGTTCTTTAAAAAACAGTATCTGTTGAAGGGTCTCCAGAGATGTCTTATTATAGAGCCTATATCCGGCGGCTGTAGTATCTGATGGTTTTAAAAGATCGATTTCATCATAATACTGCAAAGTACGAACACTTACTCCCGTAAGGTCAGAGACCTGTTTTACTGTCATCATGGCGGTACCTCCATAATCAGAGATTATATTTAGGTTGCTTATATATTTATAGGTTAAGTGGTAACAGCTGCTTTATTTCTTCTAATCTCTGTAATAAACATACACTATCACGTTGGGTGATAGTCAATAGATAATTTCAATATTTCAATACTTTTTATACCATATTTAAAATGAATATATATGTGTGTATTTTTAGGTCATAATTATCTGTTTTTTTCTTTTCAATCTGCATTATAAATTTGAGTGCAAATACCTTGCTTTTATATGATTTCAGGTTTATTGTAAAAAACTAAGACATTACATAGGTTTTCACACTTTGAAAAACTAAAACCATGATTATATAGGGGTTTATGTTGTAAAAACTAAAACCATTATTACATAGAATTCAGGTTGCAAAAATTAAAACCATATTACATAGAATTCCGGTTGTAAAAGACTAAAATCGTAATTACATAGGATTCAGATTGCAAAAACATAAAAAACCCTGCTTTCATATGATTTCAGGTGAACTGTAAAAAAGAGAAAGAACGAATGTGCCTATGGAGAGGTATTAGAAGTCCTTTTCTCTGAANNATCGAAGCATGAGTTCTTTCTCTTTTTTGCAATTCACCGTCCCATTGAGAAAGACTATCCTTTCTTAGCCCTCAAAAGCATAAAAAAGAGACAGATTTTTGCCAATCTGTCTCTTCCTGTATATATATTACCATAAAATCTCGATTTTTTCAAGTCTTGTAATAGATTGGAAGCTGCCCTATAATGAGATACCATCTTGGAAGGAGGATTATTTATGGAGGACAATTTATTTGAATTAATACAGCTTAAAAAGCAGGAAGCTGAAATAACGGCACTTCTGGCGGTTAATGAAAAAACAGAAAGCTTCGGTCTGTCTTTATCCTATGAAGAGGCGAAGGAATTGGTGGTAATGAGAAACGACAGTCTTAAGAACACCCAGAGAGTGGAATTTGGGGAAGGTATTCTTCCAAAACTTATATACCACTTCTGTGATTCCCAGTATATTACACAGGATAATTACATGCAGACGCTGACAGATCTCCAGGATATCTTTTATCAGTTTAAGAATGAAGCGGAGGATAATCTCACCGATGATGAACTGTTTACCTTTATGAAAGAGCAGTTTGAAGAGGTATGTACAGGCGACTTGGAATATCTTGCCGGTACTTGTCTGGAGAAATTCACAGAAGCTATCAGGGCAGGGTATCGAGGTTATAAACAGACTGGCGGCAGCGGAGAATTCAGCCAGTTCGACGAGGTAACACGTTGGGACAGGGAGTTATATCTGGAGGTCTTAAAAGAAATCTTTTGGGATTAATGGGAGGCTATATGGATATAGAGTATACGATGGAAGAACTTCTGCCCTTAGTGGAGAAGCTTACTTTTCAATTCACCTCGGGAGACAGTAGTTCCGTGACCTATGAGACTGCCAGAATGCTGATGGAAGCAATTCTCTATTGTATCGAGGAGTATGAAAGGGAAGGGAATGCATTCAGTGTCAGAAGTGAAAATAAACAGGAAGCAGCTTATGTCTATAAGCTGGGGTATGAGGCAGTAAGGGAGAAGGTATATAAAGCGAAAGCGTTATATGAGAATATTCTCAAAGATTTTAAGGATTTCGGTTTAAGAAATCTAAAAGAAACCTTTCTGGACGGAATGCCTGCTTTTTTCATTCATTATGATCCGAAATTCAAGCCCCAGGACCATTTATTAACATTGGATTATCCAACGGTGGGTACCATTGACAACCTTAAAGGGATTGATGCAATATATCAATATTTATGCAATATCAAACTTGAGAATGATTTCTTACAGGTATTTGCTCCTGAGAACGTCGCAAGACGGTTAGAAAGGCTTATGCCTGACTACCAGGAAGCATATTATGATAATATTTGTGATGCAGTACTCCTAACGGTAATAGGCTGTTATACCGCAGATAGGTCCATAGGCGAGCTTGACTTAAGGGAAGAGGATATGAGTGCAATGAGGGAATATTTTGAAGGCAATGATATTGTAACTGCCGAAGGAAAGATTCAGCATATTTTAACGGTTCTTTTTCAGCAGGTTTTTTCCCATAGGGAAGAAATGAAAGCTTATTTTATGAAGAGTAGCAGAAACTATGCAATCAGAATTATGAATGGTATCCAAAATAATTCACTTTGCGGAGTATTTGGGTTGTATAATCAGTTTGGTTAAGAAAAGTTTTGGAAGTTTTAAATCAGATAAAGTATGAGTAAGAAGGTTCTTAGCTGACGGAAGAAAGCTAAGAACTTTCTTTTTATTGGTATGGCAATCTTTTAATAAACCACCTGTTATACAGGTGGGTCCACAGCTGCTTTAGCTTCAAGTAAAATACCTCCAGTGATATAATAAGTGTGGGTTCACAACCGCACAAATTAATCAGAGGAGGTAATCCATATGGATATAAGTAGTTTATTTGTTTATTATATTAGCCAGAAAATAATATACGACCGGTACTAAGATTGCAGGAAGAAGATTGCCGACCCGTACTTTCTTACCAAGTAACAGATTAAGCCCCACACAAAAAATTAATACAGACCCAATGCAGGATAAGTAACCGATTAAAGTCTCATTCATATAACCGGAGATCAGAGCGGCACATAGAGTAATTGAACCCTGATAGAGCAATAAAGGAACTGCAGAGAACATAACACCAATACCAAGAGAAGAGGCAAATACCATAACAATAATAAAATCCAGCAAGGCTTTGGCAAAAAGTGTGGTGTAATCTCCCGTAAGTCCATCTTTGATGGAGCCTACAACTGCCATAGCGCCAACACAGATAACCAGCGTGGAGGTTACGAACCCCTCTACAAAACTGTTGTCACCAGAGGCTTTAAAGAGGCTTTTTAATTTGTTGCCCAGGTTCTCCATACGGTTTTCCAGGTTTAATGCTTCTCCAATAAAGCCACCGATAACCAATGACACTACTAACAGCATGGTATTGGCAGTTTCAAAACTACCATTATCGGTTATTTTCAATAGCCCTGCCATGGCACCGCCTAAGCCGATAAATAAAGTTGCCGTACCGCAGGCTTGCATAAGAATTTCGTGAAATCTTTGTTTCAAACCATTTTTTATCAAAAGCCCTAAACCGCTTCCAAGGATAACTGCCAAAAAGTTTACAATGGTACCTAAGCCTCTCATGTTTTTCTCCTTCGTCCTCTAAATATCACAATTCTAACACAAACCCGCTGGAAAGGAAATTAATAATTCTTTTATGATTGAAGAAATTGGCAGTAGGTATTTTTAACTTTTTCTTGCGCATTAAAATAGAATTTTGTATAATATAACTGCGTTAATAGTAGCATTCCCGAATACTGTCACTATAGTGGCGGATGGTTCTGCGGGGGTGCTTTTCTTTCATTAGATACCTTTAGAGGAATTAAAATATGAAATGGATAAATGTTAGCAAAGAGCAATTAGAATTTGAAAGTTATAATAGTCTTATCGTATTAAGCAGGATAAAGCTTATATCTGCTGCTGTTGTTTTGCTTTCCTTTCTGTTTATTTATTTCGACTGGACAGTAGTAAGGATAGGGACAGACAAGGTGTATCAGGTTACTTTAATATCCGTGCATTTATTCTGTCTGCTTTCGTCTGCAGTATTTCTTATATTTTATAAGCCTATTGTAAAACATATAAAGAACGGCAAACGTTTTATATCCACGATACCTCAAGTATATTTTTTCCTGTATGTTCTTGTAGGAGCCCTATCTTCCGTAAACAGCCAGCGTTACACAGGAAATATATATTCTTATATCATTCTCTCCCTAATAGCCGGAGCTGTTCTTACATTGAAACCTCTGGTTATGGTTTTATCATATCTTATTAGTCATGCGATATTTCTATACGGCATCAGCCTGCTCAACGAGGACGCAGGACAAGCTCTTACAAAGCAGTTCAATGCAACTATTATGATTGCCACTTCCCTGTTTATGAGTATAATGTTTTACCAACACCGAATGAAAGAATTTTTTACAAAGAAAAAGCTGAAAGAAAATGAAGAGAATTTTAAAAAACTGTTCTACTCCAATCCTTACCCGGTGTTCATTACCAGGCTAGAGGATGGCAAAGTGATCAAAGCCAGCAAAAGGGCTATAAGTCTTATGGGCCTGAACGAGGATGAGACCAAAGGGTATAACAGTATAAACTGGTATATTCAGGAGGATAACAGATTATCTCTTTTAGAAGAGCTAAAAAGTAATAATTCTGTTTACAACCGCATTGTTGCTTATGATTTTAAAGGTAAACGCATGTGGGTAACTGCTAATTATGAAGTAATCGATTATCATGGTGAAAAATGTATACTTACGGGTATTATGGACATCACTGAAATACACAGAGTGGAGGAAGAACTATCACGTCAGGCCTCAACAGATGTTTTGACAGGAATCATGAACCGCAGAATGGGAATGATTAAGCTGGAAGAGCTTATGGAAACAGGTAAAACGAGCTTTGTGGAGTTTGTTCTATGTTTTGTGGATATCAACGACTTAAAGAAGATTAATGACAGCTTGGGACATGGTGAAGGTGACAGATACCTTATGACCTTTTGTGATCAGACGAAGGAGAAGATTGGGGAGAAGAATCTGTTCTTTCGTATGGGAGGAGATGAATTTATTATCGTCTTCTTAAACAAATCCTTATCGCAGGCAGAAATGTTATGGAACAAACTGATAGAGCACCTTGGTACTTTTGGGATATCTGCCAGCCATGGTATGGCCTATTATAGTTCCGGCATGGAACTTGAGTTGGAGGATATCATTGAAAGAGCCGATAAGAGAATGTATGTAGAAAAATTAAAATACAGAAAAGAAAACTAAAATACATCAAAAGGAGAATGGAATGGAAGAAAATAAGCAAAATTTTACCACAATTGATGAGTATATTATGTTATATCCGCCGGAGATACAGGAGAAGCTTGCTGTTCTTAGAAAGCTGATACATTCAACAGCGCCTGAGGCTACAGAAGCCATAAGCTGGGGAATGCCAACCTTTAAACTCCAAGGTAATCTGGTGCATTTTGCGGTTTTTAAGAAACATATTGGTTTCTATCCGGGGGAGAGTGGCATCAGAGTATTTCAAGACAAGATGCAGGAATTTAAAAGTTCCAAAGGAGCCGTTCAGTTTCCTTTGGATAAGCCGCTTCCGTTGAAGCTGGTAGAGGAGATTGTACTTTACCGGGTAAAAGAAAATAAGGAGCTTGCCTTAAGTAAAAAGAAAAAAAATAATGCTTGACAAAACAGTTATAAGAAGTATAATTTGCTAGTTAGTTACCAATACAAAGCAGTGTAATATTAAATACAGGAAGTCAATGACATGAACAGAAAACCCATCAGATTAAATTTTGTACATTATTTTGCAGGTACCCTGCTGTCAGCTTTTACAATTACAATCATATTGGAAAGCTTAAGCCGGACATCTCTTTTCAAGGCGTTTTACTTTCTATGGCAGGAACCGCTTTTATTCTTTTTAAATTTATCTATTATACTGCTGACTTTATCTGTAACACTTTTTACTGCAAAAAGAAGATTCTTTTTCTCTGTCGTTGCCGGGGCCTGGATCATTTTGGGGATAGTCAACAGGATCATACAATGTTTTCGTTTAACACCCATTTCAGCCATGGATTTCTATCAGGTAAAAGAAGCTTTAAGAAATCTGCCAATGTATATGAACACCTTTAATATATTGCTTCTGGCAATCCTTGTTCCGGCAGTGATTTTTCTGATTGTAATTCTGTGGAAGAAAATTAAAGCCCAGAAAAGATTGCTGGCAGTTCCTGTATGTCTCTTGGCCTTTTCAGGTATACTTCTTGGAGTTATCACCTTTACTGCTACCAGGACAAAGGCATTGCAGAACGAATTTGATAATCTTCACGATGCATATTTTCAGTATGGCTTTACCTACTGCTTTACCAACAGTATCTTTGAAAGAGGCATTGATAAACCTTCGGATTATTCGGCAAAACGGATGGAGGAAATCACAGATGAATTAGTGAATGCAGCTGATGTACTGTATAACGGGGATAAAGCTCAGGCAGATAGTCCCAATATTATTATGGTACAGCTGGAATCCTTCTTTGATGTGAATTATTTGAAGCACTATACTTTTTCTGAGAATCCTCTGCCTAATTTTACGGCTTTAAAAGAGAACTACACTTCCGGTTTTCTGACCGTTCCTGTATATGGTGCAGGTACAGTCAATACAGAATTCGAGGTTATTACAGGGATGAGTATGGAGTATTTTGGAACCGGTGAATATCCCTACAGAACTATCCTTAAGTCTGAAACCTGTGAAAGCATTCCCTATAACCTGGACAGAGAAGGATACCGCAGTTATGTAATTCACAACAACTCCGCGTCTTTCTACGACCGCAAGGATGTATTTCCCAGACTAGGCTTTGATAACTTTGATTCCATAGAATTTATGAGCGGATTATCTTACAATCAGCTTGGGTGGGCCAAGGACAGTGTGTTAACCGGTGAAATATTAAAAGCACTGAAAGCAGAGGAGGCCAGGAATTACATATACACTATTTCTGTACAGCCCCACGGAATCTATCCGGATAACAAACCGGAGACACCTAACAGGATTCAGGTGACACCGGAATCAGAGGCACCTTATCCGACTGCTGCTTATACCTCGCTTGAAGCTTATGTTAACAGTATGGAATACTACGTAAATCAGCTTAATGAGACGGATCAGTTTGTCGGGGACCTTACCAAAGCACTAATGGCTTATGAGGAACCTACTGTAGTTGTGTTTTACGGAGACCACCTTCCGCCTTTGTCACTGGAGCAAAAGGATATTACAAATGACAGGCATGAGACCGAATATGTGCTGTGGAGTAATTTTAAGCTTGATAAGGAGGATAAGGATCTTACCGCTTATCAATTAAGTGCATATGTGCTGGACAGACTGGGAATGGATAAAGGCATCTTAACCCAATTTCATCAGAAAGCTTCTGCTAATGAGGATTATAAGGAAGAACTAAAACTCCTCCAATATGACCTTTTATACGGCAAGAAATATGTATTTGACAAAAGTAATCCCAATGAAGTAAAAGATATGAGCATGGGAATCACACAACCTGAGATTACAGAAGTAACCAGGCAGGGAGATAAGCTGCTTATAACCGGCTCCGGTTTTACCGAATCCAGCGCTGTTGTGGTAAATGGCAAAAAGTACGAAACGGAGTATATAAGCGACATAAAGCTGAGTATTTCTGATAAGTTAGAAGAGGATTGCAACATCTATATAGAACAATTGGCAGGAAGTAAAGTGGCACTCGGAAAAAGCAAGGTCTTTCGTTATCTGTCAGCCAAAGAATAAATATAAAAGGTATGCTGTATAATTAGCGCAATAATCATTTCTATTATAAGAGTGAAACATTGTGGTTGCAGCATACCTTTTTAATGAAATTTCAAAGGGTAGGAAAACTTCTTGTGTCGGGCCTGGTATCCAGAACGATACAAGAAATTTTCAAACAAACCCATGGATTTTATGTGTGATAATACTTTTTGAAACGGGAATATCTATATCAGATTACATGCCACCACCGGATAGGAGTTCAGGATTCAGCATACCAAAAATCATGGCAATATGTGCAACCACTAAAAATATACTAACAAAAATGGCATGCAGCTTTAACTTTTCACTTTCACTCTTCCTCTTTCCAACAATTCCGGTTTCCAGAAGAAAAAGACCACCAAAAGGTATAACACCGGATAAATAAAACAATACAGCGATAACATCAAAGGGACCGCGCCAGGTGCCCGAAGTGGTTAGAGGAATAACTGCCTGGAATAACAGATAAAGGAATATACCTGTAAAATAAATACCGGCAAAAATACCCGTAAACTTATTGATTTTCTTAGAAGTACCGGTAAAATTTCTGGAGTACAAAATGATGAATTCAGTGATAGCGAGTGTTTCGGCACATATTACCGGAATGGCCATAAAAATGATGAGCTGCCAGGGCTGATGTGATGCCAGTAATTCCATATAATGAGTTGCATTTCCCATATAGATAAATCTCCTTTGATTATTAAGATAGAACTGTTATAACAAAGGAATATGTATTTAATATGGAGAAGATTAATGAGTTTTTCAGAATTGTACAAGCGTTATTCCCTAAAATCTTCGAGAAGTTTTCCGAGAAGCTGGCGGAGCAGGCATACGGCTTTTTTTACTACACTCTGATGCGTCTAACGATATTTTATATCTAAATTTGCTTCAGAAGCCAATTTATTACAAAAATATGAAAAAAGTATTGTAAGTTTTACAATGAGAACTTATAATATTGGATAATAATGAGGAAGATTCGTTTAACATCAGATGGAGCAGGTATAACATTTTAGAAAAGAGGTCGTCATGGTAGGTACGAGAGATGAGGCGGACAGATTATTTTATAAAAGTCTGGAGGAATTAGAATCCCATCACCTGGAGGAAGCTGTTAAGAGCTGTATGGAAGCAATTAACGGTTATGAGGAACTGGGGGAATACTTCTGGTGTGCCAGAAGCCAGAACCTTCTTGGCGTAATTTACGGTGCCATGGATAATGAAACCATGGCTGTTGACTGTTATCTGAATGGTATAGAATATTGCACGAAACATCAGGTAAAAGGACTGCTCCATCTCTTTTACTGTAATATTGGAAACAGGTATATGGAACTGGGGGATACGGACAAAGCTTTAGAGTTTTTTATCAAAGGGAAAGAGGATCTGATTGAGAACGGGAAAGAACTCTACGAACTTTATGAGAAATGGCTTGTAGTGAATGATCTGAATCTGGGAGGAGCTTATTTTAAGCTTGGAGAGCTAAAAGAAGCAGAAGAGAATCTGTTGTCTGCTTTGGAAACAGCAGAAAAGACAAAAGATGATACCTATCTGTTTACCATTATGTGCTGCCTGTCTAAGCTATATATGGCAAGAGGTTCAGAGGAATATGTCAGGGAAAATCTGCAGACCATGATGGAGTTTGTTCAGTTAAAAGCAGCACCGGTCAATGATTTTATGCAGGATATGATCAATTTTACCTTTATATTGAGAAGTCTGAAAGAACATGAACTTTGGAAACAGTGTCTGGAGATATTTGACCAGTTATCAAAGGAAGTCAAGTCTCCTACAGTTATGCTTCAGGCAGTGGAATTCTGGCTGGATTACTACGAAGACCGGGGGATGCAGAAGGAACATGATAATATGTGCATCCGCCATACCAAACTGTATCTGGAGTTAAAGAAATTCATTAACCAGGATAAAATTATGGCTCTGAATGCGAAACTGGAACTGCATCAGGCAGAGGATGATATAAAGGCAACCAAAAGAAAACTGGAAAAGGATAATGTAACAGGGCTTAAAAACCGTTATGCATTGCAGCAGCATGGCGTTAAGAAGCTGGAACTGGCGAAAAAAACAGGAACCATGGTTGCGGTAGGTGTCCTGGATATAGATCATTTCAAAGAATTAAATGACAGTTACGGGCATTTAAAAGGGGATAAGGCACTAAAGCAAGTAGGTAAAATTCTTAAAAACTGTCTGGACGGATATGGGGAGGTATATCGTTACGGCGGAGATGAATTCGTATTAATCATTCCAAACGGCACTTTAGAGGTAGCCGAGAAGCTGGCTAAGAAAATACAAAGCAGTATTATTAACAGTCATATTCCGAACAAAACTTCCCCTATTAACGGTGAACTTACAGTATCCATAGGAATCTGCTGCTGTATCCCTTCTGAAGCGGACAGGCTGGAGGATGTTTTTGATATAGCAGATGGCATCTTATATCAGGTGAAGAACAATGGCAGGAATAATTACGGGATAAAATATATGCCAATAAAATAAAAATAACCGGTACCTTTCTTTTCACTGGCAGGAAAGGTACCGGTTATTTCATTAAGATGCCTGAGCAATGCTCTGATACTTATTTTAAATAGATAATGCTGCTATTCCATTGAGTTCCATTATATTCAGAGAAGAACAATTCTTTGCCGGTAGGACCAAAAGCAGTAATTGCGTTTTCAGTATCTACAGCGATCTGAGTGGAGGTTCCGGTCAGAACATCGTATATAGAAAGACCTTTTGCGGAGGAGCCGTTAACATCTGCCTGAAGATTATAGGCAATTAATCTCTGATCCGGTGACCAGGAAACACCGCCAAGTTCTGTTCCTTCAGCAATGGTTTTTTGATTGCTGCCATCTATATCGGTAAGCAGTAAGCTCTGTTTGGAGCCGTTGTATTGAACGACAAGCATCTGATTTTTATCAGGTGAAGGAATGATGTCAGATACACTTTTAAGTTCTAAGCTGGACTTTTCTTTGGTAGCAGTGTCATATACTTTCAGGGTTTCATCTGAACTGGTGTTATAATAAATTTTATCGTTTATCCTATCAACAAGAAACAGGGACTCCTCTTCAAGGCCTTTTACTACACTGATATCTCCGGAAGCAGTTGCTGTATAGGCACCTCCGATATAAGCAGCTCCGATAACTTCATTATCTGCCCATTTTGCGCTCATAGCCCCTGCTATACTTTCGTTCTGAAGAACGAAGGTCTTAAGGGTATCCAGATTCATTACATAAAAGGCGGGATCACCTAAAGTAAATTCTGTATATAACAGGTGCTTTTTATCCGCTGACAGAACACCACCGCTTAGGTTGGTGTCTTTTTGCTCTTTTAATAATTTGTATTCTTTGGTAGTAAGGTTATAAAGGTACAGGCTTTTCGGATAGGAATCAGATAGTTCTGCCAGACTCAATTTGCCAAGTGATTCATTATCCTTTGATACAATAACAGTTTCTTTATCCAGCCAGTCTGTAATATTGATATTTTCATATCGGTCGATTTTATCTACGGTTACCGTAGGTGTTTCTTCTTTTGTGTCATTATCAATGACGGTTATACTCTTACCGGGTTCCTTGATGGTTACCTTGTTGTTGTCTTCACTCTTTCCACACCCAGTGAAAGTTATTACTAATGCTGCAACTAAAATAGAACTAATAAATTTTGAATTTTTCATATTTCCTCCATTCCGCCGCCCGGAGCGGCACACAATCCGGCAAAAGAAACGATGGTTTCTTTTAGAGTAAAAGTACTTTTTCTCTTACTCGTTACCTCCTTGATATAGATATCCTACCAAGTATTTGTATCCATAAGATATACAGATGTATCTAAATTGTAAACAAATGTATCAAGTCTGTTAACTCCTATGATTTTATGAAGGTTTGCTGTTTAACAAAGCCGCAGGCACCAAAGGTATTCAATTTCAAACGCACTCTAAGGAAGATATATCGGAAATGTAACACGAAACCTGGTTTCATCTGCGCTTGTATTGACGAAAGCAATATTGCCGCCAAGCAATTCAGCATGCTCTTTGGCAAGAGACAATCCCAGGCCGGCACCGCCATTTTGCCTGGCTCTGTTCTTATCTACTGTATAAAAAGGTTCAAAGATTTTCTCGGCAGCTTCCTTTGGTATTCCCGCTCCTGTGTTGGTAATCTCAATTATAACCCGATCTGCAGCTTTATAATTTTTTATTTGAATGCTGCCATTTGATCTATTATATTTAATAGCGTTATCCACCAGATTTACCAGAACAATAGTCAGGCTGTCCTTATCTGCCTCCACATAAGCTTCTGCAAGGTCTAGGTCCAAACGGAGTCCAAATTTATCGATTTTACCCTGAACACTGGCAACTACGGACAACAGCATCTGACGTATATCCGTAGGCTCTTTGTTCAGTTCAAATTCGTATTTATCAAGAGCCGCTAATTTCAGAACCTTTTCCACCATATCATACAACCGTTCTGTCTCACTCTTGATATTCAGCTTGGCAGTATTAAGAAGTTCCTCATCATCCGGATACATCTCCAGGAGATCGATATAAGCTTTAATAGAAGTCAGAGGGGTCTTGAATTCATGGGTAACGCTGCCGATAAACTGTTTCTGCTGTTTATCCAGCATAGATAATTTATTAACAGCAAGGGTCAACTTCTTCTGCTCCTCTTCCATGTTCTCAATGTTCTTCCTGATCTTATGACTCATTTTCTGGATACCGATACTCAATCTGCCGATTTCATCTCTGCGGGAAAGGGCTGAGGTTTCATAATCTCCTTCCCCAATCCGTTCTATGGTCTTTACCAGCCGAATGATTCCATTGGCAAATAGATTAAAATAAAAGTATGCAAATAAAAAGCTAAGCAGAAAAACCGTACCGCCGATATAAAGAAACATTTTCTGTATTTGATTATAGAAGCGTTGGTTTTCTGTAAGGGAATAATAAAATTGTATCACACCGGCCTGTTCGTTATAGGTTTTTAAGGGAGACAGATAATAGAGTGAATCCTTTTCTATCATATAAGCAGTTTTATTATTCAGAGCGTATGCAAGAGCAGTTTTCATATTTTCAGTATCTGTAAAGGACAGCTTCTTATTAACTGCCAGGCCGTCTTTGTCATATAAGATAACCTGCTGNNACCACTGATTAAGGTAAGCTGGTCTGCAAATTCCTTCCCCTTATTGTGCAGAAAGCTTTGAGAGTCCTTATTGGATTCTGCAAGAATCGTCTGAAGAAAATAAGTATTTGCGGTTTCTGTAAGCCTTGCTAAATACTTCTCGTATTGTCCTTGCTGGTTGGTTTTGATTCCTCTTAATACTAACAGGCTTAGGAGGAAAACCGTAAACAGCAAAAGTGCCGCCAGGAATATACTGAATTTAATTTTTATACTGGTTCTCACCTTAACCCCCTATGCTTTTATAACCTATGCCGTGTACGGTTTGAATAACATCTGCGTAGTCATTTCCTAATTTTTTACGTAACCGCTGAACATGAATATCTACCGTTCGGGTACCGCCGAAGTATTCCATTCCCCATACCAAATCCAGAAGCTGTTCTCTTGAGTAGACCCTGTCAGGGCTTGATAATAACAAGGCCAGTAGGTCATATTCTTTTGGCGTCAGATCCAGTAAACGATCTCCTGCGTAAGCGGTTCTATTCCCCGTATGAAGTTTGACATCCCCAACATGTATATTAGAAGAGTCTTTCTTCTCACCGGCAGTCTGCATCCGGCGAAGGAGGGATTTCAGTCTTGCAAGGAGCTCCCGCATGTCAAAGGGTTTGGTCATATAATCATCAGCTCCAAGCTCAAGGCCCAATATTTTATTTACAATGTCTTCTTTGGCGGTAAGCATGATCACACCTTTATTTCCTTTGTCCGGCAGTTTTTTTAAGATATCGTAACCATCCATACCAGGCAGCATAACATCGAGAATAAGGGCATCCGGATTAAAAGCCTTAAGTCTGTCAAGGGCCTCGTCACCCTGGTAAACGGCTTCTGTAATATAACCTTCTCGCTTAAGAGCATATATAATGGCATCGGAGATTTTCTTTTCGTCTTCAATTACCATGATCTTTTCATTCATTGTTTCACCATCCAGTCTATAGCATATTTGATAGCATTTAATTATTCTTATGGAAATAAGCAGAGAATACTGTAATAGTTTTATCTTATGTTATATCCTAGTATAAGTCAATTATACCTGGAGAAAACATCATGGTAAACCATGATGAATATCTTTGGGAAATGGGTTTGCCGTATGTGTCACATAGTTTGAGCAGTTTTATATTAATTGCAGATCCTATAGTAGGTAAAGGTTATAAAAAATATCAAAAAAACTTTTTAAATGTAACATATGTTACGGAATTTATTTTACCATCCTGTTATGATATACACATCGAAGCGCAGTACCAGGTCAGCAGATGCGCTAAATAATCAAATTATACAGGAGGATTTAAGAATGGATAACAAGATGTTTTGCTATCAATGTCAGGAAACAGCAGGCAACAGTGGATGTACACAGGCAGGTGTCTGTGGTAAATCACCAGCAGTTGCAGGTATTCAGGATCTTTTAGTTTATGTGACAAAAGGCATCTCTGAGGTGACTACTAAACTTCGTGAAGAAGGCAAAAAGGTAAGCACTGAAATTAACCACCTGATCACCTTAAATTTATTTACAACAATTACAAATGCAAACTTTGACGAAGAAGCAATTGCTTCACGTATCGTTTCAACAATAGATGCAAAAAAAGAATTAATCAGCCAGTTAAGTGACAAAGCTTCTTTAAGCGAGGCAGCTTTATGGGAAGGTACTACTTTCGAATTCGCTGCCAAAGCAGCTACTGTAGGTGTTCTTGCTACTGAAAATGAAGATATCAGAAGCCTTCGTGAGCTAATTACTTACGGATTAAAGGGACTTTCCGCTTACAGCAAACATGCAAATGCACTTCTTAAAGATGACGAAGAAGTAGATGCTTTCTTACAGAGAGCACTTGCTAAGACACTGGATGACACCCTTGGTGCAGAAGAGTTAGTAGCACTAACTTTAGAGACCGGTAAATACGGTGTTAACGGTATGGCACTTCTTGATGCTGCCAATACAACTGCTTATGGTAACCCTGAAATCACAAAGGTTAACATCGGTGTCGGAACCCGCCCCGGTATCTTAATCTCCGGTCATGATTTACGTGATATGGAATTACTCTTACAGCAGACGGAAGGAACCGGAGTAGATGTATATACCCATTCCGAAATGTTACCTGCACATTACTACCCTGCCTTTAAGAAATATACTCATTTCGTAGGTAATTATGGTAATGCATGGTGGAAACAGAAAGAAGAGTTTGAAAGCTTTAACGGACCGATCTTAATGACAACCAACTGTATCGTTCCTCCCAAGGACAGCTACAAAGACAGACTCTACACAACAGGCGCTGCTGGTTTCCCCGGCTGCAAGCACATTGGCGGTGAAATCGGACAGGAGAAGGATTTCTCAGAAATTATCGAGCATGCTAAGAAGTGTGCAGCTCCTACAGAAATCGAAACCGGTGAAATCGTTGGTGGTTTCGCACACAATCAGGTACTTGCACTTGCTGATGCAGTAGTAGGCGCTGTGAAATCCGGAGCTATTAAGAAATTTGTAGTTATGGCTGGTTGCGACGGCAGAGCAAAATCCAGAAACTATTACACAGATTTCGCAAATGCTCTTCCGAAAGATGCGGTTATTTTAACAGCAGGTTGTGCAAAATATAAATACAACAAATTAGAGCTTGGTGATATCGGTGGTATTCCAAGAGTTCTGGATGCCGGACAGTGTAACGATTCCTACTCACTTGCAGTAATCGCATTAAAGCTTAAGGAAGTATTCGGTCTGGAGGACATTAACGATCTGCCTATCATCTACAATATCGCTTGGTATGAGCAGAAAGCTGTTATCGTATTATTAGCTTTATTACACCTTGGTGTTAAGAATATCCACTTAGGACCTACATTACCTGCTTTCCTTTCTCCTAACGTTGTAAAGGTACTGGTAGAGAACTTCGGTATTGCCGGAATCGGTACTGTTGAAGAGGATATGGAACTGTTCTTTGGCAACGAAGAAGAAGTTGCTGCAACAGTAGAAGTAGAAGGTGCTATTACAAAGGATATGTTAATCGGCGACATTCTTCGCGTCGATTCTAACCTGGCGCCTATCCTGTTAGAGGTTGGTATGCACTGCTTAGGCTGCCCTTCCTCACAGATGGAATCCTTAGAGGATGCCTGTGCAGTTCACGGAATGGACGTAAATGTAGTACTTGAGAAATTAAACAGCCAGTTAGCGAAGTAACAAGATAAGGTAATAATGCTTAACGCTCCTTTAAGATATAGATTCATCCATGCATACACTCCCTTTGTACAGAATGTACAGCTTGTGCAAATGTACGTGAGTACAAATGAGTGTGTACGAATGTACAGTGTATACAAATGTGCAGGCTGCATCTACTACAGATGTTGCATTGCACAAATAAAGGTGTGAAATGTTCTTAATTTTACATCAGCTACCCTTAGCGCTTTGGAGCGCTCATACCGCAAGCCTGCTTGCGGTACTGCAAACCACCTGTCTATATCTTGGGGCTGCCTTAAAGAAAATGCTATAAGGCGGCCCCACCTTATAGCATTTTGTTCTTATAGAAAATAAGGAGAAGAAAAGATGAGTGCATTTTTAGGACCGATTCATTATTGGGTATATAATAAGATTAAACTCCAGGAAGAACTGGTGAAGGATATTGTAGAACTCAGTGCTGCAAATGACTGGGATAACGAATTAGAAGATAAGCTTGCCAAGAGGTTTGGTACAATCAGCAGTGAACCTCTGGAAGATATAATAGATGGTATGAACATACATGGCTGGTTACAGTCTAAACTTTCTATTACAGAAGGAAGACTTGCTTTAGCAGTAACCGAAATATTAAATCAGGATAGTAACAGAAAAGAGAAGCTGATTGAAACGGCTTTTGCATTTGGTAAGAAGCATAGTATTCCGGGTACTGCTGATGCGGAAGAGGCTTTTCAGGTTATCAGTGACAGCCTCATTGATGGAATGCCCTGCGACCATGTAAATGAAGTACTGGAGCAAGGTTCAGCTTTTACAAGCTGGCAGCAGGCTGAGTGTGTACACAGCAGATACTGGGAACTGGTAAATGGCACCATTGAAGTATACTATGAACTGCGTAAGGCAATTATTGAGGGTTTGATTAGCGGAACAGCAATTAAATTTGTTGTGAAACCCGATGATGTTTTTGAACTTACATTAAACTAAAAGAAAAATAACAATATAAATAATACAGGAGGTATGGATATGTACAGTGTGGAATTAATGGTAGCAGAACATGATAATATTTTAAAGCTTATCCAGGTGGTAGAAAATGCGTGCTGCAAAATCATAGATGGAGAAGAAACGGCAACTGAGGATTTTGAGAAGATGATTTATTTTGCCAGAAACTACGCAGATAAGCATCATCACGGAAAAGAAGAACAGGTACTGTTTGCTGAAATGACGAATAACTTAGGCAAGATTGGAACCAATCTGATTCAGCATGGTATGCTGGTAGAACATGATCTGGGACGCCTGCACATATCCGACCTGGAAAATTCCATTAAGCTTTACAGAGAAAATCCTTTAACAATTCATAAGCTTGGAATGATAGCGGGAGCTTCCGGTTACGCAGTTCTGTTAAAAAGGCATATCGGAAAGGAAAATGAAGTAATCTACCCTTATGCGGAGAAAAGCCTTTCCAAAGAAATACTCGAATCAGTTGATGAAAGAGTCAGAGCCTTTGAAGAGGAAGCAACAGAGCAGGGCGTACAAGAGCACTGCCTTGGAATATTAAAAGAACTTACCGGGAAATACGGTGTGGAATAAAGGTCTGGAACAAGAGGTGTTACAATGATTAATCTGGAACAATTAAAAAAGCAGCATACCAGCATTGAAGAAGAGTTAGACATCATACTAAGTCTTACTTTTAAAGAGGAGTATATTGATTTACTGAGTGATATCACTCTCCATATCAATAAACTGGCAGGACTTCTGAATATTCATCTGCTGTCAGAAGATGATTTTATGTATCCTGCTTTAAGGGATAGCAAAGACACGGAAATAAAAAATCTGGCAAGCTCCTACAGTGATGAAATGGGAGGCCTTGTTACGGAATTTACGGAGTATAAGAACCGGTTCAACACCAAAAACAAGGTCCTTGCAGCAGAAGCAGAGTTCCGGCCCATGACAAAAACCGTACTTGGTAAGATTAAGAGCCGTATGGACAAAGAAAATAAAAATCTCTACCGTTTAATTGCAGAGAAAAATTTATAAATAGGTCAGTTTAACTTATTTACCTCTTACAGGCATAAAATGGATTTTATACAAATTTTTAGCCCGGAGAGGTAAATTTTATTTTAATTGATAGGTCATAAATTTTTAAAATAATTCTTGAGGTTTCCTTCACGTTACTATACTGATACACTATTGTTATAAGATAAACCATCTTATATAAAGTATAACACGGAAGGAGCTGTAAGGTATGACACCTGAAAATTGCAACTATGGATCAATTTAATAGTATTTTTATAATGGATTCATTATAAGAAAGCATTTTGAAGGGATATACTTTGCTGAAGTCATCGTAAGGAAACCTTGGATTATAAGTTGATGATTGATAGATCTTTAAATAATATATAATCAAATTGTGATCAGGTTAAATATATAAGTTGACAGCACTGTAGAAGGAGTATTCTTCTGCAGTTTTTTTATGCCCTGAAATAGTAGTGCTTTCTCTATTGAAACCCTTCGTTGATAATAAAAAATAGAGGAAAGGATGCCACTTTATAATTCTTTCAAGCAGAGTGCAGCAGGAAAAGGGCATATAGTGGCAGTATCGGAGGCCGACTCCGATATCAGGGCAATTAAAAATGAAAGACGTATTTGTTAATGGTGTAAAAAAATATATGAATACCACACTGGTATTAAAAAACGTAACCTTTATGGTAAATGAAGGTGAAAGAGCAGGAATGGTAGGAGAAAACGGAAGCGGTAAGACTACCATCATGAAACTGATTGCCGGTAAACTGACTTTAAATCATTGTGCAGGTTACCCTTATGCACCTGTACCGCCGGGCTACGATGAAGGCTGGGTACTTCTGTCAAAGGATACCACCTGTGCCTATCTGGACCAGATACCGGATTATGAAGCAGGGATCAGGGTAATTGATGTGCTTAATATGGCTTTTGAAGAGGTGTATAAGTTAGAGGCAGAGTTAAGAAGTCTTGAAGTTGAGATGCAGCAGGCAGAAGGGACAATACTTGAGAAAGTGTTAAATAAATATGATAACTGCTTGAAGCAATACGAAAGCAAAGGCGGATACCAGGTAACCGAGAAGCTTAACAGAATCTGCAAGGGATTAAAGTTCAGCGAAGAATTCTTAAAGAAGGAATTCAATGTATTGAGCGGCGGTGAGAAGACAACAACCGCGCTGGGTAAACTCTTANNGATGTGCTGCTTCTGGATGAGCCCACCAATCACCTGGATATGGAATCGGTAGAATGGCTGGAGGAATATATAAAGACCTATAAAGGAACAGTGATTATTGTTTCCCATGACAGGTATTTCCTGGATCATACCGTGACAAAAATAATTGAGATTGAAGACGGTGAAGCAGAGACTTATAACGGAAACTATACGGAGTTTCTGCGCCAGAAGGAAGAAAATTTCCGGTTATGGCAGGAGCATTACAAAGACCAGCAGAAGAAAATCAATGACATGGAAAAGTCCGTGAAACAGCTAAGAGAATGGGCGTCGAAAGGCGGTAACGAGAAGTTCTATAAAAGGGCGGCAAGCATTCAGATTAAGCTGGATAAAATGGAGCGGATTGAACGACCCGGTTCGAAAGATAATAATCTGCGGCTTAAGGTTTCGGAAGCAGAAAGATCGGGAAATATTGTTGTAAAAGCCAAAGAGTTAACGAAAGCTTTTGGTGAAAAGCTATTATTTAACGAAGCGGAGGCAGAGATCTATTTCAGAGAGAGGGTTGCCATGATCGGACAGAACGGCAGCGGAAAGACTACCTTTCTTAAAATGCTCTTAAAAGAAATAACACCGGATCAAGGCAGTATTGAGTTTGGCAGTAATGTTAAGCTTGCGTACCTGCCCCAGAACCTGACTTTTCAGAATGAAGAAATTACACTGCTGGAATGCTTTCGTGAGGACATTTCAATCCTGGAGGGAGCCGCCAGAGAATACCTGTCCAGATTCTTATTCTTTGGAAGTACTGTTTTTAAGAGGGTAAAGTATCTCTCCGGCGGTGAGCGGGTGCGTTTGATGCTTAGTNNCTATTTACAGATGTGAATCTGCTAATACTGGATGAACCGACCAATCATCTGGATACTGTGTCCATCGAAAATATTGAAAATACACTGGAGGCCTTTAAAGGAACGGTATTTTATATTTCCCACGACAGATACTTTATAAATAAAACAGCGACCAGGATATTGGAGCTTAGTCAAGGAAAACTAAAGAGTTATGACGGTAACTATGATGCTTATAAGGCGGAAAAAGAAAAATTAGAGGGTGGTAGGGCTTCTGATAAAAATATGAATAACACCAAATCAGCTAGTTTGCAACAGGAGAAGTCTAACAATAAAATCTCTGGCGTAAAAGAAAGCAATGATATCAATAAAGATATCACGAATAAAAATAACAAATTAAGTAAAGATAACATAACAGATAAGGATACCAAAAAAAATAAAGATATCCAAGGAAATAAAGATACGAAAGGAAATAGGAATACCCAAATCCACAAAGAAGGAAAAAAGGTGAATCCAGTCCGTATAACTTACCTTGAGCGGACTATAGAAAACCTGGAGAAGGAACTAAAAGCAGTAAATGACCGTATGAATTCACCTGAAATACCTTTTGAAGAACTAAATATGCTCTATAACAGGCAACAGGAGCTGTCAGCTGAGCTTGAAGGTGTTATGGAGGAATGGTTATCTATAAGCAATCAATGATAACATAGAAAGATTCCGGCCTCCTTTGTTACCGGTAACCCCTTTTTACCAAGCTTAACAGCAAGGAATTTCTCAAAATCATCCTTGGAATCTTTTAAGAAACTCATCTGATTACCATGGCAGGAGTAAATGAAATCTGCGAGAGGTTTAACCTCCTTCACCAACAGGCTGTCGGAATAGCAATGCTTTTCCACAGCCTGAAACAATTCTTCTAATTCTTTCGCCCCCTTATCAAGACCGAAGATATCAAAGAGTTTTACCTCTGATAAGGCTACTCTCTCATCGTATTCCTTAGCCAATGCTTCAATTTCCTGCATATGTTTTCTGCCGTAAGTACTAAGACAGAGACATCCGGCAGGCTTTAAGACCCGTTTAAGCTCTGCCAAAGCTTTCTTACGGTCTTTGGCATAAAAAAGTACATGATTCGCAATTACAAGATCAAAGGTTCCAGTCTCATAAGGAATATCCTGCATATCAAATTGTTTATATTGATAATTACCGGGGATACCTTTTAACCTGGAGGCTGCATTTCTAAGCATACCGGAGGAAATATCCGATAGCAGAACTGTAGTATCTGCGGGGAGACGGTCTTGATTCTCATACCACAACTCACCGTTTCCGCAGCCAACTTCCAGAACCCTGCAGCCTTTGTTAAGAGGAAGTTTATCATAGATCCATTGATACCAGCTCTCAGGGTTTTTAGAATAACGCTTATGAAGGTCAATTCGCACTTCCAGATTTTTGGCGGTTTTATATTGTTCGATAAGCGTTTCTTCCATACGAAGAAGATGAATTAAGGAAACCATGTGCTGCCAGTCAGGTTCTTCTGTTTCAGGAAGAGCTTGTGCTGTCTTTTTAATAATCTGCTCCATTTGCTTTAAGGCAGCAATTTTGTCTTTCAGCAGCTTCTGCTGAAGATTTAAGGATTCTTTAACATAGGCTGAGTCGGTGTAATTAACGGAGATTTCTTTTATTTCCTCCAGAGAAAAACCAAGCATTTTAAGGGCGAGGATTCTTTGAAGTACAGCAAAATCCTTATCTGTATAGAAACGGTAACCCGATTCTTTCATGAGGGAGGGCTTTAATAACCCAACCTCATCATAGTAGCGGATTGTCCGTACGGATATATTTGCTCTTTTAGAAAATTCTCCGGTTGTATAAAGATTCTCCGGCATTGTTATTTACTCCTCTCTAGAACCAAACTGTTCCTTTTGACTGATAATTCATAGGTTTAAGAACTCCCGGTTGTTCAGATACCAATGGATGGTTTTCTCAAGCCCCGCATCAAAGGAAATCTTTTGCTGCCACCCAAGTTCTCTTTGTAATTTAGAGGAGTCCATGGAATATCTTCTGTCATGGCCTTTTCTGTCCGTAATAAATGCCAGGGGAGGAACAGGCAGGTGATAGCCTTCTTTTAAGATAGCCGTAATCTTATGAACTACCTCAAGGTTAGTATAATCTTTCTGGGCACCTACATTATATACTTCTCCCAGGGTGCCGTCCTTAAGAACCAGGTCAATTGCTGCCACATGATCCTCAACAAAGAGCCAGTTCCTGATATTCTGTCCGTCTCCATAGATAGGAAGGGGATTGCCAGAGAGGCAGTTAAACAGGCAGTTTGGTATAAACTTCTCCTGGTATTGATAGGGACCGTAATTATTAGAACATCTGGTGACCAGAACCGGAAAGCCATAAGTTGAGAAATAGGCTCTGACCATGTGGTCAGCTCCGGCTTTGCTTGCAGAGTAAGGATTTCTCGGGTTAACAGGAGTTGTTTCGGTAAATTGTCCCTCTGCTTTAAGCTCTCCATACACCTCATCCGTGGAGATATAGAGGAATCGTTTATCCTCATAATTATCACTCCAGTGATTTCTGGCAGCCTCCAGCAAATTAAGAGTACCGCTGACATTTACCTCAGCAAATATTCCAGGGGAGCTGATACTTCTGTCTACATGGGTATGTGCGGCAAAATGAACCACATAATCAATGGAATAATCGGTGAAAAGGGAATGAAGAAGCTCTTCGTTTCTTATATCGCCCTGGATAAAATGATAAGCCGTGTTTCCTTCGTAGGCGTTCAGATTTTCTTTTCTACCGCAGTAGGTGAGTGCATCCAGATTAAGTATCGTTATCTCTTCCGTGCAATTCTTCATAAGATAATGGATATAGTTGGAGCCTATGAATCCGGCTCCTCCGGTTATAAGATATGTTTTCATGATGAAATGTAACCTCCTATTGTGTGATAAATTTATTGTAGAAGGTTACGCAGCGTGAGAGTCAAGTGTAAGTTATAAATATTATATAGCTTAATTGGGTACATTAAGATTCCTCTATAGAGAGCTCCTAATCCTCAATAAAAAACCGAATAGGAATTCTGGCATAGCTTATGAAAGTATGGCATCAATGACTCTTTGATACTTTCTCTGATCGGCAGAATCCAGGTTACCAAAAGGTCCCTGCCTGCTCTGCTCCAGGCAGGAAAAGGGTACTGGAAATGAGGTTTCCATTCGTTTTACATAATCTGCAGGAAAGTATTCCTTACTTCTATTTAAGGACATGGCTATCAGCTGATAACTGCTGTTTCGTACAAGCTGCAGAAAAGCAGTATTTTCCGGGCAGAAGGTGGAGCAGAGATTATGGACAAAATGAAGAAGTTTATTTACAAGCTTTTCAAGAGCATGTTCCTGCAGACTGATTGTAAACAAGGTCTGCCCGCCTCTTTTGGAATCCTCTCCGATATCCTGCAGGTCATCCGCCAATTGCAGAAAAAATCCGAAGCCAAGGTAGAAGAGAAAATCTTCCCTGGTCATTTTTTCTGCTACATAGTAGCGATCAATTAATACAGATACGCCGCCTTTATAAAGTGATATTGCAAGCCTTTCTTCAAGGGTTAAAGGCTTCTCTGACTTTTGTTGTTTCAGGCTTTCCTCCTGGGCTTCCAGCATCATGAGAAGCAGGGAGCGGGCAGTATCAGAATCCGTACGGTCAGCTGCAGTAGAGGCTGCCGAGAGAAAGTGCAGAGTCTTTGTGTCATGGGAACAGGTGGGAAAGGGTTGCTTTTTATGCAGAAAGTCTTGTATCAGTGTATTGTATCGAGCTTTATCAGCAGAAGAGTTACCCGGATTATCGATATAATTATCCGTGTATGGATAGAGCATACTGTAACCATAACAGGTTTTTGAAAATGGTGAACTATCCTTATGTAGCTGTTTAAACATCATATAAACGATATAATTTCTAAGTGCCTGCCCTATATCGGCAAAGGAGAGTTCCGGTGTATAAGCTCTCACTTCTCTAAGAAAATCCTTTATTTCTGTGACAAAGTTATCTAGGCATTCAGGAGTGAGGTATTTATGAAGCTCTATAATAGTTTCTGATAAAAGAACCTGGGATAGAAGGGAATCTATCTGATATTTCCAACTTTTACGTCTTAGAGGAAAACGAGGACATTTCTTTACCAGCAGCAGGAATTTTGCAGATATGTCCTGAACATAGTTTTCGTTGACAGCTTTCTCTGCGTCTGTAGTTACTATCAGAAACGCAGGAAAGGTATCTTTTGCAGACAGCCATTGTTCTCTTATTACAGGAAGAAAGGAAGTTTTTATCATATCTTTATTTAAACAGTCCATAGATGCGCACCTCTATCTTTGATACCGGAATAAATTCAGGGTATTCTAATTATCGTCATTAACCGTATTATAATGAACAAACAATTGAATATCAATAGTTAAATCTATTGATGGACAGGGTTTATTTTTGTATAATGAAACAGATTATGTTTTAATAGGGTCGGAGGAATACCAATGTCACAGACGACGAAAAAGGAACTTGCTTCTTCATTGAAAAAATTGCTGAAGCAGAAGCCTCTTGAGAAAATAACAGTAATGGATATCACCGAGGACTGTGATTTCAACAGACAAACCTTTTATTATCATTTTAAAGATATTTATGATCTGGTTGAATGGATTTATGCCAGTGAAGCAACGAAAGCATTAGGCGGGAATAAGACAGCAGATACCTGGGAGCGAGGATTTTTAAGCCTTTTTGAGTATGTTCTGGAAAATAAATCCTTTGTTAAGAGTACCTATCATTCCGTGAACAAAGAGCATCTGGAGCGTTACCTGCATCATGAATCCTATAATCTTCTATCAGGGGTATTAGAAGAATTTGCAGAAGGAATGTCAGTGAAAGAAGAGGACAAAGTATTTATAGCAAGCTTTTATAAATTTGCGTTTGCCGGGCTGTTATTGGATTGGATTGATAAAGGAATGAAGGAAGAGCCTAAAATTATTATGGAAAAGCTGGGAATTCTTCTTCAGGGCAATTTTATGAATGCGCTGAAAAAATATGAAAAGAAGGCATAAATAGCAAGCCTGTACTTTACAAGGCTTGCTACTAGAGATATAATAGTTTTAAATACTACATAAGGTGGCTTGTATAGCAGTAAGGACACTATTACAACCCTTTATCAGGAATACAATATAGTACCAGGAGGTTAGAAGATGTCTGACTTTATTATTACCTGCTGTTCAACAGCAGATATGCCCTTGGAGTTTTTTGAGGAGAATCAAATCTCCGTCATACATTTTCACTATACAATGGAAGGCAGGGAATATGTGGATGATATGGGAAAATCCATGCCTTTTGATATTTTCTATAACAAAATAAAAGAAGGTGCTGCTTCTACCACTTCTCAGCCCAATGCGGAACAGTATATGGAAGTCTGGGAGCCGATTCTGAAAGCGGGAAAAGATGTTCTGCATATCAGTCTTTCCTCCGGTATATCAGGAGCGTATAATTCTGCCTGTATCGGCAGGGATATCTTAAATGAGAAGTATACGGACCAAAAGGTTGTCGTACTGGATTCCCTGGCAGCATCCTCTGGATATGGATTGCTGATAACCTTAGCAAAAGAAAAGCAGCAGGAAGGTTTAGGACTTGAAGCCTGTTACAATTGGTTAGAGGAGAACAAACTCAAGGTAAATCACTGGTTCTTTTCCACAGACCTTACCAGTTATTACCGTGGTGGCAGAATTTCAGCAACCTCAGCTGCTTTTGGAACAATTTTAAAGATCTGTCCCCTTCTGAATGTAAACCATGAAGGAAAGCTAATTCCAAGAGATAAGTACCGTGGTAAACGTAAGGTATCAGAGGAAATGGTAAGGCGTATGGAGGAACTCGCACAGGATCGACAGGCTTATAATGGAAAGTGCTATATTTCCCAGTCTGCCTGCTACGAAGATGCCAGACTAGTGGCTGATATGATAGAAGAGAGGTTTCCTGCGCTTAAAGGGAAAGTCCTGATAAATAATATCGGTACAGTAATCGGTTCACATACAGGACCTGGGACAGTGGCCCTCTTTTTTATTGGTGATAAACGAGTTGATTAAGGGATTATTAAGTGGCTGTTGTTCAGGAATAAAGGGCTGGAAGATACCATCAGGTTTTCCAGCCCTTCATTCAAGAGAACAGCTCTTATATAGTCTATTTTTTGCTTTCCAGTAGCCCCTTTAAGAGACTTATAAATAATGCCGCCAGCAAGGAATTAAAGAACCCTCCCATGGAAATACCTCTAACAAAATGATCAGCAATCATAATGGACCAGGCGTTTACCACAAAGCTAAACAGACCTAAGGTTATAACATTAAGAGGGAAAGTTACCAGTAAAAGCAAAGGCTTTATCAATAAATTCACAAATAACAAGACCAGGCCAACTGCCAATAACGCACCGGTGCTGTAAATTGTAACACTGGGAATAGCCATGGACAGTAAATAAATTACGGCAATATAAGAAAGATAATTAAAAAGTACTTTTTTCATGATAACTCCCATCTGTGCGCTTTAGCACGTAAATTCAGGAATATGAAAAATGCAATACATTTTTCAAACTAAAAACAGTTACAATGTAATCTTCGGATGAATCACAGCTAAGAGCAGTCATTATCAGAAATTTGCAGAGTAATTTCTGATAATATATTATAATACAAAGGTTAAAAGTCTTGTTTCCATACGATGTTTCCTTAGGATTTCATGCAAATTACAAGAGCCAGAAAGAACGAATGCGCCTATGAAAAAGTATTAGAAGTCCCTTCATCTGAATATTGCTAAAATATTCAAGGATTAAGACTTCTTATACCTTGGAATTGAAGCATGAATTTTTCTGGTTCTTGTAATTTGCCGTCCCCTTGTGAAAACCTGATTTCTGCTGCTGATAATTTATAAATTATGACATATATCAGTGTTTGAGAACTATAGTTAAAGCATTTTAATCAATACCCGTACATTATCAGCAGTCACATCGACCAAATCATAGGATTCATTGGTTTTAAGTGATTTTAACAGAATTCTGGTGCCTTTTAGCATCTCGGAAACGGCAGCGGGAGAGAAGCTCTGTGCGGGTAGATTTATATTTTTATTGTCTGACAGCTTAATCTTCTTATCCGGCATGAACAAAACTGCAATAGACAGAAGATCCTGGATACAATCTAACAATTCATCTATTACAAAAAGGGATAGGGGAAGTGAAAGTGAAAATTTCTTCTCTTCCCGAATCCTTATGGATATCCAAAAGACTGGGTAGAACTTACTCAACATAAATCTTTACCCGGATATTTCCGTTACTTTCCTCATCCCAAACCTCAACATCTACGATAGTAGGATCATCCAAAGTACCATTGATCAACTCTCTGATAATACCGGAGAAGTCGATTTCAGATAAATTTACGCCGTTACTCTCCATTTTACTTCTGGCCTCAGCAGGAATGTGGACCATAATCTTTCCCGCAACTTCGCCAAGTGTAGTAATAAGACCAAGGGGAACATTGACATTGACGTTTAACGACTTTTTATCTGCAGAAACTTTTATCCGCAGAAACTTATAATTGGTTTTTCTGGTGGCAGGATAAGCTACAGTTACCGGGGTGCTGTCAGCTTCTTTGGCAGTGCCTAAGGCTTCCAGCAATTCCATTCCTTCAGAAGCTGTTATCTGTCCTTTTTCAATCATTTCAAGAATTTTAAGTTGTTCGTTCATGTTATAACCTCCCATTTAATATATTATATTTTCGAGAAACTGAATATACAGTCCATTATCTTTAAAAAGTTCATTATCACTAAGAGTTCATAATCTTTAGGTGATAATTTCTTAAGAGTTTTTTATCTTTAAGCGTTTAGTTTCTTAATACGTTCGGCAGCCTCCTTGGGTGAAAGCTCTCCCTTGGAAACCTGCTCAAGAATTTCATTTTTTGCTTCTTTTATAACTTCCAGATCTCTTACCGATTCTTTGGCCGGTACTTCAAAGCCCAGATTTCTGATTACAGTATCCAGCTTACCTCTTACGGTAGGGTAAGAGATTCCAAGCTCTTTCTCTACATCTTTTATATTACCTCTGCATTTGATAAATACTTTAACAAATAAAAGATCTTCTTCCGGGAGTCTGCAGAATTCACAAGGTTCAAAATCTCCTTCCAGGGAGGTATGACATCTTGGACAGCCTAACTTGGTAATCGTGAGCTTATCTCCGCAAACAGGACATATTCCGGGAGCTTTATATTTCATGGAAAATACCTCCTTTTGTCTGATTTATTTATAATATACTATTATTGATTCTATATGTCAATAATGAAATTAATAAAATTAATAATAAACTTAAATATATTAATTACAANNAAAATGAAATGTGTATGCCTTACTATCAGGAATTTACTAAACTACATGTTATTGTAAAAAATAAAAGTTAATGTTTTATAATAATGGTTGATGTTTTATAAGAGTCAGGTCTATTGAGCTGCTGAGAATGTTATGATTTTATCCAGCAGTTAGAATTCCGATTTGTAAACTTCGAGTAAATATCTTATAATATTAACCAATGCAACTATTATATAAGAATACCACATTGAATACTGAAATGAATAATTATATAAATTTTTTCAGTAACGAAAGAAAGGATCCTATGTACGATAAAGTAGCGCAATCAGCAGAATATATAAAGAGCAGGTTAAAATTATCACCGGACATTGCCATTGTCTTGGGCTCAGGTCTTGGAGACTTGGCAGATTCCCTGACAGAAACAGAAATCATCAATTATGAAGATATCCCTCATTTCCCCCAGTCCACCGTTGCGGGACATGCCGGACGCCTGGTAATAGGTAGATTAAAAGGAACACCAGTGCTCATTATGCAGGGGAGATTTCATTTCTTTGAGGGATATTCCATGAAAGAGGTTACTTATCCGGTCTTTGTAATGAAATTACTCGGTATCAGTAACCTGATACTGACCAATGCCTGCGGAGGCATTAAGGAAAGCTTCTCACCGGGAACCTTAATGTTAATTGAAGATTTCATCAATCTGATGCCTTCCAATCCTCTGATTGGAGTTAATGATGAAAGATTTGGGCCAAGATTTCCGGATATGACAGAGCCTTACAGCTTAAGACTCCTGCAAGTAGCAAGAAATGCAGCAGGGAGGCTTTCTATTCCTTACGGAGAGGGAGTTTATGCAGGCTTTCAGGGACCTTATTATGAGACCGCTGCTGAAATACGGATGATTAGGAATCATGGAGCAGATGCTGTAGGAATGTCCACTGTACCGGAAACCATAGCAGCCAATTATCTTGGAATAAAAGTTCTTGGGATTGCCTGCATAACCAATATGGCAACAGGAATACAGAAAGTAAAACATTCTCACGAACGAGTAATAGAAATTGCCAAAAAGGCCTCCAGTGATTTAAGTCTTCTGATAAATGCGGTCGTAGAGGATATGAAGTAATTTAACTGGGATAAAGCAAGGAGATAAACATATATTGTATTAATCGGTTTTAAGGTGCTTGTATATGTCTAATAGAAGATATGTTATTATTTCCGCTGCATTAATAGCTCTGCTTATTATATTGACAATTCCATTGATTAATATTTCACCGGGGCAGATTGCCACCTCCTCCAAGGAAGCTGTGGAAGAGGTGGATAATTCGGAGAAGAGGATATATCTCCCAATTGTTATGTACCATGATATCAAAAAATCAAATTCCGGTAAGGATATCATAAATCCCAATGAATTTGAAAGTGATTTAAAGTACTTAAAAGAAAATAACTATACCACAATAACAATGGATGATCTTCTGGGATATGTATATGAAGATAAGCCGCTTCCTGAAAAACCCATAATGCTTACTTTTGATGACGGATATCTTACCACCTATCGATATGCCTATCCCATTATGCAGGAGTACGATATGAAAATTGTATTGTCCATAATCGGAAAAAGTACGGATGATTTTACAAGAGTGGGAGATGATCATCTGGAATATGCTCATTTAACCTGGCCGCTCTTAAATGAAATGCTGGAATCAGGACTTATAGAAATCCAGAATCATACATATAATCTCCACAAGACACATGGTGGAAGAATCGGCAGCAAGCAGAAGAAGGGAGAATCCTTAGAAGAATACGAAAAGGTTCTTTCAGAGGACGTTATGAAACTGCAGCAGGAGATAACAGAAATGACCGGTAATACTCCGACGACCTTTACCATCCCTTATGGCGAATATAGTGATGATACAATTGAAATAATTAAAAAACTGGGATTTAAGGCAGCCTTAACCTGTGATTATGGTTTAAATCGGATTACAAAAGATAAGGATACTTTGTTTTCCCTAAAAAGGATATGCCGCTCCCATAAGTATTCCATCGATAAATTATTAGAGGATGCAGAGAAGACCATAAAAAGAAAATAAAAGCAGAAGTTTCTTATAATACAATAAGAGGAGTCCAGATGAGCTTACAAATTAAGAAAGCACAAACAGATAAAGACATTGAACAAATAGCCACAGCCGCAGCGGAAATCTGGCGGGAGCATTATGTCACTATAATATCAAGAGAACAGATAGATTATATGGTGGAGCGTTTTCAGAGTAAGGCAGCTATTACAGTCCAGATTGAGAAAGAGGGCTATTGTTATTATCTGCTCTTGGACCAAGGTGTAATGGCAGGTTATATAAGTATAAAAATAGAAGAAAAAGATATACCATCACTGTTTCTGAGCAAATTTTATATTAGAAAAGAATGCAGAGGAAAAGGCTTTGGGAAAGAGACCATGGATTTTCTGGAAGCTGCCTGCAAAGAAAATAAACTCCAAAAAATATGGCTTACTGTAAATCGCAATAATAGTAACAGCATTAATATTTATGAAAAATTAGGCTTTAAGAAGATACGTACGCAGGTAAATGATATCGGGAACGGCTTTGTTATGGATGATTTTGTCATGGAAAGAGTAGAAAGTTTTTGAGGTTATATCTTTACATCGTGAAATTGATATGCTATCCTTTAAAAGTTACTATATAAGTTGAATAAAGCTATTTCAGCTTTCGTTAATAATAGGTTCATTATACCGCATTTTAATATTTGGAAGTGGTTTAAATTTATTCAAGCTTATATATAAATAGCTTATATAGGAGAGCTTATGCAGCCACATATCAATTTTTTCGGTCAGTACGTTGCGCTTTATAATTCTTACATCAGCCGGCTGAACAATTGTCTGTCTGCTTACCATCTAGACGGTAACCAATATGCAGTAGTCTATTATTTGTTCCATGAAGGTCCCAATGCTTTTGGAAATATTGAAAAATGCCAATATATTAAAGCAAATCCCCTGACCAGGAACATAAAACAGCTGATAAAAGCAGGCTATATCATTGATGTATCGGAAGAAAAGAAGAAACACATTTACAGTCTGACACCCTTAGGTGAAAGAACCTACAGAGAAACAGAACCTCTTGTACTTGCTCTCTTGGAACAGGCGCTTGGAGGCATTACCGAAGAGGAACAGTTAGTAATCTTAAAAGTATTCAGCAAGATGAAAGACAATCTTGCGTAATTTCTAGTCTATTTTCCCAATAAGTTCGCAAGGAAGAGACCTGCATGACGGGTTATCTTACTGTCATTATTTATTCATAAGAAAGGCAGACTGCCTCTTCCTTGCTTAGTGATTGTCTGATTATCTTATTTCAAATAGTTATTAATTTGAAAATTTCAGTTATGGATTTACAATTAAGGATCTTCAATTACCAATAAAGCTTTTTATAATATTAATATTCATTCATTATTCTACTAGTCATATTAAAATCTGATCTCCAATAAAAAATCTAATCTCCAAGCAATCATCATAGGTTTTTAAACTAAACTAATAGTACTGCCTGTTGTGACAATCATCTTAGCCATAATAAGTATTTCATACCTCAGAAGGGATAAGACCTGCAGGTATGGCACGGATTAAATAAAAATCCTCCTTGTACTTTCCTTTTACACTATATTGCAGTATGATGGTGTTAAGGATATTACAAGGAGGATTTTGTTATGAAAATATTGGCTATCGGAAACAGTTTCTCAGAGGATGCAACAGCATATCTATATCAGGTAGCAAAAGCCGGCGGGTATGATATCAAAGTAGTGAATCTCTATATCGGAGGCTGTTCCCTGCAACGACACCAGGAAAATGTAGAAGGAAACATAGCAGATTATGATTACCAGATAAACGGAGAGTATACCGGCAGGAAAATATCTATTCAGGATGCACTTTCTGAAGAAAACTGGGATGTAATAACATTGCAGCAATGCAGCGGTCTAAGCGGCTTGCCGGACAGCTACAATCCCTATCTTGAAAAGCTTTCGGAGTATGTTAGCAGCCAGGTACCGGGAGCGAAGCAGTGGATACACAAAACCTGGGCTTATGAGAAGGATTCGAACCATGGGGAATATGGATATTATGATAAAAGCCAGGAAAAGATGTATGCGGAACTTACTAAAGCATATGATATAGCAGCAAAAAAACTTTCAGCAAAGCTTATACCCTGTGGTGATGTTATCCAGTATTTAAGGAGTTTGCCGGAGTTTGATTATGGTAATGGAGGAATGAGCCTGTGCAGAGACGGCTTTCATATGAATATACCATACGGACGTTATGCCCTTGCATTGACTTGGTACAAGACTTTGCTTAACGGTGATATTTTAACGAATACTTTTGTTCCTGAAACGGATGAGGGAGTGGTGGATACAAAGCTTCTTTCAGTTATAAGAGTGAAAATATCTGAATTCTTAAAATAATATTTGAAATATTAAGAATTATAGGGACCACAACACCGGAGAACAGCTCGTTCAAGAGGTCATAATTCATACCTAAATAGAATACAACCTTTTAATCTGAATCAATTGTGATGATACAAAAACCTGCATATTCCTACAGCATATGTTCAGGTAGATAGGAGATAAAAGCATGGATTTTGGAATGCCTACCTTAATTGAATTTGATACATTGGATGAAAATGCAAGACTATGTAAGGCAGCAGAGCTTGATTTCATTGAGCTGAACATGAACCTGCCCCAATACACTCTGGAACAGTTGAAAGAAACCCAGTATCTTAAAGTGTTATCCGAGGAGTATGGCCATTATTATACCATTCATCTCGAGGAGAATTTAAATGTCTGTGAGTTCAACCAGGCAGTGGCAAAAGCTTATGAAGCTACAGTCTATGAAACCATTGAAGCAGCTTTGGCGCTAAAAGTGCCGTTAATGAATATGCATATGCATAGTGGTATCTACGTTACCCTGCCGGATAAGAAGGTTTATCTTTATGAAAAGTATAAGGATATCTATTTAAAGAAACTGGAGGTATTCCGGGATAACTGCCAGAGGGTTATAGGTAATGCAAACCTTGTAATTTCTTTGGAGAACACGGACGGATTTCGGCCTTTTCAAAAAGAGGGGATTGAAATATTGCTTGCCAGCAAGGTATTTACACTGACCTGGGATATCGGCCATTCCCATGCTGCAAATGACATAGATGAAGAATTTCTGATAGAACATAAAACAAGGTTACAACATTTTCATATTCATGACGGAGCAGGAAAACAGAACCATATGACCCTCGGGCAGGGAGAAATCAATCTGGAAGAAAGACTTTCCCTGGCCGAGAAGACCGGCTGCAGATGTGTATTGGAAACAAAAACAGCAGAAAGCCTAAGCGCTTCAGTGAATTGGCTCAAAGCCAGAGATTACTTGTAAATGCAGCGGACCATCAAGTTCATTTAGCTTAGTTATGGCATTTGCTATTTTCATAGAGTAGCTGCTGTTTAGCTGCTCTGACAGTTCTTTTTTCAACACATGAGTTCCTGTTCAGCGATTCAAATAGGCACTTCAGATAAGCACAGCAGGTAATACCACTTCCAATGTCTGTGTTTACTTTGTAGTGCTTGTGATAATTTGTCAGGGGTTCTTTTATCCAAGAGGTTTCATAAGGTGTTGTGGCTGCCAGAAACCGTAGCACAATCAGAGAGGTTTCGAAGCATTCACCTACCCCGTCATTTTCCTTCCCAAAACAGGTTGTACAAAGCCTGGCAAGAGTTTGCGCTGTCATCTCTTTCACAGAGTCATTATTGGCAGTAAGAAGCGCCAGCAGTCTGAGAATTTCTAATTCATAGAATTTGACCATCACTTCATAGGAATTCACCTAACCCTCCTTATTTCGTAAGACTACGTGCAAAGGTAATTAGTTTATTGTACAGATATACATCCTCTTCTGAAAAATTTTCCACTGTAAACTTATCAACTGAAAACCATTCTACCCCAGTGTTTTCCACTTCACAGATAGAAAGGGCAGCTTCTTCTTCTGCGATAAGGATATAAGCAACAGAGAGGTGCAGGTGTGCATTGACGAACCTTGAGTTCTTTCTGTGCCTGAATACGGGAAGTATGTCAATGGAGGCTATGTCTTCAGACAGAGGTTTTATTTGGGTCAGACCGGTTTCTTCCTTTGCTTCCTTTATTGATACATATAACATATCCTTATCACCGTCAGCATGCCCCCCGGTCCAGGACCATACATTTCGGATATTATGGTGTACCAATAACACCTTGCCCAAGGCGGGGTTCATAATAAAGCCGGAACTGGAAATGTGAGCAATTTCGTTATCCCGAAGTAATACATTATCTCCGAAAGAGTTTATATAATCAAGGATAACTTTCTTATCCTGTGCTTCCTGATCATTTACAGGTTTATAAGTTTCAATAGCGGCTCTATAATCCATGGTTTACTCCTTCATATTCATATACTTGAAAAAGGGATTTAAAACACATCCGAATCTATAACAGTTTCATATTCTCGATACAGAAATTCACTATACAGAAACAACCTTTAAAAGTAAGAGCTAAATTACTAATACTCACCTGTAATTACTCTTTCATTTACACTTATAACAAATTCTTCTACCTGCTTATAATCTGGATTCTCAGGTAAACCCGTATTCTCTTTCGCATATTTGAATCTCTTTTCATATTCATTCAATAAATCCCAGAACTCTTGCCTCATATTACCGTTGTCATGCATATACTTACCACTGCGAATATCCATAAGTAAATCATGTTCGTTCTCTCTATAGGTATTAATTTCTTCTTTTTCAAGAATGTCCAGACACATCATATATAATCTGATCAGATGCATGCAGTGCTTATTGAGGTGTAACTCATCTTTCTTACTATTTCGTTTGCCTATTTTACTGTATTCCTTGACCACATTGCTCATTTCAGACCAAAGGTTTTTATAATCCCTCAGCGGATAATGGCTCAAAGCTATATCCATAAATATTTCTGTATCCAGTTCTTCCTTGACCGATTTGTCTATATATAGTTTAATTGAACCATCCTCAAACTGCTCATATCTTGTCTTAATATCATATAACATATCTTTAATCGTGTTAAGGATATGTCCTTCTGTTTCAGGCTGTGTTAAGGTATCTCTGGCAATTGCATTCTGTAATCCTCTTAGTTGTTGTGTAGCGTATCCGCCAAACGAATGTATACATCTTCTTGATAGAAATAAATTCTTTTTATCAAGCAATTCTTCTCCGATTGGAGTTACCAGCAGATAATGTTCTGGTTTTAAACCTAACATTTCTATTGTATTTGGATTTGTATTGAGTAATAAACCAATGATTTTATTAAAAGCGTATATGGTTGTATCCGTTGCTTCATTTACTCTCTGCTCGAAACTGCTCATACCAATTAAATCAGATCTACTATTTAAAGCAATGCCTCTAATATCAACATCACTGGTGTCTATGTTAGTACCATAAGCATGTGAGCCACCCAACCCCAGCAGAATAATTTTATCTCCTAAATGCTTGTCAGTTTTTAAGAATTCATATTCTTTTGTTTCCAGCAATTTACTGAAATTCATAATGTACTCCTTTGTCCGTCAAGATGAAATAAGTAAGGGTTCTATCATTATATGATATTTCTTTATTTGTTACAATCTTACATATAAATTTTAAACGCCAAATCCTTCATCTCGCATAGCTTTACCAAATCTAAAAATCCATTAACCTTGCAGATTCTCTATTTGATCTTAAAATCATTGTGAAAAAGGTCTTGACATTATTGTTCATACTGTATATATTGTTTATATACAGTATGAACGAATTTTGTAATAATGAAATTCATTCAAAGAGATAGGAGTGATTAATTGGACATTATAATAAGCAATTCCTCCAATGTGCCTATTTATGACCAGATATGTAAATCTATTAAAGATATGATTATTGCAGGTAAGCTGGAAAGTGGAGAAGCGCTTCCTTCCATCCGCAGCCTGGCAAAGGATCTGCGTATTAGTGTTATAACCACAAAGCGGGCATATGACGAACTGGAGCGGGAAGGGTATATAGACACCATCCCGGGGAAAGGCTGTTTCGTTGCCACCAGAGGAGTTGAGCTTCTAAGAGAAGAAAATCTGATGAAGATAGAAGAACATATGCAGGAGGTAGCAAGACTGGCAGTATCCTGTAACCTGACAAATGAGGATTTGATAGAAATGTTTCGCACCCTTCTTCATGAAACAGACTATTAAAAGTGAAGAGATAATTATAAGAATGAAGAATAATAATAGGAATAACGTCCTGCAAGGAAAGAAGATATAGCAAAATTACATTAAAAGAAGAAGACAGACGTATAGAAGCAAGAAGATGTATAAAAAGCAAGAAGGCGTATAAAAGGCAAGAAGGTGTAAAAAGCAAGTAGGCATATTAGAAAGTTAGAAGTCACAAGCAAGACCAGTTAAAAAGCAAGTAAATGAATGAAAGAAAAAGATTAAATAGAAAGGAATAAAACTATGAATGCATTAGAAATAAAGAATCTTAGTAAATCCTATAAGGGTTTTAAACTCGATAATGTCAGCTTTTCCCTTCCTCAAGGAGGAATTATGGGGCTAATTGGTGAGAACGGTGCCGGTAAAAGTACCACTATCAAACTAATTATGAATTCTATCAGACGGGACAGTGGTGAGATTACTGTATTGGGAAAGGATAACAACACAGATTTTACAAGGACCAAAGAAGATATCGGGGTGGTGCTTGATGAAGCTTATTTTCCCGAATGTATGACGGCTGTACAGATTAATAAATGTCTGAAATATACCTACAAGAATTGGAGAGAAAAGCAGTTTCTTGATTATATGGAGAAATTCGGACTTCCCCTTAAAAAGAGTTTTAAGGAATTCTCAAGAGGAATGAAAATGAAATTGTCAATTGCAGCAGCAATGTCACATGAAGCGAAGCTGCTCATTCTGGATGAAGCCACCAGTGGTCTTGACCCTATGGCAAGAGAAGAAATATTGAATATTTTCTATGATTATACCAGAGAGGAGAATCATACAATTTTAATCTCCTCCCATATTATCTCAGATCTGGAGAAGCTTTGTGACTATATAACTTTTATTCATAAAGGCAAGGTACTATTCAGTGAGGAGAAGGATCAGCTTCTGGAGGATTATGCGATTCTTCGCTGCGGCAACGAGGATTTGAAAAGAATCCCCAAGGAGCAGATACTTGGTAAGAGAAGTTCAGCTTACAGTACAGAAGTTCTTGTAAAGCGCAGTAAGGAGCTCAGAGAATTCAATCTGGATAAAGCTGGAGTGGAAGATATTATTCTCTTGATGACTAAGAAGGAGGTAGCATAATGAAGGGGTTATTATTAAAGGATTACTATGTTTTGATGAAACAAAGCAGGATATTACTACTGCTCCTTGTTGTGTATACTTTTCTTGCCTCAACAGGAACCGATTCTTTCGGAGCCTTTACCGTACTCTTTATATCAATGCTGCCAATGACCTTAATGGGTATTGACGAGAAACACAAATGGGAGAATCTGGCTGTTACCATGCCTTACGAGAAGAGAGATTTTGTAATCAGTAAATATTTAATTGTTGTAGTTATGTTATTTTGTACATCACTATTTTATGCCTGTACTAGAATTGTAATGTATTTAGCGGGTATGCATTTTGAGGAAATGTTTAGTATTTCATATACTACCCTTATGCTGAGTATTGGGCTTTTATATCCTGCTTTAATTCTTCCGTTAATGTTCCGACTTGGTGTGGAGAAAGCAAGATTATGGTTTCTTGTAATTACGGCAGCCCTTGGTGGTAGTATAGGAGCTTTTTTCGTAAATAAGTCAGAGGAAAGCTTCGAATTTCTATATAATATCATGAATAAACCCTGGGCTATTTTGATAATGGATGTATTGATCTTCTTATTGTCGGCAGCTGTCTCTGTACGATTATATGAAAAAAGAGAGTTTTAAGCTTTCATAACAATATCTTATTACACAAAAACAAACTGTACCAGAGCCATGTAAAGAATTGTGCCGCCTGCAATACTAAGCAGGGTATTTCTCTTCCAAACATGCAATAATAAAATGAAAAGAACAGCAGCACCTTCCGGAATACCGTAAGGCGACTGTATAAAAGATACCCCCTTCATGCAGTAGACTACCAAAAGGCCGATTATGGCACAGGGAAGAACCTTCCCAAGGTAGGTTACATATGCTGGGGGTGTTTTCTTTTCCGGAAATAATATAAAAGGCAGAAATCTGGTAAGCATTGTTCCCAGAGCAATCGCTGCTATGATTATTAAGGTCTGAAGTGGTGTTAAGTACATGGTTGCTTGTCTCCTTTGTAGAATTTTCTATAAACGGTGAGTACCAGAAGAATTAAGAGCATGGAAGGAATGATAAAGTTCTTTGCTCCAAATATCAGCAGACAGATAATAGAGCAGATAACCCCGGACACTGCTGAGAAGTGGTTCTTTCCTTCCAGCCACTGTTCAATAAAGATGACTACGAACAATGCTGTTAATACAAAATCAAGCCCTTTGGTTTCAAATTGTATCACACTGCCAAGTAACCCCCCCAGAACCGAAGCACATACCCAATAGAAGTAATCCAGAAAGGAAAGAAAGAAATAAAAAGAAGCTCTATCCACTCCTTCCGGTGGCTCCTTACTGTTAACGACGGAAAAGGTCTCATCGCAGAGTACATAAATTAAAAATGGTTTCATTTTTCCTATACCTTTATACTTCTCCAGCATGGAAAGACCGTAAAATAAATGTCTGGCATTAACCATCAGTGCAATATAAAAAGCCTGAAAGGGCTGAAATGGACTGGTTAACAGAGTGATTGCAACAAATTGCATACTGCCGCAGAACGCAATTGAACTCATAAGAAAAGACCATAAAGGACCGTAACCGCTGGTGCTCATAAGTAAGCCATAGGCAAAGCCCAAAAATGCAAAACCTGTAAGGATAGGCAGGGTACAGGGGAAAGCTGCAAGCAAGGCATCGCGGTATTTGTTCTGCTTTTTCAAGTCATAACCTCCTAAAGTTGATTTAGCACAGCAACGGGATAAAGCATTGCAATGCACTGTATGTAATTCTAAAATTGTTTTATGGATTTGTCAACCGCAGTTAGTGTGGAAATTAGAAAGCAATTTCAAATTTGATTGGAACACCAAGGCGCGTATTGGTGTTAGTATGGACTACTGAAATAAAGGATTCACTCCTTATTTGTAGCAATGCATATCTGCAAACCGATGAGCATGGGATGGGAGCATTTCTTATCTTGGTAGTACCGCAAGCAGGTTTAGCTCTGCTGAACTCCCCCGAGCGAGGCAGAGCGTTCGTTGCTAGCAGCTTGCCACGGGTCTGATACACATGGGTGTCACCTGTGAGATTTATACTGGACCGGTGTCAGAATGTGGGGCAGTGTGAATATAAAACCAAATATAAATATAGAGCCAAATATCAAAAAGGGAGCTATCATCTTTTACTTGTTAGAACCCTATGATTAAAGTACCTATGTGAATTATGTCCTTCATAATTGTAAGCTTATTCTGTTTGATATATAATTAGTAATATCACCAAAATACAGGCGTGATATATGAATCTTAAATCAATCCAGGAGGAATCGTTATGGCTTCATTTGAAGATTTTGCAAAATTAGATATTAGGGTAGGAGAAATTACGAGAGTTGAATTTTTTGATAAGGCTAAAAAACCAGCATATAAATTATGGGTAGATTTTGGTGAAGAGATTGGTATAAAGAAATCAAGTGCCCAGATTACAGAATGTTACAAAGAAGAGGAACTAATAGGCAAACAGGTGTTAGGTGTAGTTAATTTTCCGCCAAGGCAGATTGCGGATTTTATGTCAGAAGTATTGGTTCTTGGGACATACTCCACCAAGGGAGTGGTATTAATTCAACCTCAACAACCAGTTAATAAGGGTGATAAATTGGGATAAAAAATGCCTCCGTTTAAGCAGAATAATTAAAGGATTCGTTTCTGCTTAAGCGGAAGCAGATTACAATTGTGGTTATAGTTCCATAACGCCGTTAACTTTGGCATGCTCATCATTGTCCATTGGAATGATGATACATTTCCTGCCGTCAATGGTTTGGTAAGTAATCTGGGGAACTTTATCTTCCTTAACCTGAAGAAGCACAGCATAATCCTGATTACTATCCTGCCCTTCTGTTAAAGGCGAGTCAGAGGCTTCCTCAAAATCCCAGGATACAGTCGGTATGGGAGCTTTTGTTACTTCTTCCAGTTTTCCCTGCAGTATCTGTATTTGCTCTACCAGTGCTTTATTTGTTTTATTCTTTTCATTTTCAGTCAAAATTTTTTTATCCAGGAGATATTCTACTGCCGGTGGTTCTTCACTGAAGGTTTCTTCATAAGTCAGTTGTATTTTCTGAGTAATATCTTCGGATAGACCGCTTTCTGTCAGAATTTCCTGCACGGACTCACTGGTCAGAAAAACAGGCTCGTCCGGTTCCTCTGCGGTAGCTGCCTGCTCCTCTGCAATCATACTAAGACTTTCCTGAATCTCGCTAATAACCTTACTTGTTTGCTCTGAATCATTTATGGCATTTTTTATAATAGAGTGGAAGGTATTTTTCTGTTCCGCAGCTGTTGCTTTTGCCGGGCAGCCTAACACCAGTTCTGCCAGTTCTCTGTGTGGTTCCAGAGGATTTTTGGTATAAAACATGGCAGAATGGATATCTGTACTGCGCTCTGTAAAAGCCGGGAAGATAAAACCAGTCTCAGGTACGGTAACAATCCAGTCTCTGTTACGTGGACCGATCTTATTCATATCCTCCAAATAGCCAAGGCCTGGTTTTGATAAAGTAACAGGACAGATGGCACATAATAAATACTCATAAACTTCTTCCGATTCATCCAGTTTTGCCTGATCGGAGGTCTTTGTCATTACATCATAAGCATCGTGAAAGACTAAAATCAGATAGTTTCCGGAAAAGTCATAACTGTCAATAACAAGCTGGTAGAAGGTATTAAGCAGGCCTTCATTTTTCAGCTTGCTCTCTCTTAAGCCCATAAGAAACTGCTGTTTACCGTTTGGCTCTTCTTCAGCTAATGGAAAATTCAATTCAATCAGGTTATTTCCAACTGAACCGGATAGGACTTTCTTTGCAAGTTCCAGGTATTTATAGAATTCTTCCTCCTCCAGATTTAAAAAGGTCTCCTGAAAGTTAACCAGTATTTCTTTTTCTGAATTGACGTAACAGCCACACATTTTTGTAAAGGTACATCCGGTTTTTTTGAGTCGGTTTTTTAACTCTAAGGTATCTTTCTTATTCATAATATATATTAGTAGTAGACTATTTTGCAGGTTTGTAAGAACTGCAAAATAAATATTCCTTATTGCTTTTACAGATAATACTGTCTACTACGTTCTCCTTTCTTTTTAGTTCTACAAATTTGTAATTTATCTATCGAAATCAATGGTATAAATTTCCTCAACACATACTACTATTCATCACAGGTGATACAAAAATAGTCTTTGTATCATTAAACATTCCTACTGAACCAATATATGCAGGCATTCGCTTATGACTTTGAGCTAACTCTTTTAATTGTTCTATACATTTTTCTTCGTCCACATCATTATAACACGCTAATGTAAGATGTGGTCTTGTTTTCCATTCCAAAAACTTTGTGCCCAATTTTTCATCTGCTACCCGTTTAGCCAAATGAAAAAGTTTCTGTTCCGTTCCCTTATTTTACCCCCCATTGCTTCTGGCTTTTCCGCAATCTTATTTCTTGAGGCAGCCATCTATTTCAAAAGTATGTATTAGATGTTCCAGCTTTCATTTCTGTAAAACGCATCAAGTCCCTTAATTATAAGACAAAATGAAAAATAAATCAAAGTGTGAAAATAAAAAAATTAATAAAAATTGATACTAATATTCAGTTACAGTAAATTGAAAGTCTGAATATCGTTATGTAATTAGTACTACAAAAATATCCAGATAGTGGAACTATTTTATATTGGTTATTTTATAACTCATAAGAAGTCGTTTATTCCTTGATAAAGAAGCAGTAGGTAGCTTCTTTCTTGTTGAAAAAGCTGTTTCATTCATATTATTATGTTAATTATAACTAAAAATATAAGAAAAAGTTCCTATATTTATACAAATTAACGATAAAGTACTTGCATATAAAAATAAGCCATGATAATATAAAATTATGGAGCAAGGATTAAGTTTACAAAGTTTAACGTTAAACTTACCTCTCTGTGTGGCCTGGAATTCCAAAATATATTGAAGTATGGTAAAAATGTAAGAGCTCTTTTGCAAAATTATCGAAAGGAGGGTAAGCAGTTAAAGTTTAAAAGGGAAGCGATAACTGTCTCCGGAAACAGTTATTGCCGCCTTACTTAATTACATGTGGGTTACTTTAAAATGATGTGGAGGGTAGCAAAAGAATATGAACGGTAAAAATAAACTTTTAAGAATGCTTATAGCGTTAGTATTGATTATTAGCCAGATATTTGTGTATACGCCAGCTACGGAGGTCAAGGCAGCAGGTACACCTGACCTTATTGTTACAGATATCAGCTGGTCACCGGCCAGCCCTGCAGCCGGTAGCAGTGTAGTCTTTTCTGCAACTATCAGGAATCAGGGAGCAAGTGCAACACAGGCAGGTGTTATAAATGGTGTGAGCTTCTTTGTGGATGGAACTCAGGTAAGTTGGTCAGATACCAATGCCTCCTCCATACCGTCGGGAGGTTCTATCACTGTAACCGCTAACAGCGGTCCTGCGGGAATTGCATCCTGGAATGCAACAACCGGTAATCATACCATCATGGCATGGGTGGATGATGTAAATCGTATGGCGGAAACCAACGAAGATAATAACCAATACAGCAAGAGTCTGTCAGTATCAGGAAATAATCAGGGGGGTGGGACTCCGGATCTGATAGTTACGGATATAACCTCATCTCCTGCAGCTCCTTTGTCAGGAAATGCAACAACCTTCAGTGCAGTGGTTAAGAACCAGGGAAATGGCGCAACACCTGCAGGAACCATTATAGGAGTCAGCTTCTTTGTTGACGGAACACAGGTAAGCTGGTCAGATAATACAACGACAGCTCTGGCAGCAGGTGCCTCAGTTACTGTTACGGCAAATGGCGGACCTTCCGGAAAGGCTGCGTGGACAGCTGCAACGGGAAGTCATACAGTTATGGCTTTTGTGGATGATGTAAATCGCATTACGGAATCCAATGAAGATAATAATAAATACGCAGAGAATCTGGTAGTAACAACTTCACCTATGGCAGATCTGGTGGTAGCAGGATTAACCATAAGTCCGGCATCACCTACAGCAGGTGATACCTTAAGTTTTACTGCTACTGTGAAGAATCAGGGTACTGCAGCAGGTACACCCGGCGTATTAACTATCAGCGTGGATGGAAATACTGTCTATACTTCTTCCAATAATACAGCAGCACTGGGAATAGGTGCATCTGCAGCCATATCAGGAACACTGGCAGGGCTTAGCACTGGCAGTCATACTATTACAGCAATGATTGACAGTGCAGGGACAACAGCTGAAAGTAATGAAACGAACAATACCTACAGCACCAATCTTACAGTTAATCCAAAGGCTGGTATCGATTTTATTGTATCTGAAGTAAGCTGGTCACCTTCCTATGTAACAGCAGGCAACAAAGTTACTTTCAGTGCGGTAATAAAGAATCAGGGAACGATTGCAGGAGCTGTTGGAACAGTTGCCTTTAAAGTGGACGGAACCCAGGTAGCAACAGCAAGCAGTACCGCTTCAATTGCTGCAGGAACAACAGCAACGGTTACAGCTACTAGCACCTGGACTGCTGCAAGCGGAGCGCACGTTATTGCAGCAGTAGCTGACAGTTTATCAGCAGTTACGGAAACGGATGAGACCAACAATACCTTAACAGCCAACCTTACGGTAGGCAGTGGTGGCAGAGGAGCGACTGTTCCTTATGCCAGATATGAATCAGAAGATGGACAGACAGGCGGGGGAGCAATACTTCGTACAGCACCGGACTTTAACTATGCCCTCACCGCTTCAGAAGCTTCTAATCAGGCTTATGTTGCGCTGCCCGCCAATGGTTCTTATGTAGAGTGGATCATCAGTCAGGGCGGAGCAGGTGTGAATATGCGATTTACCATGCCGGATTCATCAAATGGTATGGGTCTAAACGGTTCTCTTGATTGTTATGTCAACGGAAGCAAGGTGTCTACTATTAATCTGTCTTCCTACTGGTCCTGGCAGTATTTTATCGGGGATCAGCCGGGAGATGCTCCCAATGGCGGACAGGCAGCTTTCCGTTTTGATGAAATCCATTGGACTCTTCCTGCTGCATTAAAAGCAGGTGATAAACTACGTATCCAAAAGACGAACGGTGACAGCCTGGAATACGGTGTGGACTTTGTGGAAGTTGAACCGATACCGTCTGTAATTTCACAGCCTGCCAATTCTTTATCCGTAACCTCTTATGGAGCCGTAGCAAATGATGGCCTGGATGATTTAAGCGCCTTTAATGCCTGTGTTAGCGCAGCAGCAGCCCAGGGTAAGACAGTATATATCCCTGCGGGAACCTTTCATCTTGGGGGTATGTGGACGATTTCCGCACAGAATCTTACTATTACCGGAGCCGGAATGTGGCATACCAATCTGCAGTTTACTTCACCTAATGCGCAGAGCGGAGGAATCTCCTTCCGTATAACCGGAACCGTAGACTTTGGTAATGTATACATTAATTCCATGTTACGTTCAAGATACGGACAGAATGCAATCTACAAATGCTTTATGGATAACTTCGGTACCAATTCCAGGATACATAATTTCTGGGAGGAGCATTTTGAAGCCGGCTTTTGGGTTGGAGATTATGCACATACACCTGCCATCGCAGCAGATAATTTATTAATTGAGAATGGAAGAATAAGAAACAATCTTGCGGATGGTGTCAACTTCTGCCAGGGCACCAAGAATTCTACTGTTCGTAACTGCAATGTCAGAAATAACGGAGACGACGGACTTGCCATGTGGCCGGACAGCACCATGGGAGCACCGATGGAAGTCAATAATGCTTTCCTTTATAATACGATTGAAAATAACTGGAGGGCAGCAGCGATTGCTATCTTTGGCGGTTCAGGACACAAAGCTCAATATAACTACATCAAGGATTGCTTTATGGGTTCAGGAATTCGCCTGAATACCGTATTCCCTGGGTATCATTTTGAGAATAATATGGGAATTTTGTTCTCAGATACGACCATTATCAATTCCGGTACCAGTAAGGATTGCTACAATGGTGAAAGAGGAGCAATTGACCTGGAAGCCTCCAATACAAGCATTAAGAACATAACCTTTGAAAATATTGATATTATCAACAGCCAAAGAGATGCCATCCAGATGGGATATGGCGGAGGGTTCGAAAATATAGTATTCAAAAATATCAACATTAACGGAACGGGTAAAGATGCAATCACTACCTCAAGATTTTCAGCACCTCATTTAGGAACCGCAATCTATACCTATACCTCAAATGGATCGGCTACATTTATCAATCTAACTACCAGTAATATTGAAGCACCTGAAAAGTACCTTATCATGAATGGATTTAATGTGACCTTTCAATAAAACTGATTATAAAACTTAAGTTGAGTTAATTGAAGCTGACAGGTAAAAGAGCAGATCTCAGGATCTGCTCTTTTTAACAGCATTGATGAAAAGTTCCTTTTCTAAGACATCGGCAAAATTCTGAATAGATTCACCCAGTGTTCCACACCATTGTAAGACAGCCTCATCGCTTTTATATTTATTTGGGTTATTTCTGATGGAGATAACTTTTTCCATGATATGAACGAAAATAATCGGTATTCGTTTCCTCTGTAAGCTGCTGACGCAGATCTATTAACTGGTTTGCCTGTAGAAGCCCTATTTCTGTGTCCGCCAGACAAATGATATCGACATCACTCCAGCCAGGCTTAAAATCCTTCAGTACTATAGAGCCATACAGATATACAGAAGGGTTATTAGCTGATAATATATCTACCAAACGACTTGTTAAAATATTTATGGTTGTATTCATAAGAACCTTTCCAACAGGATAATTCGTAAGTATAAGATTTAGGGTTATATTTTATACTGTATTTCATGATTTTTCCAGTGTGTTACCTAAATATTTATATTTTGTTATTATCTTAAATATATTTTGCTTATATGAAAGCCTCTTTTCCAAGGGCTTATAAACGTACTTCTTGCTATTCGATATAAAATAAAATATTTTATTATCCGGATTCTATTATCCATAAGGAAACAATTTGATTTAATAAAATTTAGTGTTATAATACATATATTACAGCTAGATAATGCTGAAAGAACTGATTCAATATATAGGTAATATCCAGCGATGTAATGACGACGAGTTATAATGACGAAGGAAATAATTAAGTACAGCATAATATAAAGTTATAAAAGGAGGAAATCGAATGAAAGCAACAAATAAGATGCCGGTATTATTTGTAGGTCACGGTTCACCTATGAATGCCATTGAAGATAACAAATTTACAAGAGGCTGGGAGGCAATTGCAGAAAAGATTCCCACGCCCAAAGCTATATTATCTGTATCAGCCCATTGGTATGTGCCGGGTACGGCAGTCCTGACAGAACATAATCCCAGGCAGATCTATGATATGTACGGTTTTCCCCAGGAATTATATGATTTGAAATATGAGACCTCAGGTTCACCGGAATTTGCAGCGAAGGTCCTGGAATTACTGGAGGGAGAGGCTGTGGCAGACAACAGCTGGGGACTGGATCACGGAACCTGGGCAGTGTTATGTAAGATGTATCCTGCAGCGGATATTCCTATCTTCCAGTTAAGCATTAATAGTAAAAAGGATGCCGCCTACCATTTCCAACTGGGTAGAAAGCTCAGTGCCTTAAGAGAGCAGGGTGTACTGATTATGGGAAGCGGAAACGTTGTTCACCATCTTGGCAGGATCAACTGGGAGATGGAGGAGCAGGGATTTCCTTATGCAGAAGAATTCGACGGTTATATAAAGGGGTGTATTCTTAGCAAGGACTATGATGGAGTAATTGATTACAGAAGATCCAAGGCGGCAGCAATGGCTTTTCCCACACCGGATCATTTCTATCCCCTGTTATATACTTTGGGAGCTTCTTCGGATGAAGATACAGCAGAAGTCTTTAATGATTCCTGCGTGTTGGGTTCTTTGTCCATGACCAGCTATCTGCTTCAGGAAAATTAACAAATATTATGAAAAAGGTCTCCAAAATATCTGTTTCATCCGATACAGTATATACAGCTGTTGGTTTTTAAAACAGCATGGAGTGTGTTTGAGCGATCATTCAAACACAGTCTGTTATGTTCAGTATAGAAACAGGGTGGAGATATGATAGTAAATATTGAAATAAAGATTGCAGATGATAACGGAATTACCTTAAAGCATTACGTGAAACGTATGGAGGATATTAAGGACGGAACCATACGCTTGGAGGATATTACCGGGACGGATACATCCTTTAAGGAGTTATTAGACCGTTATCTGACCCAAAGCGGCAGAAAGGTACGGGAGAAACTCNNATAACGAAAACTTACGAACCGCGGTCAATATAAAACTACTGGAAGGAAGGAATCGGGAATTGATTCATCAAACACCTGCCCAGGCTGTACAGAAATATGAAGCCAGTTTTCATACGCTGGAGGAAGAGTCTTTTCAAAACAACAATGAAACATAATAAATACAAAATCTTATTGCGATATCTGTAGTAATACAGTATCGCAATTTCTATTAAAACATATAAGGAATTCTCTGTTATAATAACAGTATAAAATCGAAACGCCAAATCCGGCACAAGCAGTTTTCAAACACGTTTATGAAATGGAGGTTAGAATGTCTGAAAAAGATAAGTCCATCGAAAAGATAAAGAAATACATTGATGATAATCTGTATGAAGAATTGGAGCTTGCAAAGCTTGCCCAGGAAGCCGGTTATTCCAAATATCATCTGGAAAGGCTTTTTACAAAAACCTATGGCAGCACTCTTACGAAATATATTCGGGAAGAGCGCTTAAAGGATGCAGCAGCCAGACTTATATTTACGAATACTTCAATCCTTGAGATAGCTTTAGAGGCCCGTTATGAGTCACAGCAGGCTTTTACGCTGGCTTTTAAACGTCTATACCAGGTACCTCCGGGTATATACAGAGGTAAAGTGAAACAGGAAGCTTGCAGGCTTAAGGCAGTAACAGGACAAAGCAGGAAGTGGTTAAGGAGAAATAATGATTGGAAAGGGAGGGCTGCGGCATGAGTTTAGTACCTTATGTAGTTGAACAGACATCCAGAGGTGAGAGGAGCTATGATATTTATTCCAGGCTGTTAAAGGATAGAATTATATTTTTAAATGAAGAGGTGACAGATGTATCGGCAAGCGTAATTGTAGCACAGCTGCTATTTTTGGAAGCAGAGGATTCAGGCAAGGATATACATCTTTATATCAATTCTCCCGGTGGTTCCGTAACAGCCGGCTTTGCAATTTATGATACGATGAATTTTATTAAATGTGATGTGTCAACCATATGCATCGGTATGGCAGCCAGTATGGGTGCGTTCCTGCTTTCCGGTGGAACCAAAGGAAAACGTTATGCCCTTCCCAACGCTGATATTATGATACACCAGCCTTCCGGCGGGGGCAGCGGTACTGCCAGTGACATAAGGATCATCAGCGAACACATTCAGAAAAATAAAAAGAGACTAAATGAAATACTTGCCAAAAATACGGGACAGAGTGCTGAAGTTATAGAAAGAGATACGGAAAGAGATAACTTTATGACCGCTGAAGAAGGTAAAGCTTATGGTCTCATTGATGAAATATTTTTAAGAAGATAGAAATCCGTATTTTGTGCATCCTCCTTGAAATAACCAGACCCATTATTTGTCCTAAAAGTTTATTCTGCCCACTTTGCCTGGTTAATTCTCGACGATGCATCCGTTATCCGTAAGCTGCCTTCATAAATCGTATATCCGGCCAGTTTATCAATCATGACTGTGGGTATGATGAAGGTCTGGTGTATGGGTATGTTCATGGGTAAGGGGATCATGGCTGTGTGAATGGCTGTGTTCCCCTTTTATCTGTTCTGAATGGGAATGGGTATGATGTCCATCATCATGATTGTGCCGGTGTTCGTGTACAAGGGGAGAGTGGGTATGAACATGTTTGTGCTTTTCACTGCTGGCTAAGTAGACTCCGGCTCCAAAGAACAGCAAAGCAATGAAAAAGACCATATTAAGGGACTCTTTGTTAACAATTACAGACAACAGAACACCAAGAAAAGGTGCAAAAGCATAATAAGCACCGGTTCTTGCCGCTCCTAAATCTCTCTGGGCACGAACATAGAAGAAAATACTCAGGCCGTAGGAAATAAATCCAAGAAAACAGGCGGCTGTAATGGAAGGAATCTGTAAGGTGATATTGCCTGTGACAAAACAGATTAATAGAGCACCGAAGCCCGAACCAAAGCCTTTTAGTATAACAATTTCCATGGGGTTCTTCAATGAGAGCATTCGGGTGCAGTTATTCTCAAAACCCCAGCAAATACTTGCCACTAGTACAAACAGGGAGCCCGAGGAGAAAGTAAAACCTGTCATATCTTCAACGCTGAGTATCAGACAACCGAAACAGATCAGGGAGATGGACCACCAGAGTCTCTTTCCGATAACCTCCTGAAAAACCACTAAGGCAATAAGTGCAGTTGCTACAACTTCAAAATTACCAAGAAGAGAAGCACTGGCTGCCGTTGTCCTTGTGAGACCAAGCATCAGAAATACCGGGGCTGCCACATCTAAAAGAATCATTCCAAGGATGTAGGGAAGCTCCTTTTTGGTTAGGCGTGCTTCTTTTTCAGAAGGTCTGCTCTTTCTGCGGAGGAGATATAGGAAAGACATACCGATGCCGGCTCCCAAATACAACATAGCTGCCATCTGAGTGGGAGGCAGTTTCCCTAAAAGGATTTTAGAGAAAGGTGAACTTAAGGAAAATAAAAGAGCGGCAAGTATCGCGTAAAAAATAGAAGAAGGATTTAAAAATCTCATAGCTTAACTCCAATCATACAAGGCATAAAGAAATAATTAGAACATATCCCCTTAGGGGGGATATAATAAACATAACATAATGCTATAAAAGATACAATCATTTTCATATAAAAGGAGATCGCCTTGGGCTTAGGCCTGACCTGCTATCATAAGAAAGCAATTGTATTTTTTTATGAGTATGCTATAATTCACTATATGTAAAGAGAAATACCTGTTATTTTCATGATATTATGCGCTGGAATACACAGCGTTAAAATTCTGGTATTAAGGTTAGAAGCGGAATTAATAAGCGGTAAACATAGAAATAGACAGAATGAGAGCCCCCGTGAAAACTGGTGTAAGTAATCAGATTACTTGAAATCCGGAGGCCCTAAAGGTTTAGGTGATTTGAATTTTTACAAGTACAGTATAAATCATTTTTCTTTATTAATCCAATTTATAGATTAAATGTGGGTGATAAATAAAAGTTATGGACTGTAAATAATTAGAAAGGGGTGGCAGGTTGGAACTGCATTACTTAAGAATATTTCATACAATAGCAAAATGTATGAGTTTTAAGAAGGCATCAGAGGCACTTCATTTAAGCCAGCCTGCATTATCCATACAGATTAAGAAGCTTGAGAGCGGAACCGGAATGAAGCTTTTTAATAAAATAGGGAACAGGATTGTACTAAGCGAAGATGGAAAGATGCTATATGGCTATACGCAGAAAATATTTGCTATTGTAGAAGAACTGGAAAATCATGTCCAGAACCTAGGAGATGAAATTGGCGGAAGTATAAATATTGGTGCCAGTAATACTCCTGGCGTATACATTCTTCCTAAGGTTATTGGGGAAATGAAGAAACGATATCCAGGTGTTACCGTTAATCTTCATGTTGCCGATACTTCTGAAATCACAAATCTTATTGAGAACGGTACCTTGGATGTAGCCGTTAATGGTGGTAATTGCAATTACAACAGCAGCATAGTTGTAGAGAAACTTCTGGATGACAGACTGGTGGTAGTAGCCTCACCGGATAATACACTGAAAGATAAGGAAACCATCAGTATCAAGGAATTGGCGAAAACAGCTTTTGTTGTTCATAGTACAACCTCACAGCTGTACACATATTATAAGAAGTTTATAGAAATATACGGGATTTCAGAAAATATCGGAATGCATTTTGGCAGTATCGATGCCATTAAATATGCCATATATGCAGATCTTGGAGTATCCATACTACCCTATTATGCAGTAAAATCAGAAATTGAGAAGGGAATGCTCACTCAGCTGAACATCAATTGCAGCAAACTGGAATACCCTTATAGTCTTATCCATAATAAACACAAACATCTTTCCACGGCTTCTGCTAAGTTTATAGAAGTGTTAAAAGAGGTATTATAAGTAGAATAAACCCTTCTTTCGATGAGACAATCATATTAGTTTAATTATAAGTGGTTTAAAAGTTCAGTAAGCAGGAAATGCAACAGGAGAAGAAAAAGAAGTAGAAGAGTGAAAGAAAATAATAAATCGAAAGGATGCCACATGGAGATTCTTTCACTCTTTTTTATTTGTGGCAGTATCGCAGGCAGGCCTGCGATATGCAAAGGGCAGAGTAATGAAATTAATGATTGCATCAGATATACACGGATCAGCCTACTATTGTAATAAAATGCTGGAAGCTGGTAAAAGAGAAAAAGCGGATAAACTTTTGCTTTTAGGGGACATCCTGTATCATGGACCAAGAAATGACCTGCCAAGGGAGTATGCACCTAAAAAGGTTATTGAAATGTTAAATGCTGTGAAAGAAGAGATACTCTGTGTCAGGGGAAACTGTGATACAGAAGTAGATCAGATGGTGCTTCAATTTCCGGTGTTAGCGGAGTACTGTATTTTATACCTGAATAATTGTATGGTATTTGCTACACATGGACATCATTTTAATCCTGATAACAAACCCATGTTAAAGAAAGGGGATATCCTGTTAAACGGTCACACCCATGTACCGAAATGGGAAGAAAGAGAAGACTTTATCTATGTAAATCCGGGGTCCGTATCGATACCAAAGGAGGACAGTCCTAACAGCTATATCCTCTGGGAAGAGGAAGTTCTGTTTAAGAATCTGGAAGGTGAAATCTATAAGAGGATTACTCTATAAGTAAAGAAATATGAATATATATACATTGTATTATTGTATTCATGCATTTATCGGTATGAGATTGTATTTTTTGATATCCGCTTGACCTAGTGTATATCCTAGTTTTATCTGCAAATATGTGGAAATAATATTTATACTTATCCTATAAATAATTACTTTATTTATTCATTGCAATCCGTAGGGATATGTGTTATTATAAGTATCAAAATTTGTAATAAAATACTACAATGGAGTAATGTATCTCAGACAGATTGCTTCAAACAGCATGTAGCGTGCTGTTATTTTTACGTTTATTTGTTCTTACCCGCGGCATGTATTTGCTTAAAGGCCAGACTACAGATAGAAAGTTTGATATTTTAATTATGGTGGAGGAAGATATGATTAAAGTAGTTAAATTCGGCGGGAGTTCCTTAGCAAGCGCAGAACAATTTAAGAAGGTCGGAAACATAATCCGTTCCGAGGAAGCAAGGAGATATGTGGTACCTTCAGCACCAGGAAAGCGTAATTCTCAGGATACCAAGGTTACGGACATGCTCTATCACTGCTATGACCTTGCAGTAAAGGGAGCTGATTTTAAANNGCTATGGAAGGAATTAAGACTCGTTATTCAGATATTATTAAGGGACTTGATCTTGCCATGTCCTTAGATACGGAATTCGAACAGATAAGTGCAGACTTTGCAGCGAAAAAGGGTGCAGACTATGCAGCTTCCAGGGGAGAATATTTAAACGGTTTGATTATGGCTGAATACTTAGGCTATGAGTTTATAGATGCAAAAGAGGTCATTTTCTTTGATAACAATGGTGTCTTTGATGCAGATAAGACCGATGCCATTCTGGCAGAGAAGTTAAAGCACACACCGAATGCAGTAATACCCGGTTTCTACGGAGCCTATGAAGATGGAGGAATAAAGACCTTCTCCAGAGGTGGTTCCGATATTACCGGTTCCATTGTAGCAAAAGCAGTACAGGCAGATATCTATGAGAACTGGACTGATGTATCCGGTTTTCTTNNAATTATCAAAAATCCTGAGGTAATCTCCACTATTACCTATAAGGAGCTTCGTGAACTGTCTTACATGGGAGCGACCGTTTTGCATGAAGATGCAATTTTTCCTGTAAGAAAAGAGGGGATTCCCATTAACATCAGAAATACCGATGCGCCGGAAGAGCCTGGTACAATGATTGTAAAGAATACCGTTCTAAAGCCGGAATATACCATTACCGGTATTGCCGGCAAGAAGGGTTTTGTTGCTATAAATATTGAAAAAGATATGATGAACTCTGAAATTGGGTTTGGGAGAAAAGTGCTCCGTGTTTTTGAAGACAATGGAATTTCATTTGAGCATATGCCCTCCGGTATTGATACACTTACTGTTTTTGTTCATCAGGATGAGTTTGTAGAAAAGGAACAGAGCGTATTAGCTGGTATTGATCATGCTGCCAATCCGGATTCCATCGATCTGGAAAGTGATCTCGCCCTTATAGCAGTTGTTGGGAGAGGGATGCGTCAGACCAGAGGGACGGCAGGAAGAATCTTCTCAGCCCTTGCACATGCTAATGTAAACGTTAAGATGATCGATCAGGGTTCCAGTGAACTGAACATAATAATTGGTGTCAGCAACAAGGATTTTGAGGTGGCTATTAAGGCTATTTATGATATCTTTGTACTGTCCAAGCTGTAAGTGATTGACTTAATTTTTTTAATCAGAAAACAATATGGTTATAAGTGATTATAATCAGGAATGAACATAAAAAACAACAACCTGTTAAGGAATCAGGTTGTTGTTTTTATTTGTATTATATTCCTATAATAAATAGTTCGTTAATCCTTTCGTAATTCCCTGGTTTTATTCCTACCCAATGGATTCTCAGATATTACAAGACCTGCAATGGTCAGAAGAGTACCAATTGTTCCAAGCAGTGTCATTTTCTCATCCAGTATCAAAGTGGAAGTAAGGATAGCAATTACGGGAATGATATAGATATAAATACTGGTTTTAACAGCTCCTAATACCTTGGTAGCCCAATTCCAGGTTACATAACAAAGGGCGGAAGCTCCTATCCCTAAGAATAACAGATTGGCAGCATGGATTGGTTTAATCAGCTTAGCCAGTTCGATTTCCGGACGGAATAAAGGGTATAGGGGAATCATGGTAAGCAGACTGTACAGAAATATTTTTCTGGTGGCAATTATCATGTTATAGCCCAGGTCACTGATCTTTTTCGTAAAGATAGAATAAATTCCCCATATAAAAGCTGCAGCCAATGCCAGTAAATCGCCCATGGGATTTAGAGCTAAAGCTGCACTGCCGTTATAGCTGATAAGAACGATTCCCGCCATAGCAGAGAGAAAGCCCAGGAAGAAAGATGGGCGGAACTTTTCATTCTTTAGAAGGAAATGTGCCATTAAGGCTGTGAAAAATGGGGCCATGGATACAATGACTCCGACATTGGAGACACTTGTCATGGTTAGAGCATTATTTTCCATTAGAAAGTATAAAGTCACTCCCGAAAAGCCAGCGCCGAAAAAGAGCCATTCATGGGATTTCTTTTTAAGAGGGACTTGGGTATCTTTACCGGGTTTGATTAACCAGAGCACAAGAACGCCAATCAGGAAGCGGTATACCAAAATTTCATAAGGAGTGAAAGCCTTTAGAAGTACCTTGGTTGATATAAAAGTGGTACCCCAGAAGAGAACACTGAATAATGCAGCTGCATGACCTTTCAGGGAATGGTTTGAGGACATAGGTAACTCCTTCTGCAGTGTGTATAATTTGTTACAATCGCTTAATTTGAAGAACATGAAGGACATAAAAACATGAAGGACATAAAAATATGAAGGACATAAAAACACGAAGGACATAAAAATATGAAGGACATAAAAACACGAAGGACAAAAAAACATGAAGGACATAAAAACACATAAAACATAAAGGACTTAAAACATGAAAAACATGAAAGACATAAAAATCTGAAGAATTTAAAAACCTAACCTAAAATTTAAAAAAACTTAAAAAAACTTCTAAGAACTTTTATGTATAAGAACTTTCTTAAAAAACTCACCGAAAGCCTGTTTAATGAAAGGCTTTCGGTTCATCCTTCATAGCTTATATGAACAATTGCTTTACGATAAGTTATACCAGGCGAAATAAGATACGAATCAGTATTATTTAATTACAGTCTTTCCACCCATGTAAGGCTGTAATGCCTTGGGAATGTTAACGGAACCGTCAGCATTTAAGTTATTCTCAAGGAAAGCGATAAGCATTCTGGGAGGAGCTACAACGGTGTTGTTTAAGGTATGAGCAAAGTATTTGCCTTCTTCTCCTACGACACGAATCTTTAAGCGGCGGGCCTGTGCATCTCCTAAGTTAGAGCAGCTTCCAACCTCAAAATACTTCTTCTGTCTGGGAGACCAAGCTTCAACGTCTACAGATTTTACTTTAAGGTCGGCAAGATCACCGGAACAGCATTCCAGAGTTCTTACTGGAATATCAAGTGAACGGAAGAGGTCTACGGTATTCTGCCATAACACGTCAAACCACTTCGGGCTTTCTTTTGGGTTGCAGACAACAATCATTTCCTGCTTCTCAAACTGGTGAATGCGGTAAACACCACGCTCTTCAAGGCCATGTGCTCCTTTTTCTTTTCTAAAACAAGGAGAATAGCTGGTTAAAGTCTGAGGAAGAGTCTCTTCAGGAAGAATAGTATCAATGAATTTACCAATCATGGAATGCTCGCTGGTACCGATGAGATAAAGATCTTCACCTTCGATCTTATACATCATGGCATCCATTTCTGCAAAACTCATAACACCCGTAACAACATCGCTTCTAATCATATAAGGAGGGATACAATAGGTAAAGCCTCTCTCAATCATAAAATCTCTTGCATAAGAAATAACAGCGGAGTGAAGTCTGGCAATATCACCCATCAGATAGTAGAAGCCATTTCCGGCTACTTTTCTTGCACTGTCTAAATCAAGTCCGTTGAATTTATCCATGATTTCAGCATGGTAGGGAATTTCAAAGTCAGGAACTACAGGCTCACCATAACGTTTTACTTCAACATTTTCGCTGTCGTCTTTTCCGATCGGTACACTGGGATCGATGATATTAGGAATAGTCATCATGATTTTCTTGATTTTCTCTTCCAGTTCTGCTTCTTTGGTCTCTAACTCAGCAAGTCTTTGGGATTCAGCATTCACCTTTGTTTTCATTTCCTCGGCTTCTTCTTTTTTACCCTGAGCCATAAGACCACCGATCTGTTTGGAGATTTTATTTCTATCAGCTCTTAAGGTGTCGGCTTCCTGCTTCGTAGCACGGGCTTCTGCATCAAGGTTTATAACCTCATCTACAAGGCCAAGCTTGTTATCCTGGAATTTGTTCTTAATGTTTTGTTTAACGATTTCGGGGTTTTCTCTGACAAATTTAATATCTAACATAATTTCCTCCATTCATTACACTGTATTTGGCTTATAAAGGTGAAAGCCTGTAAACAAGCTGCCTTTTCACCTGCTATTGTTACGGTTGCAGTTATGTTCTTACTTTTAGACAGAACAAGTAGAGCTGTTGGTAATTAAAGTCTGCAGCAAAGGATTTAAACAATAAAAAAAATCCTCCGTTCCCATAAATAATTGGGACGAAAGGATTCCGCGTTGCCACCCAAATTGCCGTTTCAACAACGGCCGCTCAACATGGCAGGATAAAGGCTGCCGCCCTTTCGGCTTCCTAACTTCATAAANNTGGTTTATGCTTATTCACCGACAGCTCCAAAAGTGGAAAGATCTGAGCTTTCACCGATTTACACCAACCACCGGCTCTCTTTGGAAATCTCATAATCGTAGCTTTTATCAACACCGTTAACAATATATTTGATTTTATTATACACAAATTCTTAGAAATTACAAGGGATATTTACAGTATGATTGATTTTAAGCCAATTGAGCCAAAATATGTGGAGAAATTTATCATAAAGTATTATATATAGGGATAAATGAATATCACGATGATATATCGTAGATTTAGCGAGTTGAATGCTTGAAAGGTTGACAAAATAGCAAAAAAGAGATATAGTAAAAATGCTTTATAAAGAATATTTAAAAAGTACTTAGTTAAGTAATAAAAAATGAATTCTTTCAAAGTAAGTTCTTTNNTTCTTTCAAAGTAAGTTCTTTCAAAGTAAGTTCTTTCAAGGTAAGTTCTTTCAAAGTAAGTTCTTCAAAGAAAGTTCTTCAAAGAAAGTTCTTCAAAGAAAGTTCTTCAAAATAAGTTCTATAAAGTAAGTTTCAAGATGTAAGTAGAAGTAAGTATTACAATTAAATACTAAAAAAGGATTTTATGAGAGTCAAAAGAAATGAATGAATAAGAGGGGTTAAATTTAGTAACAAAGGTTAAAAAATGATATGAAAAAATTATTGAAAGAGCCTTAATGAAACTCATTTAATATGTCTTTTTAAATCAGTCAATAATATGAATAAACAGATAACCATATTTGAAAGGATAAGGAATCTAAGATGAATCAAAAAGAGAGAATGCTGGCTGGTTTGCCCTATAAAGCCTGGCTTGATGGACTGCCTGAAGACCGGATGGAAAATAAAAAGAAGTTATATGAATTCAATATGCTGCCCCCGGAAGAGGAAAATAAAAGAGAAGCCTTAATCAAAGGAATACTGGGAAAAGTGGGAGAGAATGCGCATATTGAGGCCCCTTTTCATTGCGATTATGGAAAGAATATTGAAGCAGGAAAGAACTTTTTTGTCAATTATAACTGCACCATACTCGATGTAGGTAAAGTGGTAATCGGAGATAATGTTATGCTTGCTCCCAATGTATCAATCTATACAGCCGGGCATCCCGTACATCCTGACTCCAGAAATACAGGTTATGAATATGGAATTGCTATAACGATTGGAGATAATGTTTGGATTGGCGGTAATGTTATCATTAATCCAGGTGTTACTATAGGAAACAATGTAGTTATCGGCGCTGGCAGTATTGTAACCAAGGATATTCCTGACAACGTGATAGCAGTTGGAAGTCCCTGTAAGGTAATTAGGGAAGTAACTGAAGCGGATAGAAAGTATTACTATAAAGACAAAGAATTTGATGTTGAGGATTATCGTTAATATTTATTTGCCTAAAATTTATTGATTGATAAAATACGACAAGGTTTTGTTGATAAAAAATAAGTTCAAGATAAGGCTGCTAGCAATCCTAAGTGTACCCAGGATAGCTAGCAGCCTTATAAATATGATAATAATTTCTTAATTTGTACAATAATTTCTTTATTTGCGTAATTGTTTCTTTGTATGTTAGTTGAAAATTCTGCTTGGTCATTTAACAGAATTTGGTGTATAATGTGGATTAACAAAGAGACAATCATAAAACAGGAGGTAGATTATATGAAGGTTAGTGCCAGGAATCAGCTAAAAGGTAAAGTCGTAGCCATTAAAGAAGGTGCGGTAAACGGTATTGTTACCCTTGATATCGGTGGCGGAAATATATTGAGTGCTACTATTTCTATGGATGCCATCAAGGAACTTGACTTAAAACCAGGATCGGATGCTTATGCAATAATCAAAGCAACTTCTATTATGGTTGGTGTAGATGATTAATTTCAAAAATTATTCTAGTGGGAAGTTTATATCTATATAGAAATAAGTTAATAAAATAAGTTATAGAAGTAAGTTAATAAAAATATTCTGGACTCATAAAGTATTTTTTCAGTTATAATACTTGAAAAACAAAGAAAGCAAGCCCGTAGGACTTGCTTTTTTGATAAGCTTTTAAATAATAATATATATCATGGTATTATTAGTAATTAATATCATTATAAATATTCCAAATAAATTGTGGAAAATACGTTCAATAAATGATAAAATACTGCCGTCTTACCAGTCACTGTAGTGTAATTTCAAACAGTCTTGCCGTAAAGGTCTTAGGCAGTCTTACAGAAAGGCTGTTATTTTCCTTGTTGTAAAGATATTCACACTCTTTATAAGACGGGTAAGCACACTTGACCTCTGCTACCGGGCTGCTTAAACCAGGCAGAGGAAGAACACAGGTATCTGTTTCGCTGTTTCTTCTCCATACTGCTATATAAAGCTTCTTCTCCGTCTGAAGACCTAAACTAACCCAGGTATCAGAAAAGGCTGATAATCCTAAAGGCCAGAAGGGCAGTGAGGTTCTGATATCTCCGCGGATTGTTTTATAATAATCCAGGGCTTCTTTCACCAGAACTTTTCTCTCCTCCGTCAGGTTTACAAGGTGGCCGCTCTGATGGATTCGAAGCAGCATTGCATTCACCATGTTAAAGACAACCTCTTCTTTATCACCGGCAGTCATAGGATAGGACCAGATTGCAGACTGTTCAGGAGTTAAACCGGAGGGAGAGTTGGCAGCAATGGTAGCATAACGCTTATAATCATCCTGATCACTGGTAGACTGGATGGAGTGTCTTGCCAACATGGCATAATCTATGCGAAGCCCGCCGCTGGAGCAGTTCTCAATAATTAGGTCAGGATATTTCTGAAAGATAGCATCTAACCAGGCAAGATAGGCTCTTTCATGACCTAGGAGGCCGTCTCCGAAGCTGTCGGCATGAAGCTCTGTTCCAATTCCGGGTTCAATATTATAATCCATTTTGATGTATCCCACACCATAATCCTTGATCAACCGGTCAATTACCTCATCCGCATGGGCTCTGACTTCTGGGTTGCGGAAATCCAGCTGATAACGGGAACGGTCATATACCTTTTTGCCATGACGCATAAAGAACCAGTCATCCGGTACTTTGGCTGCCTTAGGGCAGTTGATTCCCATTACTTCTAACTCCAGCCATACACCAGGGATAAGGCCTTTGGTTCTGATGTAATCTGTAACTTCTTTAAGACCTCCGGGGAAACGTTCTCTGGATTCTTGCCATTCACCGACATTATCCCACCAGAACCCTGCTGAATACCAGCCTGCATCTATACAGAAATATTCACAGCCGGCTTCTGCTGCTGCATCAATTAAGGGGAGTTCTTTCTCGGTTGTGGGATCAGCCCAGAGGCAATTCATATAATCATTGAATATAATTGCCAGGGATTCATTATCTTTATTGGGGCGTCTTATTAGTCTGCGGTATTTTGTCAACTCGCCCATGGCAGTATCGAAATTACCGGCATCAACGCCTACGGATACCGGGACAGAAAGGAAAGTATCACCAGGGGCAAGTTCCTTGGACCAGTGGGATTGGAGTTCAGTAGGGCCGCTTAAGGCAAGATAGAGGTGGGCATTGTAATCGGAGATTTCCCAATGCCAGGAGCCGTTGTGTTCAATCTGCCAGAAGAGGCTGCTGCCGGTCTCTTCGTTTGCCAGGTATCCCATGGGAAGGTATTCTTTTGTGGACCAGTTACCGGTATTGGTAACATTGATAGCCTTAGAAGAACGCTGTTCCACATCTGGCTGTGCCTGAGGTAAACCAAGCTCTGAAAGGGTATAGGATTGCCAGAACATTTCTCTCTGCCAGGCGTTATGGGGAATTTTTAAGGATAACTTATCGTCTCTTTTCAAGATTCCTTCCTTATCGATTCCGTTATAATAGAAGGAGGAGATATATTCAAGGGTCTGGTTTTCTTTGCCCCCGTTAACTACTTCACTGTAGGAACGAATAACGGATACGCCATCGTAGAATTGTATATGACTTGTAACAGTAACACCGGTTTCTTCATCTATAACCGTTATCTCAAGCTTCCGTCCAAGGTCATTACGGTAATCTTTATGAGTTTGGTATTTCATACGATAGCCGGGAGCGGTAATAATATATTTGTTACCATGGCGCTCCAGCGGCCTGTTGATACCTGAGAGATTAATCTCCATTAGGTGAAAGGAACCCTCCAGATTTCTTGATTTTATATCGCTTTCATTGAAGGGGAGGGCGGAGAAGTGAAGCAGTTTGATTTGCCCTTCCTCTGTTATCTCAAGAACCATATGAATTTTATTCTCATAAATTCGAATTCTTTCCATCTTTTTCTTTATGTCCTTTCATATATTTTTCCATGGCTATTACAGAATCCCTGCAAATTACATGTTCAATGGAACAAGCATCCTTATCTGCAATTTCCCCATCTATTTTCAGAATTTCCACAAAGAATTTCTTGATAATCCGGTGCTTGTCCGAAGTGGATTTGGCTAATTGAAGTCCTTTATCCGTCAGGAAGATTTCTTTGTATTTTTCATAATTTATAAGCCCTTTTTCAGCCAGAGAGACAATGGCACTGTTTGTACTGGCTTTGGAAACGCCAAGTCTCTTCGCAATATCTGATACCCGGGCACCTTCCTTATCAGAGGATAGTTCATAAATGGCTTCCAGATAATTTTCCATTGTAAACGTCAGTTTGTCCATAAATAACCTCTTTTCTAAATATCAACATAAATAGATATTAATTGTTCCTTAACAAAAGTCCGAAATACTAGGATTTACTGGTTCCCGGAGCATTTTCTGTTAATTCTTTCATCAGTTTATCAGTTTGATAAGTTAAAATCAATGAATATAATATTAAATTTATGATTACAATTATTCTTTCTTCTGATATAATGCATAGAGACATTCGTAATATAGACCTATTTATTTACATTTATGTGTGGAACACAAGAAGAGGAAGTTCGGCTGTATGTTGATTCGTGAAGCAAAACCAAAGGAAGTTAAGTTCTTGCTGGAGGCAGGCTATAAATTATGGAACAAGGGAAGAACCTTTGAGGAGTACTATAAAGATAATACCAAGGAAGACAGTTATGGAACCAGGTATGTATTAGAGGAGAACGGAGCCGTGGTGAGTTCTCTGATTTTACTGAGACTTGGTCAGAAGTTTCATTGTGATACTTACGGCATCGGTTCTGTATTTACGGATAAAGCCCATGCCGGTAAAGGCTATGCAACTATTCTTATTAATTCCTGTATTGGTAAGCTGCACAAAGAGGACTGTATCATATTCCTTTTTTCCGAAATAGAACCTGCCTTTTATGAAAGACTGCATTTCCGGGTTTTACCGGGCAGACTTCAGAAAAAGCCGGGCTGTTATTGTATGGCATCCTGTTCAGAAGCGGTCTGGGATCAGATTATACAGTCAGATATCGATAGTATACCGGATTATTTCTGATTAATAAGTATATAAAGCAATGCTTGAGTTATACTTTTCTCACACTGCTCTGTTAATAATTGACAAGCAGAAGCAATCGTTTTAAAATAATTTTATCAGAGTATGTAGCCTTCATACAGGTCAAACTGATTCATATTTAAGCTGTTCATCGATCTGAAAAGCTTGGGTATTAGCAGAGACACCTGTATGTTTTTGCGTTCTAAAGCATTCCTTTAGTGCTGTGAGCTTGTACTCAATTATTGGTTTATTCACTTTATCAGTGATTTGTTTATAATGAATTTTGTAGCCGGCAACGCAAAACAATCAGGAGGTAGATTATGTTTAGTACAATTGAAGTTGGAAAGAAGATAGCGGCATATCGTAAGGAAAGAAATATGACACAGATGGAACTGGCAGATAACCTGGGAGTAAGTTATCAGGCAGTAAGCAATTGGGAAAGAGGCAATTCCATGCCGGATATCTCAAAGCTTCCTGAGCTGGTTTCCATATTAGGCTGCAGCATTGATGAATTATTAGGTAACAGGAAAGAAAGTGAACTCTTTAAGAAAGTATTGGAAGGAGATGCGAAGGAATACGTAAAGGAGCAAAAAGTATCCGTTGAGGAACTTGCCTCCGCAGCACCTGCTCTTAAGCCAAGTCAGACGGAGAGCCTGGTTGAAACCGTTCTGCATGAGAATTCCGACCGTATTTCCTTAGATGAGCTGGTAAAGATAGCCCCATTTGTAAGTGAGGAGTTCCTTATGGAATGGATCAACCGTATTGATGTGGTGGAGAATATAAAAGGAGTTACCGCATTGGCACCTTTTTTAGAGGAAGAGTCACTGGAAGTACTGGTTAAAAAGATAGTAAAAGTAGGAGATCTCTCACAGATTAGTCCCCTGGCTCCTTTTCTTTCGGAAGAAAGTCTTGATATGCTGGTTGAGAAGGCCTTTGAAGAAGGTAAGATTGGAGAATGCACAGGACTCTATCCTTTCCTTAGCAGCCAGGCAGCGAAAAAACTGGCTGACCAATTTATGAAGAATGGTAATATGAAAGAGTTTGTTAAGCTCGCACCTTTTTTATAAATCGCAATAACTCATTGCCTTGGTGTTATTGCGAAAAAGATGGTATTTCGCATTTCTCCTTTGATCCGCTGCAGTTAAAGGACTGTAAAAAGGATGGGAATACCTGCGAACATATTCATCTTAAGAGTAAAGGCGGTGCGCGTACAATAATTATACAGAACAGGCCAGGCAAAAAGCATACAGAAAAAAATCATGTGGACAAAAAATAATAAGTATTTAATTAGTCATATATATAGGGAGCAGTATCAATTTACAGTAAATCAGTAAATTGTTACTGCTCTGGAAAAGAGGAGAGATGAAAGAATTACTACTGCGACGCAAGGGGAAATTTATTCAATATTTATTTGCCACGTTTATGTTTATCATAGACCACTTCGCCCAGATGGGTATCTTTGTACTGATACTCCATGCCATCGAGAAGGGTGATGCCAGGAATTATTGGAAAGTAATTATAATTACTGCTTTGTTTATCCTATATGCGCCCCTTAACTTCCTGATATCCAGGTTATTACGTATCCGCTATATGAGAGATACCATACTGGATGTCAGAAAACAGGCTTTTGATAAAATCATCAATATGCCTTTTAAGAAATTTTCTGCCAAATCAAAGGAAGTATACATATCCAATCTGATCAATGATATTAATACCTTTGAGAATAAATTCTTCATAAGTCTTTTAAATTACCTCATTAATATGGGTATGTTCATATTCTCCATATTAATACTTGTATTTCTGGACTACAAGCTGGCCATAGCCATGGCCGCCCAGGCCGTACTGTTAACTGCACTGGCAGGTTTCTTTATAAAGAAGTCCACAACCCTGGAGCAGGAATTATCAGAGAGCAACGAACAGTTTACCACAGATATGGCAAATACCTTTAATGGGATGGAGATACTTAAATTAAACCACATAGAAGATAAATTCCGTGATAAGAGTATGGACGCTGTCGGCAGAATGGAGAGAAAGAAGTATGCTGCGGCTGTCTTTACCGATATGCAGAAATATGTTATACGTATTTTATCATTTGCTTCAACAGTAGGGGTTATGATATATATGGCACATGGTTTTATCAATGGATTAACCTTAAGTATGGGAGGGCTATTGTTCCAGCTGTGTTCTTCCAGCAGTAACTTCCTGATCAATGCTTTCCCAATGAGAAATCAGATGAAAGCCTCCATGACCATATACCATAAGATTGCAGACAGATCAGCGGAAACACTGGAAGAAGATAAAGGAAGCGCAGTGTTTAATTTACAGGAAAACATTTCGCTTAATCATGTGACCTTTCGCTATGGGAACAAAGAAATTCTGAAAGATGCAAGCTTTGTCATAGAGAAAGGAAAGAAATATCTGATTAAAGGAGCAAGTGGTGCTGGAAAATCCACACTGATAAACCTTCTTGCCAAAACCACGGAGGACTATGACGGTGAAATCCTGGCAGATAATACAGAATATCATAACCTGAATGAAAAGTCCTTTCATGAAAAGGTGGCGTTCGTATACCAGGATGTTTTTCTCTTTGAAGATACCATCAGAAATAATATTACCCTGTATCAGGAGGTATCGGAAGAGAAGGTTAATTTTGCGGTCAAGGTCTGCGGCTTAGAGGGAATCTTTACGGATAAGAAAGCCGGACTTGATGAGATGCTGCTTGAAAATGGAAAGAATTTATCCGGCGGGCAGCGTCAGCGTATCTCAATAGCCCGGGCTATTGCAAAGGACGCACAGATTCTTTTTGTTGACGAAGGCACATCAAGTCTCAATGAAGAACTGGGAAGGGAAATCGAAAAGGTATTCTTGTCCCTGGATAATACGGTTATTGCCATTAGCCATCGCTATTATGAAGGGGTTACCGAAAATTATGATTATGTGCTGGAGATTAAGAACGGAAGAGTTCACCAGTTTCTGGCACAGGAATATTTTAACGAGGTGGTTGTATGTTAAAGAAATTATTTCGCGCACTGCCCTTCCTGTTAGGCTCCCTGGTTGTAACTTTACTGTTAGTAGGCCTTGATGCAGTGGTAACGAGAAAGATGTTAGGAATGCTTGATTTTGCACTGGCGGGGGATCTTGCGTCTCTAAAGAAAGAGACACCATATCTTTTGGCAGGAGCGGTGCTGCTGGTACCCTTAGGCATCTTAGAAGCCATGACCAGTAATTTCTATAAGAAAAAGAGCAATCTGAACATAAAGAATTACTACATAACAAGAGTATTTGCAAAGAATATCAGGGAATTTCAGAAAGAGAACAACGGAAAATACTTATCCTCCATGACCAATGACTTTAATACCCTGGAGATCAACCTGTTAACAGGTATCTATACGGTGGGAAGGGCATTGATGAACTTTCTGGCGGGTATGTGGCTGCTTTCAACAGTAGACTTACGAATGATACTCCTTGCAGTGGTAATTATATTAATCAATCTGGGAATATCAGCAATTACAGCAAAACCCTTAAAGAAGAATTACAAAGAAAGAAGTGATCTCTTTGATGGTTATACTTCTTATATTAAAGAAGTACTCTCCGCATTTCATATAGTAAAAAATTATAATCTTCAGGACAAGGTTACGGCAGACTATTATCATAAGAGTGATGAGATACAGAATAAGGGCTTCCTCATTGAGAAGATGATGTCTTTTGTAAATGCTTCTCAGAATTTTGTAATGAGCAGCAGCTTCTATGGAATTCTATGCGGAATTGGGTATATGGCAGTTACAGGTAAGATCAGCGCCGGCGGCTTAATTGTAATTATGGAGGGTATCAACCGAATGACCTTTCCTATTTTTGAACTGGCGGAAAGCTTACCAAAGCTCTTTACCTCCGGAGATCTGATTGATAAAATTGAAGAATCTCTTAAGAATACAGAGAACTACGAGGAAACGGTGTCATTAGAAGAGTTTAAAGAAGAGATACGTTTTGAGGAAGTAGGTTTTCATTACGAAGATGATGACAGACAGATCTTAAGAGAGATAAACCTGGATTTTAGAAAGAATGGTAAATACCTTGTTGTTGGTCCCAGCGGAGGAGGTAAATCAACCATGCTCCGATTATTCCGTAAATATGTAAATCCTACCCAGGGAAAGATCCTGATCGACGGACATAACCTGATGGATGTAAAGAAAGAAGATTACTTCGGTCTTATTGCTAATATAGAGCAGCAGGTATTTCTATTTGAAGATACAATCCGAAATAACATAACCCTCTATAAAGAGCTGGGGGAAAATGAAATCGAAAAAGCTATCAAAGATGCAGGTTTAAAAGAATTCATAGAAGGTCTGCCACAGGGACTGGATACGGTAATCTATGACAACGGCAAGAATATATCCGGCGGGGAGAGAAGTCGTATCGTTATTGCCAGAGCTCTTCTTAGTAAAGCCAGGATATTGCTGATGGATGAAGCTTTTGCGTCCCTTGACATGGAAAGAGCAAGGGAAATCGAGAAGACCATTCTAAATCTTCAGGATATCACGGTTATCAATGTAAGCCATGTAATCTTTAAAGATACCAGAGAATGTTATGATAAAGTTATAACTATAAAAGGAACAGCCTTTACCTGATGGTTTGTCTGTCATTCGGTAAAGGAAGAATTCTTGAGCTATTCTCTGAAGTATAGAATTATCTAATCTAGCTCAGTCCTATCGTCGGTCGTATAAAAACTATTTGCCTAAAAGTTATAATTTACCTGAAACAATCATTTGAATCAGAGCGATTACTTAAGTTAGAGCTACCATCAGAATCAGAGCAATTATCTAAGTTAGAGCTACCATCAGAATCAGGGCTATTACTTAAGTTAGAGCTACCATCAAAATCAGAGCAATTATCTGAGCCAAAGCTACCATCAGAACAAGAACCATTGCATGAGACAGAGTTGCCATCAGAGCCAGAGCAATTACCAGAATCAGAGCAATCATCTGAATCAGAGTTGCTATCAGAATCAGAGTTGTCATTAGAATCAGAGCAATTACCAGAATCAGAGCAATCATCTGAATCAGAGTTGCTATCAGAATCAGAGTTGTCATCAGAATCAGAGCAATTACCAGAATCAGAGCAATCATCTGAATCAGAGTTGTCACTAGAATCAGAGTTGTCATCAGAATCAGAGCAATCATCTGAATCAGAGGTATCATCAGAGCCAGAGTTATTATCTTCATCAGAACCTTCAAGGGCGGCGGATTTCTTTGATTCACAGAAGTCCTGTTGAGCTTGAATAGTTGCAATTGTATCGCCAAGCTGATTGAAAACAGAGGAAATAACTGCCAGCTCATCGGATGAGTACATTTGTGAAATAGTGCAGGCAATAGCTGTTACTAAGGTAACAAGTTCACAGGAATTCATAGCTCCTCCTATCCGCCGTTCGGTGTATACCGGGGCAAAAAATAGTCTGCCTGTAAGAACGGGATTGCTTGGCACAACTGAAAGGCTTATTGGCTAAGTATCTTCTAAATCGTTCCGTAAATAAGACAGGTTAATTATTATAATATACGGGGACAGGAATCATAACATGCCTACAGTTCAGTGAAATTCACAATAAATACATATAAAGAAAGCTTACTGTTAATACTAAAAGGGCATAGTAAGAAATTTCTTGTATTTAACAGGAGCATTTGTTATAATAGTCATAGTTGATTAAAGGAGGTACTACAAGAATGTGGATTATTAAATTTCGTTTATTATCTTTTTGCCGCTAATTTCATAGTGCTTAAAGCTCTGCCTGTCAGAGAGTGAAACGGGATAAGTCTGCCTTTTTGTAATACACATCGGTTTAAATAGTGTAATAGAAAGAAAAAGAAGGAGAAGAACACCTTCTTTTTTTCGTGCATATTTTTCTTGCTCTAAAATAAATAACAGGCAGAGACTTGGAAAGGAAAATCTGTATGATGAAGAAAGAAAAAGTCCTCCTGGCCGGAGGAAAATTAAAAAATGACGACAACTTTCAGGCGTCCATGGAGGAATTAAGAGAACTTACTTTTGCCTGCGACATGGAAGTGGTGGGAGAAGTAACACAGAATCTGGATCGAATTCACGCTGATATCTATTTCGGAAAAGGAAAAGCAGAAGAATTAAAAGAACTCTTCGAAGAACAAGAAGCGGAGTTAGTTGTCTTTAATGATGAACTGTCACCCTCCCAGACAAGAAACCTGGAGAGATTTTTAGGCTGCAGAGTAGTAGACCGCGCGGTGCTGATTATGGATATCTTCGCAAGCAGGGCAAAAACCAGAGAAGCACAACTTCAGGTAGAAGCTGCCAGACTTAAGTATCTGTTACCAAGACTCTCGGGAATGGGAATTAATATGAACCGCCAGGGGGGCGGCTCAGGGCTTCACAATAAAGGAACCGGAGAGACGAAGCTGGAACTGGACAGAAGAAAGATAGAAGAGAGAATTGCAAGATTGGAACGAGAGCTGGAAGAACTGGTAGGAAGAAGACAGAACCAGAGACAAAAGCGGGAGAAGAATGAAGTTCCGTTAGCAGCTCTGGTAGGCTATACCAATGCAGGTAAGTCAACTGTAATGAACGGAGTACTAAAGCTGATGGGAAGTGCAGAAGAAAAGCTGGTATTAGAGAAAGATATGCTCTTTGCCACCTTGGAAACCTCGGTAAGAAAGGTATTAACAGAGGACAACAAAAGCTTTCTCTTAACAGATACCGTAGGCTTTATCAGCAGACTGCCTCACCACCTTATCAAAGCCTTCCGATCAACCCTGGAAGAAGTCTTGATGGCTGACTTATTAGTACAGGTAATTGATGTATCTGACAAAGAGCATGTAAGAGAAGCCGAGGTCACCAGAAAGACTCTGGAAGAACTGGGAGCCGGAAATATACCTGTACTCTATGTCTATAACAAGATAGATAAATTGACCGAAGATGAATACAGCAGGATAAAACACACCTGTAAAGAAGAGAACAGTATCTTCCTGTCAGCAAAATCAGAAGAAGATTTAAAAAGATTGATAGAGGTTATAGCAGAGAGGCTCTTTAAGGAAAATGTAACAATTAATCTTCGAATAAATTACAGTGACAGCAAGTGGGTAGCCTACCTAAAAGAAAACACCTCCGTAAGCAGCCTTACCTATGCCGAAGACGGAATCTATCTAACCACCAATTGCAGCAGAGCAATTTATGAAAAACATTTCAAGGATTCAGAATATATGGTAACTACAGTCTAGTATTAAGAATTAAATGAGATTACTAAAACTGATAAGCATAACAAATAGAAGTTGAAAATATCTTTATAAGTTTAACTTTTTTAGTATATTTAAATCTTTCAATTATATAAAACTATTACCAAGTGAAAGAAACGCGCCTATTACCACAATGTTGCAACGAGTTCAAGTACACCAGTTTCTATAGCCATCAATCAATAATCTTTATAAACAATTATAAAAAGAGATTATACGCAATATAGTACCAGATGATTTTGGCTTCTGTTTAGGAATTTTCTATTGAAGGGTTTCCTTATGACACTTAAATTGCGGCAGTTGCGACCAGATCAGATTATACCACTGTTTGAGCTCACAGCCATTGGACTGTGATAACTTACCAGCGAGTTTGGTATAATTTGGCCTGCCAGGGAGCAACTGCCGCAATTTTAGTGGAATAAGAAAACCTGAATAAGAAAATGAAAAAACAGAAGCCAAAATCATCATCCGTTGCCACAACCTTCCCCTTATCCACAACCTCCCCCCTTATCCATATCCACCCAAAAAATAATTGACAATCCCTCTGCAATCAGTTATGATTTATCTATTGTAGTAAGGGAGTAGTTAGCCGATTATGTGCAATAAAGCCAACATACTGGTAACCAATAGGTTATCTGGTTTTATTTTAAATAACGAGACTTACCTGCAGCGTTATAGTTGCGGGTAAGTCTTTTTTATGCGAAATATGCAGGTTTTTGGCGGTGGAAGGGTTAAGCATCAGTAAGAAGGAGAGAATAGGCATGAATTTGTTAGAACTACTTATTTTAGCCATCGGTTTGGCAATGGACGCTTTTGCAGTAGCTGTCTGTAAGGGATTATCAATCAAGAAAATCACAGCAAAACATCCTATTGCAGTAGGTTTATACTTTGGAATCTTTCAGGCGGGAATGCCTATGATCGGTTACTTTCTCGGCAAACAGTTCAGTAGTAAGATCAATGCCATAGACCACTGGGTAGCCTTTATCTTATTGGGTATTATAGGAATCAATATGATAAAAGGTTCCCTAAAAGAGGAAGAGGAAGAAGAAGGCTGCGATTGCAATGAACAGGATAATACTCTTGCAGTTAGAGGAATGTTGATACTGGCAGTGGCAACCAGCATAGACGCTCTGGCAGTCGGTATTACTTTTGCATTTCTGAAAGTTAATATATTCGTTGCTACCTCCTTTATAGGGGTTATAACCTTCCTGATTGCAGCAGCTGGTGTTATTATCGGCAATATATTTGGAGGAAAATTAAGATCAAAAGCAGAAATGGCAGGGGGAGCCATTCTGGTCTGTCTTGGAGTAAAGATACTCCTGGAGCACCTTGGAATCATTGGATAGCTAATTACATAGAATATTTCCATTGAGAAAATGATATTGCCTGTATAAATTATGGCAATATCATTTTTCTTTCTAAATAAGCTTGCCAAAAATAAAATTTGGGTTATAATAAAATTAAATTAGGTATACCTAAAAGGAGCGATGAACATGACCCGTAACAAGGAAGATTATATCAAAGAAATATATAAATTAGGGGGCGGAGAACACCGGATAGGCAACAAGCAGATAGCAGAAGTATTGAACATAGCACCCGCTTCGGTTACGGAGATGCTTATACGACTTAGCAAAGAAGGATTGATTGTATATGAACCCTATAAAGGCTCGAAATTAACAACAGAGGGTATCAGAAATGCTATTACCCTTCTTAGAGGACATAGATTATGGGAGGTATTCCTAATTGAGCAGCTTGGTTATACCTGGAGCGAAGCACATGAGGATGCAGAGAAATTAGAGCATGTAGCTCCCAAGAGGCTGATAGACCGACTGGATGAATATCTTGGAAACCCTGCTTACTGCCCTCATGGGAATGCAATTCCAAAAGCAGATGGAGATGTAAAGACTATTTTACTGAAGAGTCTTACAGAAATGGAAGTAGGAGAGACCTCTTATATAAGAAGAGTAACGGAAGAAAATGAACTGATGGATTATTTACAAGGACTGGGCGTTCATATTGGAAGTTCAGTGACGGTTCGTACATATGGTGCGTATGAGGGACCGGTTACGATTGAACTCGATGGGAAAGAGCAGCAGCTTAGCTTTAAGGCAGCAGGCTTAGTCTTTGTTGAAGAATAAAATAGAATCAAAAAATTATGACAGAGGTAAGATCAAGAAAAAAAGTGAAATTTGACGTGAGAAATAAGACCTGAGAAATAAGACATGAGAAAATAAAGCGAGTAAAGGAGGAGGCCTATGAATGTAAAAAAGTATATGGAACGAAAACTAAATATGCTCTTTCTCATAATTCTGATGTTGATTATCTTTGCCTGTTAAGTAGCTTGCAATTAGTGGTTTCTGAGGCTATAATAAAGTATTAGACGAAATTCCTATAAGATTTACTAATATAGCACGGAGGCAGACAGAATGTACAGTTTTATGAATGATTACAGCGAAGGAGCCCACCCTAAGGTTTTGGAGCTGTTAATAGAGAGCAATCTGGAACAAAATGCAGGCTACGGAGAAGATACACATACATTAAAAGCGAAAGAATATATAAAGAAGCATTTAACAAAAGGGCAGGATAGACCGGCAAGCAGTCAGAACCTATCGGAAGTGGATATTCATTTTATTCCCGGAGGAACACAGACTAATCTGCTGGTTATATCCTCCTTTTTGCGTCCTTTCGAAGCTGTTATTGCAGCTGATACTGGTCATATAAATGTTCATGAAACAGGCGCAATTGAAGCTACCGGGCATAAAGTAATAACAGTCCCCAGCGAGAGGGGAAAGGTTACACCGGAGGCAATTAAGACAGCTGTAGATTACCACACAGACGAACATATGGTAAGACCGGGAATGGTATATATATCAGATTCCACAGAACTTGGAACGGTATATACCAAAGAAGAGCTCTACAGAATACGCCAGATCTGTAACAGAGAAGGGCTACTGCTCTTTCTGGATGGTGCAAGACTTGCTTCAGCACTTACCTCTCCGGCAAATGATCTGGAGCTATCAGATATCGCTGAGCTTACGGACGTCTTTTATATCGGAGGTACCAAAAATGGTGCTTTGCTGGGAGAGGCACTGGTAATCGTTAAGGAAGAACTGAAAAAGGATTTCCGCTTTCTTATCAAGCAAAGAGGTGCTCTCATGGCAAAAGGCTTTGTGGCGGGCATTCAATTTGAGGCTCTATTTCAGGATAATCTGTATTTTGAGCTTGGATATCACGCAAATGCAATGGCAGAAAAGATCAGGGAAACACTTCTGTCACTGGGGGTGGAGTTTCTGACCCCTCCTGTAAGTAATCAGCTGTTTCCCATCTTACCGGACAGCTTTTTAGAAAAATTAGAACAGGAATTCGTATTTTCCGTGCAGAAGAGAATAGACAAAGAGCACAGCGCTATACGTCTGGTAACTTCCTGGGCTACAACACCAAATGGTACAGATAGTTTATGTCGCTACTTTTTGGATAACCTTAAGAAGTAGACTTGTGCGCAATCCATAGGGGATGATTGGGAATTTTTTGCAGTTTTCAGACACACCTCAGACATAGGATAATTAACAGCATAGCTTAAGGAGTTTCAAAGTTAATTATCATTAAATGACTTGAAGTAAATATACAACAAGAAGGAGAATGTACATGGAGAATATCTACAAACAAAAAATTATTCAGGGAAGGGAAATCATGAAGTCATCCGATTATGAAATCGAAAGTGACGAAAAGAAAGGCTTACCTCAGCCGTTACTGTCAAATGAGAAATCTGCTGAAACAGTTATAGAGCTTTCCAAAGACTTTGAAGATATTATTGTTAAAAAGGATTATTTGAACATTCTGAATGACAGAACCAGCAGAAGAAAATACGCAGAAGCAAGTTTAGCCTTCAAAGAGTTGTCCTTCCTTTTATGGGCAACCCAGGGAGTTAAGAATGTAATCGGCAATAAACGCAAGGCAACTCTTCGTACGGTTCCTTCCGCGGGAGCCAGACATCCCTTTGAGACCTATCTCTTTGTTAACAAAGTTGATGGTTTGAAACAAGGGTTGTATCATTATCTTCCATTAACCCATGAACTGGAGCTAATCAGAGAAGATGAAGAGCAGGTAAGTAAGGTTTCAAGGGCATATTACGGACAGAGCTTTGCAGCAGGTGCACCTGTAAGCTTTGTATGGACAGTAGTGCCTTACCGCAGCGAATGGAGATATACTGTTAATGCACAGAAGTATGCACTGATCGATGTAGGACATATCTGTCAGAATCTGTATCTGGCAGGGGAAGCCATCGGCTGCGGTGTATGTGCTATCGGAGCATATGACCAGCAGCTTACAGACAGTCTGCTTGGGTTGGCAGCGGTTGATTTAGAAGAAGATAGTGAATATACCGTATATGCTGCATCTGTGGGAAAGATTGAGGCGTAAATACAAAGAATATGAAAATAGGAACCCTGCAGATATGGCTGTATCTCCCCTGGGTGCATTCTTTAAAGGAAAAACGGATGGTGGTTAAGAGCCTCTGCCAGAAGATCAGAAATAAATTTAATGTTTCGGTTGCTGAGGTAGAGGAACAGGATACCCATCAGACAGCAGTATTTGGTATTGCCTGCGTGGCATTAGACAGTAAGACTGTAGACAGTATTCTAAATAATGTATTGGAATTTGTGGATAGCAACACCGAGGGAGAAGTAACAAGAACCGAAAGAGAAATCCTATAAGAAAGTGAGAGGATACCAATGAGCGATACACAATTTACCATCAGAGAAGCAAAGGAATCAGATACCAGGATTATCTTGGAGCTTATCCTAGAGCTGGCAGTTTATGAGAAAATGGAACACCTGGTCACTGCTACAGAGGAAATACTGAAGAAATCCATATTTGAGCAGAAAGCAGCGAATGTATTGATAGCAGAATACGATGGCAGACCAATTGGCTATGCCCTCTATTTCTATAACTTTTCGACCTTTACCGGAAAAGCAGGTATCTATCTGGAGGATATCTATGTGAAACCGGAATTCAGAGGAACAGGCTATGGCAAGTTACTTTTATCTGCAGTAGCAAAAGAGGCCAGAAAAAGAGAATGTCCCAGACTTGAATGGTCCTGCCTTAAATGGAATGCTCCCTCCATTGCGTTCTACGAAAGTCTTGGCGCGAAACATATGGACGAATGGAGAACTTACCGTCTTACCGGAGAAAATATTGTTAAATTGGCGGGAGAATAGCATAAGCAGCATATAAATCGGAGCCTGAGGATAAGTTGATACTTTCTTCAGGCTTTTTTTCAGTTGAAATCAGGAAGTAGATTTTACTTTTAAGAGCTTACATAGATAGAATGGAGGAGTCAAAGGTTTGTTTTCATAGGTGATGACAAAAAGCGAAGAAGCGAAGAAGCAAAGAAGCAAAGAAGCGATGAAGCAGAGAAGCAGAGAAGGAGAGTAGGCAGAGAAGGCAGAAAGTTAGAAAGTCAGTTAGGAAGTCAGAAAGTCTGAAAGGCAGAAAGGCAGAAAGGCAGAAAAGGCAGAAAAGGTAGTAACAAGAAGCGTTTATACTTTCGCTTCACACTCTCTTATCGTTATATGTAATAAAATTATTCGCGAAAAGGGTAAACTCACTCTTGAAAGGAGCATCTGATTTTTGATATGTGAATATCAATGGTAAGATTTTAGACTAGAAAACAAATTAAGCTTTACTTTGACGCCACGTCAACAGATATACTTATATCAAACCGATGCGCAAAGGTTCACAAAGGAGATAGCAATGGAACTTCTTACAATCAGTCAAGTGTCAAAATTATTAAATGTATCAACCAGAACTCTCAGATACTACGAACAGATCGGATTGCTGCCAAGTATTAAGAAAGAGGAATATGCCTACCGTACCTATGATGAAGCTTCTATCAACCGCTTAGAGCAGATAATCATACTGCGTAAACTTCGAATTCCTTTAAAACAGATAACAGAAATATTAAAGAAAGAGGATGCAGTGCTGGCGATTGATATTTTTCAGGAGAATTTGAAAGAGATCAACAATGAAATATCTGCCCTATCTACCATAAAGAAGATATTATCTGTATTTATTGAGAAGCTTGGAAGTACAATAACCGAAAAGAAAAAGCTGGATTTGCTGGGAGATGCTGAAGTTTTGAAAGTGGTGGAGGCACTTGCTGTGACCAAAATCAAATTCAAGGAGGATAAGTCTGTGGGGGATAATAAGACTGCTAATGACTTAAACAAAGCCAATAAAGAATTAAACGCATTAAAGGATATAAGAATCGTGTATATACCGCCCTTAACGGTAGCAGCCAGTCAGTATACGGGAAAAGACAGTGAAATGCATTCAGGGGAAAGACTTGATAAGTTTGTCAGGGAAAGCGGTTTATTAAAGCTTAAACCGGATGCAAGACATTTTGGCTTTAATAACCCTATGCCCCCAAGAGAAACAGCATATGGTACACCCTCAGTCGGTTATGAAGTGTGGGTCTCAATTCCTGAGGATATGGAAGTCCCGGAGCCCCTTGTAAAGAAGCAGTTCTATGGTGGACTATATGCGGCGCATGCCATCAGTATGGATGAATTCGACCACTGGGGATTGCTGGCGGATTGGGTATTTCATAACAATCCCGATTATGAATCTGCCTGGGGAGAAAAGAGATGTAATCTGCCGGATGCAGAAATGGATTGGGCGATAGAGGAGCAGCTGAATTTCTTCCATAATGTCCAGGATCCGAAATTTAACAGCGAAAAAATGCAGTTGGATCTATTATTCCCGATTAAGAAGAAAGTACAGCAGTAGGCAATCTATATCACTAAAGTATGAAAGTACAGTGTTTACTGTAAATGTGCTAATTCATTTAAGGTAGGCAGGTAATAAAATTAAGCTGTTACATGAATTATTATATAGGTCCATGTAACAGCTTGTTAAGCAATAGAAAATTGACTTAAATTAAAAATAAGCAGGATACGGGTACGCAAGGTGTATATGCCTATCACAAATGAAGGAGTAAAACGAACGTACTGGTTTTTTATTGGAAACCTATTAATAATACTGCCATTCATATTTCATACGGGCTTATTGTTAAAATAATTCTTGATACACTGATAACTTTCATTACTGATAACATGTTCAATTCTGCAGGCATCCTCTGCCGCTGTTTCTTTGCTCACTCCGGCAGCGATTAACAGATTGGTAAGGGTCTGATGGCGGTCATATATTTTTGAAGCAATTTCGTGACCGGCTTTTTTCAGTGTGATAGCTCCGGTCTCATCTACGTGTATATAGCCATTTTCACGAAGTTTCTTCATGGCAATGCTGACACTTGCTTTTGTATAGCCTAAATCATTGGCGATATCTATAGAACGGACATGTCCGGTTTGTTCTTGTAATCTCAGAATAGTTTCTAAATAGTCTTCGGCGGATTCTTTAATCTGCATCCTATCACCTCATAATCATTTGATATCTATTATTTTAACGAATAAAAGAAGAGAATGCAATGCAAATTGACAAATGAGAATCAGCATTTTCACAAAGGCTATTACATAACCCTAATCGATTGGCAACGTCTATGAAGGGATGGACGGATTCAACTCTGCATTGTATAAAAGAAGTATTTAACTGAATAATGCAGTGAAAGTACGTACTTTTCTATAAATATAGATTAATAATGATTTAACTTTTCGCTAATATAATTTTATGACAACAGAATATAGCAGAATTGAGGAAAATATGAATGCACATCAAAAATATTTGAAGCACTATGCCCAGAATATGAAATCAAATAATGAGATAACAAAGTATTTTCTGGAGCAGGAGAAGGTCAGCGGAACGATTATCCGTTGTGAACTTGAAAAAGGGATTGAAATGCTGTTCTTTGATAATTACGTGGAAAAAGATCAAATGACCGGAGACCCTATATTTATTGAGATATAATAAGATTCAAGTCAGGGATATATTTCATGGGAATGTCATTAGAAATATATACCCGACTTGAATCTTTTATTTGACATAATCTATAATTATAATTTATTTAAGAATACCAAGCTTCAACTTCCAGATAAGGATACGTATCACAGAGGCATCAAGTCGATTCTCTTTTATTTTACCGCTCTTAACGGCCTCCAGAACTGCTGGTATCTGTGTATCAAAGTCAGTTGCAATAAGCAGGTCATTTCCAGCCTGAATGGCAAGGACAGCAGCCTCATTATCCGAGGTATAATTCTTAATAGCATCCATGCTCAGATCATCCGTCATAATAACACCCTCGAATTTCAAGGTATCCCGTAAAAGCTTATGAACAGCGGAGGACAGGGAAGCGGGATTTTTCTTGTCCATGGATGTAACAATATTGTGAGATACCAGAATACTGTCAGCGCCGGCTTCAATACCTGCCTGAAAGGGAAGAAAATCATTTGTAAGAAACTGGTCATATTCTCTGTTATCCGTTGCAACTCCTGTATGTGTATCGATATTGTTACCATACCCGGGGAAATGTTTTAAAGTGCTGCCGATACGTGCTCTGTTCATTGCCAGAATAACGGTCTTTACATAATTCGCGGTAGCTTTGGCGTCTTTACCAAAGGCTCTCTTGTATATAAAATCAGCTGCATCTGTTGAAACATCACTAACCGGAGCCAGGTTCACGTTAATACCAAGCTCCAGCAAAAGCTCTGCTTTTTCTTTGGTATCTGTCTGAATGGCTTCAAAGCCGCCAGCCTTATACAGGTCCTGTGGAGACTTAAAAGGTTCTGAACGAAAGGCAGTATATTTGCTGACACGGTTTACCGTACCGCCTTCTTCATCCACTCCAATCAATAAGGGAATGGAAGACAGATCCTGATATTCTGATACCAGATCTTTGATACTGTCTTTTGATTCATTCTTAAAATCATCACCGAACAAGATATAACCACCCAGGCGATAATCCTTCAAATCGGTAGCTGCACTATCTTTGCGCAAGCGGACAAAGAACATCTGGCCAACCTTCTCCTCCAGGGTCATGTGGGAGAGGAATTCTTCCGCTCTGGTCTTATAGGAATCTACAGAGGAATCGGAATCCGAGTTACCATTCTGCTCCGAAGTGCTGTCAGGGTCTGAGGAACTACCTTGTCCGGAGGGAGTATCATTGTCAGAAGGAAGGGTTGTTCCGCTGCCAGAGGTTTCTGCAGAGGGGATTTCAGTGGCAACGGAGGGAATCTCCGTAATAGTGGGAACCGGAGTGTCAGCAGGTGTGTCTGTAATGTCACCTGGGTCTACCGAATTCTCATTACCTCCGGTGTTGTTGCCAAAAGGAGTAGGAAAAATCTTACTGCAGCCAGTTAAAAGAACCGGCAGGAGTAAAAGGATAAATAAAAACGCTAATTTATTCAATTTCATAAAGGTTCATTCCTTTCTTACATGTCTGGTGCTGTCAGAAAACTTTAAAGATAGCTATCCTCCTATGGCACCATGGTGTTTTACGGCAAAGATTATAAAATACATTTCTAGATGTAGAATCTGCAATAAAGAGCTTCAATATACTGTCACTCTATGTAGACACTTGTAAAATAACGCATTAAAATCTCTGGGATGAAATACAGCTTTTTAAGCTTATGATGTTTCTTGTGAAGAAGTAGAGGCATAAGCGAAACTTCACAGGCAAGATGATATTATAGTGCAAAAGCTTTAAAACTGTTGTAGTATTTTTAAATTTCAAATTCTTCATCACTTCTCCTATTACAAAGTTATGTACTTATAAGTTATATCAACTAATGTTAACGGAAAGCCTGGTTAGCAGCCAAAGATTTATTCTAAACAATAAATTATGCCTTTGGGAAATTTCTTCAAAAAAGTAAAGACTTATTAAATTATAACACTTCTAAATGAAGTAAGATGAAATTTCACCGACGTTATAAAATGGATATAAGATAGAACCATGATATGAGAGTAATTGCACTACTACCAGAATTAGCTAGAGTTCACCTATAACTTATACACATATAAAATAATTATATATTATTTTGAATAGTAAGCAACAAATTTGATGTTACT
>DJJW01000042.1:651-3104 GCA_002434335.1 Lachnoclostridium sp. UBA6558 | reverse complement strand
GTTATTGACACAAGTCCATTTATTTCTCTGTTTATATAAATTTTCTCTCTGTTGGTGTATATAAAGGTAACAACAATCCAAGTATTTGATTGAGTTTATTAACAATCAATCTAAGCGTCCAGTGTCTGATAGAACTAATCAGTCTATGGATTTCTTTACATTTCTTAGAGAATTTCTTATTGCTAGATTTCCTCTTTTCTCTGAACTTACTATATATGCTACGAGCACAATAGTGAGTTAATCTAAGAAATCAAACGTTTCCGGCTTCGATTCACCCGCCTGTTTCTATTAATTTCAGCATTGAATATTCCGGAAGTGATTACACCAGGTGTCCGGACTTTTGAAACCGCACTTTTGAAAAATTCATTCTGCTTATTTAATGCCTGCTCAGTAGGCACCGCCTAAACGGTAGCTGCATTAGCATATATTTTTATCCAGAAATATTTCTGGATTTTCAACCTTGAAAATATCGAAATAATAAATTGGCGCAAAAACATCTTCAGCTTCCTGTTGATGTTCATGACCAGTATGGATAGAACGATGGATCCGCGCGTCGTCTCTTCCAACTTTGTTCGGATAAGACCAAGGCCATAGCTTCCTTTTGCTAAGCTGAATGCTCTTTCCACCTCAACCCTGTCAGCGTTATCGCGATATTCGGACTTTTTATCGATTATGGCATCTTTTCTAGGTCTACCAAGCGCCGGACCTGAAAGTCTTATGTTCCGCTCCTTACAGTATGCTAGATTGTTGCGGTTTCGATAGATTTTATCTGCCAGTATCCGCTCCGGGTAGTGTCCTGTACGTTGTTTGTATCGTTCGGTAACGTCAGTGAGCACTTCGCTCTCATTGTAGGCTTCAAAGGATATCTTTTCTATTCGTCCATATCCATGGACGATGCTGAGATCCAGCTTCGCTCCGAACTCTACCTGTGCTTTGGACTTGCCACGTACAATTGGTCGGATNNATACTTTCTTTCTCACTCAGTACAATTCCTTGCTTTTCAAACTGACTGAGATAGCCGCGATCTCGTCGGATATACTGCAGCTGCTGTCGGATTGCTTTTAGAATTCTCCCTGCCGTACGTTTCTTGCTCCTTGCCAGTTTCAAATAATCGCGTCTAGCCTTTTTACGGTAAGTTCTCGGTTTATCTAAATTTTCGCGGGAACAGATGGCATCCATGATTCCTTCCAACTTCTCACGGATTTCATATAGAAGATTGATATCCTGCGGGAACTCAATATTTTGAGGAGCACAAGTTGCATCAAGAATTAAAGTGCCTTTATTCTCTTCTTGTGCGTCACTGCTTTCGTCAGCTCCACTACCGGAAGTGGTCATCATCGTCGTCACCTTTCAGGATGAGTTCGTTGATATCCATCAAGATATCTTCGGTCAACCGCTTTCTGAATTCTACCAAAAGTGAAGGTGCAAAAGGTGCTTCCAACTGGAAGCCAGGCAATCCGATGAAATACTGAAAATATGGATTCTCTTGGAGCTGTTCCACCAATGTACGATCAGAGAAACCATACTCTTTCTGAATCATGAGAGAGCCTAAGGCCATTTGTAAAGGTTTTGCCACAGTTCCAGTTGTACTTATGGAGGATCATATCACAATAAAGTGGCATATTTATCCTCAATCTTGTTCCAGGGAATCATTTCCGCTTTTTTAATCCACTTGTTCTCAGTATCAATCTTTAATCCCATTGGCTGGTTGAAGTCGGTTAAATTTAACTGTTTATTTTGATTTTTCTTATATATACTCATCACTTCCTGCAAGGGTTTTTGAAGAAAATCAGTGTTTTCCTTGCATTAATTATAGCAGATAATGCCTATAATTTCAGCATATATATGGATTGTGAGTTATTGAGCACGCATTATTTAAGACTACCTGTTACTGAATAAATTATCAAGGCTGCTACGCACCGCAATGGCGGCAAGTCCTTGACAATTTATTCAATAACAAGTGACAGATAGTTAAGCAGAATTAAGTTGGTTTCCGTCTACCGGAAGACCGGTTTCCATTTTGCCGGAATCAAGGTTTCCTCAAGCAAGAATATTCAAGCATATCTACCGAATTCAATAAGCCTGCTCTTACTTCATTCCAGATATAATCCAAAGTACTCCATTCTATGTATTAGCATTTCTTAGAACCTCTCTGCATCATCTTTATATTGAAGATATACAACAAAATCATCTGCGTAAACCACCAATCTACCGCAACTGGAACCACCCCGATGGACATATATCTTTCCTCTAATCACTGGTTTAAACAGCCATCGGCTATGCTTCGTACTATAAAACCCTCTGTGACAACTGGGATATGAGGTAAAAGGCAGCCTTGGTTTACCCATGCTAAGAAACCCTCAACGACTGGTTTCTGGTCTTTGAGGCGACAATTTCCAACCTGAAGAGTTTGTAAAAAATCAAACATTTTCAAATTTCTATTAATTAAAGTA
>DJJW01000042.1:0-610 GCA_002434335.1 Lachnoclostridium sp. UBA6558 | reverse complement strand
GCACGCATTATTTACAGTAATATCCATTTAGAAAGAACCAATAGTTTTTTCGTAATAGCAGTTCCTCTACACAAGAATATTCACAAATTATAGATCATAAATAAAACACAATATTAACTTTCACTTAAATATTTAAACATTTCTAGCAGATTTTCTAAGTTGGGTGCTGAGTTGTTCTTGAATGGTAAGTTGCAGAAAGATTAAAAGTAATATGAAGTATAATAGTCAATAATACTGATTTAGTAATTATTACAATGTTAGCAAAAAAAATCCCGCCTAAAAAAGCATAAAACATAAAATTAATAGTTCGACGATTTAATTTATAGTATTGCAAATGAGAAATTGCAAATAGAAAAGCTGAAATCATTATAGCAAACCCGCTATCTATATTATTGGATCTAGATATCAGAGGCACTATTAGTCCACGAAAAGAAAATTCTTCAAAAATAGGATATACAAGCACAAAATTAAAACAGTTAAATCTTCCAACCGGTTGATAACCTGAGTTTTTTGATAGAAAAAAAATAACAATCAATGCAATAATAAATATACTTATTATATTTGTCCCACTTATACTTGGTAGATTCCAGATATAATTTTGTTGAATCAC
>DJJW01000049.1 GCA_002434335.1 Lachnoclostridium sp. UBA6558 | reverse complement strand
AGCGAGTTATCTGTTTGATGATATGCCAGGCACAGAATACACAGAGAATTAGGACTTCTTATACATTTCCATAAAGCATGAATCTTACTATTTTGTGCACATTTCCGTCCCCCTGCCACAACCTGACTTTCACCACAAACCCCTTCCAGCTATTCCTCGTCTGACCGGTCTTTTACACCTTTATTCAAAGTACTCCTATATTGCATGGGTGTTACACCCTCCATTTTCTTAAAATTCCTGGAGAAAGCTGATGAATCGTAAAATCCGCAGGATAATGCAACTTCCGTCATATTGTAAGTTGTCCGCTGAAGCATATATTTGGCAGTCAGAATCCGGTATTCTGTCAGATACTCTTTCACGGATTTACCCAGAAAGTGTTTAAATATCTTAAACAAATATGTTCTGTCGATTCCGACATACCTTGCAATATCCGAAACACGGATATCGTACCCGTAATTATGCCGGATAAAGGTAAGTGCCTTCACATAATAACCTTGCTCTGCCGCCTCTTCTTCCTTCTGATACACTCTTGCAGCAGTTGAGAATATAAGATAAAACAAACCGATAAGTTCGTATTCATTACTGTCAGCCCTGTCAAATTTAGCAACCAACCGGTCAAGATAGTTGCCGCAGTCTTCTACCCTTAGGATATCACAGATTGGATAATCTTGAGTAAAGCCTGCTTTTTTAAGCATTTCTTCTGTCTTCTCACCATCAAAGGCAACCCAGGCATATTCCCAGGGTTCTTCCCTGTCTGCTTCATAATAGGTAATCTCCTGAGGACGTATGAGGAAAGCTTCACCTTTCCCCACATTGTATTTACTTCCTCTTGACTCATAGACCCCTTTGCCGTTTAGAATAAAATGCAGCAGAAAATGGGGTCTGATGGCAGGACCGAAATAATGACCAGGACTACAGGCTTCTTTACCGCAATAATATATATTTATGTCTGATTTGTTGTTCATATTTCTCCTAACCCCTTACACCTTCTGTAAATCATTTGTACGATTATGTTTCACACTTTCACTGTAACATTGCAATAACAATCGAAAACATAAAAATCAAGATACTTTATACAGCTTCCTTTGGTATTACAGGCATTTTAGGAATCAGGCAGGGCTGTACAATATCATTTTAATCTTAATGTATTATCGCACATACCCATTTATTCTTCAATAGCAGCTTTTTGCGTATTTATTTCACGAATAAGGGCCGGATCGAATTTAGCTTCTCTATTATATGTATAAAGCCCATTAACCTCTTGCTCCACGTCATATAACTGTGTATAGCAGAAACCGCTTATTCTCTTATTTCTTAACAAAGTAGTTGTTAAACTTCTGTATCGTTTAAGAAACTCCTCCCGGCTTCCCGGTCTTTTACCATATCCCCAGCCTTCACTATCGGCTTCACTCCACCAGATACCGCCGTATTCCGATACAAAATATGCCTGACCATTATAACTTTGCCTGTCAGGAAAGGTGACATAAGTTTCCCCGCCTTCCCCCATGGCTTTAAACTTCTCGGCAAACAGTTCTTCCTCCTGTTCATAATCATGTATATCAAAGATATCCGTCACAACGTGGAAATTACCGCTGGTATCAATAACAGGTCTTGTACCGTCAATTGCTTTTGTAACTTCATAAACAATACGAAGCACTGCGTCCTCCTGTCTTGTGAAGTTCTGATCCCAGGTCTCGTTAAAAGGACACCAGCCTACTAAAGCAGTACTGTTAAAATCCCTTTTAACCGCTTCCATCNNGTGGTTATATCAAGCCCCCAATTACCATATTCACCCCATACAAGATATCCCAAGTGGTCAGCCCAGTACAGAAAACGTGGTTCAAATACCTTCTCATGGAGCCTGGCACCATTAAAGCCCATTTCCATGGACAACAATATATCCTGCTTTAGTGCTTCATCTGATGGAGCCGTATAGATACCCTCCGGATAAAATCCCTGATCCAGTACAAGTCGTTGAAATATTTTTCTTCCGTTTATGCGTACTCCCTCTTTATCATAATAAATATCCCTAAGTCCAAAATAACTGGCTACCTCATCAACCTTAGTCTCATCCTTCCATAAAGAGATAATAAGGTCATAAAGATTTGGTTCTCCCGGCATCCAAAGGTACTTCTCCAATAAGGAAAGGCTAAGTTCTGCCTCATTGCTTAAGACAAGAGCCTCTGTTGCCCCCATAAACTTACCTTTATAATAAGCTTCTGCCTTTATTTTCAACCCTTCTGCTGCTTCATTTAAGCCACATTGCAGATTAAGAAGTCCGGCTGATGCGTTAGGGTAGAACTTAAACTTATCCAGATAACTCTCCGGAACAAATTCCAGCCAAACCGTCTGCCATATACCGGTTGTCCTGGTATAATCACATCCAGTAGAATAATATTGCTCACATTGCTTTCCTCTTGCCTGCTCCGCTGATCTGACATCATCCTCCGCGCATAAGGTTATTGTATTATCGCCTGTCGTTAAGTAAGCTGTAATGTCAATTGTAAAAGGTGTATAGCCTCCCTTGTGCTCTCCGGCTTTCCTGCCATTGATCCAAACTATGGCATGATAATCTACCCCTTGAAAGTGTAGTAAAACCCTCTTACCCGCTTCCGGTGTTAATGAAACATTTCTTCTATACCAGACCATGTTCATAAAGTCTTTGCAGCCGATTCCGGACAGACTGCTTTCCGGGCAGAATGGAACCTGTATTTTCCTTGAGAATTCACCGCTCTCAAACAGCTTTCTGTCAATACCGCTCTTTCCGTAATCAAATTCAAATTCCCACTCCCCATTCAGGTTCATCCATTCCTCTCTGACAAATTGAGGTCTTGGATATTCCTCTCTGGCTTTCTTTTCTTCCCCTGCAAAATTCCTTGTAAAATCACTCATTTAGATTCCTCCTAT
>DJJW01000073.1 GCA_002434335.1 Lachnoclostridium sp. UBA6558 | reverse complement strand
GATAGGTTAGAGGTGGAAGTGTGGTAACACATGCAGCTGACTAATACTAATAGGTCGAGGGCTTGACCTAAAGATTTACTTTGGATGTTTCAATGTGTAGGATAAAAGTACAACAAAATACTATTGACTTTCTTTATCAAAAGTATTACAATAAGTCCTATATTCCTCGATAGCTCAATGGTAGAGCACACGGCTGTTAACCGTGGGGTTGTAGGTTCGAGCCCTACTCGGGGAGTTTTTTCTAAATAAATTAATATTCGGCGACATAGCCAAGTGGTAAGGCATGGGTCTGCAACACCCTGATCACCAGTTCAAATCTGGTTGTCGCCTCTCTAAACTCCCTTATTTATAAGGGAGTTTATTATTTTTCTATGTATGCAACTCCTATGCACGCACAGGCTGCTTTAAATGTCTGTCTGCTGTCGTAGTTGTCATAGGTCTACTCTCAAACCGAGAAATAAATTCACTATCTAAATTCATAGATTTCTACTTTTCTAAGATACTTTTAGCAGAAGAACCTAGTGGTAATTCTCTAATACCTTGAATTTTAGCACCTTTTATTCGATTACTTAATTTATGTTCTCTAGGTAAAATCTTAAATCATATTTAAGTTCTTGAACTTCTAGTAATTGCTATTCTACTCTAAGATAGTTTCCCTTTATACCAACCCATTTTAACCCTTTTAACTCTCCAATTCTAATAACTAAGAAAAAATCTAATGCCAATAATAAATCATAAGGACTTTCAGATGTTAAAAGGTAATCTAATAACTTTTCTCTTTCTTCTAAATTATAAAATGATTTGTTATACAGTCATTAGGAAAACAGTTAAGTTTTATATCCTATTATGTATGCAACTGTTTGCTTTGTTGAAAAACTGTTTTTGAAAGGTGCACACTGTGTTCGTATAGAGAAATATGGAAATGATTTATGTTAACGGTAGATATATTCATTCGAATAATTTATAATGTTAGAAATAAGTTTTATACAATACGGAGGAAGATAATGATATTATCAGGTAAAGAAATACTCAAACATATTGGTAAAGAAATAATTATTGAACCGTTTAATGAAAAAAGAATTAATCCAAACAGTTACAATTTATCACTAGCAAATGAATTATTAGTATATGATAATGAAATTCTTGATATGAAAAAGCTAAATACTACTTCTAAGGTAATAATTCCAGAGGAGGGAATACTTCTTCAACCGGGTAAATTGTATTTGGGGAGAACAAATGAATTTACTTCTACAAATAAGTATGTACCTATGCTTGAAGGCCGTTCCTCAACAGGGAGATTGGGACTATTCATTCATATAACAGCAGGTTTTGGTGATATAGGGTTTTCGGGATATTGGACGTTGGAAATATTCTGTGTTCAACCTATTAGGATTTATCCAAATGTTGAAATATGTCAAATTTATTACCATGATATAGACGGTGACTATGATTTATATAGTAGTGGAAAATACCAAAATAATACCGGAATACAGCCGAGTTTAATGTATAAAGATTTTGAAGATATTCAATAACTTGAAGTTACGGAAAGTAGGAAAATCATTAGGTATCATTTCCCGCATTATCATATTCATAGACTTCTTTCTCCTCAATATTTCTTCGTCTTAAAACATTGTAAGAACTTTCTTAGCTTGTTCTATACTGTCATAATTCTTCATATCTGATGCTTGGTTAAACTTCTATGTCGGAAAGATTAGCTGGAAAAAATGCACCGGGATTTGTATTCGTTGTATCTAATTATTCTCCTGTTAGTAGTAGTTCTTCCAACTTCTTTTCTTATTCATAGGAAAGCTTCCTAATTGCCATAGTCCACCTTGCCTAGTACAAATCTGGTTGTCGCCTTTTAATAAAGCCTCTAAACTTTAAGATTAAAGTTTAGAGGCTTTGCATATGCAAATGGGTGTGAGTTAATTGTGGAGGTATAGAGGATATAATGTATTAATTCGTTTATAAAAATTATAGGAAAATATAGTTTACTGCCTTAACTGTATATGCTATCATGGTACTTAATATTGGTAAAAATAACTTATTAAACCATATATGATTCTTTTACACGATATATCAGTATGATTGTAAAATTTATGTTGAGGTAAAACATGCTAACTCCTAAAATAGCCGTCAGAAAAATGGATCAGGAATTAAATATCAAATTAATATTTAAATATATAAATCCTGAATTTAATAAAAAGAATAAAAGCAGACCTTTTGCAGAGCGTACATATTTACTATATCCGGAACTCAGGGGAAAAATACTGGACAGTATGGATGATGAAGAAATCTATAAGGTTGTTAAACCAAGTGTTGAACGAGTCTATCTTGAGAAAGAATTAGATATAGAAAGAAAAATCATACAGTTGCAGGAAGCTTTTGATATTATACAGGATGAGCTAATATCTAATCTTCTTTGTACCTTTGAACTGAAGTGGCCGGAAGAGTATAAAAGATTTACATGTTATGTCGGATGTATTTCAAGTTTTCCAAGGAATGTAATGACAAAAGAGTTTTTTGTTTCATATGAAAAAGATATAGATATGCTAATGATGGCCTCAATTCATGAGATTAATCACTTTCTCTTATTTGAAAAATGGAAACAGATGCATGGATATGACCGGAAAAATGAACCGTTGTATCCTGATACATTATGGTTTCTTGAAGAAATGGTAGTTGATCCTACATTAAATATACCTTGTATACAGAATGTAGCCCCCTATCCGCAGAAGGCATATGAACAGTTTTATGAACGTATGATTGATGGTATACCTGCAGAAAATCATATAATAAATATGTTTATAAATAGAACTTCAATTGAGAATTTTTTGAATACAGCATATGATTTTATAGATAAGAATAAAAGTATATTGCTATAACGAGTTTTAGAAAATCTGAGGATATACATATTACAATCTGAAACTTTTCGATAAATTTATCAAGCTGTATGAAAGTATCGGATAATGAAAATGTATGATAATGAAAACATATCAGATAATGAAAACATATCGGATAGTGAAAACGTATCGGATAAAACGAGAATGGAAGACCTTGTTATTACCCCATATTTCTGAAAGAAACTATCCATTGAACATGTTCAAATAGCCGTTTTATAATCCATATATGGAAGAATAAAAATACGAATATTATATAAAGTCCTTGACACAGACACCGTGTCGTACTTTATAGTTGTATTCAAGTAAAATGAAAGGAGATTGTATAAGTGGAACTCCAAACAGCAGGTCAAGTATCAAAGAATTACGGAATCTCAACAAGAATGCTGCGTTATTACGAGCAGGTGGGATTAATTCAAAGTCTGCGGAAAGAGGATTATGCATACCGGGTTTATGATGAAAGTGCTGTCAGTCGTTTGCGGCAAATTGTTGTCCTTCGTAAGTTGCGGGTTCCCGTAAAGCAAATCATATGCATACTTAACAATTCCGATGCGGTGGAAGCAGTGGAAATTTTCAGGCAGAACATAAGCGAAATAGACAACGAAATTACTGCGTTGTCTACCGTTAAGGGTATATTAGTTCGTTTTGTTGAAGAAATCAATGAGAAAGCTGATGTTACTTTAAAGCTTCTTGGTGATGAAGCTATATTCGATGTCATAAGTTCTCTTTCTTTTTCTGATAATCAGATAAAAGAAGCGAAAGAAAATTTATCAATAGAGGGATTAAACCAGGCTAACGAAGAGTTAATGAAACTGGAGGACAAAGACGTGCGGATTGTCTATCTGCCGCCCCTTACTATAGCTGCCGCTTCTGCATCAGGGGAGGGCTGCGAAGGAAAAGCCGCAGATATGATTAGTAAGTTTACAGTAGAAAGCGGTTTGTTAAAGATTAAACCTGATGCACGTAGTTTTGGTTTTGACTGTCCTCTGGGAGCATCAGAAGTTGGAGAGAACTCCTACGCTTATGAAATGTGGGTATCTGTTCCCGATGATATGGAGATACCCGCACCGTTAGTAAGACGAGAATTTAGCGGGGGGTTATATGCCGCGCATGTTTTGAGGGCGTGGGATTTTCAGGATTGGCGTCGTCTGAAAGAATGGGTTAATGCAAGCGATAAATACGATAATGACTGGGGGTCACCTCGGTGGGAATCACCCGAAACAGCCTATGGACAAGGCTTTGAAGAAACATTAAATTTTTACAATTTTGTTCTGAAGCACAATTCTGAAATGAATTACTTACAGCTTGATTTGCTGTTCCCTATAAAGGAAAAGGAATAAACAAGTGTCGTATTTGCAAGTGAAATATGTAGCAAATGTGGAGGATATATGCAGATAGGCGATAAAATAACATTTGGCAGGTACGAATGGCGTGTACTTGACATACAAGACAATAAAGCTTTAATTATAACTGAATATCTTATAGAACAACGTGCTTACCATGAAGCTTATAAGGATATAACATGGGCTGACTGCTCGCTCCGGAAGTACCTTAACGGTGAGTTCTATGACAAATTCGATGCAACGAATAAGGCAAGAATTATTCCGGTGTTAAATAATAATCCTGATAACCAGTGGTATGGTTCAATGGGGGGAGTCGATACAAGGGACAATATATTTTTGTTAAGCCTTGAGGAAGTGTGCAAATATTTTGGTAATAGTCTTTCAAAGCTTTGGAACCGAGGAAAAAATCAAAGATATTGGTTTGAAAGAAAAGATGATAACAATAGTAAGAGAATAGCAAGACTTCAGGATAAAGAATGGAATTGGTGGTGGTGGCTTCGGTCGCCTGGCCGGGTTAACGTAAAAGCCGTATACATCTTCGGAACAGACGGTAATATAGGTATTCAAGGTAACAATATATTGAAAGGCAACATCAGCGATGGCAAATGTACAGGCGGTGTCCGTCCCGCTTTGTGGCTAAAGCTGTAAGTATAACCCTTGAGCTACATACCAAATGATTTAACTATGTTTGAGTTATATACTAATTAATATTAAGGAGAATTAGAATGAGTAAATACGAAAACGCGATGAAAATTTTGGAAGAACGTTGTGGAAATGGTAAGGAAGAAGTTATTGCACTCGCAACAATATCACTATCATCAAGCACTGCCGTTAATCCCCGTCCTGCTGTACGTATGGTTTGCGCTTATTATGAAGACGGTATGTTTTATGTTTCTACGGACACAAGAAAAAATAAAATGCTGCAAATTGAAAAGAACAATGAGGTTTCCGTTTGTGGATTAGATTGGTACGCTTTCCAAGGCACAGCTGAAAATCTTGGTTGGGTCAAGGATGATAAGAATGCCAATATCAGAGCGAACTTTAAAAAAATATTTGACTGGTTCGAGGAAGTTGGAGACGAAGACAATCCGAACTCAATCGTTCTGCGTATCTCTCTCACAGAGGGGACGATTACTGACAATGAGAAAAAATACGGTGAACTGCAGTATGAAGTTGATTTTATCAATAAAACAGCGAAATAATCTGTAAAAGAATAACACACAGTTATTGATAGTTATCTGTCAGCAGCTCATCGTTTTCAAAACTCTATAGAACATAACTTTATAGATCAGAATATAAAAGGCCCCTTAAGAGGAAGCCTTTTATATTCTGATCTATAGTTTTTATTATCTATGTACTAACATATCAATCATATCAGCGTAATGCCCCATATTCGATTCTTTGCAGCCATCGAAATTACATAACAACAGAATTAATAACTTACGGTCTGGTATACGAGTCAGCCTTGTGCTAAAACCAGGTGAATCTCCTCCATGATATATTTTATCACCATTAATATACCACCCCATTGCATAATCAGATATAACAGGCTTAAAGAGCTCAGACATGAAATTCCTGGTTAACAGCTTTTCTGTATAAAGTGCTTCATCCCATTTACATAGATCGGCTGCTGTGGAATAAACGCCTCCTGCGCCTGCAAAAGAGGTAATTATAGCAGAATTCTTTTCCCATTTAGATACATGAGGTGATTTATAACCTATAGCTGTATTTGAGTCATTTGGGTCAGGTGTCAGGAAGAAAGTGCGCATCATGTTAAGGGGAGTAAAAATATTTTCCTTCAGGTATTCCGTAAGGCTTTTACCGGATAACTTTTCAATTAACTTACATAGTATAATGTAATTAGAATTACAATAATGGAAGGTTTTATGCGGCAGGTTATAATCAGTAAGTGATTTTATAAATCCGTAAGCATCCTCTGAGGTACCTTCCGGGTTTTCATGCCATTCTATTTTACACCAGTATTCAGGTATTCCGGAAATCATATTTAGAATATCCCGGATAATTATATTTCGTCCATTATAAAAGTCAGGTAAGTAGGTACCGATAGGTTCATTAAGGGATAACTTACCTCTTTGTGCCAATTGCAGTACACAGAGCGCAGTAAATTGTTTTGTTATGGAGCCAAGGCTGTAAATAGTATTTTCATCTGCAATTTTCTTCTGATCATAATCAGAGTATCCAAAGTTTTGTTGAAATAAAATATGGTCCTCTTCTTTGATTAATATGTAGCCGTTAAAGTCTTGTAATAGTGAGCCTTCATCATATAAATTGTTTATCTTTTGATATAGTTCGCTATCCATATTTCCCTCTCCTTTATTATTTGATTAATTTAGTGTAAACTATACACTAAGAGTAGAGTCAATATTCGTTTAAATAAATATTGAAGAGAATTTTGAATCAGATTCTGAATAATATTATTTTATTATAAGGTTAAGTGCTTTTGAGAATCCTATATAATAGAATCCAAAGAAATACAAATCAAAGATGCAGAAGTATTATATTGTGAATCGCTAATGATTCACAGAAATGATTATTTTATTGAGAATAACTTCACTTCACTAATTGTAATAATATGCTATAATTAGACATACCGGAGGTAATAGTGTGAAAGAAAGTAGA
>DJJW01000096.1 GCA_002434335.1 Lachnoclostridium sp. UBA6558 | reverse complement strand
TACAAAATTAGGTGATCCCATTGAAATTGAAGCACTTAGCGAGGCCTTCCGCAAATTCACGAAGAAAAAGCAATTCTGTGCAATCGGTGCGGTAAAGGCAAATATCGGACATGCACTGGAGGCTTCGGGAATGGCAAGCTTAATGAAGGTCCTGCTCTGCATGAAATATAAGAAACTTGTCCCCAGTATAAACTATGAGACCTCTAATGAGTTCATATCATTTAAGGACAGCCCGGTTTACGTAAATACAGAATTAATACCCTGGACATCACCGGAGGGAATCCCCAGAACTGCTGCCATCAGTGCTNNTGGAACCAACAGCCATATGGTAATGAAAGAATATGTGGAGGAACCTGCCGGTAAAACAGCAGCCTTACCCTATTATCTGGTGGCAGTTTCGGCAAAGACAAAAACGGCATTACAGCTTAAATTAGCCGATATGGCCCATTGGCTGTCAGCAGATAATAATGCCCATTCTCTGGGCGATATTGCCTATACCCTGCTGACGGGAAGAAGCCATTTTTCCTACAGGGCGGCATTTGTCGTTAAATCCGTAGCTGAGTTGGTTCAGGAACTGGAACTGGCAAGGAATCAATCACCGGATAGTAAAATGCTTTCCGGTGATTATATCAGTACAAATTTTAGACCGGAACCAGGAGAGCAAAAGTCGGGCGATGAATTAGCAGAGGAACTTCCTGTATCGGTACCTGGAGAGGTTGAATATCAGGAGAAGCTTTCACGTTTAGGAGAATTATATGTGAGAGGTTATTCTCTGGCTTGGAGAGCGCTCTATGCTTCAGAGGATTATAAAAAAGTATCCCTGCCCACCTATCCTTTTGCAAAAGAAAGGTATTGGATAGAAAGCAAAGCAGCTGTACCGGCTGTGAATGATGATATTTCCCGAAAACTTCATCCACTCCTTGGTAATAACACCTCAACGCTGAATGAGCAAAAATATACTACCAAATTTAACGGAGAGGAAAATTTCATAAAAGACCATGAGATAAATGGAAATAAAATCATGCCAGGTGCAGCCTATATTGAAATGGTTCGTGCCGGCGGTGAAATAGCAGCAGAATTACCGGTTAAAAGTATTAAAAATATTATCTGGGGCACACCTGTTGTAATTACGGACAACAAAGAAGTAAATCTCGGACTAAGGATAGAAGATGGCCAGGTAGCCTTTGAAATCTATACAAAAAAGGGGAGAGAACGTTTGACACATGCCCAGGGTGTTCTGGATTTCGAAGAAAATACATCAGAAGATAACCTTTTTAATTGCAAGCTGGACTTAGCGGTAATTCAGAAAAGATGTGACAGAGTCCTGCCGGGAGATGTGTGTTATGCCTCGTTTAGGACAAGAAGCCTAAATTACGGTCAAAGCTNNTCGATTACAGCAATTCAGAGGAGGCACTGGCATATCTTAAGCTGCCGGCTCCCCTTACCGCTGGTTTTTATGCGTACGGAATCCATCCCTCCATACTTGATGGTGCTTTACAAACGGCCATAGGGTTAGCCGATTATCTGGAGGTGGATTCAAAAGTTGCTTTTGTTCCTTTTTTCATTCAGGAAGTCCAGCTCTTTCACCCACTGGAACCGGAGTGTTATGCCCATGTAATAAAAGTAAATGAATCCTTAACGAATAATTCGTTTACCTTTCACCTTTCCATTACAGATAAGAAAGGTGAAATCCTGGCTGTCATCGAGGGCTACAACATAAGGGAGCTTAGGAAGGAAACAGAGAAGGATAATACGTTAAAGCTGCTGGAACAATTGGAAAATGGAACCTTAACACCATGGGAAGTGGAAAAATTGATGGAGGAAGCCAATGAGTGAGGAGAAGCTTAGCAGAAGTGAGATATTAAAGCTGATAGCAGAGAAGAAAATTACTTCAAGGGAAGGCTTGCTTTTATTGAAGCAAAATAAGCCCAGGGACGAGAGGCAAGCTCCTGCTTCCTCTACGCTTACCAAAACCTTTCAATCCGGTTGGGCGAAATGTGAGCTAAGCCAGGAGATAATAAATCCTGAGAATCGGGACAATATGTCCTTCAATAATATGATTCTCTTTGATTACAACGGTGATTTAAGAAATGCATTCATTGCTGATCCTGAGTTGGAAGCCTCTCCTCTTATCCTTGTAACGCCAGGAGAAAAATTCTACAAATTCGATGCTTACACTTATGAAATTAACCCATCGGAGAAAGAAGATTATAAACGGTTCTTTGAAAATTTGCTGGAAGAAGACATCATGCCGGAAAGAATCGTTCATCTATGGGCAAAAACACAAGTACCTGTAGTAGAGACAGGAATATCCCATCAGCTTGAAATTAGCTTTTACTCGTTACTGTTTATAACCCAGGCGTTGTTACAGCTTAAGATAAAAAATCAACTGAAAATGCTCTTTCTTTATAATGCCCAAGATAAAAATGAACCCTTCTATGCAGCGATGAGTGGTTTTGCTAAAACCATACAGTTGGAAAACCCAAATTATATTCTTAAGGTCATTGCAGCTGCAAAAGAAAGGGAAGAAGGCTCAGCCTCACGGAAAGAAAAGGATAAACTGAAGGCTACCCTTAAAGTTATAACCAGAGAGCTCATAAGCAGACAGAAGGAGACAGAAATTAAGTATTATGACGGAGACAGATATATGAGGGAGTACCGGGAAATTCAACTGCCGCCTTTACAGGAAGGTCAGCCCCTGTTAAAACAGCAGGGAACCTATCTCATTACAGGAGGAACCGGGGGTATTGGAATGATTATTGCCCGCTACCTGGCAGAATACTTTCCTGGAAATATTATTCTGACTGGCCGTTCCGTATTAAGTGCTTTAAAGAAACAGGAGTTAGAGGATTTAGAAAGGCTAGGTGCAGCTGTTATATATCTTCGAGCCGATGTAAGCAACAAAGAAGAGGTCGATTATCTCTTAGAACAGGGGACTTTAAAATTCGGACCGATAAACGGAATCTTTCATTGTGCCGGGGTATTTCAGGATACTCTGGCACTTAATAAACAGCAGGAAGCAATAGAAGAAGTATTTGGTCCTAAAATATATGGCTCCATTTATATCAGTGAAAGGCTAAAAAGTTATCCGGTGGATTTTTTTGTGTTCTTTTCCGGATTAGCAAGTATATTCGGAAATGTCGGTCAAATCGATTATGCCTATGCTAATGCCTTTGAAGACCATTATGCAAGGTATCTTAAAAAGGAGCTTCCGGGTACCAGAATCAGAGCCATTAACTGGCCCTTATGGGAAAATGGCGGTATGCGGATTGAACAGCAGCAGAAAGAGTGGTTAGAGGAAAATTACGGCTTGCAGGCAATTGGTAATGAAAAAGGGATGGAAGTGTTACTGAGAGCTCTAAACAGTCCTTATGAGGAGGTCATTGTAGTCCAGACAGAAACAGCCAAGCTGGATATAATTGAGGGACTGCTAAAGGGAGCAGAGATGGCTCCAGATTCCGCTAAAACAGACCTTGTAACAACCTCTGCTGAGTTAGGTGAAGCTACAGAGAATTATCTGAAAAAAATTCTGGCAGAAGAATTAAAGTTAGCTGAAAGCTGCTTTATTTCTACGGAACCCTGGGAAAAGTACGGCATCAATTCCATGTCCATTGTAAAAATGACAAATAAGATTGAGAAGGATTTTGGCCCTGTCTCAAAAACTTTATTTTTCGAATACCAGAATCTTCAGGAATTAGTTCAATATTTTGCAGAAAGCCATAAAGAAATCATTCTGGATAAATTGGTTCATAACGAGCAGAAAGCTTCTAAGCCCCTAACAGCTTCCCCTTTAATGGGCAAAGATATAAAGGAAGATAAGAAAATTGGGAAAAATCGATTTTTTAATGTCTCTCCAGGCAGCAACCCGGAAAGAGCAAGGGAGGGTAACAACAAAGCAAAGAATCATAAAAATAACACCGACATAGCCATTATTGGTATAAGCGGTAAGTACCCTATGGCAGAGAATCTGGAGGAATTCTGGGAAAACCTGAAAACGGGCAGGGACTGTATTACGGAAATTCCGCAGGAACGATGGGATTACCAGAGATATTATAAGAAAGGAAAGGGTATAAAGGATAAAGCTTACAGTAAATGGGGAGGTTTCCTGGCTGATTACGATATGTTTGATCCGCTGTTCTTTGGAATTACTCCAAGAGATGCTGAAATGATGGATCCTCAGGAGCGTTTATTTCTTGAAGTGACCTGGCAGGCAATGGAGGATGCAGGGTATAATCTGGATAAGCTCAAAGGATATGAAGTCGGTGTTTATGTAGGCGTTATGTATGGACATTATCAGATGTTCGGTGCGGAGGAGACGCTGTACGGAAATCCTATGGCACTAAGCTCTTCTTATGCTTCCATTGCAAACAGGGTATCCTACACCTTAGATTTCACCGGACCCAGTATTGCAATTGATACCATGTGTTCGTCTTCCCTGACTACCATACATTTTGCCTGTGAGAGCATACACAGCGGAGAATGCCAGATGGCTGTTGCCGGTGGTGTGAATCTTACCATACATCCGACCAAGCATCAATATCTGTGTGCCAATAATTTTGCATCCACAGACGGCAGATGCAGGAGTTTTGGAGAAGGGGGCGACGGCTATGTACCAGGGGAGGGAGTAGGGGCGTTATTGTTAAAATCCCTAAGTCAGGCGGAAGCAGACGGAGATCATATCTACGCTGTAATAAAAGCAAGTTCCATTAATCATGGCGGAAGAACCAACGGTTACACGGTACCAAATCCTAAGAGACAGAGTGAGCTTATAGTTAAAACCTTAGAAAAGGCGCAGATTAATCCAAGAGCAATCAGTTATCTGGAAGCGCATGGAACCGGAACCTCTCTTGGAGATCCTATTGAGATAACCGGACTTACCAAAGCATTTACAAAATACACCGGTGAGAAACAGTATTGTGCCATCGGATCAGTAAAGTCCAATGTCGGTCATGGGGAGGCGGCAGCCGGAATAGCCGGCATCACGAAAATACTATTGCAGATGAAGCATAAGCAGCTGGTCCCAACCTTACATAGTGAAATCACGAACCCAAATATCAATTTTGAAAACACCCCCTTCTACCTTCAAAGAAGCTGTTCCCATTGGGCACAGCCAACCGTTGAGCTGGAAGGAGAAGTAAAAAAATGCCCGAGAATAGCCGGAATCAGTGCCTTTGGTGCAGGAGGCTCCAATGCTCATATAATTCTGGAAGAATATATAGAAAAGGAAGCAGCGGAAACACGAACCTCAAAACCTCAGCTTATTATTTTATCTGCACGCAATAAGGATAGATTGAAGCAATATGCAAAAGCCCTGTGTGTTTCTATTGAAAAGCGCAGCAATAAAACCGAAGATGGGAAAGGTACTCAGCCCCAGGTACGTAACCTTATATGTGGATTAATAGCGGAACTGCTCCAGGTCGAGGCTTTGGAGGTTGGAAGTGTGGGAGTATTCTCGGAGCTAAATTTAGACATTGTGAAACTGAATCTGCTGGTGGAAAGAATCAATCAGAGGCTCAATGTGGATGTGACGGTTAGAGATGTAATGGAATATGCTACTGTTGACAGCCTTGTTTTATACTTAAGCAGCAGGTACCCGAACCAGATTAGTAAGGCCGGATTCTTAGAGGAAAAGCAGGAAACGAATGATACCTGGACGCAGCAGATTAACATGAGGGAGATAGCATATACCTTACAAACCGGACGTGAGGAAAAAGATTTTCGGCTGGCTGTTATTGCTGCCGATGCAAAGGAATTACAACAGAAATTAAAAGATTTCCTGAAGGACAGGAATGAAAATAATAGTTTTATAACCGGTAGTGTAACGGAAAAGAAAGATTATTCCCTTAAGGACCTCCCTACTGTTCCTATCAAAGAAAGTATCCATAATGAAGATTATATGGAAGTAGCAAAATTATGGGTAACAGGAGCAAAGATAGACTGGAATATACTCTATTCAGATGAAAAACCAAAAACCCTGTCGCTACCGACCTATCCCTTTGAGAGGAAAAGATACTGGTATAACAGTTATCAAAAAAAATCGGAAACAAAGGAGAGAACACCTGCTGAGAGAATTCCTGCTGAACGAATTACGCCAGAGAGAACTCCAATTGAGCGAGTGTCCCAGGAGAGTATTCCCAAAGAAAGCGGACAGGTTATAATTACCAATCCCCAGAATGAGTTTGTTTCCAATGGATTTGAACAAGAGCTGGATTTGGTGTATGCCGAAAGCAAGTATAAAGGAAACGAAGTATCCTTGCAAATAATAGAGGAATCCATAGCCCTAATAACCATGCAGGATGAAAATAACAGGAATATGTTTGCTGAAAATCTGGTTCTGGGATTAATGGCGAGATTTGCACAGGTGAAAAAGGATCCCAGAATAAAAGCAATCATTGTAACGGGCTATGAGAATATATTCAGCATGGGAGGGACCCAGGAGCAGCTGTTAAATATCGCAGAGCAGAAGAACAGTTTTACGGATGCGCCTTTTTTATACAGGGGACTATTAGAAGCACCTGTCCCCGTCATAACGGCGATACAGGGACATGCAGCCGGCGGCGGCTTACTTTTTGGGTTGTTCGGCGATATTGTAATAATGGCGAAAGAAGGTATTTACAGCGCTGTTTTTGCTAAATATGGATTTACGCCTGGTATGGGAGCTACCTATATATTAAAAGAGAAATAANNACGGAAATGATGTACACTGCCAAGTCATACTCCGGGGAGGAATTATACCAAAAAGGAGCGAGGGTTACTTTCGCAAAAGGCAAAGATGTCTTAAAAGAAGCCTTAAGTATCGCAAGAGCCTTATCGGAAAAACCCTTAATCACCTTAAAGACCTTAAAGCAAGATCTGGCAGGAAAGATATTAAGGGAATTACCGGAGTATATCAGACAGGAAAATCTGATGCACCGCCAAACCTTCACCAAACCGGAAGTAAAGGAAAGAATCCGTTATTTTTATCTGGAGGATAAAGCTTTTAATACTGCAATAAAAGCGGAGGGTGATAAGAGGGAAGCGGAGGAGAAAAAATCTGACTTTACAGCGGACCTGGGTAAAATGCTGGAAGCCTTAGAGGCAGGAAAGATTACACCGGAGGAGGCAGTTTTGTTCCGGCACGGAATTGAAAGAACAAGGGAATAAAAATGGATTACGAAGGGGGTATTAGATGTCTGGGAATAATTATACGGAAAAAGAAATCTATCAAATGTTATTTAACCATGAGATAACCAAAGAAAAGGCTCTTTCTTTGTTGTCAGCTGCCCCTCAAAGGACAGCAGCTGAGGCAGCGCTTAAGGAAAGTCATGTCCATATCCCGGAGGAAGCAGACAACAAGGCTTATCAGGCAGAGGATATATTGGCTGAGATTGTTGAAATAGTAGCCGGCAATCTGCACATGTCAGAGGAGGAGTTAGCCTATGAAATGAGTTTTAAGGACCTTGGTGTTGATTCTATAAACGGGATTGAAATAATCCGTGATATAAACAGGTTTTATGGCTTAAATCTTGATGCTGTTGTAATTTATGATCATGCCAATGTAACGAAGCTAAGTGAATTCGTCTTAAAAGAACTAAATAAGAACCTTATCACGCTGGCCCGGACAGGCGTGAATACCCCCGATAAAGAATCTGCCAGGGAAGAAGATACAGATAATATTGACTCTGCCGAATCCGGTGTTGAGGAAGAAGAGGTATATTTCATCTTATCGGATATTATATCTTCCAATCTGCATCTTCCCAAAGAAGAACTTCGATACGAAGTAAGTTTTAAAGAACTGGGTGTTGATTCCATCAATGGAATTGAAATTATCAGGGACGTAAATAAACGCTTCGGTCTAAATCTTGATGCAGTTATAATCTATGATTATTCCACGATTACAAAGCTTGCTGATTATGTGGTACAGGAAAAAAACAGAACTTCCAGAACCCTTAAGGAAATAAATACGGAACATAAACTAATTGATAAATTTCAACCGGGAAATAAAAGCCAACTTGATGAAAGCAAGAATAATACGGAAAATGAAAAAATTAGGCTTGTCAGTACAGATACAAATTATAGCAAAGCCAATGATTTAAGAAATGACGATAGTAAGCTGCAAAAACCGGCTACTATACAGTTAAGCTCTAAGGAGCATATTAAGAATGCCATTTTAGTGGATACTAATTCTACCGTGAACGCTGCCGATCAGGATATGGCTGATATCAATAATACCAGGAATACGATGGATATTGATTCTGCTTCCGGAAAATCCACTGGGATTAATGATATAGAAGAGGACATTGCTGTTATAGGGATATCAGGCCGATTTCCGGGAGCAGAGAATGTGGAAGAGTTCTGGCGTAATCTGGAGCAGGAGAAGGATAGTATTATTACCGTACCAAAAGAACGCTGGAATGCAGAGGAATACTATGACCCGGATCCCAAAGCTCCAGGTAAATCCTATAGTAAAGTGGGAGGGTTCATCAGGGATATTGATAAATTTGATCCGTTATTTTTTAATATATCCCCAGTTGAGGCAGTTTATATGGATCCCCAGCAGAGGCTTTTTCTGGAGGAGGTATGGAAAGCCCTGGAGGATGCAGGCTGCGCAGACAGAAGTTTGTCGGAAAAGAAATGCGGTGTATTTGTCGGAGCCTCTCAAGGGGATTATGTAAAGGCACTAACCAGAAATAATTCTGAAAACAGCGGTGAAGCCTTTACTGGAATGGCGGTATCCATACTGGCTTCCCGAATATCCTATTTTTTAAATCTGACCGGTCCCTGTATCACGATAGATACGGCGTGTTCAAGTTCTTTGACGGCACTTCACCTTGCCTGCCAGAGTATTAGGAACAGAGAAAGTGACATGGCCATTGCAGGAGGAGTCAGACTTATGGTCACGCCGGACTTGCATATAGCCACCAGTAAAGTGGAGATGCTGTCAAAATCCGGTAAATGCAGAGCTTTTGACAATTCTGCTGATGGTACCATCATCAGTGAAGGGGTAGGGGCCATCATACTAAAACCCCTGAAAACTGCATTGGAAGAGGGGCATTCCATATATGGAGTCATTAAAAGCTCCGGTATAAACCAGGATGGAAAAACCAATGGAATAACAGCACCCAGCATGCAGTCTCAGATAAGATTGGAAACTGAGGTCTACGAAAGAGCGAACATTAATCCCAGGGAAATAAGTTAAGCNNAGAAATAAGTTACATTGAAACTCACGGGACAGGCACAAAATTAGGAGACCCTATTGAAGTGAAAGCCCTGACCAGTGTTTTTGAAAAGTATACCTCCGATAAGCAATTTTGCGTCATCGGTTCTGTAAAATCCAATATTGGACATACAACCACAGCGGCCGGTGTAACCGGCATTATAAAAGTCCTCCTGGCAATGAAACATAAAAAGATACCTGCCACACTTCATTTTCAGGAGCCAAATACGCACCTATCCTTAAAGGATACTCCTTTTTATGTCAATCAGAAAACCGTTGACTGGAGAGTCCATAAGGATAAACCAAGATTAGCGGCTATCAGTGCCTTTGGTTTTAGCGGGACGAATGCACATGTTGTATTACAGGAATTTAAAGGAGAAAAGGAAAAGGAGGTTACCCCTGAGTATCCTTATTATTTAATTACCTTATCCGCTAAGACCCGTGAGTCTTATGACCGGAAAATGAAAGATTTGCTAAACTGGTTAGAGAAGCCAGAGAATAACAGTAATCTAGGGGATATTGCATATACTTTGCAGATCGGCAGAAGCCATTTTAATATCAGAGGTGCATTGATAGTAAACAGTTGTTTGGAATTAAAAGAAAGGCTTAAGGAGTTGGTGGCAACCGGTCAGACAGCAGACTATTTTATGGAGGCTAATAATTCAAAACCTGTAAAAACCGATGCAAATACAAAAGTCCAACTCAATAAGATTTTTGAGATACTGGAAAGCAGCACAATTGCTGAGCAGAAAAGGTATAAAGAGAATCTGACAGAACTGGCAAGGTTCTATGTACAGAACAAAGTAACCGGCTGTGAATCGATCTATGCAGGCCATACGTTTAAATTAGTACATCTGCCCACCTACCCTTTTTTCGGAGATCGGTATTGGGTTGAGAAAGAGACTGAATTATATGCAGAAAAAAAATCCACAGCGTTTCTTCACCCTATGATAGACAGAAAGCTTTCCGGTACGGAAGAAGCTGCTTATGAAAAATCCTTTCAGGGCACAGAATTCTTTCTGAAGGATCATATCGTACTGAATGAGAAAATCCTGCCTGCTGTAGCCTATCTGGAAATAGCAAGGGCAGCCGGCAGTAATTTTCAAAACAGAAAGGTTCTGAAAATAACGAATAATTACTGGCTAAATGCCCTGAAAGTAAAGGATTCCACCCAAAACATCAAGATAACCTTATTTCCGGACAAAACAGACAGTAATGTTATGGAGTACGAGATAATTAGCCAGGAGCAGAACGAACAGGAAATTTTACATGGAAAAGGTCAGCTTGAATATATTCCTTCAAGCCAGGAAGGCTTAAAGGAATATCTGGATTTAAACACCATAAGAGCAAGGTGTCCCAGTCTGATAACCGGACTGGAGTGTTACCAGCTGTTTATAAAAGGAGGACTAAAGCTGGGAAAAAGTTTTCAGTCTATACAAAAATTGTATTACAACGAAAATGAAGTCCTGGCTTTTATAAAGTTACCGGAGCATTTAAGAGAAACCTTTCAGGAATATCTGCTGCATCCGACCATTATGGATGGAGCCTTAGAAGCAGTGATCGGAATGGTAAGTGCAAAAGCGAAGAATGGCAGTGTAACCTTGCCTTATTATATCGGCGAAGTGGAGATTCTGGATGACTTGACAGAAAACTGTTTTTCCTATGCAAGATATACCGGGCGGAAAAAGAACGGGTTGCAGGAATCGGATAGTTACGAGGTATTTATCCTGGATGACAAAGGGAAAGTATTGGTTAAAGTAAAGGATTTTTCCCTATGGACCATCGGAGCGAAAGCAAATGAAGTCCAACCAGCAGCGAAGCAGGTCCATTACTATAAGTATATCTGGGAAAAAAGTGATCTCAGCCTGCCACAAAACCACCCGGAGGTCTTAGGCAGTAATCTTTTGGTCTTTGATACAGATAATAATTTATCAGACTATCTGCGTAATAAAATGGCTGGAAAATATAATATTATTCTGGTTAAACCCGGGGTAGATTACGTGGAAGACGGTAATAACTTTACCATCGCGCCGGCTCAAAAAGAGAATTATGTACGCCTTCTCAAAAGCTTAAAGCAGAAGGAGCATTTTTCAGGGAATATCATCTATCTGTGGTCAAAGGAACCGGACTATGAGTTTGAATCGGTTTTGATACAGGACCTGGAATATACAATCTATCCGCTTCTGTATCTATACCAGGCGGTAGAGAGTCTGGCACCAGATAAGAGAATCAAACTGAA
>DJJW01000036.1 GCA_002434335.1 Lachnoclostridium sp. UBA6558 | reverse complement strand
TCTACTTTCTTTCACACTATTTCCTTTCGTAAATAGAATCAATCATTTTTTTCGCTTCTTCTTGTGAAAATGATCCTGCAATAGAACATTCATAGTTTTCTGTTTTCCATACCACCTCAGAAGTATTTACATTAGTCATTATATAATACTCAATTTCATTGACAGTATAAACTGTTATATTTTTATTGTCCTTTTCGAATGTACTTGTTTCTGATTCTCATTTTTTTTATAAGTTGCTAAAAAGGTGGTTCGAATCGGTGTTTCCGCTACATTGACACTATCAAAAAAATATCCGTCAGGAAACCAGGTAGGGATTAATGTGGATATTCCGTATTCAGAAAGTGTTTTTTGAAAACTATCATTATCAATTATTCTGGCCTCCTGAGATTCTTTATTGTTAGTAGGGGAGGGTGAAAATGTAAACGTATCTTTTGTCCATTCTGCAACTGCCCCCCACAAATCAAAACCTAAGGCGCTAACACTAAAAGTACTAACCAGAAGAAACGAAAGTAATAGAACCATAGTATATGCGACCTGAAGTAATCTATGTCTCCTTCTCGGATAAATAACCTTGTCTAATCGCTTTTGTTTTATTTCTTGCACTGTTTCAGTGTCATTAAAATCATACAGTGATTTTGATTTCGCATAAGGAAGATAATTTTCTTTAAAAGACGTCCAAGCTGAATCGACATCCGTATACTCCATTGCAAGATTTTTTCCTTCTCGCTTAGCAATCACCTCCATAATATATAACATTGTATCTATATCATAACCTTCATCATCTGTAAGCTTGTAATCAAGACACAGAACATTTTTCAATTCTTCTGTCGTCATTTTATTAAATTTTGAATAATTATGATTATTTTCAGTTTGTTCAGACATAAGTAAAACCTCACTTAACTATATTATGTAACATAACACTGTTTTGGGGACTTAAAATTACTAATTATTTTCAATAATTTAATTTACTTTTTATCTAATTATTCAAAATATTTTTTCAATCTTTTTCTTGCCCTTTGGATACGTTTTTTACACGCTTCAACAGAAATTCCGAGTTCTTGAGCTATTTCTAGCATAGAATGTTCATCAAGTGCAAATTTTTTTAATAATAAATAATCTTCACTATTCTCTAAATCTGAATATAATAAATCTACATTTTAATTGTCCCCTTGTTATTGCTAAACAAAGCTTTTTACTCTGAAGTAGACTAATAATTTATTTAATTATAACATAATTTTCTATTTATTTCAATTTTTTATGATCTCTATAAATAGTTATTTAAGTCTATATCATGGTCACCATAACTAATGAGTTATTTTAGTTAAAGATTAATAAACTGCATTCTATCTTATTGGTTCCTGGATAATCATTTAAATCAGTCACATATTCTGATAATTCCTCTATATTACTGATTTTAAAATTTGGGGCACAAGTTAGTACATCTGCAGTTTCTAAATGGATTTCTACTTTAAATCAAGTTTTATCATGGATATATGTCTTCAGTTTTAATTGGACCAATTGCCAAACGACTGCTATACATTTATTTTTACTTTTTGTAGACTGCAGTACCTTTGTTGATTATACAGCAGATATATAAGAAAATCAGCAATAAAAAGACAATACTCCGTTAATTAAATAAAGCACTGTTTTTTTATCATCAAAGTGCAGGAATAATTATTTGTCTTTATTTACCTCTTAAAAGACACTGAAAACATATTCGATATTTATTCATCAGAGAATAGTAAAAGGGGATATGTTAATATCCTGTTTATTCACCAAGGGCTAATGTATAACAAAAGAGCCTACCTTTATACACAGGCAGACTCTTATGTACTTTAATAGTTCGATTATATGTAAATTAAGGTAGATCCGTATAATTTACTACAACCCAACCACTCTCATAACTACTAAATCCTAAATCTTTCGCAGCCTTAGTGGACAAATCAATTCCCGCTGGATTAAGTACAGTTCTTCCAAATTCATCTTTTCCATTATTATAATCATTATAATAAGCAACCATTGCCTCTGGCACACCTAAATCTAGATCTGTAAATATACGACGATCATTATCCCAATAATTATCATTTTCATTCCATGGTCCAACTTCGTCGACTCTTATACCTGCGAGATTGGAGGAATGGCTAATGCTACGGACATCAACAAGATAGTCAGGGTTAGGATAAGTATCATCCCAACCCAGATTGGCAAATTTGAGATACTTATCAGGAAGAGCTACCTCTGCTGCTCCAGAAGTGGTTGGCACATATTGTGTTGCCCATACCTGAATAGAATTATCATCGGCCATAGGCTTTATAGTATTCATGCGATATTCACGTTCATTTTCCCACCACGATGCAATCCAGTTACGAAAGTTAGCGTAATTATCATCTAATATTGACTCAATTGTCTCATTTCTTTCAATCGTTCTACTCTCGATTGTGGTATTGAATGCTTGAATACTCGAGCGGGCATTGCTTGAATAAGTTGAGGCAAGCTCAGTATTATTTTGATACTCTGTTAACCCCAATTCCTTCAATGCACTCATCTGTTCATCAGAAAGTTCTAGTTCTTTCTGCAAATTTTGAAGATCACTTTCTAATTTTTCATCAGAGGTCCAATAAAGATAGTATAGAATTTCTTTTCCAGTATCGAGAGGGTTTGTTTTTCCTGTTTCTCGACTAGCACCAAACGCTGAAGTACTTGATATTGTAATTAACATAATAACTGAAAACATTACCATAAAAATCTTTTTCATGATTATCCTCCTTTTAAAAATATAATTAGGTATACAACGTCCAAATCAAACTAGGCACTATGCAAGTATCAACCATGCATATGTCTAAAACAATAAATCAACGGAATCACCTCCAATTAAATAATAGCACTTTTACATTTTCTTCTATTTATGATATGTATTTAAATATATAAATAGGGACATGCTTCTGAAAATTTTTAAAATCCCAGTGTATTTTATTATTAAATCACACAGACCAATACATTAATTTGATGATCTGCCAAACAAAAACGGCAGGTCTTTTTTTGTTTCTTAGATAATTGTAAATCCAAGGCTAAGACTGGAGCGTACGATCAGCGGCAGCCTTTTTACATAGATGCAACAATAACAGCAGAAAGGAGGGAAGTTATGAACATAACACCCCTTATCACTATTGACGGGCAGACACTCATAAACACACAACTGGAAGCACCCCGCTTCGTGGTGTCTTCCCTTATCCCAATGGGGTTGCACATCCTTGGCGGAGCGCCGAAAGTCGGCAAGTCGTGGCTCATGCTGTGGCTCTGTTTGTGCGTTTCCAAGGGTGAGAACCTCTGGAACTACCAATGCCGGAAGGGTACAGCGCTATACCTGTGTCTGGAAGACAGTTATGAGAGAATCCAGTCCAGGCTTCTTGACATCACTGACGATGCACCGGACAACCTATTATTCACAATCATGGCAAACAGTCTCCAGGATGGGCTAGCAGAGCAGATGGAGCAGTTCCTACGAGAACATCACGATACCAACCTTATCGTTATTGATACCCTACAGACGGTACGAGGTGAAAGTAACAACTCCAACCCTTACGCCAACGACTACCGGGAGCTAACGGTTCTCCGGGACATCGCCTATAAACACAAAATNNTGTGCCCCACTTGCGCAAGATGAAGGATGTTGACCCTATGAACATGCTGTCCGGCACCACCGAGGCTCCGGTGTGGTGGACACAGTGTTCATCCTTGATCGAGAGCAGCGCGACTCTATTCTGCACTGGGCGGGATATTGAGTCTCAGAAGCTAGGATTGGAGCTTGACTCTACAACACATATTTGGAAGCTGGTTTCTGACGGTGTTGCTGAAGAGGTGATGCTCATCGACCATGTCATTCAGGCTGTGGCAGATTTCATGCCTTTTTCTTCTGGCAGTTTTACAGGCACTTCTTCACAACTTGCAGAAGCCATGGAGAAAATTGATGATTACAAAAGGAGTTTCATGGAGATGAAGCACCAGTCTGATGCGACCGACATCCATACGGAAGAGGATTATGGACAGCTGGGCTGTTTGTATTTCAGGCTGGCTCTTGACTGTGTCAAGCTCCATATGTTTATAAAATTGAATGAACCAGTTCTTTTACCTGCCCGGCAACAGATAACAAGATAACAATTAATATATAAAGGAGGGGGATTTCATGGAGATATCCCGAGTGATTATACTGACCGCTGCAG
>DJJW01000025.1 GCA_002434335.1 Lachnoclostridium sp. UBA6558 | reverse complement strand
CTGACCACCTGATAATGTCGTAACGGGTTTGGAAAAGTCTTCTTCAGCAAAACCCAACCCTTTTAAGATACCAATAACTTCACTTTTATAAGCATAGCCGTTCTTCAATTCAAATTCATGATTTAATCTTGTATAGGCAGAAAGCATCTGCTCCAGTTCGGTGCCGGAAGCTCCCTTCATGGATTCTTCCAGCTGGCGAACTCTGGTCTCTATATCAATAACATCCTGTTTAACGGTTAATATTTCGTCATAAATGGAATTTTCAGAGGAGAGTCCCTGATGCTGTGCAAGATAACCTACACTGCAGCCCTTTGCAAATATAATCTCTCCGTCGTCCGGTGCCAGTTCTCCCATGATAATCTTAAATAGGGTGGATTTTCCCGCGCCGTTAATACCGATAACAGCGGCTTTTTCCCGTTCGTTTACATGGAAAGAAACATTGTTAAGAATCTGGTCTGTTCCAAAGCTTTTAGAAATATTTCTGCATGCTAAAATCATTTCAAATTACCTTTCTCTTTGGATTTCTATTTAGAATGATAAAGGAATGCCTGTAAAAAGTCAAGTAATTGACATGTTCCATATATGCTGAACAATAGTCAATAGACTCTAAGAGGGACAATGCACTTGCCATGATGTCTCAACGTGATATCTAGGCATTTTATGAAAAATACTGCTTGAGGTATGAAGTAAGATAAAAAACTTGAAATACTGCCCATATCAATGCTATTATGAAAAAAAGTGACTGTTTCAGACTGCGGGAAGGTTGTCATATACAGCGCAAATACTATTATAAGCCAAATATGAAAGGGGTTACACATGAGTAAAACATTTTTTAAAGATTTTAAATGGTTAAACGAAAGCAGTATTCGGTATACAAAAGAAGGAGTTATGATAAAAGCACCCGGACAGAGTGATTTCTTCCGGGGTACGGGAGTACTTGTACGTGATAATGCACCTTTTTATTATACAGAGATTTTTGGAGATTTTGTATTTAGAGCTAAGGTATCCCATACTTTTCAGGACACCTTTGATGCAGCAACAATTATGTTAATGGAGAATGACAGCATCTGGGCTAAGGCATGCTTTGAGAAGACGGATTTTGACACCAATGCAGTTGTCAGTGTTGTAACGAATCCGCTATCTGATGATGCGAACGGCTGTAATATACAAGGGAATGAGGTGTGGCTTCAGGCAGCCAGGGTAGGAAATACTTTCGCCTTTCATTATTCTATAGATGGTATAAAATTTGATATGATGCGTTATTTTATTCTACCGGTCAGTCAGACTATCAAAGTTGGTTTGGTGGCGCAGGCACCAATCGGAAAAGGCGGAGAACGATATTTTGAGAAAATAACGCTGGAGCACAGAACGGTTCTAAATATACGAGCCGGCAGATAAATTGAGGGAATATAAGAAAACCCGGGAAGGAATCAGCATTTGACAAATAAATATCATTCACATATAATATCTTAGTAGAAAGCTATATTCAGGAGTTGTTTAAGTTATATGAAGTATTTGTAGAATCCCTTATGTAGAAATACATAAATACTGTATTTTAACACAGGATGATCAGATGATACTTTACTTAATACTTCCCTTTAAACATAAGAAAAGTCAAAAGCAGGTTAATGAATATATGCATATATTAGTTTTAATTTGCTATATTGAATTACCTGCTTTCAGTTATAAAAAATAAAGGAGGGGTCAGAAGTGCAAGGGAAAGAAATTTCATTAGCAGTAATACAGCGCTTACCCAGATATTATCGTTACTTGGGAGAACTGCTGGAAAATGACGTGGTACGTATTTCATCTAAGGAATTAAGTGAGAGGATGAAGGTTACTGCCTCCCAGATAAGGCAGGATCTGAACAATTTTGGCGGGTTCGGGCAGCAGGGGTACGGATATAATGTTGAATATCTGTATACTGAGATCGGAAAAATATTAGGACTTGACAGAAAGTACAATGTAATTATTATAGGAGCGGGTAATTTAGGACAGGCTTTAGCAAACTATGGTGATTTTGAGAGAAGAGGTTTTTTGATTAAAGGTATCTTTGATGTTAACCCAAGATTGGAAGGAATATCAATCAGGGGAACGCAGATACAGATGATGGATGAATTGGAAGAGTTTGTGAAAGATAATAAGGTTCATATAGCCGCACTGACCATACCCAAGATAAAAGCACCACAGACAGCAAAAGAAATAGTTGCCTTAGGTATTAAAGCTATTTGGAATTTTGCACCGGTAGACTTAAATCTCCCCTCCGATGTCATTGTAGAGAATGTACATCTGGCAGAAAGTCTTATGAGATTATCCTATACCCTAAAAGATTTGGAAGAGTCCCAAGGTATTACGGAAGAAGACCTTTCATCCGATAATAATTAAAACGGACACAAAAGCGAAAGCTTGCACCAGAAATGGGGTATAAGTATACATGAGAAAAAAAGAAGAAATAAACTTTGAAAAAATCTTTAAGGGTAAGAAAATACCCATAGTTGTATTGGATGAACGCTGGCATCAGCTGTTTCCGGATTATGATAAACCTGCTCACATCAGAGCGATGGAAAATAAGCTGGATGAGCTGATGAAACAGCAAGGCAAACTTACCAGTGATTTAAAGGATTATAAGAAATTAAAAAATCAGCTGATGGGTGAGATTATTACCCACATGGATGTCAATGACACAAAGTTAGGGAAAGCCAAGGAAAAGAAACTTGATCAGAACCAGAGACTGATAAGGGAGATCGGCGACAAAGTAAAAGACTCAGAGAATGAACTTGTTGATCTGCCATATCAAATTAAGGCAGCTAACGAAGCCTTAATTATAGAAAGTTCGCAAGTCTGCTATAAACGGCTTAGTGACAACACAGAGAAAATCAATGAGATTAATAGATGGATTCAAAACATCAGAGAGCAGCTGAAAATAAAAATCCTGGAGAAACAGGATATGGAAATGAAAAATGCAGATATCTATAATTACATGCATGATCTGCTAGGACCGGAACTATTGCAGGAACTGGACGAAGAGATAAAAAGGAATCAATAGCATGATTGTTGGCATCGGTACGGATTTAATTGAAATCGAAAGAGTCATGAAAGCCTGTGAGCGGGAACATTTCTGCCGGAGAGTCTTTACTTCGAAAGAATTAGAGCTTGCTCAGAAAGACAGAAGAAAGCTTGCCGGAAATTTTGCTGTGAAAGAAGCAGTTGTAAAAATGCTGGGTCTGGGTTTTCGAGGAATTCATCCTTCAGATATAGAAGTATTGCGGGATGAATACGGAAAACCTTATGTAAATTTATATAAAGGAGCCAAAGAGGCTGCCGATAAAATTGACTGTCAAAGGATACTGGTAACTATTACAAATACAAAGGAGTTTGCCAGTGCTTTTGCTGTTGGAGAAAGCATTAATTCATAGGATGAAGTAAATACGTAGATAGGTATTCAGAAATTCAAGTATATAAAAGAGGTTTGTATGAAATATCTGGTCAAGCGTAAAGAGATGCAGGAAATTGACAGGAAAACCACTGAAGAAATGGGGATACCTGCGATTGTTTTAATGGAGCGTGCTGCCTTAAAGGTTGCAGACGTTATTGAAGAATATATCAAAACTTCAGGCTGTGACAAAGATAATAAACTGAAAATACTTGCTATATGCGGTACAGGGAATAATGGAGCTGATGGAATTGCAGCAGCCAGGATTCTAACTTGTAAAGGGTATAAAGCAGCAACATATGTGGTGGGTGACAGGAATAAGGCATCGNNCAATTAGACATTGCTGTCAATTTTGGCGTTGAAATAGTTAGCAATATTGATACCACGGAATATACTATTGATGAAAACACGATTCTTATAGACGCTATCTTTGGCATAGGATTAAATAAAGTTATTCAAGGTGAATATAAGAATATAATAGATAAATTAAACAGATTAAAGAAACGAAAAGTTTTTGCTGTTGATATACCTTCAGGAATATCAGCCGATACCGGATTTCCTTTAGGAACTGCAGTGAAGTCAGACCATACAATAACCTTCGGATACTCTAAGTTGGGTCTTGCACTGTTTCCCGGATGTGAATATGCAGGGATTATAACTGTAGCAGACATTGGTTTTGCAGCACCTGAATTTCTTAAGCTTTCTTTTAATCACTATATCTTTAATAAGGAAGATTAAAATTTAATACCCAGTAGAAAAGCCTATTCAAATAAAGGAACTTATGGAAAGATTCTGGTTATTGCCGGTTCAGCAGATATGTCAGGAGCAGCTTATTTTTCTGCCAAGGCGGCCTATCGTATGGGGGCCGGTTTAGTCAAGATATTGACCAATGAGAAGAATAGGATAATTTTGCAGACCATATTGCCGGAAGCTCTCTTAAATACTTATTCTGACGGGGAACTTAAACCCAGGGATGTGAATACTCTAAAAGAAGAGCTTAAATGGGCGGATGCAGTAGTTATTGGACCTGGTATTGGTAGAAGTACACAGGCAGAGAGGCTATTACAGCTGGTAATTGAGGAAGTAAAGGTTCCTGTTGTTATTGATGGTGATGCCATCTGGCTGCTTGGCCAAAAAGCAACAAAATACGTGAAAGAACAGGATTTTTCACCGGGAAATTCTGACTTATTGAAAGAGGAATTAATAGAAGAACAGCAGGCGGCTGATAGAATTGCATTTCTTAAGAAGTTTCTGCCTGACAGAAGCATACTTACACCACATTTAAAGGAACTTAGCTATTTGCTTAATATTCCTGTTAAATGGCTTCAGATAAACCTGTTAAAGGCAGCCGACCTATGTACCTTAGAAAATAATTTAGTATATATAATAAAAGATGCCAGAACCATTGTGGCGGAAAAGAAAAGCAGATATATTAATTTGTCCGGAAATAACGGTATGGCTACCGGAGGTTCCGGTGATGTATTAACCGGAATTATAGCAGGACTGTTAGGCCAGGGTTTGGCAGAGGGTGAAGCAGCAGCTCTTGGTGTATACCTGCATGGTTTAGCCGGTGACCTTGCGGCCGAAGAATCTGGTCAGCACTCCGTAATGGCAGATGATATAATCAATCACATTTCGGCGGTAATAAAGTTAAACGCTTTTACTGCAGATATGAATGGAGGAACCTATGACAGCAGGAAATATAGACCTGACATCAATTGAAGAATTTAATTCAAAATATTACAGAGCATCTGCAAATATTGATCTGGATGCAATCTGCAGCAATATAGATAATACAAGAAAAATATTACGTCCTGAAACAAAACTTATGGTTATCTTAAAAGCTGACGGGTATGGCCATGGTGCTGTACCTATAGCGAAAGCACTTTCCGAGATGGCGGTAGACAGTTTTGGTATTGCAATTCTGGAAGAAGGCATTGAATTAAGGAAGGCAGGGATTGATAAACCTCTTCTGGTTCTGGGTTATACTCCTAAGGGTCAATATAAAAAGCTGGTGGAACATGATATAACGCAGACAATTTTTCAATACAGTACAGCAAAGGAGCTGTCAGAAGAAGCTTTGAACCAGGGAAAAACAGCTAAGATCCACATTAAGATTGATACAGGAATGACAAGGATAGGATTTTTCGATGATGCTCTTAGTATAGATGAAATAAAGAAAATATCGGAGCTTAAGGGAATAGAAATAGAAGGTATCTTTTCTCATTTTGCCTGTGCGGATGAGACGGATAAGACCTCAGCCAACAGTCAGTTAAGAAAATTTCTCACCTTTGTGGAAGAATTAAAACAAGAAGGTATCAATATCCCAATAAGGCACATAGCAAATAGTGCCGGTATTATCGATATGCCGGAGGCTCAGTTAGATATGGTGCGAAGCGGTATTTCTACCTATGGACTTTATCCCTCAAAAGAGGTGAATAAAGATGTGCTGGAACTAAAGCCTGCAATGGAGATCAAATCTCATGTAAGCTATGTGAAGGAAGTTGAAGCCGGAATAGGGGTTAGCTATGGAAGTACATATGTAACCTCTAAAAAAACTAAGATTGCTACGATTCCAGTAGGATACGGAGATGGTTACCCCAGGCAGCTTTCCTCGAAGGGGAGAGTACTGATTCATGGTATGTCTGCACCTATTATAGGAAGAGTGTGTATGGATCAGTTCATGGTGGATGTAACAGGTATTCCCGGGGTAGAACAAGGTGATGCCGTAACGCTTATCGGAAGAGATAGGGATGAATTTATATCTGTTGAGGAAGTGGCAGACATGTCATATTCCTTCAATTATGAATTTATTTGTAATGTAGGCAAGCGAATCCCGCGTATATATTATCGTAATAATAAATTATGGAATATCGGAATATAAAACTGAAAAGATAAGATTGTAAGATAGATAAAAAAAGAAAAAGAAAAAATTAACAGAAATAATCACGTCAAGAGAATATTTTATGGAATACACCGGTCAGAATTGGGAAATAATAAGACTAAAGCCATAAAATGGAGAGTGAGAAAAGTGATTATTAAACGCGGAGATATTTTTTATGCAGATCTAAGGCCTGTCATCGGGTCCGAGCAAGGCGGCGTTAGGCCAGTCTTAATAATACAAAACGATACAGGCAATAAGCATAGTCCCACTGTCATCTGTGCAGCCATAACTTCTAAAATGAATAAAGCCAAACTCCCTACACATGTGGAGATTGATGCAGATAAATATGGAATAATAAAAGATTCAGTTATTCTGCTGGAACAGGTAAGGACCATTGATAAATCGAGGTTAAAAGAAAAAGTATGTCATCTGGATCAAGACGTGCTAAAAAAAATAAATAGGGCGCTGTTAATTAGTTTTGCATTGGATACATACATGAAACCGGAATAAGAAGCAAGAAAGAGAAGAAAGCAAAAAAGAGAAGAAAGCAAAAAAGAGAAGAAACAAGAAGAGAAGAAACAAGAAGAAAAGAACAAGAAGAAAAAAAGAGAGAAGCAAAAAGAGAAAAAAGTAAAAATAGAAACGCCGAACATCTATATAGGTCAGTTCCATAAGTCCAATCATAATTTCTTGGTTTGGACTTATGGGATTGATCTGTTTTTTATTAGATGGCTTAAGAAGTTTAGAGGTCGTTTAGAATTTTTTTGCGTTTTTCATGAAATTCATCATTTGTAATAAGACCTTTGTCCAATAGATTTTGCAGTTCATTTAATCTATACGCAGGAGTCATATTAGTTACTTGGGTTTCTGATGTATCATCAATAAAGATTTCATGGGATGAAATACCTTTATCAGAAAAAGCATTATAGCCATGAGAAGCCGTAATAACTACTGCTATTAGAGTCCATAACACTCCAAATATCCCGAAAATAGGTATTGCTACAAATAAACCGATAAAACAAAATATTAAACCACCGATAAACCCCGCTAAGGACTGACCTTTACTTGGTTTTACCCGTATGCGTCTGCTCATATTAATCTCCATTCCGC
>DJJW01000039.1 GCA_002434335.1 Lachnoclostridium sp. UBA6558 | reverse complement strand
ATTTCGATTTACAATTGAGGAGTAAAGCTGTAGGGGTAAATTGTAGCTGGAGAGTCCCGTTTGTAAAACAAGAAGTTACATTTTGAAAATGAAACTCTCTTTTTGTAACCGAGAGTCCCGTTCAGAAACCGAATTTCCCGTTTTGTAAGCGAGCAGCTCCACCGTCACAGATGTACTTGTATGGAATATCAAGCAGTCTGGGACGAATGATTTTATCGTTACCTACGAAGTAGATTAGCAGATAAAAGAGGGCGACCTGACAAATAATATGAACTTGTGCTACATAAGGATAGTAACTGGAAAATTGTAAAATAAATTTTTAGGTGGTAGCGTTTTTACGCTACCATTTTGAAATATATTGACATCTATTAATGATAGGCATATAATAAAAAAAGATCATTTAGAAAAAATTCAAAATGAAAATGTGGTGATAGAATGAGCCTACCAAACGTATTTAAAGCATTAAGCGACCCTATTCGTAGAGATATCTTGATGATGTTGAAAAAAAAGGGAGAAATGTCGGCTGGCGATATTGCTTCAGAATTTGAGTTATCCAATGCTACTATTTCATATCATTTATCCCTATTAAAAAAAGCTGATTTACTATTTGAAAACAGACAGCAAAAATACATATATTATAAAATTAATGTGTCTGTATTTGAAGATATTGTTCTCTGGTGTATGCAGTTCAACGAAGGAGTTGGTAAGAATGATGAAGAAAGATAAAAAAACTACTTTCATAACTACGTTCATATGTTCCTGTTCACTAATTGTTTATATAACTTTTTCTGTTTTTTATCCTGAAAATAAAAATACTCAACAAAACTCTCATTCCGATATTCTTTTGCTTATGGGAGTTTTCATAAACATATTTCTAAATATTGTACTAAATTTTAAAGTATGTAAAAATATGGGTGCAAAGTTTTTAGTTAAGCTAGGAAAATGGATTATGCCTTTCACTTCGCTTTTTTTAGTTATTGTATCAATTTATTCCACAATTTATCCGAACTCTTCATTTTCTAATAGTGCGACAATCGTTTTTGTGGGATTTATTTTTATAGTTAGTGGAAATTATTTTCCAAAAAACCATGTGAACAAATATATTGGTCTGAAATTTCCGTGGTTATTGAATGATGAAGAAAGCTGGGATAAAACACATAAATTAGCTAGTTATACATGGATTTTAGCAGGAATTTTATTTATTCTTCAACTATTTATCAGCTCTATTAAAACTGTATCCATTCCATTAGTCATTATATTAGTTGGTGTTTTGCCACTTATATATTCTCTAATGTTAGTATATAAAAATAGGAGGTACAATAAATGAAAAAGCATATTATTGTCGGAAGTTTGATTTGTGTTGCAACCGTATTGATTTTTCTAGTATTTTGGGGAAAGCTCCCTGCTGATGTTCCTATCCATTTTGACTCTTCTGGAAATGCAAACTCTACCTTACCAAAAGCTGTTGTTGTATTTGGAATACCTGCGATATGTGCAATATTAAATGTTTTTTCTGGTTTTTCTTTAATCAAAAAAAAGGACGAAAGAACATTCATGTATTACTTAGTTCCTGCGATATCTGTTGTTGTAGCTGCCGTGGTATTGGTTTTGGCATTATAAATATTTTTAAAGAGAGTCTTAATGTAATGATTATATAAGGAATGGAATTTTATTTTTTGCTTCTCATTTAGAAATTTTTCTAAATGAGAAGTGATTGAAAGGAGAAAGTTTAGTAATATGCTTCAAATTAAAAATCTAACTAAAATATATCCAAATGGGAAAAAAGCCGTATCAGATTTAAGCTTAACGATTGATAATGGAGATTTATATGGTTTTATTGGGAAAAATGGTGCCGGAAAAACCACTACATTAAAAGCCTGCCTTACCATTCATGATTATGATAGTGGGGATATTCTTTTAGATGGTGTTTCTATAAAGTCTGCCCCGACAGAATGTAAAAGAAAGATGGCGTATGTTCCAGACTCCCCCATACTTGACCCTTATTTGATGGGGTTACAATACTTAAATTTGATTTGTGATATTTATGAGGTATCGGAAGAAAATAGAAAGCAAAAAATCCCTGCTTTATCAAAGCGTTTTGGAATGAATGAAAAACTAAATGATTTAATATCTTCTTATTCTCACGGAATGAAACAAAAACTTAGTCTAATTGGAGCATTTATTCATGAACCCAAATTACTTATATTAGACGAGCCTTTTGTGGCTTTAGACCCCGAAGCAATTATACAACTAAAATCACTCATGAAAGATCTATGTGCTTCTGGTGGTTCTGTATTGTTTTCAAGCCATATCCTAGATGTTATAGAAAAAACTTGTAATAAAATAGCGCTTATAAGAGATGGGACACTTATCAAAAGTGGAGAGATAAAACAAATCTTAGGCAACAGCGATTTAGAAAATGTATTTATGGAGTTGAATGAAAAATGAAAACCTTTTGTTTGTTGACGAAAAGACAATTTTTAGAGATGTTTAAGTTTAATAAATTTTTTCACGGTAATTCAAAACAAAAGAGAGCTTTTTTCTTTGTTTTTTCTGCTATTTCCTTAGCAGTTATTTTAATTTCTATATACTGGTTTAGAATGATTTTCAAAATTAGTACGACCTTTCAATCTTATCATGAAATTTCAAATTACTTACTAAAACCTTTGAGTGTATTAAGTATTGTTATGATTTTTTTATCAGCAGTTAAAAAAGGTAGTGGGATTTTATACTTGGATAAAAGTATTGACCTTTTGTTCTCATATCCTATTAAGACCAGTACTTTAGTTTTGTCAAAACTTATGCTGGTATATTTTTGGGGCATTGCTATCTCTTTTGCATTGTTGATTATTCCATTAGTTCGTTATGAATTGCTGTTACAACGAAACGGAATATTTTATATATTTGATTTCTTACAGATACTGATTATACCAATTATACCGATAGTGTTAGGTATAATTTTAGGATACATCCTATATAAGCTGTTAGGAAATATTTTTCATTCGGGTTCTTACTTGAAAAGTTTTTTATATTTGATTTCCTTTACCTTGTTTATGGCGTTTATGTTCTTTTTCTTTAACCGCATAAATTTTGATAATTTGTATAAACATTTCATCAAAAAAACTGCCTTTTCCAATATTACAGGAACCGAAATACTATTTGCGTATAATTGGAGAACACTTTTATTTTTTATGCTTGTAATTGCCATAGGAATAGGTCTAACCTTTTACATTATACAAACTTATAAACGAAAATGTATGGAAATACAAATGTGTATTACTCAAAAGAAAGATTTCAAAGTTCGGTATAAAAGAAAAGCAAAAATACAATCCCTTTTGATTAGAGAAATACTGAGGTATTTTTCAACATCTGTCTATATGTTAAATACCATGCTTGGAATTATTTCTCTTATTCTGTTTATGATATATTCTTATTTTAAAACAGATAGTGTGAGTATGTATATGGAGCTAATTGGAACTACTTTTGAAATTGAAAACACTTCCGTTTTATGTGCCTTTGTGATGGGAATGTTGATAATTTTATCTAATGTTACTTATGCCAGTATTTCTATTGAGGGAAAAAATAGAGAATTATTAAAGTCCTTTCCAATAGAAATTAGAGAACTCTTATTGGCAAAATATTTGCTTCATCTTTCGCTTACTGTTACAACGATATGTATATGTGCAGTTTTTCTTGGCACAATTTTCGAGATGAATACATTAGAGTGGTGTCTGTTGTTTATTTTACCGATTGTATTTTCATCATTTGTGGGAGCTTTGGGTTTATTTATAAATTTACTTTTCCCAAATTATGAATGGGAAAATGTAACATACATTGTGAAACAAAGCGTATCTGCAATTACTACTATTCTGTTTAGTATTTTAATTGTTGGTGGAGCATTATGGATAGCGATACACTTTTTTAACAAAAGCATATTGTTATTTTCATATATCTTAGCTTTTATTTTTATCTTGCTTACGATACTGATAGGAATTCTATTGAAAAAAATAAGTAAAACTTTTTAAATATGAATGAAAATTATCTAAAACAAGTTTTAAAGCCACTATTCTGCGTAACCAGAAGAAAGATTTACTATTTATTGAAAATAAATGCTTATGTGATGGAGATATAGCGAACCATTTCAGTTTGACAGATGCTACTATTTCTCATCATTTAAAAGTACTATAAAATTGCAATCTGATAAATTCAAAACGAAAAGGTAAAGTTGCATAAGGTTGATGTTTCGCAGGCAATGTTTCGCAGAGAATGCGATTATCCAGCCTTTTTAAGAATTTTAGTAAACTTAAAGCTGGTGACAACCATTTATTTGATTTTTCTGTTATTTTATTTTATGATAGAAAATATTGAATAACATTAGCGATTGGCAATGTGTATATGCCACTGGTGAGAGCTGAACCAACTAAATATCAAATACAATGGAGGTTAGGTTGAAAAATAAATTTTTCAACCGCAAGTTTGTGCTTGCGCACCACAAACTTGTGCGCAAAGAGCGTGCGCAAGAATAGAGGTTAAAATGAGAAAGGTAATTACTTACGGAACCTACGATTTAATCCATGTAGGCCATATTAATTTGTTGAGAAGAGCAAAAGAGCTTGGAGATTATTTAATCGTTGTTTTATCCTCAGATGAGTTTAACACAATTAAGCATAAAACTGCTTACCATTGCTATGAGGACAGGAAGATTATCCTGGAAGCAATAACTTATGTGGATGAAGTAATACCGGAATTCACCTGGGAACAGAAGATTCAGGATGTAGTGGACAACCAGGTAGATGTATTTGTCATGGGAGATGATTGGGAAGGACAGTTCGATTTCTTAAAAGACTACTGTGAAGTTGTTTACCTTCCAAGAACAGATGGAATATCTACGACTAAGATAAAAAATGACCTGAATTTAGGGGTAAAAAAATAACGATATCGGAGTAAATATATGCCCCAGCTTAAACGACTTAAGAATAAATGCAAGAAAATGATCAAGCGGTTTGGAAAAAAAGCCGTTATGCTTTTATACCGTATTGAATGTTCAATTCTTCCTATAAATAAGAACATTATTATATTTGAAAGTAACATGGGACGAAACTATACTGGTAATCCTAAGGCCATTTATGAGGAAATGGTGAAACAGGGACTGGATAAAAAGTACCGCTGCTATTTTTTCCTGGATAACATTGCTACGGAAATACCGGGCAGTGCCATCAAGCTGAAGCGGACAAGAACACGTTATTTTCTTATAATGGGTATTGCAGGGGTGTGGGTTACTGACTCCAGAATGCCTAATTATCTGAAAAAGAGAAAAGGGGTTCAGTATATCCAGACCTGGCATGGTACGCCCCTTAAGAAGTTAGCCCTCGACATGGATTCTGTTAATATGGCAGGCGAAACTAATATAGATAAATACAAGAGAAGCTTTTTTATTAATACAAGGACCTGGGATTATCTGTTATCCCAGAATCATTATTCTACCGAAATCTTCAGAAGAGCCTTTGCCTTTGATAAAAACATGCTGGAAATAGGATATCCGAGAAATGATGTCCTTTTTTATGGTAATCATAATGAGTATATCAGTAAATTAAAAAAGCAGATGGGCCTTCCGGAGAATAAGAAGATTATCCTGTATGCCCCGACCTGGAGGGATAATGAATATTATACCAAAGGTGCCTATAAGTTTAATACACCTATGGATTTTGCCATGATGAAAGAAGAATTAGGAGATAAGTATGTATGCGTGGTGAAATATCATTACCTGGTAAAGGATAATATCGACTGGTCTACATACGGTGGTTTTGTATATGAATTCAACATGTGCGAAGATATATCAACCCTGTACCTGGTAGCAGACATTCTGATAACAGACTATTCCTCTGTAATGTTTGATTATTCACTGTTAAAAAGGCCTATGTTTTTCTATACTTATGATCTGGAAGAGTATAAGAACAATCTAAGGGGCTTTTATTTTGATTTCCTGGAAGAGGCACCCGGACCGATTGTAGGAACTACAGAGGAACTCACAGCAGCCATCAAAAATTATGACAGCAGTATGTACCAAGACAAGTACAACAATTTCTATAACAAATATAACCACGCCGATGACGGAAAAGCTTCCGCTAAAGTTGTGGAGGTAATTGAGAAAATAATTAAGGGAGAAAGGTAGAACTTCCTATGGTTAACAAGTGGAAAAGCATCTTAAAGATTAAGGTTAAAGGTATCCTGCACAGTGTCCAGGCTAAGGCTGAAAAAAGGCTTGTAAATTACAGAATAGCAAACTATGATGTATCAGTTATCAGCAATAACAAACCGGAGAAGACCAAACGGATCTTATTTGTGGTAGAGAGAATGGCTAAGTACAGCGGCGGACAGACTTCTATGCTGCGTTTGGGGACAGAGCTTGCAAAGCTTGGTCATGAGGTGGGGTATGTGGTATACAAGCCTCAGACCAAGTCTGACATGGAGGAGATTGCCGCAAGCAATCTTACCGGATATCTTGGAAAAATGTATACCAACAAGCAGTTAGAGGGTATGAAGTCGGATATAGTGATAGCCACTTCCTGGGATACCGTTGCTTTTGCTAAGAAAATACCCGGTTATAAGATGTACTTTATCCAGGACTATGAACCATATTTCTTTTCCTTTGGTGAACTGTTCTTAATGGCAAAGAAAACCTATGAGCAGGGGCTCCATATGGTAAGCCTTGGCGCCTGGAATAAAGAGATGATAGAGAAGAACTGTCAGCCCGTATCCCCTGTTGATTCTGTGGAATTCCCATATGAAAGCGCTGAATATCCACATTATAAAAGAGACTATGACAGCTACAGCAAGAAGAAAGAAATCGTGGTTGCGGTTTATTTAAAATACTATGGTAAAAGGCTGCCAAATATCACTCAGCATATGTTAAAACAAGTGAAGGAGAGATTCCTGTCAGATGGTATCAAACTAACACTTCTTTATTATGGAGAAGATAAAAGCTTTCGTACCGAAGGGGGCGAGAACCTTGGTATGCTGACGAAGAAAGAATTGCTCTCTCTGTACCGCAGAGCAGACTTTGGTATGGTCGCTTCCATGAGTAATGTGTCCTTAGTACCTTATGAGATGCTTGCAACCGGTTTGCCCCTTATTGAATTTGAAGACGGAACCTTCCCTTACTTTTTCCCGGAGGGAAGTGCTTTGCTTACATCTCTGGACCCAGAGGATTTATATGTTAAGCTTAAGGAATCCATTAAGAATTCGTCCCTTTTAAAGGAAAGAGATAAGAATGCAGTTTCTTGCCTAAGTACATTAAGCTGGTCAAAAACAGCGAAGCAATTTGAGGAAATACTCAATAGGCTGTAGGGTGTCTGAACAATCTTGTGCCTGGTTTGGAATTCCACTAGAGGAAAGCAGTTTGCGTGAGACCGTAAACAGGCTTTTGGGGATGTAGTGGTGCTGCCTTTCCAAAATGAAATATAAGTATATTCCAAAGTGGACGGTCAGGGCGACACTATGGTATTTCATACACGCTCAATTAGTAATCAGGCATAAAAATGTTACTTTATAGCATTTTTATGCCTGATAAGGTTTGAGGTTTTATATCAGCTTATCAAATTAAAATGAGAGGTTTACAGCGATGGCTTTGCGTGAACAGTTAAAAAAGTTATCACCGGAATGGGGAATAAAAGTATATAAGAAAGTCAGATATCTGTCTATAACAGCCCTTTTCGGACTGTTTCGTTTATTGCCCATACAGAGGAATAAAGTTGTAATTTGTAATGTCTGGGGTTTCGGTGACAATGCAAAATATGTGACGGAAGAGCTGGCAGCAAGGAACAGAAAAGACCTGGACCTGATTTTTATCACCAATCATCCGGAGACTGCCGGTGCACCAAAGGGCGTCACCGTGTGTAAGAGTAATAGTATCAAAGCAATCTACAGCCTTGCAACGGCCAAAGTATGGCTTGATAATAACCGTAAGGAAAGCTATATAAAGAAGCGAAGGAAGCAATACTACATCCAGACCTGGCATGGTGGAATTGCACTGAAGAAAATAGAAAAAGACTATGCTGATCATCTTGGAAAAGCTTATATAAAGAATGCGAAACGGGATTCGGCGATGACAGACCTTTATATTTCCAACAGTGATTTCTGCACGAAGATGTACCGAAGAAGCTTCTGGTATAAGGGCCCAATCTTAGAATGCGGAAGTCCCAGAAATGATATTCTTATTAAACCCAGAAAGGGTATCGGGGCTCGTTTGAGAAATGAACTTGGTATAGGCAAAGAGACAAAGATAGCTCTTTATGCGCCAACCTACAGAGAAGGCAAAGATAATGTGGCAGCATATTCACTTCAATATGACAGGTTGATTTCTGTACTTACAGAGAAATTTGGTGGTAGTTGGATTGCAGCTGTCAGGCTTCATCCGCTTGTAGCGGCTCAAAGCAATGCGCTTACGTTTGGTAAAGGGGTTATTAATGCATCCTATTACCGGGATATCTACGAGCTGATGTCTGAAAGTGATATCCTTCTTACGGATTATTCAAATATTATGTTTGAATTTTCCTTTACCGGTAAACCGGTATTTTTATATGCCTCCGATATGAAAGAATACGACGATGGCAGAGGTTTTTATTTTGACTATGCTTCACTTCCTTATGACAAAGCAGAGAATATGGAGCAGCTGGAGAATAGTATTTTAGAATTCAATAGTAATAGTTATGAGGATAGAGTCAATGGGTTTTTTGAGGGGCTGGTGCTTTATGAAGACGGATTGGCGTCTAAAACGGTAGCTGATAAGATTATGGAAGTGGTGGGTGCGCAAAAGTGAAATTGATTGATAAAGTGTTAGTACGTATGGGGTTAAGGGCAGTCTTTGGTAATGGGACGGAAATTAGTGCAAAATAGAAGGACGCATACTTCGATTTCAAGGTATAAGAAGTCCTAATTCTCTGAATATTTTGTGCTTGGCATAATGCAATACAGATAACTCGCTTCGCTCAGACAATCTGTATTGCATTATAGCACAAAATTTTCAGNNCATGCCTTTAGTAAATCTACGGAATTGGAATTTGTACTTTCAAATGAAATTATCCTAGAAATCCAAAAGTATTATTAACATCATTTTTACTAAAAGTTCGAATCGCCATTCTATACATTGCTTTTGCATGGTTTCTATCATACCATAAAAAACGTCTTAACATCTTTCGTACAGACCATAATTCATCAATTGTTATCAGTAATTTGCTTTAATTCTGCACTGATTTCCTTCACTTTATCAGAAGGAGCATAATCTGTTGTTTCAAAGAGGAACTGATGTAGCTGTGTTACATTTGCAACTAAATCTACCGGAAATACATAGGATACTTTGTGATAGGTAAAGGCTCTTTTATCAAAAGGGAAGCCGGTCTCGTCTACAATATCATAGGACATAATATCCTTGGCAAGCAGTAACAGTTTAGCGGAGTCCAGATTGGTTTGGATCATTGGTAATATCTTGTCCAGGATGGAATTTATGGTTATAAGATCAGCGGTTTTTGCTTTCTCGAATATCTTCTGGATTACAATTCGCTGTCTTTCAGCTCGCTTAAAGTCATCTCCTTTGGTATAGCGGATTCTGGCGTAGGCTGTGGCATGCGTACCGTTTACTACCTGTGTTCCGGCTGATTTTAGCTTTCCTACATTGGTACCATTGATTTTGTTCAGCTCCTTGGTGTAACCATTTACATACTTTAGTTCTTCTTTTGTAATATCAAGAGAGATACCTCCCAGCAGGTCGATTACCTCGGTAACTGCCTTGAAATTGACCGTTACATATTCCTTTACATCCAAATCGAAGTTGGTATTGATGGTATTAAGTGCCAATNNCCGCCGCGGAAATAAGCAGCATTAATCTTATTGAAAGCATTGTCTTCATCCGGTATCTTGGAATAGGTATCACGGTAAATGGAAGCCAGTTTAACGTCTTTGGTCTTATTGTTTATACTTACGATAACGATGGTATCTGAATGGGTACCCTGTTTTACGGAATTGTCTCTGGAATCCACGCCGAATACGGCTATATTACGA
>DJJW01000066.1 GCA_002434335.1 Lachnoclostridium sp. UBA6558 | reverse complement strand
TTGTTTGTCAACATTTATTTTAAATGTTTTTTATCAGTTTATTTAAGCAATATTCATAATTATTTATGCTTTACTAATTATATGATTATTAAATACAATTAAATTTATATTCTGAAATTAGTCTAAAATAATGTTATGTGTTTTACCACTTTATAAGCAGCGAAGTTAATAATAACATCTTTACAATCATATGTCAACCGCAAATTATCACTTTTTATCAAATTATCATTTATTTTGTTAAGTTATCGTATTGGGATTTTGCACCCCTTCTCATTTTACTATAATATTACTCTTTCCATCATTCGTGTAGATTTTGATCTTCATTATTTTAATACGTTCAAATCATATGATTGATATATGAAGGAGCATATATATCAATAAGTAATTCCCTTACTTAACATGAAAGAACTAAAATACAAACAACTACAATAACTCAAACTCTTTTTAACCGATTGATCGTGAATAAAAATTGATGATAAATCCATTCATACACGAATAAGTATAAAGAGAAAACTGCTTAATACCCCTTTTACATATTCTCAAATATTTACCTGATATTGANNTGCCTCACTTTTTGATACAGTAAAGCACCAATACTCAGTAAATTTATTTAAGTTTATATGCAAAATTAATTAAGCAGCTTTCAATAATCAAATAACATAAAGAATGAACTAGTAATTATGTTTTTCATTTTTGGTATGTCAATATGTTTTATATTTAATTTGTTATATTTTTAAATTGCTTTTATACTTTTAACATGTCTTTACTTTTCATTTTTATATGTATTATATTAAAATCTTTCATTAACCGTCTGTTTTCATTGCTTCGATAGCACTTATTTTTGTAGCTCTACTTGCAGGATAGTAACCTGATAAAATTCCTACCAGCATTGACAGTCCTGCTGCTACTAACGGTAACCATATCGGTATATCTGAGAACTTACTGTTTTCAGGATTATACATGTAGTTAGTAGACATAAGTGCTTGGAACAACGGACCACCAAACTTATTAATCGCCCAAGAGGCTATGTAGCTTAAGGTAATACCTACCACTCCACCTATAAGACCAATCATTCCGGCTTCGAATAAGAAAAGCTTCTTTACATCACGTACCAGACATCCTAATACTTTCATAATACCTATTTCCTTCGTTCTCTCATAAATAGACATTATCATGGTATTCGCTATATTGATAGCGGATACAAGCATGGACACCGCACCAATTGCCCCAAGTACCATCTGAAGCATATTTGCAGTGCTTAACATGGGTGCCATCAGCTTTGCAAGACTGTCCGTCTGATATCCAAGAGCATCTATGGCTTCCTGCACTTCTTCCACATTTTTAAAGTTATCAACTGTTACTTTTAGATTACTGTAGTTAGCAACTGCTGATAATGCCTTCTTTCTTTCTTCTGCCTTTAATGTACTGACATATTTCTGATATAAATGTCTGAAATAATTAATATCCATATAGCCGAAGTAATCAAACTCATAATTATTTGATTTCTCCAATACAGCATATTGCTCCACTTTAATGGAAAAGGCTTTTTTCTTAGGATCCATTTGGTATTGATAAGGATTGAATCCAAAGTTTACCTTATCTCTGGTAATATCAATCTGCTTGGAATCATAATTCCTTGAATACGGATTATAAAAATTCATTAAGGCATCACTTCCGAAAACAATAGGTTTATTATTTTCAGGTGTTGGAAGATTTCCCATTGTAACTCCTGGAAACTCCATGGTTGGCATATGACTGCTGTCAATTACATACAGCTGTATATTCGTTTCATATTTACCGCTGGTTAAGTAAGCTGAAGTAGATATAAGTGGTACAACCGTCTTTACATGAGGTATAGCCATAATCTTATTGACTAGTTCATCATTCATAGGTTCCGTCTTAAAAGAGGTATAATTACCCTTATCATCTACATAACCACCTGAACTGTTAACTGTAATCGTAGTCAGACTTCCAAGCTCCATAACCTGCTGGGTATAGTTCTTCTTCATACCGATACCAATTGATATCATAACCACAATGGAGATTGTTCCAATAACAACACCCATAACGGTCAGCAGCGTTCTTGCTTTTCTGCGGTTTAGATTTCTTAAGCCTATCTTGATTAAATCACTAATCTTCATAAAGCTCTATCCCTTTTTTTATTTTGCGCTTTGCCAACAGGATACCAATTGTTACACTAACAGCAAGGGTCAGAAAAGAAATTCCGATTACAAAAGGCCAGCTGGAAAGCAGAGGGTCTTTCGCTCCATCTCCCATGCCAGTACCCATGTCTCCTGTTAAATTGCCGTTATATACTCCATCAGAACCACTAACCGCAATTTCAGAAGTTGCCATGAGTGCAGCGCTATTTGTTAAAAACACCTGTACTCCCAAGTCTTGATTCATTTCTATTATCATGGCTAATCTCCTTTCTGTTTTATTCTGCTTCTTCCAGTTTCCTTAATTTCTTTTTATAAAGTCCAATTTTAATTTTTCTGGTTCCAACTATACCGGCAACCAATACCACACATTGCATGATGATAAATAACCATGGAGGAAGTATAGGGTTCTTAGCAGCATCAATTATTCCGCCGTCAGGAATAGGGTTCGTACCTGGATCCGGCATATATACTCCTTGTATCGTGCCTTCAAAATCTTTTGTTAATGTGACTTCCTGACCGGTACTATCCTCAAAGATAACAGTCAATACACCTTTTGCCTGGCCTTCTATTGCAGGAATTACTTCCATCTCACCTAATTCCTGACCACCGGCTTCTACATTACCAATATAAAGATTATCACCTGTACTGAGTGTAAAATCACCGGATACACTGGCTCTGACATTATTAAGAGGTGATTTTCCCATATTATAAAAATCAAAGGTTAAGGTTGTTGCCTGGTTTACAAAAGCACCATCCCAGGAACCTACTGCAATGTTATCTACCACAGGTCTTGAATTTTCAACTGCCTGCAAATTTATTATTTCCTTAGCGGTCTCTCCTATCTGCCCTGTAGTAGGGTTTGCCTCTGCTCCTTCATAATCATAATCCATAGTAATTTCTAACGGATACGCTTTGGTGACGGCATCAGATTTAACTCTAAGAGTCAGTGTGTTCTGTACAGCTTCTCCTGCTCCTATTGAGCTGATATAAAAAGTATTGCTTCCCTTATCCATGGAGAAGATATTATCTGTCTGATTTACAGTTACTTTAATATTTCTCGCATCAATACTTGAGTGTGTGTTTTTGATATCAAATACAAAATCAAAAGTACTTCCAGCTCTTAATTCCTCTGTGCTTGTGGAGAAATCACTGATAATTAATTTAGGTTTACTGGACCCTACACCGCTATTCTGAACATTTAAAATATAAAGTGTTGCAGAATCACCGGTATAAGTTTTACCATTTGCAACAAAAGAGTATTGCAGTGTCAGGCTGTTCGTACCTTCCGGTATTGCTTCTCCTGCCATAAAGGACATGCTGACTTTGACCTTCTTACCGCCTTTTATGCTGTCTATGTAATAATAAGGTTCAGAACTAAGAGGTGCAAATGCAGCTGTGCCTGTAGCAGCAGGTAAGGATATCTTAATATCGCTGATATCTAATTTGCTCTTATTCTCTATATCAAAACTTACATCAACTCTGGCTCCTGCATTGGGGGCATCCGGGCTCTGGCTTACATTTGTAATTACAATGTTGGGTTTTCCCTCTGCGTCAACACCTTCAGCGGTTTCAACCTCTAAATAAAGTGTAGTTTTAGAAGTATATTCTGTTCCGCTTTCATCTTCATAAGTAAAAGTTACAGGAACTTCTTTTAATCCTACCTTTGCCATCTCAGAAACAATAAGTGGAATCTTAACATCTGATTTTCCATTTACTGCAAGATTCTTAACAGGGTAGGACTTACCGGTATAGCCCGGAAGAAATCCTTCAGAACCAAGGCCTTCAATTGTAACTTTTATATTATTGGCTATACTTTTTCCGGTGTTATGTATAGTAGCTACCAGGTTGAATTTATCACCTGCAACCAGTTCACTAGCGTACTTTGTGCTTACAATTTCAATTACAGGTGCATTGGAATTTGCAGTTATTGTTATATAAATCTGACTGGCACTGGTAAAGGAGTTACCGTCTTCATCTTTATATTTCATGTTCACAGTCAGTTTCTTAAGTCCTGCTGTAGCGTCTTTCTGAATTTTTAACGGCAGGCTGACACTGTAAGTGTCTCCGCCCTTTAATACTCCTGAATTTCCTATCTTCTGCTCCAACTTGGAATATTCAGGTGCAATCTTTGCTTCCTCAAAGCTTTTATCATCAATGCTGAAATAAGCATTTCTTGCGGTAATCTTACCTTCATTTTTGATTGTGAATGTAAGGTCGATACTCTTACCGATCACAGCATTTCCATAATCAATATTGTCAACAGTAAGCTGTGCAGGTTCAATTTCATCAGAAATGATAAAATTAAGTTTAGGAAGGGCCAGTGTCACAGGATCATATTTACCCGCATCAGCATTATAATAAGAACCATCAACTGTAACTTCAAGTTTTGTAGTACCGATTTTAGCCGTTTCTTTCACTTTTAGATCAAACTCAATAAAACTTTTTACATAGCCAATATAACCGTCTTTGACAATAGCATTTTCATCAGCTGTTATCTTAATATTACTAACCGCATAAGGTTTCCCTTCTGTTGCAACAGTTACTCTTGGCTGTTCTATGATAGAATATGACCCTCCTGAAGTTTTAACAGGCAGTTTAACATGAACTGACTCTCCCGGTTTTCCTTGAATATCACTTACTGGTTCTGCAAATATAATACTTATATTGCCGCTACCTTCAGAAGCATTTGCAATTGTCCCTCCGGATAAATTAGCTGCCATTAACGCAATTATCATAACGACAGTAAAGATTCTCTTAACCTTTCTCATCCTTTAACCCTCTTTTCCTCTATGATACTTTCTTCACTATTTGCTTCTACCGTAGTTATATTCTCCGGAGAGCCTTCTATAGCAGGTATTTCGTCTGCTGTTTTTATAGCCTCTGCTTCAGGAATATCCAGTTCACCAGCCTCTGGCTCATTGGTCACAGCAATATCCATTGAAGCTGAGTCCTTTACTTCAATGTCCTGAATCTTACCGTCCAGAATATGTATAACACGATCTGCAAAATCTGCTAATCGTCTGTCATGAGTAACCATTACAATTGTCTGGTTATGTTGTTTTGCCATGGTTTTTATTAATTTCATGACATCCATTGCGGTTCGGGTATCCAGGTTACCCGTTGGTTCATCTGCAAACACTATTTCCGGATTAGCAACAAAGGCTCTGGCGATACCTACTCTTTGCTGCTGTCCACCACTCATTTCTTTGGGTTTGTGGTTTAATCTGGATTCTAATCCTACCTGCTTTAGCATATCTTTTGCCATCTTTTTTCTCTGCTTTGTTCTGACTCGCTTAAAAATAAGAGGGAATTCAACATTCTCCAGTGCTGTCATGGAACCAATGAGATTATAGGATTGAAAGACAAAACCCAGATACCGCTGCCTAAATTTGGCAAGATTGTTCTCATTCATTTTATGTACTTTTTTACCTTTTATAAAAATCTGGCCACCGGATAGTTTCTCAATTCCTGCCATGAGATTTAAAAGGGTTGACTTACCGGAACCGGAGGTACCTAATAAGCAGCAGAACTCACCTTTTAAGATATCAAAACTTACATCGTCTACGGCAAAGATTTTCTCTTGTCCCATCCGGTAAACCTTCTTGACATTTTTAACCTCTATTATTTTTTCAGACTGGTTTGCCACCTTAATTGATCTCCTCCCTATTATATAAATTACTGTTTGATTTGCTTCTGAAGGGCAATAAAACAGCAGTCAATCAGCAACTTATACATCGCCTGTCTTACTATAATCTTACATGATATATCTTAAATAAATTCTAGGTGATTTCTTACGTTTTTCTTACAATTTTAGCTGAAGACTGATATAAAACATAAACTGTCTTTAAAACCTGCACTTTCTTATTTAATGAAAGCCTGTTACTGTCTTATTTAAGATATGTCAGTTTCTTATCACACTTCTCACTCTCTCACACTTTCATGTACTTATTAAACTTTCTCACACTTTTCATACTTTCTCGTACTTCTCATACTTTCTCGTACTTCTCATACTTTCTCACACTTTTCACACTTTCTCGTACTTCTCATACTTTCTCGCACTTTTCACACTTTCTCGCACTTTTCACACTTTTTCGTACCTTCTCACTCTCTCACTTTCTTGTACTTTTACACTTCCTCACTCTTTTTACACTTTCTCACACTTTCTCGTACTTTTCATACTTTCTCGTACTTTCACTCAGCAGCTTACAAAATCAATAAAATAAAATCTCCTGACAGAAAACAGGCCGCAAAAAGCTTATAATGAGCCCTTGCAGCCTGTGTTTATTTTATAATGCCTTCGGATTTAGGTTTAACCGGCTTTATCAGTGCTTTTTCTTTCGCTTCTGCTTCTTTGTCTGCTTCCTGCTTTTCTTCCAGTCTTGTTTCAATAAATCTTGTAAACATCAGTTTCACCAGGGCACCTACCGGAACTGCAAATATCATACCAAACAGACCGCCAATTGCACTACCAAAAATTAATGAAATAATAACTAATACGGGGTGTATCTTAATACTTTGACTCAGTAGTTTGGGTTGAATAAGATTACCGTCCAGCGCCTGTATAATCAACAACGCAATCAGCGCAAAGATCAACTTTCTATATTCTCCGTAAACCAAACAACTGATTGCTGTTGCTCCATAAGCAATAAAAGGTCCAAGATAAGGTACAAGGTTACCAAGACCGGCAATAATACCGATAAGGAGTCCATATTTCACACCTATCAGTGATAGTAATACCGATATGGAGCACATCATAACGATGACGTCCAGCATCTGTCCTCTGATATAACCTGAAAATACGTAATCCGCATCTTTAATAAAGATACTGATTCTAGTGTTCATTTTATTACTGAAGATCGCAAGTCCCACACTTCTTAAATAACTTTTTATCATTTTACCATCTATCATGAAATAAATGGAAATAATCAAAGCAAACAGTAAAGTAGTAATATAGGATGATATATTAGTCAATGACATTACAAATGAGGTACCGTAATCCTTCAGAACACCTACTATTCTTGTTCCTGTTTCTATCACGTAGTCATTTACAGGACCTGATTTAATGTTAAGATCATCTAATCTGTGCAGTATTGAAGTATAAAATTCATTGGAGCTCTTCCACATATTCTGAGCCAGTGTAAAGATATCATCCAGGTTGGCAAGCCTTAGCTGATTTGTAACGTTGTAAACTAAGATTGAGATAATAAGTACGATGATAGCCAGGAATATAAATACCGTTGATATAACTGCCAGAGTTCTGCAGGATTTGAGCTTCCATTTCTTTATCTCCACCTTTTCAAACAGATTCTCAAAAAAATTAACGATGGGATCCAACAGGTAGGCAAATACAAAAGCAATTGCTATTGGCTTTGCAACGCCCACTATCCAGTTTAATCCATACAGTATAATTGTTAGAAAAAAAGGTGCATTTTTTGCCAGGAGACTCAGAATATAAATAATGCTGGCTGTTATAATTACGTAAATAGAAATCAATGTATAGCGTTTATTCATTTTGTTACTGATTTTCATTAATTACCCATACCTTTCTGTCCTATATACAGTCTGTAATCCAATTTTTTGCCATTCTTAAGGCACATTATAACATACTGATCAGTTCCTGTATACATTTAGCCTGCACTTCTAACCTTAATTTAATCTGTATTCTTTGCATTTCTCAGGCTGTATCTGCTTATAGCAGCAGCACCGCCGCTTAATCAGTATGTGAATTGTGTTTATCATTCATTTCCACGAAAGCCAATTCATACCACAGGCAGGCCGGCTTGCGTTAATGCCCTATAAAAGTGTGAAATGTCCTTCATTTCATTAGCTCAATTGCATGCTGTTTCTGTCTGCAGATGTGGCACTCCTGAAAAAATCAGGGTTTATTTATGCTTTTTTTGATTCACATGATTGCTTCTTTTCCCATGAAGAAATCTTACAACCGGAACAACTCATAATAGAGCCTCTTTATCCTCGGAATATGCCCATATATCTGTCTTTTAATATTATGGTAAAACTCCTCAGCTGTTGATAACTCCTCTTCTGTCATAGGTGCATATCCAAACCGGGCCTTTAATGCAAGTTCCACAAATCCAGTAAATTCCTCTTTCTTCCGGTTCTTTAGTTTGCTTTCCAACTGCCATGCCGTCTTCTGATACTCCTCCTCCGAAGGTGAGATTCCCAGTGCTTTCAACAGGTATCTTACCTTTTGGTATAAAATAATGATTTTTTTCGCCTTCTCTGCTTTTCTATACCTAATCTCTCTATATATCTTAAGCAGAACACCTGCTGCAATTATCAGTACTATAAGGAATGTTACGATTGTTACAAAAAACGAAACCACATCAACTGCCGCTGCCTTCTCTTTTGCATTCTTTGTAGTATCCGTAACAGTATCTTCTTGTTCAGCCCGAGGTGTTACAGTTGGTGTTGGTGTACTGCTTGGTGTAGGAGTCGCAGTGGGAGTTGGTGTCGTCTGAAGTTCTTCATAAGCTGAATCCTCTGAATCCTGTTGAAATCCAGGTGTCATTTCAACAGGCACCCATCCCCATCCATCTTTGTATACTTCAACCCAGGAATGGGCACCGGTATCACTTATTCTGACTTCTCTGATGTTATAATTTTTCTTATTACCTCCATCCTCCAAAACGGAATAAGAGCCCAACATCTTGCTTTTCTTTATCTCCTCCGGTTTTGCCACATATCCTTCTACATATCTGGCCGGAATACCTGCTAGTCTGAAGGCAAGCGTTGCGGCACTGGCATAATGTGTACAGAATCCTTTCTTTTTTTCATATAGAAAGTACTCTACAAAATCTTTGTTTCCCGGCAGGGTACCCGGTGACAGAGAATAAGCGGTGTCCTTCTGGATATAGGTACGAATATAAGAGGTTAAAGCACTCAGGGCTTCCTGTGTACCAAAACGATTTACCATCTCTTCATACTTTCCATCCATATCTGACTTTAGTTGATCAAGTCCTGCAGCCGGTACCTGAGTATAATAATTATATATAAATGTTCTGTACTGTTCTTCCGCATCAGAATACTCTGCCAGCTTATTCCACAGCTCTTCGGGATTAACAGCACTATAGCTGAGCCTTTTACTGACCTCTCCAATATAAGTTTCCAATTCTGTATTATAGTCCTGATTCAACAGACTTCTATCTTTTTCACTGGGGACATAATTTACGGAATAATCCTTATTGAACCTGACAACCTTTATATATTCCGGATTACCGGTATCAATACCGCTAATATCATTTACATAAGTATAATAAGGTGTATACAGATATTTTCTGTTGGCATCAAGGTTCTGTATATCCATTGTATAGCTGTTCAATCCACCATCAAGGGAATAGCTTCTCCCCATATTTGACAGCAGATCTAAAAGCTTGCCGGTCTGATTTCCGGCAGAAAATCCTGCCTTCTCCCACACGGATTTATAGTGTTCAAAATCAGTTACAGCCTCTTCACTCAGACCATTCCAGGAGTCTCCGTCATAAACACTGCCGGTAAATCCTTTCAGGTACACAGACGTATCATTCTCTAATGCATTAATAATAATATCCGTTTTATTATCATATTTTAATTTACCGACCCTGCCAAGTTTCCCTTCATTTAAGCCCCCTCTGGAATTGGAGTATTGAAAGATTACCACTTTACCGTTATTTAAGAAGCTGAAATAGTCAGCCAGGTCATTTACCTGGAAGCGCTCTACCTTTACGCGAATTTTATTCTTAACTCCCGGTACATTCATCTTCTGCTCATAAGTCTCCAGGGTTAAGAAACGCGAAGTCAGAAAGAGCAGTAACAGGACACCTGTAAACATCAAAAAGCTGCTTCTTAAATTAATGTAATAGTTATTTTTCTCAAACTGTTTACTGCGGAGATGCAAGTGCTTCTTCTCTTCTTTGGTACCTTTTACAGAGGGCCTCTTCATATGGCTGCCAAATACAAACATACTGAAAGTAGCAGCTATGTATACGGCAAAGGGGAAAGTATCCGGTATCATACCGACAACAAAAGGTATTACGATTAAGGGCATTGTAAGGATATAATAAATCACCGGATAGATTTTATTCATAATGATTAGTGTAATCAAAAGGCCAAGTGGTATGGTGACAAATATCAGAACGATTGTTACAACCTTTTCCGGTTCAAAATCATCTACCAGGAAACGATAAGCATTTGTTCCGTAATAGCTGTTCATCAGCATAATAAATCTGTTTTCAATATGCCAGAATCCATTCTGAAGCTCAAGCCACATACGGTAACCTGCATATAAATAAGTAGCTAGAAAAGGAAGCATTAAGCCCAGACTAATTTTAGGAATTAAAAGAAGCCCGAAACTCACCGCACCGGATAAAAGAACAGCACTAAAAAGCCACAGGACGTTAATCTTTAATCCCAGTCCCGTAACCAGGCTAAATACCACACTATAAAGACTTACTTCTATTAACAATAATTGTATCAGAGAAAACCACAGGGAATTTCCCTTACTGACATCAGCAAGTACGGTTTCTTTTCCCCTGATATAAATACCATCATGAGATTTTTCTTTTCTTCTTCCCATTTAAACCTCTTTCATCTATTGCCTGCTGCATCAAGCCGTTATACCCAGTTTAAAGATGGTTTCTTCCATCTTTGTGATATCAATCCGGTAACAAGGTATGAAGGAGGCAGCCAGAAAATCCTCCATGCCTGTACCAATTGGTGCCTTTTCCAAATCGTTTATATAGACAACATAAAGCAGACGATTGCCTCCCCTATGCCATTTGATAATCTCAGCTTCATTTAACTCATTTGTAATATATAAAACATTACCACCCGTTTCCAGCTGCCCATAATCTTTCTCCGGATATCCCGTCTCATAAAAGGCCGCACCAAGCAAAGCCATCTGTGCTTCTCTGCTGCTGTCAGGATTAGNNTTTCTGTCATACCAGACCAACCTGTGTTCATGCCCTTTTCCCAGTATCCCTTCTGAAACAGACATTACAGCTTCCATAAAACAATCGGTACTTTGCAGCTTTTTCTCCCCTTTATCACTATTCTTAAAGGAGAGATATAGTATTGCTCTGTCCCTAAGGGGCTGGCTGTATTCTTTCATTATAAGCTTCTGATTCTTTCTGCTGAGCTTCCAATGTATTTGATTGGGCCTGTCCCCTTCCTTATATTCTCTTACTCCGAATATTTCAGATGGGTCATTGCCGGGCTTGTGTTCAAGATAATGATTACTTTCTTCCTCCATCTCCGTATCAGCGGTTTTCTTTATCAGATCTCCTGCCATAGGATGAATGGATGGCATTACAGAAATGGTTGACCAGTTCTTTAACTTCCTGGATGTACGAAAAATCCCCAGAAAATCATAACATTTGATACGTTCAATCGTAACCTTGATATTTCCGCAGTGTTCAGATCTTAAACTGACCGTTGAATATGCAGAGCCCTTCTTGTCCACACTCAGATACAGCCTGTCTTTCTTCACGGCTCCTGAAATTTCATTACGATAGGTATAACAGATTTCAAGCCTGGTTACAGGTATGGCAGATTCATTCACTGCTTCAAAGCGAATCTCTGCCTCCTTCTTCTTCTCCGTGATAACTGGGTCCGCAGTAATCTTAACACTCAATTTCCGAAGGGACATCCATGCTCCAAGGAGCAGCAGGAATGGAAGTAAGACTACGGCAAAAAAGAATATCATAGTAAAATACACATTATAAAATATGGAAAACAGCCCAACGAGCAATATAAAGATAATATATGCTATCCTTTTTCCTGCCACCGGTTACAACAACTCCTCTCTGCCTTATCCTAATTTAGGCGCTTGTACCTGTTTTAAGATTCCCTGGCTTACCTGTTCTATGTTCACATTATTTACACGTGCTTCCGGTTTAAGTATAATACGGTGGGACACCACATCAAAAAATACACTGCGGATATCATCAGGAACAAGATAGTCCCTTCCGCTCACAAAAGCATTGGCTTTTGCCATATTAAGAAGTGCTATGGTACCTCTCGGACTCACACCAAGTTCTATATAGGAATCTCTTCTGGTCATTAAGATTAGTTTTACCAGATATTCATAGATACTGTCATTTACATAGATTCTTTCCGCCTGCTGCTGCATGGCTGTAATATCCTCTCTGGTTACTACAGGCTGTACCTGAAACAAAGGATTAGACCCACTTCTGTCCTTTAACATTCTGATTTCCCCGGCCACATCCGGATACCCCATGGATAACTTTATCATAAATCTGTCAAGCTGAGATTCCGGCAGCATATGGGTACCGATGGAGCCTACCGGATTCTGGGTCGCTATTACCGCAAAGGGCTTCGGTACCTGCATGGTCACACCATCCACGGTTACATTTCCTTCTTCCATTACCTCTAATAGTGCTGCCTGGGTTTTAGAAGAGGTTCTATTTATTTCATCAGCAAGGAACAGGTTACAGACAACCGGCCCTGGCTTATAGTCTCCAAGTTCGCCTTCTCTGGTAATAACATGGTACCCAATTACATCCGTAGGAAGAACGTCCGGAGTAAACTGCATACGGTTATACTCTAAGTTCATTACTTTTGAAAATGCCAGGGCCAGAGTTGTCTTACCTACACCTGGAATATCTTCTATAAGAATATGTCCTCTGGCAATGATAGCAGTTAAGACTTTTCTCACGATATGTTCTTTTCCGACAACTGCTTTATTCACTTCCTTCATAATGTTCTGCGTTAACTCAAAATTCAACATAATTTACCCCTTTACTTTAAACTTCTTCCTTACTATAACCTAATTCCCATTTATTTGCAAGACAACACTACTGGAAACATCTGCTGTATTGCTTATACCTGGCCAAATCAAAGTTCTCTTTATGAAAGCTATCTTATTATATAAAAAAGGAATACAAGCATCTGCAATCAGCAAATTCAGGTATTCCTTCCAACTTTTCTCATATGTTGATATTTAATTTAAAGCTTTCCTAATAGAATTATTGACATATATTATGGTGCTATTCAATGCTGGCATTCCATAGGCATACTTGTCAATCACGCCTGTCATTAGGAGTTCTTCATTACTATGCTTTCGATTTCATTTGCAACGTCTTCGCAGGCATCGCAGCATTTCTCAAGCTTACGGTAAATTTCAGTCCATACCATTAATTCTACTGCATCTGTTGTATTCTTGTACAGGTTTCTGACACCGTTAATGTAAAGCGCATCTCCTTCTTCTTCCAGACGGTTGACTTCTACTACCTCAGAATGAAGTTTCTTGGATTTCTTGAAGTTACGCAGTTCTTCAACACCCACATACATTGATTTACAGCAGTCCACGATTGTATCTGTAAACTTGGGTATTTCGGGACGAATCTTCTGTACATTAAAGATATCGATACACATCAGTACATCTTCTACTGAATCTGTTACATCATCAATCTGCTGAGCAACACTGATAATATCTTCTCTTTCAATAGGAGGCAGGAACTCTTTCACGAGGTGCTCAATCATATCATGTTTTGCAATATCGGCAGAATGCTCGATATTATGCATTTCTCTGATTTTCTCCTCCAGGTTTTCTACATTAAAATCAGAGATGGTCTTCTTTAACAGCTCCGCTGCCTGTAAAGAAAATTTAGATAAGCCATGAAGTGCTTCAAAATAATCGTATCCTCTTTTATTACTCATGTTATTTCCTTTCTCTTAAAAGATTCTCATAAAGATATATGCCATCAAGAAACCAACCAAACCGCAGCCTGGGAAGGTCAAAATCCATGCCATAAGCATTTCTTTTACAATACTCCAGTTAACGGAAGACAACCTTTTAGAGGCACCGACACCCATAATAGCAGTTGTCTTGGTATGTGTAGTACTTACCGGAATACCGGTAGCAGATGAAATAAATAGACTGATTGCCGCTGCAGTGTCTGCTGCGAAACCCTGATAAGTATCAAGTTTAACCATTCCCATTCCTACCGTTTTAATAATACGGTAGCCGCCAATTGAGGTTCCAATTGCCATAACCACAGAACATAATACCATGAGCCAGATTGGAATTGTAAAATTCGTTACCTCACTCTGACCTTTGGCTAAGAACATTCCTAAAAGGAATACTCCCATGAACTTCTGTCCGTCCTGCGCACCATGCATGAAAGCCATGGCCGCTCCTCCAAATATCTGAGCATTTTGAAAAACAGGCTTTGTCTTTCTTCTATCGCTTTTCTTAAATAATGCTTCTAACACACGAACTACTACAAATCCCAGTACAAAGCCCAGAACCGTTGAGATTACCAGACCATACAGAACTTTTATCCATTCACTCCCATTGATACCTGAAATGCCTCCCTGCAGGGCAATTGCGGCACCGGAAAGTCCGGCAATCAGGGCATGACTTTCACTGGTTGGAATACCAAAAGCCCAGGCTCCCGTAGCCCATGCTACGATTGCAACTAAAGCTGCACATAAGGCAATCAAGGAATTCTTGGGATCACCACCAAAATCCACCATGTTGTAAATGGTCTGCGCTACTGTGGCATTCACTGCTGTCATTACAAATACACCCAGGAAATTGAATATGGCAGCCATGATAATTGCTTTCTTCGGGTCCATAGAGCGGGTGGATACACAGGTTGCTATGGCATTAGGTGCGTCCGTCCATCCATTGACCAATATAACTCCGAGAGTAAGAATAACCGTTATAAGCAAAGCCGGGTTATGAGTAATCTGTTGGAGGAAATCACCAAAGTAAATTGTCATAATGCTCTCCCATCTGCGATATTTCGCTATTTTCTAATATTTCATATTATTTTTTGTTTAAACCTGGCGAACCAAGCCAAAAAAATCTTAACATGAACTTTACATATACGCAATGTAATCTTAATATATTTACACTTTCTTAACACTTTCTTAACTCACTAAATTCCTATAGGTTTAAGGTAATCTCTAGATATATCAGGGATTCAAAGAGTTTTTCGGGGGTATCAACAAATTCTGACAGCACTTTCCTGTAAAATACACATTAATTTTATATGGTATAGATTATAAAATTGTATTATAATCAATTTGATAAATTATTATGACCTTATTATAATCGGAGAATTATATGACTAAAACCAATCTTTCAGCCATCCTATGGGATATTCTAAAAACCGTATCATTGCTGCTAATCTCTGCTTTAATTTCCTATTGGGTCCTGGGATGGACAAAGGAAAGCAGTAATGTATATATATTTTATATTCTATCCGTAATAATCATTTCTAAAATCACAGAAGGNNTTTTTTTTTTTTTTTTTACTTTTTTTTTTTTTTTTAATAATCATTGTTTATAACTGTTTTTCCTTATCCGGCATTCAGTTTCTGCCGTCTCAGACAGGCTACCATCTGACTTTGGTCGGCATGTTCATTATTGCCGTAATTATAAGTGCAGCAACGGCCAACTTGAAAAGCCACGTAAAAGAAGCAGAGCGAAGAGAAGCCAAAACGGTTCAGCTGAATGAAATCAGCCGCAAGCTCCTTTCACTTAACAGCGGTGAAAATATCGGAGGTCTGGCTCTGGAATATGTATTCTCCCTGACCGGCTGCTCCTGCATCTTCTATAGCAAATCTCCTCAGCAAGGGGAGGAAGGGCTGATACGCAGTCTGGACACAAAGCATACGAATATAATGAACTCCAGTCACGAACAATTTGTTGCTCACTGGGTATTTGAAAACAAAACCATTGCAGGTTTTCAAACGGATTTCGGCAATGAATCCAGCTGTACTTATTTACCTCTTATTTCCCATGAAAGAATCCTGGGTGTTATCGGAATCTTTCAGCTGGGTCAAAAACCCTTAAGCAACAGTACCCTGGACTACCTGAGGCTTATTATCTCTCAGGCTGCCATTGCATTGGAGAGGCAATATCTGGCAGAATCCCAGCAGAATATCCAGCTTGAGACCGAGAAAGAAAAAATGCGTGCAAATTTACTGAGGGCTGTATCCCATGACCTTAGAACTCCACTTACCGGAATGATTGGTGCCAGTGAGACTATTATGAAGAACAAAGACCAATTAAGTCAGAAGGAACAGGACAAGCTGATCAAATATATTTATGAGGATTCCAACTGGCTGCTTCATATGGTTGAAAATCTCTTGTCCGTAACACGTATCAAAGAAGGTGTCTCTGCCGTTAACAAACAGCCGGAACTGGTTGAGGAGGTAGTAACAGCTGCTGTCAGCCGTCTTAGAAAACGATATTCCAAAGCAAATATATCGGTTAAAATACCCTCAGAACCACTCTTTGTCCCCATGGATGCTACCCTCATAATGCAAGTACTGATAAATCTTCTGGAAAATGGTGTGAAATATGCCGGAAAGTCAGCATTGATTTCCCTTAATGTATCCGCCGCCAAAAGAGAAGTTGTCTTTCATGTCGCTGATAACGGCGGGGGTCTGGTACTGTCCGATATNNGATTCCATATTCGAAGGCATTTCACCGACACCGTCCCAGACAAACGATTCGGTAAAGGGAATCGGCATAGGCCTTTCTATCTGCAAGACCATCATCAATGCCCATGGCGGAACCATATCTGCCCAGAACCAGCCAAAGGGCGGCGCATTGTTTACCTTTACACTTCCCTTAGAAGGAGGCTATACCTTTGAGTAAGAAAATTAAGATACTGGTAATTGAAGATGAACCAACCATCTGTAAATTCATTGATGCAACTCTTTCCGCCAATCATTATAAAGTAATCCTGTGCAGAACCGGCAAAGAAGGCATTGCATTAATATCCTCTCATTGCCCTGACCTGGTCTTGTTAGACCTGGGGCTTCCCGATATGGATGGCCTCCAGGTCATAAAAGAAGTCAGGGAATGGGCTTCCCTTCCCATACTGGTAGTATCCGCAAGAACTGACGAGCATTCCAAGGTTGAAGCTCTGGATGCAGGCGGCGATGACTATATTACAAAACCCTTCGGAACCAGTGAACTCCTGGCCCGAATCAGGACCGCCCTCAGACATTATATAAAAAGTGAATCCAAAAGCAGCAAGAATAAAAATGTATATAAAGTTAAGAACTTTCTGATAGATTTTGATAAGCATTTGGTTACGGTAAACGGAAACGAGGTTCATCTTACGCAGATTGAGTATAAACTGGTATCTTTATTAGCGCAGAATCCGGGTAAGGTACTTACCTATGACTCCATTATTACAAAAATATGGGGGCCTTATGCAGAACGGGATAATAAAATACTAAGAGTAAATATGGCAAATATTCGAAGAAAANNTCTGGTTGCCGGCAACCAGACCTGGGATTAAACACCTGATATGTCTGAAGCTTCTATGGCTATTGCGACATTAGGAACCGGCACTAATATTCACAATTGATAAGCTCTTTAAGGAGTTCTTCTGAAATCTTTAATTCCAAACCTTTTACAGCATCCTCAAGCTGCGAAAGGCTGCTGAAGGATGCAATCGGTACAGCCGAAAAGGGGGCTGCCAATATGAACTTAAGCGTATATGCCGTAACTTCCAGGGCTGACGCACCTGCCTCTTTCAGAATCTTGAAACGCCTGTCATTTATATCATTGGTATACATCAGCGCTTGTTCCTTCGACAGTGACTTATCAGATATTCTCTTTGTAAAATATCCCTTCGCCATTGACATATAAGCCATAGCAGACAAACCGTTTTCCCTGTGGAAACGGTAAGTATCTGAATCCATGGAAACAAGAGTCTTATCGGCAACCTTATCCTCATTGACCTTTGCCATACTCCACATCAGCTGATTGGTAACAAAACCTTTTAATCCATGTTTTTCGGCATATTCTAAGGCAGCCTCAAGCCTCTCCTTTTTCCAATTGGAGAAGCCATAATAACGGATTTCTCCTTTCTTAACCTGTTCCTCTAAAAACGCAAGGATTTCACCTACCGGATGAAGGATATCATCTCTATGAAGGATATATAAATCGATTACATCCGTTCCGAGATAAGAAAGGCTCTCCTCCAGATCTTTCCTGAGTTCTGCAGGTGTTAATCTTCCCTTGTCCATAGAAGCAAAATCCGGATGCCCTCCTTTTGTAGCAAGAATCAGGTGGTTTCTTAAGCCTCTGTCTTTAAGCCAGCTTCCAATCAACTTCTCACTGCGGGATTTCTCACCGGGTATCCAGTCATTATAAATATGGGCCGTATCAATAAAATTACCTCCGGCTTCATAATAATAGTTTAACTGGTCCCTGGCGGCTTCTGCCGTCAGATCTCCGCCATAAGCCGCCGTACCGAGACATAATTCAGACACCTGAAGATTTGATCCCTTTAAAGTCATCTTATTCATTATACTATTCCTTTCTCTGGTAAAGACTGTATGCTGTATTCCAGCACCCTTTGAATTCTGGTACTACTATTATTTATCCGGTTTATATAAATTCCCAATATGCTTTACTGTAGTACTGTTAGAGTTCATTTATTAATCGTTCTGATTTCTGATATCTTTCATAGTTATCTTTGAACATCTTAATGACCTTTCTGGTGACATTCTTAGAAATGGCAGAGCTGTGGGGTGTAAGTATTACATTATCCAATTCCCAAAGCGGATTGCTTACCGGAAGGGGTTCCTCATGAAATACATCAAGAAGTGCGCCTTTCATTCTTTTCTCCTGAAGCGCTCTGATCAGAGCCTCCTCATCTACCGTATCGCCCCTGGCTATATTCACAAATACCGCATCCTCTTTCATAAGTGCAAATTCTTCCTCTCCCATCAGGTGGTAAGTATCACTGTTAAGCGGTACAGCCATGACTACAAAATCTGCTAAAGGCAATAAACTTCTCAATTGCCCAAAATCATGTACTTCATCGAAATACTCCAGTTTCTGCGCGGTTCTCTTAATGCCCAGCACCTTCATGTCAAAGGCTTTGGCTTTTCTGCCGATTTCGGCCCCGATATGTCCGGCTCCGATAATGCATATAGTCTTCTGGTCAAGATCTTCCCCGGATATGGGGGCTATCCAATGCTTTTCCTGCTTAAGCGGCAGGTATTTATCCAAATTGTGATTGATGTAGAGCAGTCCTCCTAAAACATACTCTGCTATGGTAACCGCATGAACACCACTGGTATTCGTCACCAATATTTTTCGTTCTTTCAGTGCTTCCAGCGGAAGTTTCTCAACTCCGGCACTTACACTGAATACCCATTTTAGTTTATTAGCCTGGTGTTACATGTCTGGCTCCAGCGGTATGCTGTTATACCCGCCTCCGACTGTTATTATAATATCAGCCTCCGGCAGATATCTTAAGGCTTCCTCTCTATTGGTACAGATCTGTACCTTTTCCCCGGTAATATCTTCTACTGCATTTATATAGGCATTTCTCTGGTAAATCAAAGATAATATCATGTTTTATCCCCTTTGCATTTTACTGGTTCCGCCCGCAAGCAAGAGTCTCAATGCGGCAGCCAGATACCTGGTAAGGTACCTGGTTTCTGATAGAATAGGACAAGAAGCCGCTTAAGACAGGTAATTCCTGCCTTTTACGGCTTCTCTATTCTATATTTAACTTTCTGTTACGTGATTCCTGTTAGAAGTAAAGCTTAGTGAGCTCATCAACAATATTCTTCATACAGCCGTCTCTGAAGGGAGAATTCAGTCCGGCTTTGCTTAACATTGGCTCATAGAAATCTTTTGCGGACAGCTTGCATAATTCCAGATAGCTTTCCCAGGCTTTGTTATAATCCTGGTCCATCTTAATACGGTACTGAAGCGCACAGGTCTGTGCAAGACAGTAATCGATATAATAAAAAGGACTTGAATAGATATGCTGCTGTTTCTGCCAGAAGCCGCCCTTTGAGAAGAAAGGATCATTTTCATAATCCATATGAGGTCTGTACTCTTTCTCAAGCTTAGCCCATACAGCTTTTCTTTCATCGGGAGTCATATCCGGATTCTCATACACAAGATGCTGGAATTCATCTACCATACATCCGTAAGGGATGAAGATAATAGAATCCTCCAGGTGCATTTTCCTGTAATCTGCCGCTCTGTCTCCAAAAAACATTTCCATATATTTGTCTGTAAAGAATTCCATAGCCATGGAATGGATCTCAGCTGTCTCCATGGTAATATCCCTATGCTCTTCAATCTCATAATCTCTTGTTACATATCCCTGGAAAGCGTGACCGCACTCATGGGTAATAACATCAATGTCAGAGCTGGTTCCGTTAAAATTAGCAAATATAAAAGGAGATTTATAATCAGGAAGGAAGGTCATGTAACCGCCGGCTTGTTTGTTCTTACGGCCAAAGACATCGAACAATTCATTCTCATACATAAATTCAAAGAATTCTTTTGTTTCAGGCGAAAGATCGCTGTACATCTTCTTACCGCTTAAAAGAATCTCCTCTGGTGTACCGACAGGTGCCGGATTTCCGTTATTAAAATACATCTCATTATCATAATATTTAAGGGCATCAAGGCCAAGTCTTTCTTTACGCAGTTCATGTACTTTTGTAGCAAAAGGTACAAAGATTTCCTTTACCTGGTCACGGAAGTTCTTTACCATTTCCCTGTCATAGCTATTTCTGTTCATACGTGAATAAGCAAGTTCTGTGTAATCCTTATAGCCCATCAGTTTAGCCTGCTCTGTACGATTCTTAACCTGTTTGTCGTAAATCTCATCCAGTTCCTTGCTGTTATCTGAGAAGAAGGCAGACAGTTTGCTCCAGGCTTCTTTTCTCACATTTCTATCAGAATCCGTCAGATATTTTCTTAACAGAGATATGTTACACTCTTCTCCGTTAAAATCAATCTTAGCACTTGCAATCAGCTTCTGATAGGTTGTTACCAGGTTATTCTCCTCCTGCATCAGGGGAATCAGCTTCTCATCGAAGGATTTTAACTGGAGCTCGATATTCTTAAATGCAACTTTGCCGATTTTTTCTTCCATAAACGGTCTGAAGGGAGATTCAAAGAGTACTTTTGAATACTGGGATAAGAAATCCTGCAGTTCCGGCATCTTCTCATCATAATAATCATTTTCTTTTTCATAAAATTCATCTACGGTATTACCGGAATGTCTGATGTTGCAAAGTACCATCTGAGTTGTAACCTTATCGATAAGTCCATATGCTTTCTTATGGATTTCGAATCTNNTATCTACACGCTTATAAGGCATGTCTTTAAACTTCATATATTTTACCTCCATTAACTTTTAACATTTATTATCTTGTTTATTATATCTTAACCAAATTAACTATATTCTGTCAATGTTAGAATATGATAGAAATTATTATAAAAGCAGGCTGTACCTTTTAATGTGTACACCCTGCCATTTAATCTATAGAATAGAAACCAAGAGTGTGTTTGAAAATACGCTCCATTTTTACTCTTGATTTTGAAAAATACCGGGATAACGATTTTTCAAATAAAAAAATTAATCTTTATTCTCCGTTAATTTATTTCCTCCACACTCTGCACCTTTTGCCAGACACCCATGACAATTGCTGCAGCCATGGCTTTCCTGCCAGAGTCTGTCTGCTACCGGTTCCCAGTTATCAGCTGCCGGAATACATTTCTCTGTCAGGCTCCTTACTTCCTCAGGCTTCTTAATATCTGTGGATTTAGCACCGGATTTCTCCACCATTTCAGCAAGCCTTCCCTGATTATCAAGCAAGGGACATGGCCTTAGATAATTCGAACTAAAAGGCTGGTTTTTGTGGTATTCCATAAATAACGGAGATTTTAAAGCCTCTAAAAGGGTCTTCTTATAAACATTACTGTCCGAATAATGTATAAAGGCACAGGGTTCAATATCGCCGTTGGCATTGATGTGCAGATATCTTCTTCCCCCCGCGATGCATCCCTTCACGTATTCTCCGTCATTCCAGAAATCCATGGTAAAGATGGGTTTACTGTTTCTGAATTTTCTGATCTGATGGTACATCAACTCCCGCTGCTCTGCTGTAGCAATCAACTCTGTTACAGCATCAGCACCTACGGGCATATAAGTAAAGAACCAGGCAAATTTCGCTCCGCTCTTAATCATATCATCGAAATATTCCTCACTGGCGATTACTTCCGTATTCTTGCTGGTGTAACAACAGGATATTCCAAAGGGAAGTTTCTTTTCTTTTAAGATATCCATAGCTTTCTTAACAGAATTATAAGTGCCGGCTCCCCTTCTGAAATCCGTTTCCTGTTCAAAACCTTCCACACTGATAGCCGGAACAAAATTCTTGACCCGAAGCATTTCCTCTGCAAATTCATTATCAATAAGGGTTCCGTTGGTAAAAGCAAGAAATGCACAATCCGGATATTTTTCACATCGTCTGATAATATCCTTTTTCCTTACCAGTGGCTCTCCTCCTGAGTAAATATAAAAGCAAATCCCCAGTTCCTTTCCCTGGCTTATGATACTGTCCAGGGTCTCAAAATCCATATTAAGCTTATTACCGTATTCAGCTGCCCAGCAGCCAATGCAATTCAGATTACAGCCGGAAGTCGGGTCTAAAAGGATTGCCCAGGGTATATTGCAATTGTGTTCTTTTCTTGCTTTGTTCTGGCATTTTCCTCCAAAGAAAACCGCATGTATGATAAAGTTCTCAAACAGCCTTTTCCTGACCCCATCATCGATATCACTATAAAGACTCTTAACCAAAGTGTACCAGTTGCTGTCTTTTCTGTCCGTATAGGCTTTGATGGTTCGTGCCTGACTGCCAACATATCTGCCATCCTTATCAATTTTAATCAACCAGTTTAAGATTCTTGGTATATTCTTCTCCGGATTGGAATCTAAAAACGATAAAATTCTTTTTAACCCAAAGGTCTGTAGATTTTCTATGATACTTTTTTTTCTCATGTCAACCCTTATGCCTTGACTTTATGTCATTATATGCATCAGGTGTGCAGAAATTTACCGGAGGTCTTTCCCTTGCTGACAGAAAACCTTACCAAGGTAGTACNNATATTTCTTCACTGTCCGCAGTTAAGCCGGCAAATAGTTTTATAAGCTTATCCGCTGTTTCATAAGGATCCAGATCAGCATTCGGACCTCCCATATCTGTTCTCATCCAGCCGGGTTGAATTGCAAAAACTGGAATCTTGTCTTCTTTCAGATAGTTTGACAAAAGCTTTACAGCCATATTAAGGGCTACCTTTGACATACAGTAATCAAACTCCTTCACACGTTTTGCCATGCTGATACTGCCGCTTTCCGAAGAGATATTATAGATTACGGCACCGGTACTCTTCTTTAGGAGCGGAAGAAATGCCTTAACTACTCTTAAGGGTCCAACAGAGTTAATATTATATACAGGCAGACAGTCATCCAGGTTGGTCTCTTCCAATATATCAAAGGAACTGTCTGCATGAATGGCTGCACTATTTATTATTATATCTATATGGTCTGTCAGCTTTTTAACAGCTGCTGCCGCTTCATTTACAGAAACTGTACTGTCTACCTCCAGTGTAATGAGTTCAAGCTTCTCACCGTATATTCCTTTTAAACCAAGCAGTTCTTCCTTATTTCCCTGTCTCGTTCCCGCAAAGACCTTATTACCGGTCTCCAGGTATCTTTTCGCCAGGAAGAAACCAAGTCCCCTGGTCGCTCCTGTTATTAATACATTCATATAACGACCTCCTTCTGTTTTGCTTATTATAATTGTAAGAAGGGCGTTTTGTCCAGTAAAGGCCGCAGATGATATAACTTTCTACATCAAATGGCTAAGATTCTTTATGAAACTTCTTCCTCTCCTACTTTCATTTCACCTCTTTCAACCACTCTTTGGGAAGATATTTCATAGTATTATGAATCATATCCTCTGCCAGCTTTTCAATTTCCTTATTGCTGGCTCTCTTTTTTACCAGCGGATCATTTTTAAACGCCTTTACAACAAGATATTTATCGCAAGTCAGTGCTGCTTTTAAAACTCTGTCATGATTTTTCACGTGAGGCATAACAAGGGCTCTGACCTTTTCCGGTATTTCGCCTGCCATAACTGGTCTTATAGCATCTCTCTCAAATAAAGCATTGGTCTCCACCAGTGCATCCTTTGGCAGATTCTTTATCTGACGGCTGGTATTAGGTATATTCACATTGCTTACCACCGTAGTAAGTCCGCATAATGCCTTGATTAAGAGAATTCCTTCTTCCCCGGAGGCTTTCAGCTCAATCTGTTCTTCTCCTGCAGCAATTTTCTTACTTCTTTCCAGACGTTTCTTTAAATCCTCTTTTCTCCAGTCCACTGTGGTCAGTCCGAATTTCCAGAACTCTACGGTCTCAGGATCCTTAAGATAACGTTCTCCGGGCATAAATTCTGCAAGATGTCTGTCACCTGCCGCAGCGATGAGTCCATATTCCCGAAAGAGATCAAATTTCACTCTATGAGCACAGTCAAAGGTTGAATTGGCCCAATTCCTCTCCTTTTCCTCTAATCCATTATCATAATGCTTCTCAACATAATCCCTGTAGACGGGCATTAAATCTATCCCTTTACAGGAGGCATAATCAAACCAGGTAAAGTGGTTAATTCCCAGTACGTTAACCTTGATATCATCCCGTTTGATATCGGTTAGTCCCAAAGAGTCTTCTGCAATCTTCTTTAAGACATTCTGAGTACCAAACACTTCATGGCAACAGCCAAAAGCCTTAATCTGAGGGAAAACATGATAAAGCGTCTTTACACAAAGGGACATTGGGTTGGTATAATTAATAACCCATGCATCAGGTGCATACGCCTTAACAGCTTCTCCGATTTCCACAAACATAGGTATCGTCCTTAAGGCACGAATAATTCCTCCAGGGCCTGCCGTATCACCAACAGACTGGTATATTCCAAGTCTCTCCGGCAAATGCACATCTGACTGCATTTCTTCAAAGGTACCGGGCAGAATGGATATTACAATAAAGTCCGCCCCTCCAAGAGCCTCTTTTAAGCTAGCCTTTGTTTCATATTTCCACTTACCAGCAGTATCCTGACGTTCTGATAGGGCATTTCCAATGATTTCGTTATTCTTTGCAGCATCTGTATCAATATCATACAGCCTGATGGTTCCGCTTAATGCAGCTTCTCTTGCCAGATCTGTCATAAAAGTCCATGCCCAGCCTCTGGAACCCCCTCCGATATAAGCTATTTTCAGATTACTTACTTTGTTATTACTATACTTCATCCTGTCTCTGCCTTCCTTTCACCTGATTCCTTAAGAGGTTTCGAAATTAAACCTAAGCTTTCCTTCCTGTGAGGAGCAGCTTAGAAATCTCATTTATACACCGACAATTTTAGCGACTGCTGATGCTGACAGTACCTCGGTACTGCTTTGTATGATATTGTTTCATTCATCACCTGCTATTTACGCCAGACAGTACTAGCCCTATGTCTGGTTCCTTCTATTGTATATGGACATTATATATTAATATAGTATAATAATCTTATGTTATATTGTCCTTTTGACATCAAACTCAAACTTTTGGATACAAAGGAAGGACTAAATTCATGGAGCAGATATTATATGACTTAAATGGTACCGGAATAGTTGCTAACCGTATCATACGTGACTATGAATACACAATGGAACAGAAACATTTTCATCAGGAATATGAAATCTATTACCTTATGGAGGGCGAGCGCTATTATTTTATTGAAAAGGGAACTTATCTTGTAAAGGAAGGCTCACTGGTATTCATTAACCGCGGGCAGATTCACAAAACAGCCACAGTTAACAAGGTTCCTCACGATAGAATTCTGCTTCTGATCGATGAAAAACCTTTTTCTGAATTTTTTGCTCTGACCAATACCTTAACCTTAAATGATTTTTTTAGGAAGCACTGGGGGGTGATTACTTTTGACAATGAAGAAAAAATTAAGGTCGAAAGAATCCTCTTAGATATTGCGAAGGAATTAGAGTACAAAGCTATGAGCTATGAGTTTGTCGTTATGGGCAAACTATCCGAACTTCTGTTATTGGTAATGCGTAAATATGAAAGCAGTACGCTTCCCTTTACCAGACCTACCGTAAGTTCCAAAAAACATGATATAGTGCAGGAAGTAGCCGGCTACATTGCTGAAAATTATGATAAAGGGGAATCCCTTAACAGCATTGCCAAACGTTTCTTCATAAGCCGCAGCTACCTAAGCCGTATCTTTAAAGAAATTACAGGCCTTACTGTCAACGAATTCCTTAACATTCAGCGAATTAAAGCTTCACAGGAATATCTAAGCACCACCGGCTTAAGCATTACTGAAATCGCCGGTGCTATTGGTTATGACAGCATTACCTATTTTGAAAAGGTATTTCGTAAATATAATGCCTGTACTCCCTTGGGATACCGTAAAAAATACAAAGAAGGGTTGATGAAAAACGATTAAACCAGACAAAAGCCCCATTGCTTTACAAATACACAAATGAAAGCAATGGGACTTCATCTTACTGCAAGCTCCAGATAGCAACAGCTGTAATTTATATGGACAAATCTTTCATTTCTGATAACAAAGCCATATCAGAAGCTGTAAGTTTAACATTTGAGCTTATATTCTCCCCGGCAGGAGTGGTAACGATAATTTCAATTATAGTTCCTTCCTGTAACCCCTTATTTTGAATAGCTTCTATGAATTTAGGGAACTTGGGATGATTACCGGTAAAGGTTTCCCAGGCTTTCTTTAATTTCATAAGTTTCATCGGATTTAGCATAATTATTATTCTCCTTCTGGTAAAATGGCGGACAAACCATTGTCTATTAATATTTATAAATCTATAGCTTAGAAAAATCAATCACAATTATACTAGTACCGTAAAATTAATATTCAACGGGCTCCCTTACCTTATTCCTTTTACACTATCTAATCCGCATATGTAATTATTGATTCCAGCTCCATACTGCCTTTTATAACCTTAAGGGTTATTACTGTGCGCTCATTTTTCCTGAGAGCTATCATTCCTGTCAGCCTATAATCACCTTCACCGGATATCTCTGCCAAATGAAGCCTTTCTCCGTCCTGCAGCACTTCAAAAACAACGTCTTCCCTGTTATGAAAGGATATCTCAGCCTTTGCTCCTTCTTTTGTATTTCTTAGTGAATAGTTTGCAAATTCGTCCGCTTTCAGTGCAAGGACCAGTCTCTGAAAACCGCAGTCAAAAACAAATTTCCTTTTGTAGTCTTTCTGTTTTTCGACTATCTGCATCCCTGTACCTAATCGGTAGCGGAAAATATTCTCCTCTTCCCTTAATCCAGAATAGGAAATTCCTTTGCCGGGCAGCTCATCAAAATCAGTTCCTCTTATAATGCAGCCTGGTTCCCGCAGAACTGCTGCAGATACTCTTTGGTCAATCTTGCAGTTCTCAAACAGCATGTTATGTAAATATTCCTCTAATATTTCTCTTGCTTTCTCGTATCCCGGATGTTTTCCGCCTTCTGTATAAGCAAGCAGAAGCTCCCAGTCCTTTGGCATAACCACAGAGCAGGGGGAATTGCTGCACTCCATCTTCTTCCAGGGCCAAATGTTATATCCTATACCAAGCTCCTCCGCTAAAGGATACATGGCAGTAAACCACTCAATGGTATTTTCACCGGTCTCCCCCAGCCAAAGAGGCACCTCCCACCTCTTTGACAGCTTTATAAATTCGTTATAGCAAGCTTTATCCGGCATACAGGCATACCGATGGAAATGGATAATCATTTTGGAATCATATTTTTTGCAGAATACTTCCGTTGATGTTGCCCAGTGGTGTCCTTCAATACTGATTATTNNATTTCTCTTGGGTCGCAGAGGTTCATTTAACAGATCATAACCACCCACAATCCATCTGTCAGCATACCTTTCAGCCAGGCGTTTCCATAACTGTATTCCTTTCTCAAAACAGTCCTCATCCAGGAGTAGCCTTGGCATATCATCAAGGCTGTCATCAATATTCGCACCGGTTTGTCCTCCTGGTGCACCATGAAGATCAATAAAGGCATAGAGTTCATATTTCTCACACCAGTCTATCACTCTGTCCAGGAGCTCAAAACCTTCTTCCACCCATCTAAGTCCGGCATCTTCTTTCAGGAAAAGCCTTGCATTTATTGGTATACGAACTGAATTGTATCCCAGCTCCTTCATATAAGCTATGTCTGCTTCGGTTATGTAATTATCTCTGAAACGTTTCCAAAAGGATTCTGCATATTCTGAACCTGTAAGTTCTGATATTACCGCTTCTATTCTTCTTGGCCTGTCAAAGCGCTCATTTGCTCTGGCTTTCCACATATAACCTTCGCAAAGCAACCAGTTACCAAGCCCCCAGCCTTTTAATATCACTGTTTCTCTGTCTTCATTTATTATTCTTATACCTTCTGTATCCAAAAATCCCTTCACTACATTCTTCCTCATTCTAACCCTCCAATCAGTCTGCTTTTTTCTGTTTCACATCTGTTTTTGTATTGGTTTTATGATATAACTATTGATTTATTGGTCTATTGATTTAACGATATAACGATTTAAATATATTTATTGATTTATTGATTTATTTAGTTAACGATTTATTGATGATAGTTAATGATTTATTATTTAATGGATTTAATGATTTAATGATTATTTATCTTTTATTTTAGGTGGTTTAAATCACTAAAAACGATTTTATTTATATTATCACATTTTGTACTTATTTTCAATGTTTTAAATACTGTTTTTATATATTTTATACAACTTATACTTTTTTGTACTGCATATAGATACCTGGTTATTTTATTAATAAGCTTTTTTGCTTCTACTGATATTAATAAACCCTGCGTATAGAAGATGTGTTTCTTGTTTCAATATCAAAAAAACTGCCATCCTTTTTAAAAGACAGCAGTTTATCTATTTAATATTAGCCTTTTCTTTTTCGTACGCATTCTGCGAGAAGATATTCAATCTGACCGTTAATTGAACGGTAATCATCTTCTGCCCAGGCAGCCAGCTCATTCCACAGAGAGGGTGATAATCTTAGTAAAATCTGTTTTTTTGATTTTTCCTTGTCCTTGAGAACCTTTTCTTTCTGAAGTACTTCCTGTTCCAATTCTTTTATTTTCTCAAGTCTCTTCTTAAGTTCCTCTTCCTTCTCTGTTACGTTATCTCCCACCATTCTATTTATGTTATTCTCATTTATATCTCCCATTCCAATACCTTTCTATAGGTTTAGTAAATCGATCCGCTGTTTACAATTGGCTGTGCATCTTTATTGCCGCAAAGTACTACCAGCAGATTACTTACCATTGCGGCTTTTCTCTCATCATCCAGTACAACAATTTCTTCCTGTCCCAACTGATCTATTGCCATCTTGACCATACTTACTGCCCCTTCAACAATTTTCTGTCTTGCAGCAATAACAGCAACTGCCTGCTGTCTCTGGAGCATGGCAGCGGCGATTTCTTCTGAATAGGATAAGTGGGTAATTCTTACTTCCTTGATCTCAAGGCCTGCTTCACTGACTCTCTGCTGCAATTCAACCCTCATACTGTCAGCGATTTCCTGGCTGCTGCCTCTAAGCGTCTTCTCATCCGCATCATTTTCCATAGTATCGTAAGGATATAATCTTGCTACATTACGTATTGTAGAATCACATTGAATTGCTAAAAAGGTATTATAATTATCAACGTTAAAAACTGCTTTGGTGGGATCAGCTACTCTCCAGATTACAACAGCACCGATGATAATAGGATTACCAAGTACATCATTTACTTTTTGTCTTTCATTACTAAAGGTTAATGTTTTTGTAGATATCTTCTTCCCACCGGTCTGCTGTGTTGCTACCGCAGTCGTTGCGGCACCATAGGCTGCCGCTCCAGGTGCTGCTGCACTGGTTGTTGCAGATTTAGCAGGATTAATTGCTCCTGCAAAGGGATTGGTATAATAGAAGCCTTCTTTTTTAATCGTACCATAGTATTTACCAAACAGCGTTTATACCAAAGCTTCATTAGGGTTGAGTATATGGAATCCGTTTAACATAATAGACAATACTACTACAAGTATAATACCCCCTGTTAACAGGACTGCACCTATTTCGTAATTCTCTTTGCTAAGTGAAATGGATCCGGCTATAATAGCCCAAACTGATACACCAAAACCTATGAGTACCAGAAGGAGTATAAGCCCTCCCCCTAAAGGTTTTATTTCTTTCTCTTCAATGTTATTTAATTTGAAACCTACTCCATTATCCATATAATTTCCTCCACTTGAAATATTATTGTGATATCAATATGATATCATATTAGCATCATATTATATTTCTGTCAATATATTAAACGGAAAATTTATGTAGGAAATGCTTTGTATTACTGGCTTATTCAATTATTTATAATTTATTTAAAAAAGAAGTATTTTTTGCTTGACATTTGGACAAAAAGTAGTAAAATATATACGTTGGCTTTGCAGTTGTGGCGGAATTGGCATACGCGCTAGATTCAGGTTCTAGTCCGCTTAACGTGGGTAGGGGTTCAAGTCCCCTCAACTGCATCCTTATAAATCAAGGGTTTCAGAGTTTTCAACAAACTCCGGAACCCTTGATTTTTTGTGTTTGGAATGCAATTGGAATGCAACGGGAAAAAATACAGCAGTAATCTCTCTTTCCTACTAAGTGAAATAATCTATATATCGTATAAACATTAGTTTTTATCATAACGAAAATTTTCTTTTAAAGCTTTATCTTCTTCAATAAAGAAACCAGTACCATTCCAATATGTCCTATAGAAACTTATATCGATCTTTAATCTAATAGCTTCATAAAACAAGGTATAAATTTCTACATTCTCTCTGTCTATCTCAACCATGGAAGTATCTTCATTCAGAATAATAAAGCAATATTTTATATAATAACCTTTTACTAACATCGACACCATTGTTTCCAACTGTGTTTTTACTCTCTTTGTTTTTGCACTAGGAAATATTGCTTTATTCTCTTTAGATAATATTGTTTTAGCTTCATAAATAATATTTGTATATCCCAAATAGGCCAAGTCAACTTTAAGACCATTATCTAATGTTATTTCTGATTTTAACTTTTCTCTTTCAAATCCTTTCTCAATCAAATAATCCTTTAAAAGATCATTCACTTGATTTAAGTTTAAAAGAACCACCTTCCCATTATCATCTTCCATTGCAAACAATGAATACTTTGTTCTTGTATTTTTTCCTTTATTTTTTTTTAAATATACCTTCTTATTAATTAAATTAACATAATTCTTTAACTTAGCAGAAGAAGCAACATAGCAGAATTCATTATTCCCATCTATTTCAACTTCACATAGAAATCTCCCACTACATTCACGTCTAAATATTCCAGTTATTATTTCATTCATGTACCTTCCAATCTCAAACACTTTAATTTTATAGAACTTACATTTACAAATGTTAATTAGTTCCTATTATTACAAATAAGTATTGTTTTTTACGCTGAAGTTACTGGGTTACTATAATTTGTCCCATTATTTTAATCAATCAAGAGTAGACAGAACTGCATGCCTGCTCATATAAATTATAAGCGGGAAGGCTATTGATCACATTTCTTATACTAGTTCTCCTTGATCGTAAAATACCATTATTGGGATTATAATAGTTATAAATTAATGGTTGATTATTAATCTGTGTAATTAATTCACGTGTTCTATTAACCACTTCAATGTGTAATTCATTTTCTATGTCAAACTTTGGCGTAATATCGAATGGCAATGTATGTATATGTCTTTTTCCCTGTAAACCCTCTGGTTGAAATTCAGATATTGCACATGCTAATGCCTTACTATTTAACAATCCAACTACATATAATGCCTCTTCCTCGCTTGTTACAACATCCCAGTACAATGTCTGATCGATAATTATTCTATCAACCATTTTATTATCATTTAATGGAGAAAAAGCAGCACAAGGGTAACTTCCACCCGCTCCGGTTACTACTAAAAATGAATTTTTCGTAAAAAACTGATGTTCAAGCTTTCTTCGGTAGTTTAATTTATTTCTATACTTATTGAGAGATAATTGAACTTCATTGAGTATTAAGTTAATAGCATTATTTGTATTAGCTCCCATTGAAACAATCTGTTCTATAGAAGGTTTCAACCACTCCTTATCTGATTTAATTAATGGTATAAAAACATCCTCTGGGTCACTTAAATGGAATGGAGTTAAGTGATGCGACATGTAACATTTATACATAAAATTATCATGAATATTAGTAATATCCATAGTAAATGATAAGTTATTATGAGCATTTTCTAATAAATATGATTTATTATCATTATTTTTCCTAATAGAACTCAATGACCATCTTCCGTTTGGTTGAAGCACTGCATGATAAAAAGTTACTGTTCTTGGCATTATATCAGCCCCTTGTGTGAAGTGAATCGGTTCAATTACTTCAGAAACATCCATAGCTTCCATATTACTCGTCCATGCACTTCTTTTACCCTGGTGGATTGTTTTAAACGAACAAACTTGTGAGTTCATTTCTGAAACTATCCTCCCTGCAAAAGTATCCTTTACTTCAGAAACTCTCTTATTATTTCCTAATAGAACTATAGCTTTGTTTTTAAAAGTATTCTCGTCTATTTCCCAAATTTCATCGATATTCAGATCAAGCTTTCTATTATCAATATTATATTGTAACTTTCTGAAAGGTTCGTGATGGTATCCCTTCAATATACTCTCAGGAATAATGCATGCAAAAAAAGCATCCTCACCAAGATAATGCTCGATTGACTGCATTAGAAATATTGTCGCTAGTTCAACATGAAGATGTGATGACCCGTAAGGCTTAATACCTAGCTTCTCTGCTCTCACATTCAATTCGTTCTTATAAGGATTATCCTTAAGCTTACTCATAGCTAACCAAGGTGGATTAGACACAATTCCATTGAACTGCCTGGATACTAATGCTGGTCTATAGGTATTGCTCAAAATAAAAGGCCAAATTCCATTTAAGCCATTTCGTTGCAATTTTTCTAAAATTGTAGTTAATTCAACTCCAAAGTTTTTAAGCTCTTCGATTTGTTCTGGATTAAGATCATAAGAAATTTCTTTCATAATACTATTAATCAAAGGATCGATATATAATTCTGCCAAGGAACTTTTATCATTATTAGCACGGGCTTCAGCCATTCCATAACAACTTTGCATAAAATAATCAAATAACCTTCTATTGTGTTGATTAAGTAAAAATCCCGGAAGTAGTATAGTTTTACCACCAAAATTCATTTTATGTAATTGTGTTTGATAGTCTGATCCTATGTTTTCTGCTATCGGTGTTTTAATAAATAATGAATCAGCGTGAAAAATAGGAATAATTAATTCACTAGATGTATATGGTACATATTTTTTCATGATTATAACCCAGTTTACACGGGATAACATAACTGCTAACGGATCAATATCGAACCCTAATATAGCCTCATGTAATACTTGAATGCCCTTTTCTCTATTATCTTCTGATATATGATATTTTTTTTGAGTTTGTTTTAATGTTTCAACGATAAAAACCCCTGAACCACAGCACATATCTATAAAACGAGGAAATGTCCCCTCTGGTAGTAATTCCAAAGCTCGTTCCACCATCTTAGAAGCAAGCCATTGAGGGGTTTCTTCTTGTCCAAGTAGTATTCTTTGTTCTCTTTGCGAAAGCTGAGCAACTAATGATCCAAACAAATCTTCCGTGCTTATATATTTATAATCATACACCAATAAATCTTCTTGAATTTTACGAAGAACAGGAATTAAATCCTGCGCATACGGAGTATGATTAATCCAACCAAAATAGTCATACTCAACGAGATTTGCATATCCTTTATTTTTGAAATATGTTCCATCTAATATTGATAACAACTGTTTGTCATTACTTAATAACCCTTTTTCCTCAATAATATTTGCGCATAAAAACTTCGCCAACGAAATAATGTAAAATTCATTTACATAACTAGCATTAGCAAAGCCACTATTGTTTCCTCCAATATATGATATAAAATTAATCCATAAATTTTTAATTAAGTCAGCATAATGCGGCTTTTCTGTAAATGCTTTATTAATGACCTCATTTATTATATTAATATAACTATTGCAAAATTCACTATTAAGGCCCATATCGCGTGACAATCTCTTCGCACTGAGTTGGCGTGCTCCAGTTCTTCCTAAGTACTTCTGTAAAAAATCTACTAAACGGATTATACTAATATCTGTATCTTGATCTAGAAAGATGGCTTCAATTTCATTTAGTGATAAATTATTTCGTCCATATAATCCAGAAGGATTTGGTTCTGAAATTATTTCTATACTATATGAATACCAATGAACTGTGTCCGATAATACACCAATAATATCTTCTGCTAATATCCCCTTATTCAAAATTCCAGCACAATAATCTTTTACCTGATTATATCCATGCTCAAAAGTGGATTTTATAGTTAAATTCTTTTCATATTCAATAGCAGTCTTGCCTACTAATGAATCAATAAACCCCCTATTACTTCCACTTTCTGATACAAAATGCACCTTCTCTTCAGTTCCATAGACATGTTCCTGTATCCATTGTGGAATATCAGTAAATACTTGAGGCATCCACATTGATAAATTATGCCTCAATACATCTTCTAACTTTCCTTCATTCCTTAGTTGAATAGCTGAAATAGCATACTGACGCATCTTTTCCATATTTACTGTTGCTCTCATTTAACTCCGCCTATCCCTTTCTCGTTTTTTCAATTCAACGTAATTATTTAAGTATTGATAAATATTTTCAAATAAAACGTTTCCAAATAAATTATCAATTACTAATTTGTCAATCTTTTTTAATATATTTGGAATATTATTTTGCGAAGAAATCTCTAGCTGGTGCCCTAAATTATTTAATAATTCTAACTCTGATTTATCCAGATCCGGAAGAACTAATTTTTTTATATGGGTAGCTTCTACCTTTAGTGCACCTCCACCCATAACTGTAGCTATACTTTCCAGTTGAGCTCTTATCCATATGGAATTAAAAACAGAAAAAATTGCATAATTATTTATTAAATTTCTATCATCTATCCATATCGTAGAAAAATTTGCATCAACAATTAGCCCCTCATCACATTTATAAAACATTACTTCTTTATAATTTATTCGAGGTACACACAATAATGGTTTATGTCTATCTTGTAGAGATGGTATCATATACCAAAATCTTTTCATTTCATTTTTGGTGCTAACATTCGTTTTTACCGCAGATAAATCATATACAAATTTTAATTTTCCCTCGATATTTATTGGCGTATTTTCTGCTTTTAATACATATTGGTTTAACTCAGGGGTCATTAACTCATATTTTATTTTACATAAATCATTACAAGCCGCCCAATCATTAGTGGTAACAACATTCTTAATGTATAATAGCCTATTATTAATTTTCTTACCCTCGATTTTATATCCATCTGGTAAATCATTTTGATTTTTAATTGTTTTATACAAGTAAGTTTTTGGTAACATAAAAGGTTCCATATTCCAAACTTTATCAGCTTGTAATAATTCAAGATTGCCTAAATCTTGTATGCATTCCAAATAAAAAAATTTGTTTGCTCCTGTACGCAATCCTTGTCCTACATTAATACCATATTTCGATAAACCTACAATTTTTTTAACTTTGCTGTCAATACCGATTCTCTCAAGAAGTCCTTCTACACCTGAGTTCAACTTATTACTGAAAAAGCTACAATCGGTAAAAGTTTTTAATTGCCCAGAATTTCTTTCAAGTATACCAATTAATGGTTTCATACTTGAAGTATCAAACATTGTATCCTCTAATCCGTGTTCAGCTTTAATCTTGCCTATTTCATATACTTCATTATAAATATCGTTTATATCAATTATCTTTTCTCTCTTAGTCGCTATAATAATATTGGTTTTTACTTGGGCATTATTGAATAAAGAGCAATCAATGTCTTCTAATATATACTGAATCTTAAATATTTTAATAAATGAATATATCACCTTTACTGCATATTCACGATTAATCCAAGAATCAGGTAAGATAATTGCAAATCTACCATTAACTTTAGTCATTGCCATACATAATATCCAGGCAGGAACAGCTAAATCAGATAAGCCCGAATATTCTTTAATTACTTTCTTATACAAGTCCTTTTCTTCACTTGTGATATGTGTCATATTTACTGTGATATCATATAAATTCTTACGGATTACTTCTGGCTCAAGCTCATAGCTTTCTTTAGTATTTGAAGTAGTCTGGTATCTTACATAGGGAGGGTTTGTAATGACTAAGTCCCATCCCTCATAACCAATATTTTCATATGTTTTTAGATCAAAAGCATCTCCATTAATTATGCTAAAATCTCCAGCTATATCCGGATTTTTTTCAATTATCTCTTTATCAATTTCTATTCCATAAACATTTTTATTCTTGGCACCTTTTTTAGCAGCCGCTCTAAGCATATTACCGCTACCACACATTGGATCAATTATCTTAACCATTTCCATGTTAGGTATATTACATTTATCGATAATGTACTTAGATATCTCAATATTCGTAAAATATTGCCCTAAGTATTTACGCTTTTTATCTGTTATAGAAATCATGAAACAACACCAATCCTCTGTCGTATATATTTATATGCCTCTTTAGCATCTATGGTTATTTTTTCTCCTGTTTTCAAACATTCTGAAAGATAACGAGAATATATTAGTTTTTCATCTAAATCCCCTTTTATTATACTCTCTTCAGCTATTTGTAATAATACATTTCCTTTGGCATCATTTGATACTGACATCATATCCTTTGTAAGGAGCATCATAGGATCTCCCTGTACAGAATCACTATCAACAACCTGCTTGAAACTTCCTTGTACTTTATTTAGCACCGATGCTTGAGCAATATGAAACTTTGAATTATTTATTACATTACACATTGCCTCCCATACTTTTGCTTTAGATGAATGAAAAACAACCGTTGCCATACCCTTAGGTTTTAATACTCTATTTATTTCGGAAAACACTTGATACATCATATTTTCATATTTATCTAAACCTTTATTTTGCGATTGACTTATTATTACCTCTTTACTTCTATCTGTAGTTTCATTAAGCCATAATTCATTTATTTGGTTTACTTCTGCATATGGTATATAGTCGCCAAACGGAGGATCAGTAAAGACATAATCTACCGAAGAATTAGACATTACCAATTCTGTGCTGCTAGCATTAACAACTTCTGTTATCCCTTTGCATTTATTCACATAATCAAAAGCTTCAATAAAATTTTTGACTTTTCGCTTTATACCTTTCAAAATATTTTTCTCTACTGGGAGGCTACTAATATATAAAACTCCTGATTGAGCACCGGTTAAAACAAAGTCTTTCGAATCCTTTTTTGCAACAACTCTCGTCATTAATGTTGAATGAGAAGCATTATATGATAATAGTAATAGTTTTAAAGCATTGGCAATATCATTCGGGTATTGATTTGTTAGAGACCATAAAAAAGACATAACATGATAATTACGCCTAGTATAAAAATGATGAAGGTGTGTTATCCCTTTATGATATCCTGATCTATATAAATCGCCCCATTCAATATCTTTGGGGATATCCTCATGCAGGTACGAGAGATTTTCGCACTCATCAATTATTCTTCGATCATCTTCATTAGCTAGTCGAGTCCATTTCTGTCCTTTTGATTCCCCGTACACTTTAACTGGTACTCTTTTTTTTCTATCAACCTTTTTATTTAGCAAAGGATCATAAACGCTCTCCACTACATATTCGTAATTATCAAAAGACATTTCGTTACCGCAAATAGGACATTTACCTGATTTCTCGATCTTTAATGGTTCATATTTTACTGCTACATCATAATAGTTAACTTCATTTTTAAAATTGGTGCATTTAATAACATCACTCCATACAATATGCCTAATTTCACCTGTGTTTCCGTTATCATCCTTAACTTTATAAAGCCATGCCAATTGCATATATGCTTTCTTAAAATAATCATTAAATGCTTTCTTAAATTCGGTACTATCTGGAGGATTACAAACAACTTGTGTTGCAAACGAACCATATTTTCCAATTTCATAAATAATTACTTTGCGACTTCCCCATTTAGCTTTAACATTGAATTGCTTTTCCAACTCTAATACTTTATCAGTTGGTTTTTCACAGAGTTTTGCGGCTAATGCAGTTGTTCCGCTTCCTCCAAATACATCAAGAACAGTATCCCCTACCTCTGTATGTGTAGCTATATAAAGCGAAATAACTTCCGGGGATATTTTTGTTGGATAGGAAAATAGATTATAAAATATCCCTGTTCTTGTTGAAGGAATATCCTTTTTATAAAGATTCTCAAATTTAGTAACGCTACTCATTTTCCACTCCTCAAATCAATCATAATTTTAATGCTTGCTTATTTTTATAGCATAATTCAAATCAATTTTATCATAATTAGCGTGTTTTATCTAATGGTATTTATCCTTTTCATTGTTCATTATGCTTGTCAAATACTTAATTCAATTATATCATACACTTTTCCATACTGTGTCCAAGATTTAAAAAATCAAGTATAATACATATCATAGGTATTATACTTGATTTATCTTAAAGTTTATATTAAAGCTTAAAATACTCTTGTTTGTCATAAAGTGTCTTGCTCTTCACTTAAATACAAGAACGATTGAGGAGCAAAAGTTATATTATACTCAATAAGTTCTTTGGGTTCATCAAAAACAAATACCTTTTTCAATTCGTATGCGTATGCAATCTTGCACCCCTTAAAGTATTCTCTGTATTTTACCCTACTTATTCCTGACATAGATTTTGTTTTCTCCCATAGAGACGAGGGTGATGCAGATAGTACTCCTACAACTTCTACTTTTGCTACTACTTTCATAATGGGATATGTACTATAAATATAAATATATCTAATATTTTCTTTAGCAATCCTTCTTCTATACTCATATTTTTTTGTTCCTTCAATGATCTTTTGAACATATTCTGGCTTTATTGATAAAATAATGTCTTTCAAAATAATATCCTCAACAATCTATGTACTTAATGTCAGTCATTGAATCATGTATGATTTCATTAAACTGATTATCTGTTATTTTATGAAATGGTCTTGGTCCTCCTTGAGGAGCAACAATCCCCTTCATCCATAAATATTCCAAATTTAATCTTTTTGTCAAGCTTTTAACATAGACAAATTTCAAAACTTTGATATTGTTTCTATATCCGACCCAAAAACGCTTTAGTTCCTCAGCTTTAAAAACACTTCTATTCTGACATATTTGTAACAATTCCCTTTCCGAGTGAATATCACTAACAATTTCATCAACTACTGCAAGAGTAGATATAACAGATGTATATTTTTTGCTCCGTCCTTCCTCACCCATTCTATAGAAAAGAATAAGATCCCCTGGTTGTGCTCCGTTAAGTTGAGCCCAAGAGATGTACACCTTTTGTAAAGCATATTTGTGTGGATCACGTCCCATGAAATTAATCTTACTTTCATTATTTAACATGGAATCCGGCAATAATGAAGTATGATATTTCGGAAGGATTGGAAGTATGTATTTTTGACAATTATAACGAATGTTCGGGAAGTTTTGCTTTGGAGAATATGTTGATTCATAATGTTTCATAACCTTTACTAATACATGCTCATTTTTGCTCTTCCCTTGTTTGACTCCATGATAGTTAAATCCCCATCGCAGAAGCAATTCTTTAAGAGCATTAAGTTCTTCCTTATCAACAAAAAGTGTAACATATATTTCGTCTACATTTCTTTGTAAAGCATTATCAAAGATTATTTTAATAAATCGCTCTCCTAATCTGAATCCTGTTGACTCAACCTTAAAAGTCCCCACTTTCAAGCGACGCTTTGGTAAAAAGAGAGGATATATATCAGAATAATTTTCACCCTGTTCTTCTGTTTTCAAATAGAGAAAACCCAAAATTTTTCCTGTATCACTTTTACAGATATATGCTTCTTCGTCGCACTTTTTATTAAACCAATTATCAAAACCTTCATATGATGTTCTGAAACTATCAAAAAAAGAATCTGCTAGATCTATTTCTCCAAAATATCTTTTTTCCACATCAAGTATTTTATATTCTACAAGTGAAGGATTTTCAGAAGTTACTTTACTTATAAATGCATTAATTGAAAAAGCACGATCACCTAATCCGATAGCTTCTGCTTTATTACGAAGTTTTCTATCTTCTGTTATTAATAAATCCACTCGACCTAGATAAAGTTCATACAATAAAATGTTATCTATTCTATCATTGTCTGATTTTTCTGGAATCCCGATTTTGTATAAAAAAGTATCATCAGGTTGCTTAATCGTTTTGATAACATCATAGGATTCAAGTTTAACTGCTATAGACTCTTGTGTCTCTGGATCACGAAATTTTTGTATTTCAGAAATTGAAAACGGATGAATCACTTTATCATATTTCAATTTATCAATCCAACGATAAAGATGACCAATACTATAATTTGATACACGCTTATTCTCACGGTGTATTATTATATTTGTGTCCAATAGAACTTTCATCGAGGCGGTCCTCCTTAATCATTGAAATGCTTTTATACTTATCATTACCATCAAATCGCATATCGTGTATTATATATTTACATCCTAAAATTTTAGCAACCTCTTTTGATGCTGCTTTTTCTGCATTTGCTAATGAATACAAATGATTTCTGTTATATTTTTTACCATCTCTCAATGAGAGATTTTTAACAACCTTCTCTAAATTTGCTTCTAATAAAAGTATACATTCGATACTTAAATCAGAATAAACACTATTGGGCAAATAATCCACCTCATTATTTCTATCAAAAATGCAAAAATGTCCTGCAAGGATAATTTTAGGATGAATCGTTAATAACTTCTGTACGGTAGAAGCTAATACATCTTGATTTTTCAACTTATCTTCCACATATTTGTTTGCGCCATATATTTCTCCATTTACAGAACTGATTAAATCTCCTGCTGAATATGCCGGTATATTCAATTCACTAGATAATTCATTACACAACGTACTCTTACCGACTCCATAAATACCGGCTACAAAGATGGTTCCCATACATTTTTCCTCTCGCATTTATTCTTTTCGAGTTAATTCTACCATTGTATGTCATTTATGTCCATCATTTTCCATATATAAGTCATATTACAAAAAGAACTGGAATCAATGTCAATGACCCCAGTTCTCAAATATAATATCAAGTATGATGGTATCATGTCCCATCTCTTCTAAGCATACAAATTCAGATTTATTTATAATAATCCAAACACTTTCTCCGCAACAACATTTGGCTCTTCCTTCAAATCTATCTTTACCAAACGAATCGTTACAATCTGATCATAATTTTGAACAGTGAGGGAATATATCACCTCATCTGATCCCTCCCCTAATAATTTGGGATAAACCAGTAGTATATTGTTACATTGATACCTTACACTGTACGCTAGCATTTGATATATATCGCCTTGAGACAAATTATCCAAATCTTCAATAATCTTATACTTCGCATCTATGACTTTACTAACTCTACCCTCTTCAAATAATGTAATATCTGGCCTCATCTGTAGAAACTTTTTACCGTTAACATTAGCCAAATAATTCATAGGACCTTGATATTTGATTGTATACTCCTGCTTGAGATTTCTATCTAATAACTTATATAAATACGTTTCAAAAAGCTGATTTGCCGGTACCAGAAAACTTAATGATAAAGTTTCACCGTTTCGTATATTTGGACTAGTATTGAAATAGAATAATTTAGCCATATGAAATGATGTTTCATATTTTTGATTTTGCCTTGTGAAGGTTATTCCATTCCATATCTTATCCGAAATACTTATACTATCAACATCTTCAAGCCACAAAAGTAGTTGTTTCAATCTTATCTTATTACTCTTCACCTGTGAACGCACAATTAGAATCAAAATGACTGCTTTAAATAGCTGATTTAATGACGTATTTTCATTGAATTCATCATAACTCACGTAATGAAGATGTCGCTTATAACTATTATGTTTTAAGGTTTCATTGAAATCTACCTTACCCTTAATAAAACTTTGATTTTCTACCTTGTAATTATACCCGCGGTTAACATCTCTTTGAAATTGTTTTGTGAGTTCATCAATAAACAATCCAACAAAAAGTTCAAGCAAATCATTTTGATATATAGAAACCCGCTGAGGATTCGGAAGCATCTTGATACCGATAAAATCAGAATATGCTAACATTTTCGTCATAATTTCAAAGGATCTGTCATATTCATCAGCTTGTTTAAGACCGATCGCTACTTTGGGATATATCAATAATCTTGTCTTATTTAGTTGAACATATCCAATATAATGCCGAATCAGTAACTTTCCATCAGCTTGAATGATAATATTATTTTCTCCAATAATATCTCTCATACCGATTAGGTCTTCAAGGTTTTGCTGGCTCAGATAGACTTTCTGTTGTCGGTCTTCAAATACTTTAATGATTCTGATGTCTGACATATTATTTACCCTTATATATATTAATTATATTTTCTTCGAATTCCGTAAGCGTTGATCCTTTGCTTGATCTTGATAATTTGATTACACTCCCATAATCATCATAAAAAGCTTTACCTACAACCGCTCTCAAGGTATCTACATCGTTATAAAAATACTCGCTTAATAACGGAAGTATCTTATAATACCAGGTTTGATAGAAATTACTTAACGACTCTATTCCCATAAAATATGCATGTCCGATGCGGTGATCCCGGTCGTAATACTCCATTATTTTCTCATTCATCGCATTTAATAGTTTGGCTAAATCAATGGTATCATTCACGATTGGATTATCATATTTCGTAATAATGCTCGCATCCGGGTCAATTTCAACAAAAGTAAAACGTCGCCTCAGGGCAGTATCTATAGCTGCTATAGAACGGTCAGCTGTATTCATTGTTCCTATAATGACCATGTTGCTAGGAACTGAGAATTCCTTTTTTGAATAGGGCAGTGTTACTTTCAATTTACCGCGCTTATCTTGTTCAATTAAAGTAATCAACTCTCCAAATATCTTGGCGACATTTCCACGATTAATTTCATCTACGATCATATAATACGGTCGTATCTCTTTTTTATCATCGTAACTTTGTTTTTTAAGACTATGAGTAGTAATAATCTCCAATACATCCGGTACTGTCACTCTGACGAGCTGATAGACAGTTTTCAATGTAAGGTTCTTATACCCATTATATTGATGAATGTTAATTGGGTAATTTAAATCTTTGAACCACTCAACTCCTCTGCGGTGTTTAAATGAATACTTAGTGTCATATCGATAACCCTCTTTTATTACACCTATCATTCGAATTGTTTGTTGTCCATCATAAACGAATACAATATCTCCTACTGTCATCTCGTTGACAAAATCATTAATGGTATTGGCATTGTGTGTTTGATTACTACCAGATTCACTTTCTTTACTCAGCTCATTTAAAATGTTATCATAATTCATATCGCTTAAATCAAGTCCGTCCAACCATCCAATTGCAATATCATTTGTCCTAATACATTCATCGAATATTTCGTCGGATTTTCGCTCACCTAACGATATCTTCCATATAGAACTTTCGGAACGTATCATATCTACATATGTTGCATTATTCTTTCTTTTTATAAGTTCTTTTTCCGAATTGATGCAGTGTTCTTTAAATAAGCCATTTTCCAACCTATATCCTATATTGCTACCATCTTCATCATTAAGTACTGGACGAATTCCTTCAATAAATTCTTCATATGAATAAGACTGATGAAATGTTACAGATTTCACTCTTCCTTCTATCTCCGCTGAATGATAACTACTATCAGCGTTAAAGTATTTCTTTTCATAGTAATTAATAATTCCTTGTGTTGCATAAGTCTTACCGGTTCCTGGTGGCCCATATAGAATTAGATTCGGATTAAAATTCAGAAGGCCTGCTATTTCTTCATATTGCTCGTTTTCCTCTTCTATGATTACATCAGTACTATCCTGTTCTTCTGCGACTAATTCATCTGACTTGTTATCTTTTGAAGTTATATAACGCTTTCTGCCAACCAATAGATTGTCATATAGACTTATAGCACTGGAAATCTTTAAATATCCCTTCGCCTCCAGCTCATCCATTAAAGTAACTAGAAATTTTCGCTTTTTTGAGGCCTGATCTTCTAATGAATAGTTGTATAATTCTCTGATTGAGTATTTTCCGTCCTCCGCATTTCTCTCTTCATAAAGTTGCTGAAAGGCTTCATAAACGGTGAATTTTTTTCCCTCATACCTATCTATACTAAGTATTCTCATCTCAGCACTTTTATCAACTGTTACCCTGATATCTCCTTCGTCCCATTCCACCGATACATCATCAAGAGCAACATATATACTAACACCACCACTTTTAAAATCAATATCTTCAGGTTTGGGACAACCTTCACGCACCTTAATAGTAATAAAGCCCAAATTCTTAACACTTTTTGTTACTTTATTAATCAAATTTAAATCATGAATAAAATACTTAAAGCGTGTGAAGTCATTCGACACACTGACATTATCATATCGTTTAATTTCATCAAACAAAAGAACACCATCATTTTTCGGATTTACTTCATTTTTCATCTGTGTATATTCTTTTGCTCTCCACAATCCTATGATCATGCCCTCGTGGGACGCAAATACATAATCCCCCGGTTGAACACCACCATACCAAATGTTACCTTGCTCCCCAGCTGCATAATATTTCTTTTCGACTTGTTCCGGATAATTTGCACTAAACTTGCCTAAAAAAATCTTCATGTGATCCTCCCAATATTTATAACTTGCCTTCATTTAGATACGTTGAATTGATTTTACATTTTTCGTTTAAGTACAGCTTCTTCCACTCATAATTATCTCTATTGCGGTTATTATTACAAATCTCAGTAAATATTTTAGACAAATTGGCATTCTGAAAACAGAAGTAATCTCTATCTTTTTGATTGCTAAGCATACTCATAAATGAAAATCCGTAAGTAGAATAGTTAGAGACCTCTGCAGTACCCCTAGGAATTATATTTGAAATTTCCTCAATTGTAAATTCTTGTGTAGGACTTAGACTTTCTTGCTCAATATATTTCAGAAAAGATCCAAATAGTTTGTCGGCATTTTTATTGTCTTTTAATAATTCATATCTAAGCATTCTATTCTGATTCAACATATTACCATCCTCCTATAATTCCCACTTGTTAAACCATGTGTAGATAACATCTAGTCGTATTACAGTTTGAAATTTAATTATCTTGTTCATATTATGTTTACAACTCTACTACCTATTTAAATACTGGATTAAATTATTATCTTACTCGTCCTCTGATATTTTTGCTGTTTTGACGATGTCTTCTCAATAATTTTAACCCCAACATCATTCTGCTTTATGTATTCCAAAAATAATGATCCAAGTAATGATCGTTGTCTCCCAGGAACTCTATTCCATACATATCCCTTATATAAATCCTTCAGCAAAAATACTTCTTCGTGGTTTAAATGTTTCACTTCATTCAATGCCTCATTTAATAACTGCTCTAGTTCTAACATATAAGCTCCTCCAAATAATGAATCATAACAACGCTATCACCTTAATTGTGACAATGTTGTTATGATTCATTATATATTTCGTTTTATATTATGTCAATTTTTTCTAATAAAATCGGCAATCCATTATTCTATTTTAATCATAAAATACAAAAAAATTTCTCCGAATGCGGAAATACGCCAAACATATAATTTGAACGCATTACCGCATTTATGAACATTAGGAATGATATGGTCTACATATAATTCAAGACTATCTAACTTATTGTGTTAAGTATTATTTAATCGCATAGATGCATGCTGTCTATTTCTTCTTTGTAGTATGCTAATCCATTTTCAAACATCCATTCCTCTTCTAAGTCCAGAATCTCTTCCACTAATTCCTCCTACACTACAGAACGTTCTATAATATACCTAATAACATCTTCCATATAAACAACCACTTGCGTTTCCATACCTCTTACTCCTTCTAAATATAATTTTTCATTTTGTTATATCCTAAATGAATTTTAATGTCGGTCAAAACTGCCATAACTACTGCTTTTCATGACTGATTATTGTATCAAAATCGAATTATAGATTGCCTTTTGCGCTTCCTTTTTGACGTTTTCCATGATGTGCAGATAAACATCGGCAGTCGTATTCAAATTTTCATGGCCAAGTACTTCCTGCACCGTTCTTATATCAACTCCATTGTAGAGCATAAGAGTTGCTGCAGTATGGCGAAGACAGTGAAAATGCAGATTAGGCAGCCCTGCATTTTTGATAGCTCTCTTAAAATGATCCTGAACCGAGCGTGGGTGCATCATTCTTCCATAGTCATTTGTAAACACAAATCCGCTATTTTCATAAGCATCACCGCATTCAATAGCTGCCTTTAATTGTGCTTCTCTTACACTTTTCAGCATAGTGATAATTGGCTCTTCTATGTATAATGTTCTCATTGATTTCTTTGTTTTCGGGGTCTGTAGAACTACTTCACTATGAACCACGCCTTTTTCAGTTTGAACCTCCTTACTTACAATTGCTGCATTTAGTTTTACAGTTATTTTCCCCTCGTTCAAATCAACACCAGAATCCCAACGCAATGCAATCACCTCTCCAAGACGGAGACCGGATACCAATACCAACGCATATAGCGGATAATACTTGGATCCCCGGACCCATTCAAGTAAGAGATTTGCTTGCTCTGGTGTAAAATATAGCATTTCTTTCTTATCATTTCTTGGTAGAATTACCGATTTACAAGGATTTGGGGTAGCTAACATCCCACTGCGCTGAGCTTGCTCCATAGCACCATAGATTACATTGTAGATGTGTTTAACTGAACTTTTTCTAAGTCCTCCACTGCCATCTGCTCTACCGTTCTGTGACTTTTCATTGATAAACTTTTGAATTTGATTCGTGCATACCTTGTTCAATGGTGTATTACCCAATGGAGTGTCTTTGATATGAGTATTAAAATAACGATAATAATTATCTATTGAACTTCGCTTAAGCGACAATCTCTTGAAATCTTCTAGCCAGACTATAATCCAGTCTTGCAAGGTTATTTTTCCATTATCAATCATCTGCATGTTAGTTGGATTATTCAAAAGCTTTGCTATCTTATCACGAACCTCTGAACGCGTCGCTCCATAGACGCTTTTTCGCTTTTTACCTGATGATGAATTCACAGTCACCTGTCCAATCCATCGGTTTCTTTGCTTATCTTTGTAGATGGAACCTTCATTATTTCCTCTTTTTCCTGCCATTTAATTTTCCTCCTTTATAAAAAAGGCAGCCAATCCTTTACGATTGGTCGCAAATGAAATTTTTAGTCTGTGTTATTGATTAATATAGTCCTCAAGCTTTTTTATGCTGACTAATATTCTATTACCTAAACGAATAGTCGGTATGGCTTTTTGCTCTGCCAGTTTGTATGCATGAGCTACGCTGATATTAAGTACTTCAGCAACTTCACGCATGGTATAAGTAAGTTTTTGGTTTCTTCCGGTTTCATTAATTATTTGGGGATCGGTTATTTGTGCGATCATTTAATTTCCCTCCTTGATTACTGTAGTCTTTACTCTGAATCCTTCTAATCTCAGACATGAAAAAAGCACCGTTGGTATGAACAGAAACCGGTGCTATGTTGCGGGTATTTCTTTCTTTTAAACTATTCCTAAAAATAATATATAAGCTAACCTATTCTATTTGCGTATGTCATTTTGTAATACAAGCATATTTTCATTTGAAATACACCTCCTGATTTATTTTAGAAAAGTGTATAAACCGGTATAAAAAAATATTAAGTCAACTTAATTATAATAAAAAGTTATAAGCCGCTCTATATGAAAATAATAGAATTCTTTATATATTTCTGCGCAACAATAGAATTCTATAAATGGTTTAACTTAAAAGTAATGGCAAAATAACCATTTCAATAATGGTCCCTATTAAATTTTGCTAGTCTTGTTATATTAGAAATCTACTATTATTCTCTATTATGTATATAGAAATTTAATAGAGAATATCGTATGTGTATATTCGTATCATACTTACCACAATATCACAATATCACAATTTAGGAGGTATTATCAATGAAGCAATCTAATTCAAACAAGAGTGCTAAAATTACTGTCTGTTGCACCGATAAGGAAAAAGAGCTTATTAAATCAAAATCCAAGAAACTTGGAACGAACACAAGTGACTACATAGTTTCAACATGTCTCTCTTCAAATAATGCAGAAATTGACTCTACTGTTCTGGAGCACTTTTACAGTATGCAAAATTCAATCAATCGATTTAAAATAGGTAAATACTCACGTAAACGTTTTCTCAAGCAGCAAGAGGAGGATATGAACTCATTATGGCAAATCTTAAATTTGTAAAGGGATCGTATAAAAATAATGATGCTATTGATAAAACCATAAACTACATATTTGATAATAAAAAAATGCCTAACCGAATATCTGGATCGGTAGGCACTCATGTTCATAACAAAGATCTTATTATTAAGCAGTTTTACAAAGTACAAAAAATACATCGAAATTTAACTGGGAAAAGAGTCATACATTTTGTTCTATCGTTTTCAATCGAAGAAATGGAAATCATTTCATCACACTACCAACAAATTGGTTACCAGCTCTTAGATTACTTCAATGATGAATATCAAATTGTTTTCGCATTGCATGAAAAGCCAAACCAATTTCATATTCATTTTGTTATGAATCCTGTTAATATTTATACCGGAAACAAATGCCGTTTACAAAAAAAAGATTTTCATCAATTATGGCATTTACAGGCCAAAATCATTACCGATCTCACTAAATCATCTCAATAACTTACCTTGAATACTTGAGTAACTCATTTTTAATTATTACCATGCAAGTAGTTGGTTTTTCAAAAGATGGATGTTTTCTACTGATTCCATACTGTTTTCTTTCATACGTGATGAGACAGTTCTGTCTTTTTAATTCTCTCTGTAATTCTATCTTTTTAATTGGTTGCTTTTTTCTAAGCTTCAGAAATTCACTAAAGTCTTGATAGAAACTCCTATTTACAATTAACCAGCATAACTCACCGGTTTCTTCCTGGTGATTATCGAAAAACCACAATGGCTTCTCTACATCACCTAGGCAAGATAGTCCTTGTAAATATTCACAAAAAACAGTTAATGACGGACTTAATTCTTCGTTAGCTCCCGTGTTATTCGACCTTTTCTCTATTGGTGGAACAAAGATCTGATATGATTTTTGTTCCATCAAATTCGCCTCTGCCCGAAACTGCATCTTTTCCTCAAGAAAATAACAGAACCCTTTTATAGCAGCATGAAGCAGTTTTTCAGGATTCTTTTTGTTTAATTTATATCCTTTCTTCTGACTTAATTCTGAAATTGTTGTCGTATAAATTCTAGTCATATAATTAAAGTCTCCTAAATTATATTCACTAGTCGATAAATCAGCTAAATATGACACAAAACTTAATAACAGATAATTTATTTGCTCCTTTAGAAAGTTAATCTCTTTATCTTCCGGTAGAAAGTTTAATATATTATCTGCACAAAAATTGCATATGATATCAGCATTAAGCGGTTTTGAATTAACATATACAGGGAAGAAAAATATAGTTCGCTTCTCCCGAAGATCTTGTAACCGATCTACTACACTACTACGTGTTGTAATGGTTTTTTTATCGCTAAATACCATAATCGGCACACTTTGCCATGAATAATTAATATCCTTTTCAGGGTGCGTTTTATCAAAGGAAATGCTATTTTCTACATAAATGCTAGAAATATCATCGACATCAACTTCAAAAATATTTGTTAAAAGATTAGAATCTGTGTTGCGTGCAAACTTATCTTTTCCATATATGCAAATCGAAAAAACATCTTTAAAATTTTTTATATTATCAATTATTTGTAACTTCTTATTTTTCATTGCATAGGAATTTTTGTACCACCAAAAAAATGCATGAATTGTATATGCAAATATCCCTAATACCTCTGGACTATTAAGCATAGTTTGAAAGAAAAGCGAAAAATTATTAGTTTGACTAAAATATCCTTTATTGTCTTTCCACCTATCCTTTTACCATTTTCAACATGAATAGTACGTCTATTTGATAGTGTTCCATCATCCTTTAGTTTCATTCCATTAAACATATTTTTATATGGTTCTGTCCAATATCCATCCGATGTTACACCTATGTAGTGTGTTTGTTTTGATTGTTTGTTTTCATCATATTCATCATACCACCCACATTTAAATAAACGTAATATGTAGTTATTCATATCGGCTAAAACAGCTGCTTTAAAATAACGCTTACATGCAGCATAGTATCGGCTTTCATAACCCTCAATTAGTATTTTATTACCAAGGAGATCTCTGATTGATTCAACATTCTCAATTTCAAGCTTACCGATTGATGACTTTCCCCAAAGTGTAACCTCGCAAACACAATTTACATCCTTTTTCTTGTTTATAATATTATATTCAACATTAAATATGTATGCTTTATCGGTAATTCCGGTCAATTCCACATCCGATATTTCTGGAAATCGATTGGTTACCTTAGCTCTTCTATCATTTTTCATTCTAAGGTAAACGTATTTATTACCTTCACATTTATCAACAAAAAAGTCACTTCTACTCTCTTTTAAGTACTCATCAAACGACAATCCCATTATATAAACCTCCTCATAAACTCAATATATCACAAGAGGATCATAAAATTCCACAGAAATTGAAACAGAATCCGTATTATTGCCCGGATTCTGTTTCAATTTTTGGATTAGATAATCAATGAAACCTTATTTGAATCAAATAAGTACACCTCATCCGAAAGGAACTCTTCTTCTGAAACTGTTGTTCTGTTCACTTCCCTTACCATTTCCCGAAGCTGTTCTGCTTTTATATTGTCTGATGAAATTACAAGTATCTCATGGACGCTGCTTGGTAGGATATACAAATTATCTGCCCCAAGTCTTTCAGCAATATTTAACAATTGCTCATGTTGCAAAGCCGCAAAAGCACCATAACGATTATCCTGGTTTGTCAGTATGTACAGCTCTTTTATTTCCGAATTTTTGTTGAATTCTGACTTAATCATTGATGTTTGTTCATCATCGGAATCACTATCATCATTAAGATCCTTGAGAAACATATTTGAAATGAAATCTGTCATCCTTTCGACAACAACCGGTTCAAAAGCTAAAGTATTTTGTTTTGCTTGCTTTAGTATTTCCTTTTCCGAGATACCCCAGCAATCAAGAAGTTTGCCACTGACCGTTACTGACATCAGTTCTTCCCCTTTTGACAGAATTATATATGGCACAATTGCTAAATCAAGCATTCTTTCATAAGGAACTGTCTGAAGCATATTTTTGTTCTTTTCAAAATTCATTAACTTAACTCTCAGCTTGACTTTGACCCATTCGTAATTTTTGATATTATCTGTAAAAGCTTCAACATTTAATTTCCTGTACTTTGAAATTTCAATAACTTCCTCCGCTATCTTTTCAATATTTTTTCCTCGTTGATACTCTTGATAATAGTCTTCCAAATATATTGAAGGTGATACAACTGAATTCTTATGCCGAATATTTAGCCCTTGCAACTCTCGATTTACTTTCATTACGCAATTAACAGATACACTGTATTCTGCACCGACCAATTGCTTTACCTCATTTCTAAGCGTTTCAACAAACTGATCAAAATTCATGGTATCAAGACCTCCTATATTATCTTTCATCATTGACATTAATTCCTGCATCTTAATCCACCTCCATATATTCACCGTCGACCGGATCATTATGTATTTCACTTCGAAGTTCACTCATATCCGGGGCAATAACTGATTTGATTGTTTCATCTGTTTCTACAGCTCGAAGGAAGTCTGTCTTTAAAGGAGCATATTTAAGTGCCCTCTTAATAACCGTCTTTTTAGCCATCTCTTCATAGTTAGTTTTCCATGGAGAGTAAGTAGAAGAGACCCCTTTGGAATATTCTGCTGCATGTTTATCAATATCTTCCTTACTCACTACTTCGAATCCATATCCACCATTTTTAAGTTTAAACAAAGCATAGAAAAGAACTATTTTCCCTCTGTCTCCTAATGTGGGCTTATGTACAAGCTTTGAATTTAATCCCAGTTCATATTCAAAGAAATCATTTTCAAACACCGTCTGTGCCTGTATGGTCTGTACCTGATCATTACGATATACGAGTTCAATAAGGCCTTTATAACCGAGCTGAAATTGGCATTCCAACTTACCTTTATTATTGTAAGGAATTAAGTATGCTTGCCCAAGAGAGGTATTGGGCTCGAGCCCAAGTTGGGCTGCACACAAAAGTGCAGAAAGGTAGCTCATTTGGCTGCATTCTGCGAGTTTTGGTGTGTTATTGAGAGAGCTCAATGCCATACGGGTAAATCTCTCTGGTGTAATAACGGATGGTAATGCCTTTTTAATTTCAGGTTCCAAGACTTTAATCATATCTGCGATACTCATTGACTTTGTAATCTTTACTTCCTGTTTCACCGCTTTCTTTGCAAGCTCCTGTTTAATATCTGTCATTATGCAATCTCCTTCTGTTCCTGACATATTGCTTTTACGACAAATCTTCGACTTGGTATTTCCTTCAGATATTTCGTATACAATTCAGGATTCTCTAATTTAATTCGATCTGTATCCACCCTTGAAGTAATGACATTTTTCCAGCTCACTTCATAATTTTCACAAAAAGCACATTCCGTATCTCCCATTGCAAGCTTAACTTCCTGATCTATAATCTTTTTCTCTTTTTTAAGTTTTTCAATCAATTCTGTTAGTTCAGACCTCCTTTGAAGTCTATCATCATATCCTTGAAGAGATATACCCCCTTGCCTTGCCGTCTTAAAGTACTGATTGATAATTTCATCTACCGCTCTTGAACCATCTGGATCAGGCATTATACCCTTTAGTACATGCTTATTCCAGAAATCCGATTCAATAAAGATGAGATTTTTAATTATTTCCTCATCTCGTTCAATTTTTACAAACTTGAATTCCTTACCCATAATTAGCACAGCGATGTACCAGGCTTTTGCAGCAGTCACCATCATATAGTGATGCGCTTGGATCTGATAATGTGACGGAACCTCTCCATCTTTCCACTTATCTGCATTTAAAATATTGGTCGTCTTACATTCCAGTCCGATATTCTCACCAGAAATCATACGGTCAACGTTCGCCAGTATAAACGGATAATTGTCATGTGAAAAGATTGCATTTGCCCTTCTAACCTTTAATCCGGTCGCTTCCGTAAACCGTCTTGACACATACTCTTCCAAATCTCTTCCCTGTCTCATGGCTTCATTATCAATCTCCTGCGTATCCCCATTAATCTTATCTAGAAAAACCGATATTGCAGAGGAATAAGGATTTAATCCACAGATAGCACCGGCATCTGATCCACCTATTCCCCTTCTTCGATACTCCAGCCACTCATCATGGGATAAATTGTTGGTAGAAACTACTTTCTTCATCTTAAGTCTCCTCACATACGGAAATTTTCTGATAACCGTTTTTTATAAGTCCACGTTCCTGTAGGCTTACATAAGATTTACCTTCACCAATAATGATATGATTAAGTAACCATATTCCAAGAAGTTTCCCTGCTTCATCCAACCGCCTCGTAATATCGATATCTTCTTTGGATGCGTCAGGAATACCCGATGGGTGATTATGAAAGCACATAATCGAAGTTGCATTGGTTAAAATACAGTGTTTGAAGATTTCTCTCATGCTAACCAGACAGGTATTAACAGTTCCGACCGATACAATCTCAAGAGCAAGCGGTGCATTTTTTGAATCTAACGAAATAACTACCATCATTTCACGATCTGCATACCGAAAAATGTCTTTTACAAGTTCTACCGCATCCGAAGGGGTATTGATTCTTCTGTTTGTATAAAGCATACTGCCTTCTCTTACTATCTGTGTCTTGATGATCCCGACCCTTCTTCGGGGAGTGGGATTTTTCATTATCTCTTTAATTTCATTTTCCTTGTTCATTTCAATCCTCCAAAAAAACACCTGTCTGCTCATCCTCTGATACAGACAGGTGTTATCTCATTATGCTTCACGCTACAGCTCTTACAATCTCATACGCTTTATCGATCAAAGCATTTCCGTCCATTGTTCGCGCAAACAGATTTTCCTTAAAGTTGCTGGTCTCTCGTAGCGGTTTTGAATGTGTTGCAAAGTCGGAGACTGCGTTTACGAAACGGTATGCATTTCTTCCGACATCAGTTAAATCCGGTGCATCAAAATACCGACTTTTCATGTCATCACGAAGTCTTATGACATTACGCTCTTGAATGGCAGTTGTATTGGTATCATCGAGCGGAAGCAATAGATTAATAAACTCAATAACTTTGTTGTCTGACAGCCTAATTTTATTAAGGGTTTCAAATTCTTTGCCTAGGGAATCCATATAACGCTCCGCCATAAATATAGTTTGCTTTGCATCATCAAGTTTACTTCTGATATCACCGGTATGTATCGTTGACCATGCTCTGGTTGCGGTAGACAATGCAAGGTTTAAAGTATTTTGACAAACTACCCGGATCGGTGTCATTGCAACACGGATAGCTCCGCCTCCATCATGGGTATTCGAAAATACCAGATATGGACTAATTCTGTCACCCAGCATAATATACTCGTTTGGCAACTTGGCAAGCATCCAAGTCTTACGACCTTCCTGTAATGACCCTGCTGTCTCGTAACGGATACCACTTCCTAATAAATCGTCGGTAAAAGCAAACGCTTCCTCATTCTGCACTACCTTATATCGGTCAGTTACAACTCCTAAAATCTTATCATCAATATCTCTGACATTCGCTTTATAACCTTCAATTGTAATTCCGTCCTCTGTAATAATTGGTTTCTGTATTACTTTCCAATCAAGACCGGATGCAGCGAGTGCTTCCATAGATGACAAGGCATGACTTACCTGTGTACCGAGACCATGCCACGGTTTATCTCTTGTATAAAACATAGTTTCAACATTTGCAGACATAAATAATTCCTCCTTCGAATAATCATTTTAATTAAAACTTACCTTTTCTTTCATCAAAAACCTTAATCACCACCGCAGCAATTCCAATTGATGCTACTGCGATTGTTGTTACTGCCTGTACAAAGAACTTTCCTATTTTAATCATAGGGCTTCCTCCTTAATTTGATTTATAAGAAGATAATATATAAATACGTGACCTCAATAAACGATTGGGAATTATTGAAAAGTTTAAGACGGTTTAAACTGGATGGTAAAAATAATATAATTTTTTTCATATTTTTATAATCAAAATGAACACTGTAATAAACCATATGAAACCCAATTACACCAAGTTAAACCAATTTTTTCAGGAAGGATTGATATTATGTTAGAAAACACACTAGACATTTTGACCCTAAAACAGTGTCAATCACTGTTATCAATCGGAAAGAATACTATGTTAAATTTAATTCATGACGGTGATATTGAAGCCTTCATGATAAATCACAGATGGAGAATTACAAAGGCTTCATTAATACGTTATATTCAATGTAATCAATATTAGCAAAAAAGGAAGATCAATATCCATCATGGGTTTGATCTTCCTTTTATAATTTACTTTATTTGAGTACAAGGTTTATATATTATATTTAAGCCATTATCAGTATCTCCACCTAAAGCAGATATCGTTATATAAGGTACTCCATCTTCTAAATAAAGTGCCATTTGACCACTATTACCCCAGCCATCTTCATCGTAATGTCCAACCCATGCATTGCCTTCTTTTTCAAGTATTATATAAAAGCCAGAACACGCACCGTTTCCAAAGACACCCAAGACATCAATCCAGTAATCAATTCCATCATTTTCAATAGATATCCTTATTCCCGGTGATACAGCCTTTCCTTCATCATCAAATTCAGGCATTCCATACTCTGTGACATACCATGCTGCTGTCAAATAGTCATCAATACTTTCTCCTTCTTCCTCATTATCCTCCACTATAATAGTCTCATTTACTGATGAAGTTATCGTATTTTCTTCCTTAGGTTCATTTGTACTTTCATTTACGGTCTCAGAATTGTCATTTTCCTTATTCTGATCTGAAATATTATATTTATTAGGATTAATTAGCTTAAGAATTTTATTAGAGTTTTCCTCCAATTCAGCTTTCATAGTTTGGTAGGATGAAAAATCATCATCCAATTTATCATAGTAGTCATCCGTAACTTGTTTAAATACCGTTACCTCCTTTTCAAAGCCATTTTCTAATTCAAGCGTATTGGTTCCAGATACTAATACATTCATTTGATAAACCCCTGTTTGCGGGATTTCATACTCTGAAACAATAAGATACGGAATATCTCCTGGTTTATCACCAAATTGATTATTTTCAACATCGTATGCCACATAATATTTTATATCCTCTTGTTTGAATTGATCTGTCAATTCATTTAGCGTTCCTAACAGATTATCCGCGTATCCAATTACTTGGGTAATATAAAATTCTCTATTGATATAATGGCTCGGGTTATAATAAACCAGTTGAATATCACCATACTTATCTTGATATTCTTTTACCCAATTAGAAAAATCATAGAAATTTTTTGAATAATCCATGATGGATGAAAAGACTTGTTTATCACTTGGTTTGAAAATACTGATATATGTATCTGCCCAATAATACACTAGTTTGTAATTTTCTGCTGTTATAGCATTTTCAATCATTCCTACAATTGTAGCATTAACTTCTGTTTCTCCAGAATTATATAGTTGATTTTCTAATTCATCATCACTATCACCATTCTTGAGGTCTAGTGCATATTCAGTTATTTTATTGTTTAATTCTTTTCCCGTAAAAGATTTTGGGATGGAAAGATAATCATATAACTTGATTCCCGCAAATAGTAATATGCTAAATATTATTATTGTACCTATACTTACTTTTTTTGCTTTCGCCTTTTTAGGAGTATTCGCAGCTTCTATAATATTCTGATTGCCGTCGTCCAAATTTTTTAAACTCTGTTCGTTATTAACTAAAATATTTCCACACTTATTACAATACTTTGAACCCGGTGCATTTACATTACCACACTTTTCACACTTCATTTTTTCCCTCCTGAATCTCCTTTATCATTTGTCTTAATCTTCGTTCTGTATATCCATATTCTGATGCTATAGATTTTATATCCAGAGGCTTTTCTTTCTGTTGAATAATCCTAGTACAATGTTTTTGAAT
>DJJW01000065.1 GCA_002434335.1 Lachnoclostridium sp. UBA6558 | reverse complement strand
GTTTTCGCCATCTGCATCAGGGATACGATACCCTCCTGCATTCTGGCTCCTCCTGAGCAACAGAACAATACTACCGGAAGTCGTCTTTTTGTTGCCTTTTCCACAAGGCGGGTAATCTTCTCCCCTACGGTCTCTCCCATGCTTCCCATCAAAAATGCAGAGGCCATGACACCAATTGCAACTTTTGTGCCATCAATGTTACCTTCGCCTGTTATTACTGCATCTTCAAGTCCGGTTGCCATACGAAGGTGATTTAATTTATCCTGATATCCCGGAAAATTTAAGGGGTCGCTTACCGGAAGATTCACATCCCATTCCTCAAAACTTCCTTTATCCAGTATCATACTAAGCCTTGCCCTTGGACTGATACGAAAATAACCGCCACAGACAGGACAGATAAAATAATTTTGGATGACATCCTCCAGATAAACAATTTCACCGCATTTATCGCATTTGTCAAAGAGGCCTTCGGGAATCTGTGCATCATAGATGGAATCTTTTATTTTCTGTCCCTGGTTCAGGAGTTTTTGCTCTGTACCAGCTGATATATTTTTCTTAAACATTTCCTTAAGCATAGAACTCCCCTCTGTGTGCCTGGCACACTACTACAAATCATTTTGTGAATTAAATAATTTCTAATTCATACCGTATATCTTGTATGAAAACAGCTGACTTATATCGCTTCCGGCATTTCTTTGACTTCCGGCATTTCCCTGTCTTTCTGCATCTCTTTGTCTTTCTCAATTTCCTTGGTTTCCGTCAGCAATCTTTCCACAAATCCTGTGTCAGTATTTCCGTTCTTAAAGTCCTCATGATTTAGCAGCATATACTGAAAATCGAGATTGGTTATTATCCCTTCAATGACAAGTTCCCCTAACACACCTCTCATTTTACGTATTGCCTTCTCTCTGTCCGTATCATGAACCATGAGCTTTACAATAAGAGAGTCATATGCTGACGGTATTTTATACCCAGCATAAAGAGCAGAATCGATGCGGACACCGTTACCACCGGGAAAATGAAGAGAGGTTACTGTTCCGGGACAGGGCATGAAACCTTTTAAAGGGTTTTCAGCATTAATTCTGCATTCAATGGCATGACCGTTCATTTTAATATCAGCCTGTGTCAGATTTAAAGTCTTCCCTTCTGCAATACCTATCTGTTCTTTGATCAGGTCAATTCCCGTTACCAGTTCTGTGATTCCATGTTCCACCTGTATTCTTGTATTCATCTCTATAAAATAAAAATTATTTTCTNNGGTTCTTTATCCAGAATAAATTCAATGGTTCCGGCATTCTGATAACCTGCTGCTTTGGCAGCTTTTACTGCTGCTTCTCCCATTGCTTCCCGTATCTCAGGTGGCATACGATAAGCAGGTGCTTCTTCTATGAGTTTCTGATGGCTTCTCTGCAGAGAACAATCCCTTTCTCCCAGGTGAATGACATTGCCGTAATTATCTGCTAATATCTGAAATTCAATGTGCCTTGCCCTTTCAATGTATTTTTCTATATACAGGGTATCATCGCCAAAAGCATTCTTCGCTTCCTGCCCGGCAGTTTCAAAGAGCTTCACAAATTCTTCTTCCGCNNTTGGCACTGGCTTTTACAATAACCGGATATCCGATTTCATTTGCTATCTTAAGACCTTCCTCGGAGGAAGCCACCGCTTCTTTGGTTCCCGGTACTACCGGAACACCTGCCTCCATCATAGTCTTTCTGGCTTCGGATTTGTTTCCCATCTTATCAATGACTTCACCGGTGGGTCCAATGAAAGTTATTCCGCATTTTTTGCATAAATCTGAAAATCTCGCATTCTCAGAAAGGAACCCAAAGCCCGGATGTATGGCATCTGCTCCTGCTGCACAGGCTGCGCTTATGTNNGTTTTGAGGATACCGGCCCTATGCAGATGGTTTCATCTGCCAATTGGGCATGAAGGGCTTCCTTATCAATATCCGAGCATATAGCTACGGAAGCAATTCCAAGTTCTCTGCAGGCACGAATTATTCGAACTGCGATTTCTCCTCTGTTGGCAATTAATATCTTATTAATCATAGCTCCCTCTTTCCTAGCTGAGGACAAAAATAAGTTCTGCTTCTGCAAACACCTTCTCTTCATTAAAGGCCTTCGCTGTGGCAATCCCTATATTTCCTTTCCTTTTAATCAGCTCAACTTCCATTGTGAGAACATCTCCCGGAATAACTTTGTTGCGAAATCTCGCTTTATTAATACCTCCAAATAAAGCATTCTTACCCTTATTTTCTTCAATGGAAAGACAGATTACCGCGCCCACCTGTGCCAGTGCTTCTAAGATAAGCACTGACGGCATTACCGGTTCTCCCGGAAAATGACCTTCAAAATAAGGTTCATTGTAGGAAACGCATTTCTTACCGACAGCACGTTTTCCGGGGTCTAATTCCAGAATCCTGTCTACCATTAAAAAAGGACTTCTCTGAGGTATGATCTTCTTAATTTCATTAATATCCAACATATTATAACCTTTCCCTATCCTGCGCTTATCAGGCCTTAATCAGCTTACCTACAGTGGTCTGATATAGATCAACGGCTGTCCGTATTCCACCATATCCTTGTTATTTGCAACTATTTTATCAACGATTCCATCGTATTCTGATTCAATTTCATTCATTAGTTTCATGGCTTCAATGATACCAACGGCCTGCCCCTTCTTAACCCTGTCGCCTACTTGAACATAGGGTTCACTGTTCTGGGATTTCGATGCATAAAAGGTACCCACCATGGGGGATTTTATAACTAACAGGTTTTCCTCTGTTTCAGAAGCGCTATCCTCCTTTACCGGCTGAATAACCTTCGTCAGGACTTCTGCTGCCTCTTTCCGGCAACATTCCAGTTCCAGTGACACCTCTCCGTCTTTGTAACGGAAGGCTGTTAAATTACTGGAAGAGACAGCTTTTATTAATTGAAGAATTTCTTCCTGTTTCACTTCTAATCCTCCTTTTCTTACATAAGTTATATACCGGCTACTCCTATAGGTATAAAATGTATAATTCACTGGTATTTTATACCTTCAGGTGTCCAGAAGTTCTTGCATTCTTCTGAAAACTGGTGCAGGCCTCCCTGGACTTTCCTGATATCTGGCAGCAATTGAGCTCGCTTATATAAATTCGTGATTCTAAAGATTGTTNNGATTCACTACTCAATAATTCTTTACTCTAAAACCCGTTACTCTGTGAATTTCTTAACCAGTAAGCTTCCGTTATGACCGCCAAAGCCCAAGGAATTTGATATAGCATAATTTATTACTCTGTCTGTTACGGGAGTCTTCACATAATTTAAATCCAGTTCCTCGTCGGGATTCTCATATCCTACCGTTGCATGAACATAATTCTCCATAACGGATTTTACACATACGATGAACTCAACAGCTCCTGCCGCACCTAACAAACGTCCGGTCATTGACTTGG
>DJJW01000059.1 GCA_002434335.1 Lachnoclostridium sp. UBA6558 | reverse complement strand
AGGTATAAGAAGTCCTAATTCACTGAAGAGTTTGTGCTTGACATATTATCAAACAGATAACTCGCTACGCTCAAACAATCTGTTTGATAATATAGCACAAAATCTTCAGTTGAAAAGGCCTTCTAATACCTTTCCATAGACGCATTCGTTCTTTCCGACTTGTACACTTTACCTGTGTTCTTAAGTTTTCTAAATAGATTAGAAGCTCAGGGATAATGTGATGTCTTTTTCTGAATGTTAACATTTGTATTCTTGGATTATATCTTTTACCCCAAGCCTGATTTTATGCGTAGAGATGAAAGGCCCAGATGTATCGTTATGAAAATAGCTTCTGATTCTGTTATATTGAATCAGAAGCCATAATATTGGGAATTACATAAATATATTGAAATCTACATATAGCATCTACTACATCTATTAATAGCGGTAGTTGTTTAATAACTGATATATTAGAAATCTTCGCTCAGAAGATATACGGCAAAGGTTGCTTCTGTCTGAGTGTCATAATTTACTGAAATAAACCCATTATCGTATTTAAAATGCATGTCACCATTATTGTCACTGACAGGTTCACCGAATGCTGCTTTGAAGCTGTCTATCTTATCACCGATTTTGGCTCCCTTAAAATCTATATCTATTCGATCGGTAAAGACTTGGCTTACTGCGGTATATTCTGCATTAAACCAGATTCTAATTCCATTTTCCTTAAATTCTAACCCTCCTTCATCTATCTTAGAAGGTTCTTCCTTAAGAGTTTCTAGTAAAGTATCCTTACTTACTCCCAATAAATCGAAATATTGCTGAAAGCTTACGGTATTAACGACAGAAATATTTTCATCTTCTGGGGCAGCATCATTGTTCTGGGTTTCAGTCGGAGCTTCCGGGGTGGTTGTATTGGCCGAACCGGAATTTTTTGTACTGTTTTTAAGTTCTTTATCCGAGGAATTGACCGAACCGGTCAGGCTGGCACAACCTGTTAGCAGAGTTAAGCATAGTAAGGTAATAACTGCCCATTTTACTGATGTTTTCTTATATTGTGTAATCATGATTATTCTCCTTTTATTCTGTTTGCTGATGAATCCTGCGGTTCCTGGAACCAGATGCAGCTCATTTATTCTTTTCATAATAGTAAGGATTGTAAGTCCGTATTTCTTATAATCCTCTTCTGTCAACACCCCAAGGACAGAGGCATCACAGGATATTTCACAATCTTGTTTCATTTTGTACATGGAATACCATATAACCGGATTAAACCAATAAATACCTTGAATAATCATTCCAAACAGATGAAGCGGCAAATCCCTTCTCTTAATATGAGCTAACTCATGCAGAAGGATAAAGCTAAGCTCCTCCTGAGTTAGCGTTTGCAGCAGTCTTTTTGGTAGCAGAATCCGGGGATGAAAGATACCCCACACCATAGGTGATTGTATATGTTCACTGTAAACAATAGAAACGTTACTTTCTATTTGAAGTTTTGTTTGGCAGTAAGCTAGTGTATGTATTATTTCAGTTTGGGTACAGAGATTATATTTCTTTAACTTTAGAAAGAAAAAGGTATTAACTAGGATTATATAGCCCCATATCAACAGTACAACAGCAAGCCATAGATAAGCAAAATTCTTCATACTGGAGGAAATAAGACCTGTTATATTCGTATGTTGGTTATTGCTTGCATCGCTTACAGGGGAGGCAGAGGAAGAATTGCCATTCTCTGTGGGGTTATTATAAACAGGAGAGGCTGTTTCAGTGCTGGTAAGAGTCTGCCTGGTTACAGCCATATCCTTTTGAGGCTGCTATGGAAATAAGCTAACAGGACTCTCAAAGGTAAACGGGAGTGCAAGCCTTATTATCAATAGTAACCAGATATAATATTGAAGCCTTGCACTGAGCCGGTCCTTTAAGATACCTTTTAGAAGAAGGATACCTATGGCAGGAATAGTGCCCATAAGGGAAAGCCTGAATATACGTTCAAATAAGATTACAAGATCCATTTTAACACCTGCCTCCTTATTTCAGTTTTTCGTCCAGAAGTTTTTTTAATTCTTCCATTTCTTCAGCGGTCATTTTCTCATCATGAATAAAATTAGCCACTAAATTATAGATTGAACCTTCATAAATCTTACGCACAAAAGAACCGGTTTCTTCTTGTATGCATTCATCTTTGGTCACAAGAGGATAGAATTTATGCTGACCAGAATCCTTATCAACACCCAACGCTTCCTTTTTTACCAGACGGGCAATTAGTGTATGGATGGTTTTGGGACTCCATTTGGCTTCTTTGCTTACTTCTTCTATTATTTTAGTTGTCGTAAGAGGTGAGTTTCTCCACAGTACTTTCATAATCAGCCATTCTGCATCAGGTATTTTGCAGTTATTGTCATTCAATATATTACCCCTTCCTACATATGTAGTCTGTGCTGTATAAACAGATTACACTTGTAGGAAGGAGTTGTCAAGTAAAATGTTAAATTTTACATAGGAAGGAAAGCCGTAAGAAAAGCAGACTACCTTTTATTATAAGTAATAGGGTATAGAAGTATGGGAGCGGTATTATTTCATTAAAAGCTTGTAATGAGCATTTGATAATAAATGTTTAATAACCGAATGTTCAATAACAAACCCGAAATATTGCAATATCATAGAAGATTAAATTAGTTTAAAAAACTGTTGACATTTCTGGGGGAGGGTGGTATCCTATACACCTGCGTTAGAAAAATAACGCCAAATAATCAGAAAATAACATTTATTATTTGTAGTTGACACACAATGAAAAATGTGTTAGTATGGTTAAGCTCACTTGAAGAGCAAAACACAGTGGATTAAATCATAATGAATTAAAATGGTAATTGTGATTAAATGATAATGAATTTGTCTACTATATAAAAAGTTTAAAAACATTTTTGTGAATTGTCAATTTTTTATAAACAATTAACTGAAAAGAATGATAAAAAAACTTTTAAAAAAGAGTTGACAAACAATAAACACTGTGATATAGTAATAAAGCACCGACGAGCTGCTAACACAAAGAAACAGAGTAAGCAAGAATAGTTGCTGAAAAGTAACTGATTAGTGTTTGTAGAAGTAAGAAGTGCAACTGAACATTGATAACTGAACAGTAAAACAACCCTGAAATTTTCTT
>DJJW01000056.1:5000-18904 GCA_002434335.1 Lachnoclostridium sp. UBA6558 | reverse complement strand
AGTGGAAGGAACACTGGGTGACTTGACGCAGGTGGACCCGAAAATTCAGGGTGATGACGTCGCAGATACCTTTAACAACCTGTTTGGGAAACTTCCTGCACTCGAAATTTTTGTAGGCGCGGGTACCATATCGGTCGGTCAGTATGCCTTGTACAACATGGTACCGGGAGATACTTTATACTTCACCTCTTACAGTGGTAATAAGTTCAGCGATCAACCAAGTGAAAACGGACACGTATTTTTAACAAAACATAATGGAGATAACACGGGCTATGGCTATCAGCGAGCAATGGGTTTCTTTATCAGTAGGGACACTATGACGTTTTATGTAATTTCTGTTTTTGTATTCAATAACCTATCTGGGCAGGCAAACTGGCTCAATATCAATAATGAACCAATAACCACGACTAGGCTTGCAAACGGCGCAGTCACCGGCGTAAAGATCGCAGATCGTACAATTACCGCTTCTAAAATATCATCTGCGTTTACCGATTACTCAACGACAGAACAAAACACAGGGCGTTTATGGATTGATGGTAAGACGATTTATCGTAAGCACGTGAATCTTGGGTCACTTACAAATACGACACCGAAAAGCGTAGCCCACGGCATAACAAACCTCAGCACTGTTGTCAGTTTAACAGGCTTTGCGACAAACGGGACCGTCTTCTTGCCACTGCCACTTGCTCGTTACAACAACTTCGCCTCGCAAATTGGGCTTTATATGGATACAACCAATGTCGTTGTCGAACCTGGTAATGACCGAACATCATATACAGGTTATGTGGTTATAGAGTATACGAAAACTGTTTAAGAAGGAGGAAAATAGTGTATGGAGAAGAGTGGATTTTTTAACTCATCGGGTGGAGACAGATTTTTTGATGCATAGCTTCAGTTTTATTTAGTCAAATTATTTGACATTGTAAAGTATATGTGATATTCTTGTTGTTAAAGGAGGGCGATATATTGTGTCTGACAAAGCAAGGGAACGAGAGAAACAAATTAAGAAATTACAACAAAACCTGTCTTCAATAAGAAAAATTGCAGGTTGGACAGCTGAGGTCTTGGGTGACAAAATTGGGGTGACAAAACAAACCATCAGCAATCTTGAAAACCAAAAGACACCGATGAATTTTACCCAATATATTGCTATCCGCTCTGTTATTGATGCTGAAATTGAAAACAACAAAGATAACGAGGTTCTTCCGAAAGTCGTGGCACTTTTGCTGGATAGCGACGATGAACTTGATGAGGACGATTACTCAAAGGTTCAAGACGTTGTGGGAACGGTTGCTGCAACTGCTGCCGGAGGAACGCCAACGGCAAAACTCGACAGTGTTTTCGATATACTCATTAAGTCTATTCCCTTTGTGGTTCCCGTCATTGGGGCTATAATCGGCGGTTCGACCAGCTGGTCAAAGAAACTACTGAAATAAGCTGTGGAGGTACAACGTTATGGGCGCTCCTGCGGGACATCCTTTTTTCGGAAATCAATACACCGATGGAAATTATAAACTAGGTTCCTTTACCTATGAAGTTATAGACAAAGGGATTGACACCATAAAAACTGTTATAAGAGAAACCGGGAAAGGTGCCGCCCCTGTAGCGATAAAGCCTAAGGCAGACACCCTGATTTCAAAAACAATCGTCACCAAAAGTTCCAACAAGAACACGCTGATTATTGGGGGCATTATCTTAGGCGCTACCGCTATTGGTGGATTTATAACATATAAACTGCTAAAAAGAAAAGCAAAGGCAAAACAAGCCCATCTGCAGTCCATTGAGTTACAAAATGTCGGTACTTGCGTTAACTGTGGAGAACCCCTTGTCGAGTCAACATACGTTCCCGAGAGCAAAGAAGGCAGCCATGATGATTATATTATCTGCAAGTCGTGCGGCGAGAAGAATTTCGCTCGGTATCCAAACGAAAGCGAGCCGACGGATAATAATTTAGAAAGTCAAAATGATGAGGAGGAGACAAAATGATACCCTATAATTGCGGAAGTGGTCGTTGCGGCGCATATGACATGGAGTACATAGGCGACGGGGACTGGAAATGTCCTAACTGCGGCAAAATCGTCGCTTTTGGAGAACCAGATGAAGATGATGAGGATAGCGGCGAATCACTCAGTGTATGGGATGCGGCGGATATATATTTCTCAAACGGTTGTGATGAGGACTATATGTTTGGTTACACGCACGAAGAGCTAGTTAAAGCCCACGGGCAATAAGCTGAGAATTTCATTTAACACAGATCTTAAAGACCACTTCGGTGGTCTTTTTTACTTGCCCGAACGGAGGATAACAAGATTATGAATAAAGGAGGATTTTTATGGCTGAAAAATATGGCTTCTTTAACTCATCGGGTGGAGACAGAGTCTATGATGCTGCAGATTTTGCGGCATATTTCGGAAGTCTCGTCTCCAACGGTATTTTTTATATGTTAGCAACAAACCTACAGGTGTCGCCAGCAATTGGCTTAGCTGTGAATGTGGCAGCAGGAAGTGCATGGATTAACGGATACCGTTATGAGAATACGGATGTCTTAAATATGCCACTGACAACTGCAAACGGAAGCAATCCCCGCATTGACCGGATTGTGATCCGTTTAAGTCAGATCAGCCGAAGCATTCAAATTGCCGTTGTTACAGGTACTCCTGCTGCAACGCCAGTGGCACCTGCTCTAACAAGAACCAGCGACATCTATGAACTTGGTATTGCAGATGTGCTTGTACCTACAGCCGCTACATCAATAGTCGCAAATAACATTACTGACACCCGTCTGAATACCGACCTTTTTGGGTTGGTAAATTCGCTGGTTTCGGCGGTATATGAGTATAGTGAATTTCTATGGCAACATATCAGGCAACTAATGCGTGTACATGGCGTAATGGTAGCTGGATCGCAGGTGTAACGGATTATGTTCGGCAAGGTGTTTATCCTGATGCTAACAATTATGAGAACGTAGGAGCTATGCTGTTTGACCTTGCCAGCATCCGGAATACTTACGCAAACTATTATCCCACATCGGCCAGCATTCACCTTGTCAGGATAGCTGCGGGCGACTGGGGCTCCGCCAGAACCATGACGTTGTATGCTGGAAATGCTTCTGGCATGCCAGCACCCAGTTCCAGCACCAGCGTGTCTGGGAGCAGGCCCACAAAGGTTACCTCTGGGTATAACTATACCGTTTCCGCCGGACAAGGCGCAAAAGATATCGCCATTTCCACCGCGCTAATTGATTCTATCGGTAGTGGTGCCAGCAACTGCCTATTCATGGATGCAGGCTCCAGCACCTTAAACTACATGGGCTTTGGTGCAAGGGATAACTTAAGCCAGATTGTACTGACTATTAACTGGGCAAGCCGTACAACCGCTTGTAGTGCTCCGACTTCCTGCTCGTTAAATGCAACCCTCTCGGAAGGCAACGTTACTTTGTCATGGAGTGGTGCATCGGGCGGTATAAATAACTCAATATCCTCCTACGAGATACAATACAGCGATTCCGCTGACAATATAACATGGGGAGCATGGACAGCACTGACCACTGTAACCACAACTGCCACTAGCGGCAGCACTTCTGTTGCGCCGCCTTCGACGCGAGGCAATTATCGTAGGTTTCAGGTACGGACACGTGGTACTGCAGGAGCAAGCTATTATTCCGGTTGGAAGGTATCAACGAACTCTGTCCGCAGAAATACTGTACCAAGCGCACCAACCACTGCAGTGGCTTCTCCTTCAAACTATAGCGACGAAACGATTACGCTGACATGGAGCGGAGCTTCCGGTGGAACAAGTGCCATCAAGGGATACCAGATTGCCAGCAGAACATCCACAGATAACAGTACCTGGAGTTCATGGAACGTTCTTACCACTCTGATACTCTCGGCAAGCGGCGGTAGTTACAACCCAAATGTGTCAAGAATTCCAGGAACTTATACTCAATTCGGCATTTGGACGATAGATACTCTTGATGTTTACTCTTCAGAGGTTGTCAGTAACAGCATCTATTGCGATATTACTGCCTGCGTAGCACCGACCGCTTGTTCAGTAAGCGCAACGTTGGCTGAAGGAAACGCAACCCTTTCATGGAGCGGAGCAGCAGGTGGCGCGGGAAATGCCATCACATCTTATGAGATACAATACAGCGATTCTGCCGACAATGTCACATGGGGAGCCTGGACAGCACTGACTACGGTATTCACTTCAGCGACAAGCGGCAGTGTAATCGTAAGTCCACCGGCTACACGCGGAAATTACCGCCGATTCAGGGTAAGAACACGTGGCGCAGCCGGGGAGAGTTTCTACTCAGACTGGACTGTTTCCAGCAACACGGTCCGCAGAAATACACTGCCTACGCCACCGACTTCCTTTACCGCCGCTCCTGCCATTTACGAATCCAGCACCGTAACGCTTACATGGAGCGGAGCGATACCTGGAACTAGCGCTATCAAGCAGTATGTCATTCAGCGTTCAACTTCAATGGACGGGATTAACTGGTCGGCATATGAGGCTCTTACAATCGTCGTTTCAAGTGCCACCTCGGGAACATATATAGCGAACGCTTCTCAGATAGCTGGAATGTATACCCGCTACCGTATCAGCGTAACCGATTCATTGGATGCAGTTTCTGCCTATGTAGTAAGCGGTACAGTAAAGAAAAATAGTCCGCCGACTGCACCAGTAATCGTCTGCCCGGTATCTGGGAGTTCAAGTTACAAGGCTACACCGCGTTTCATGATTACAACGGGTATTGAGCCGGACGGTCAAACGCAGATTGTAGAAGTGAAAATCGACACTGGTGTTTGGGTCAACAGCGTAGACAACCCTGAGATGTTTTCCGTAAGCGGCTATCTGGGTAATGGAGCAAAAACGGTGTATCAATCGGCAGCGCTGGCCGCAGGGAACCATACTGTGACCGTCCGTTGCACTGATAGTGATATAGAGTCGTCAAGTCCGGAGGTTGTACGCACTTTTACTGTATTATCACCGCCATTTGAGACGATCACCGCGAACGAAACGCACGTAAAGGCAATTCATATCCAGATGCTACGAACTGCTGTAAACACAGTGCGTAGCTATTACAATCTGTCGCAGGTGACTTGGAGTGAGGAAATTGTTGCTGGAAAGAGCAGCATCAAAAACTGGCCTTTCCANNTCATTAGAAAAGCCATCGAGTCGGTTATTACAACAGTGAACAACTTTGATTCCTCGTCTACTTTTGATATCCCGCCCATAACATGGCTACCAATTGGAACTGGGCGACCAAAAGCGGGCGTGATGCAACAGATTCAAGACCTGATTTTGGAGCTTTAAATACAATACAACCAATAGCGCTCTCGTAATATGCGGGGGCGCTTTTCTATACACAAATTCATGAAATGGAGGTATTTCAAATGAAAGAGAATTGGAATTGGATACAGCTGGTTTTTGCTGCTGTTGGTGCTTTTCTCGGGTGGTTTCTCGGTGGACTGGACGGGTTCCTTTATGCGCTCATAGCATTTGTCGCCATAGATTATGTGACCGGAGTGCTCTGTGCCATTGTAGATAAAAAGCTGTCCAGTGAAATCGGCGCGAAAGGCATCTTCAAAAAGGTGCTTATTTTTACATTGGTGGGTGTAGCGCATATCCTTGATACGCAGATACTGGGTAGTGCTGGTGACAATGGTGGTGTCCTTCGGACAGCAGTAATTTTCTTCTACTTGAGCAATGAGGGTGTATCTATTTTAGAGAATGCCGGTCATATTGGGCTACCAATACCTGAAAAACTCAAGGAAGTTCTAAAACAGCTACATGGGTGTGATGATGAGCCCCCTAAGTCAGGTGATGGAATATGATTGATACAACAAAAGCTGTAACTGTGTTTATAGGCAGGCGCGGTGAACACTACTTTCGCCACCTTGAGTTTGATGTTTCCAGTTTATTAGATGACACGTATCCCGGAGCCGCCCTAAATGCTATATATAAAAGACCTGATGGTATTGCATATCCAGTGATCACGACCTACGCTGATGGAGTTCTTACATGGTCACCCAGCGCAACTGACACACTGGTCGTCGGTGTGGGGCAGCTAGAAATAAGAGTTACTTATGGCGATGTGGTCGGAAAAAGCGTTAGGATATTAACCATCGTTGAGGAGGCTCTTGTAGACGGTATAGTTGAACCACCCGAGCCACCCGCACAAGAATGGCTAAACCAAGTGCTTTCTGTCTTAGCTGAACTGGATATTGATGAGATAAACAGTCTGTTAAATCTCACTTATACCCTGTTAAACACTACACACGATTTGGTTGAAGATACGCGCGACAATCTGTATATGCGGACTGGAGTCCTCCTGAACCATTCGCATCCGATAGAAACTGCCACAGCACCGGATATGATAAGCCGAAGAGCGTCCATCACATTTAGTGGCATCACGAATGGCAATAACGTAGTAATCGGCACGGTAACATATACCCTTGTTACGGCTTTGGGTAGTCCTGCCGCAAACAATGTTCAAGTGTTAATCCAGGGCACCCTCCGCAATACCGTCAAGAAACTTGCAGAAGCTATAAGGGGTATTCAAGATGTAGCGAATATTGCTTATGGGGCAGGAACATCACCAAATCCCGCAAGCACAGCCTATTGGACGAGTCGAACCTTTTCAATTGGTGATATTACCATTCCTTCTGGTGAGANNCTATTCTTATTGGAAAGAACAGAAAATGCTACGACACCATTGACCCTTACCTCTACTGCAACAGCTACTATCAACGCATTCACCAGAGCAAGCTATTTGAGATATGTGTTGAGCGGTAACGCTACCGGCGCGGGCGGTATTAATAGCGTCCGAGGACCTTTGCACACATTATTGCCCATTGGTAGTGTGGTTATAGGTGGACAGGGCGGATTGCTTTATCCGACGGCTTATGATTGTCATTTGGTTACTCTATGCCGTCAATCGGATACAAGTGAAAAAGAACTAGACTTATATATCTCAAATGATGAAGTGAACTTTACCAGAATCTCACGCAGCACGCCTATCGGTGCTGATAGTTCAAACGCTGGGTTGCATATTCATATTCAAATGCGTCAAAGCCGAGTGCCTTCTGGATATGGGCTGTATATCAGTATGGGAAGTGATGGCACATCGGCGAGTGCTTTCTGCGATTTGAAGTTTACCTACCACCTATACCCTGTCAGCCTTGCAACAACCAATATGTAAATTAGAGGTGATTTTAATGAATTTACACAAGTTAATACTTACGAATAATGCCTGCTTCAAAGCAGGCAAAACAATAATTCCCAAGGGCATCATGGTACACTCTACCGGGGCAGATAACCCATGGCTGAAGCGCTATGTTGGCCCGGATGATGGCTTGCTCGGAAAGAACCAATATAACAATCATTGGAATCAAGAAAAGCCCGGCGGCCGTCAGGTTTGCGTTCATGCCTTCATCGGTAAGCTGGCAGATGGAACAATCGCCACATATCAGACTTTGCCGTGGAACCATCGAGGCTGGCACGCTGGGGGAACTGCAAACAATACACATATAGGATTCGAGATTTGCGAGGACGGTCTTTCGGACAGCACCTATTTCAACAAGGTGTACCTGGAGGCCGTTGAACTTTGTGTATTTCTTTGTAGGGAGTTTGGTCTTACTGAAAAAGATATTATCTGCCATAGCGAAGGATATAAGCAAGGTATCGCCAGCAATCATGGTGATGTACTGCATTGGTTTCCTAAACACGGTAAGTCGATGGATACCTTCCGCGCCGATGTAAAATCCGGTCTTTCCTTTGCCGCTTCGGTCGAGACGACCCCACCGAAGAAATATTACCGAGTCCAACTTGGATCGTTTTCTGTTAAGGCGAATGCAGATGCCATGCTCAGCAAGGTCAAGGCAGCTGGCTTCACCGATGCCTTTATTAAATACAGCGAATAACAATCAGTTTAATGCCTATCGAGAGATTCGTCTTTCGGTAGGCATTATTTTTTTTGCTTTTTCCGTTCATTCGGCTGATTTCTGTCCTGGGACTGTTAGAGGGTGTTGATTGATATGTTCCCTCGGAAAGAGGTCGAGAAAATGAAATTAACAAAATTAGAAGCCGTTGAATCCATAAAGCATGAAGCAGAAAAGCCTACAGAGGCTTCACTTAAAAATGAGCATGATTATTTGGTTGCAGAAAAACTTACAAAGAAGCTCTTAGAAAAGGGGCTTATTAGCCAGAGTGAATTTGACAAGATCATGGTCAAAAACCGTGAAACGTTCTCTCCATTTTTAGCAGAGATTATGTCCTAAAAGACTTGATAAATAAGGCTTTTAGAGTGATGTATAGTACTGCGAGAAAGGAGGTTGAGACAATGAAACGGATAACAAAGATTGAAGCAAATGAGAAGCTGCAGAAGGCACCTAAAAAACTGCGTGTTGCTGCATATGCTCGTGTTTCAACAGATAGCCGCGAACAACTCGTCAGTTTGGAAGCTCAAAGAAGTCACTATGAGACTTGCATTAAGAGCAATCCCAACTGGGAGTATGTTGGACTTTACTACGATGAAGGCGTATCAGGTACAAGCATGGCCAAGCGTGATGGACTTATCAAAATGCTTGATGATTGTGAAGCTGGGAAGATTGACTTTATTATTATCAAATCCATCGGCCGCTTTGCAAGAAATACCACAGAGTGCCTTGAAGCGGTTAGAAAGCTTATAAAGCTTAAGGTGTTTATTTATTTCGAGAAGGAAAACATCAACACCGGTGATATGGAAAGCGAGCTACTTCTTACAATTTTCAGTAGCCTTGCAGAGAGTGAATCAGTTTCCATTGCTGAGAATGAGTCATGGGCCATTCAGAAAAGGTTCCAAAACGGCACCTTCAAAATTGGATATCCGCCATACGGTTATAAGAACGTAAATGGCAAGATGGTTATCGATGAAGCAGAAGCAGAGATTGTAAGGTTTATTTTTGCAGAATGCCTTTCTGGAAAAGGCAGCTATAAAATAGCAAAAGCACTTAGAGAGAAAAAGGCACTGACAAAGCGAGGCGGCAAATGGAGCTCAACGGTAGTTAAAGAAATCCTGAAAAATGAGAAATATACGGGTGATGTGCTCTTTCAGAAAACATTCACTGATTCGCAGTTTAACAGGCATACCAATCGAGGTGAAAAGCCGCAGTACTATGTCAAAGGTCATCATGACGCAATAATTAGCACCGAGGACTTTGAAGCGGCACAGGCGATTGTTGTCCAGCGTGCTAAAGAAAAGAATATTGTGGCGGATGATGAGAAGTACCTGAGCCGATACCCATTCTCAGGAAAAATAATATGCGCTGAATGCGGTGCTACTTGGAAAAGAAGAACACATACCGCTTGTAAGGCTAAATACTATGCTTACACCTGCAACACTCACCTGAAGGACAAAAATAAGTGCGGCCAGCTTTTTATCAACGAGACGGATTTTGAGGTCGCCTTTGTAAATATGGTGAACAAGCTGATTTTTAGCAAAAAGGTTCTTTTACAACCGTTCCTTAATAGCCTTAAAAGCATTGACCAAGCTAATGCACTTACTCGAATTAACGAGCTTGAGACGGCTTTGGAACAGAACTTTGACCGAAGGCAGGTTCTTACAAACCTTCTTTCAAAGCAGTACATTGAGCCTGCACTATATGCCAAGCAGAATAGTGAATTTTTAGCTGAAGCTGAGGAGTTAAGAAATGAAAAGGAAGCCTTGTACCGCTCGGTAAATGGTGAGCTTGAGAATGCGGAAGCAGTAAGCAGGCTCTTAAAGTATATAAACAATAAAACAGGCCTTGAGGAATTTGATGCAGATGCCTTTGAGGAACATGTCGACCACATCATTGTTTACAACAGAAATCAAATAGGATTCGCACTAAAGTGTGGGTTAGCCCTTAAGGAAAGGTTGTGAGAATATGAGTCATGTCCCATATGGATACAGAATTGAAAATGGTAAAGCAGTGATTGACGAAGAAAAAGCTGCTCAGGTTAGAAAACTCTATGAAGGATACCTCTCTGGCCTTGCCTACGTGCCAGCAGCAGAAGTCGCCGGACTTAAGCTTTACCACACAGGTGCAAAGAAGATGATGCAAAATAAGCATTACCTTGGAGACGACTATTACCCGGCGATTATTGATAATGAGACCTTTGAAGCTGCAGAAGCCGAGCGTGTCAAACGACAGGTTAAGCTTGGAAGAGTATTTGATGATAAGCCAGCCCAAGAGAGCAAGGTTGCTACAGGTTTTAAGATGCCAAAGATTCAAATGAAATATGATGATCCTTTTACACAGGCAGAATACGTCTACAGCTTGATAGAAAGCGAGGTGGATGTATGATTTCCTTAGCCAGCAATGTTACGGTTATTCCTGCAAAGAAAACAATCGGTACACAGAAAACAACCGATAAAGTCCAGAAAACACGAGTAGCTGCTTATTGCCGTGAGTCCACTGATAGTGATGAGCAGGAAACCAGCTATGAAACACAGATTGAGCATTACACTTCGTTTATCAATAGTCACCCGGATTGGGTGCTGGCCGGGATATATGCCGATGACGGCATTTCTGGAATGAATACGAAAAAGCGTGATGAATTCCAGCGCATGATTAATGACTGTAACGAAGGCAAGATAGATATGGTTATTACCAAGTCCATCAGCCGATTTGCAAGGAATACGGTTGATTGTCTGAATTATACCAGAGCCCTTAAGAATAAGAACATCGGCGTTTACTTCGAAAAAGAAAATATCAATACGCTCGATGCTAAAGGTGAAGTTCTAATGACAATTATGGCTTCTCTTGCACAGCAAGAAAGTGAGTCATTATCGGCTAACGTTCGTCTGGGTTTGCAGTTCCGATACCAACAAGGAAAAGTTCAGGTCAATCACAACTGGTTCTTGGGATATACCAAAGATGCAGACGGGCACCTCATCATTGATCCAGAGCAAGCTGAAGTTGTTAAGCGCATCTATAGAGAGTACCTTAGCGGTAAGAGCTTCTTACAGATAAAAAGGTCGCTTGAAGCCGATGGAATTCTGAACGGTGCCGGTAATGCAAAATGGCATGAAAGCAATATAAAGCAGATACTTACAAACGAAAAGTACATCGGAGACGCTTTGCTTCAGAAGACTTATACGGTGGATATTCTTGAAAAGAAGCGTGAAGCTAATAAGGGTCAGGTTCCTAAATATTATGTAGAAGACAGCCATGAAGCTATTATTCCAAAGGATATCTTCCTAAAGGTACAGGAGGAAATCGCAAGACGCGCAAACCTTACCAAAGGCACCACAAAGCGCAAACGAATCTATAGTGGCCGTTACGCTTTATCCGGAATAGTAAACTGCGCGCACTGCGGCGACATCTTCCGCAGAATTAAATGGAACAATCGTGGGTGTAAGTCAACAGTTTGGCGCTGCGTTAGTAGGGTTGAAAAAGATGGTCCTGATTGCCCGGCAAGAACCGTTCACGAAGAATTGCTCCAAGAGGTAGTTATAAAGGCCATAAACGAAGCGTTCCGGGAAAAGGAAGCAATCCTGCCTCTTTTGCGAGAAAATATCGAGAGTAGCCTGGAGGAAGTCACATCAAATCAGATTGCAGCGATTGATGAACAGATGAAGTCAATGCAGCAGGAGCTATTGGCAACCGTTAATTCTAAGAATACCGGTGATGAGCTTGGTATGGAGATTAGAAGGCTGCGTGATGAGAAGCAGGCCCTTCAAAATGAGCAGGCATCCCGACAGGATCTGAGAACACGAATCGATGAGATGATGCGTTTCCTTAACGATCTGCCTTGCGAGCTGACTGAATATGAAGAAGATTATGTAAGGACTCTCTTGGAAAAGATAACGGTTTATGATGACTATTTCATTGTGGAATTTAAGTCTGGAATTGAAATCCAAATTGACAAGTAATCGATACAACACTATAACGAAGTGGCTGATGAGATATACCGCTTGCGTGAACTGAGGCAAAATGCATTGGTTGAAAACGCAGTCATGTCAACTCGCAGAATATGATGATCTATTGGTGAGACGGCTTATTGAGAAGTTAACAGTCTTAGATGATAAACTGACTGTTGAGTTCAGGCCCAGCGCTGAAATTGATGTAGAAATATAATGCATATAACTAACCGCCAGTCGAGGAGAATTATCCTTTATCTGGCGGTGTTTTAATCGTTAAAACCCTCATCAAGTATAAATAGAAAATATATTGCTCGTTCACTTGAATAACTGTTCAAGTATCTATTGACATCTTATTATTGCGGTAGTAAAATAAACATATGAATAACTGTTCAAGTATATAATTGAAATAATATCGGAGGTGATAATGTGGCAAGGAAAATTCAACCAGCTGAAAGATGTGACTGTGATGTTATACATGAGGATACTGTTAATCAAGTTCGAGAAAAAATGCCTCAAGAAGAAACCCTATATGATCTTGCGGAGCTATTTAAGGTCTTTGGGGATTCAACAAGAATTAAGATACTCTGGGCGTTAGATGAAGCAGAAATGTGCGTTTGCGATATTGCATTCTTATTAAATATGACCCAATCAGCAATTTCACATCAGCTAAGAGTCTTAAAGCAGGCTGAACTAGTAAAGAGCAGAAGAGAAGGAAAGATTGTATTCTACTCCCTTGAAGATGAACATGTAAAGCAAATATTTGACCAGGGATTAATTCATATTTCAGAAGAAAGTAAGTAAAGGAGGGTCAGTAATGTTAAAGAAGGAAGTAATTTTAGAAGGTTTAGATTGTGCAAATTGTGCAGCTAAAATTGAAGATGAGGTTAATAAATTAAATGGAGTCAAAGCCTATATGAACTTCATGAACAAGACATTGACTTTAGAAACTGAATCAGAGAAAGAATATAAAAATACTCTTCAGCAAGTTGAAACCATAGTGCACAAGCACGAACCGGATGTGGTAGTGAAAGAAAAATCCGTTAACAAGAGCAATAAAAAAGTATTAATACTTGAAGGACTTGATTGTGCGAATTGTGCTGCAAAGATTGAAGCTCAAACACAAAGCCTTGAAGGAGTAAATAGTGCGACCGTTGATTTTGTATCTAAGAAGCTGACAATTGAAGCGGTCGATAAAAAGGAATTTGGTAAAATTCTTGGAGAAGTAACATCCATTGTAAATAAACTTGAGCCGGATGTTAAAATAGTTGATGCAGAGAAGAAAAAGGTGAACAAAAGCATAGTAATGCTTGAAGGACTTGGCTGCGCGAATTGTGCAGCTAAAATGGAAAAAGAAATAAGCGGTTTAGAAGGAGTGGAGTTTGCTGCAGTAGATTTTGTTTCGAAGAAACTAACAATGGAAATAAGTCCGAAAGTCAACCGCACTGAATTAAATGAGAAGATTGAAGGCATTGTAAAAAAAATCGAACCGGATGTAAAGATTGTTTTTGAGAAAGATACATCTAAGGCCAACATAAAAGAAAATAATGAAGAGGAAGAAGAAGGTGTCAACAAAAAAGAAATCATAAGACTTGTGGTCGGTGGAGCAATATTTGCCGTGGGAATCATCTTTAATTTCCAAAATTGGCTTGAGCTTACCTTGTTTATTATTAGTTATATTATAGTTGGTGGGGATGTTGTCTTAAGAGCAATAAAAGGTATAGCCCGTGGACAGGTATTCAGTGAGCATTTCCTGATGAGTATTGCTACCATTGGTGCTTTCTTCGTTGGAGAGTATCCAGAAGGTGTAGCAGTTATGCTGTTTTATCTAGTAGGAGAATTGTTCCAGGATATGGCTGTGGGTCACTCCAGAAAATCAATAAGTGCCTTGATGGATATAAGACCTGACTATGCAAATCTTAAGGTTGGCGATGAAATTAAGAAAGTGTCTCCTGAAGAGGTAAATATTGGTGATATCATTATTGTTAAGCCAGGAGAAAAAGTTCCCCTCGATGGC
>DJJW01000100.1:21082-22572 GCA_002434335.1 Lachnoclostridium sp. UBA6558 | reverse complement strand
CCTCTCTACGCTTTCATTATATCATATATTATCATATTCATCAATCAAATTCCGCTGAATTGCTTAATATTTTTTGTGCATTATGCTCATTATTTCCATATTTTTTCGTGTATTTCTCAAATTTTATTGATAATTTTATCGTAATTGGCCATAATCATTTGATATTATGATTGATTTTGCATAGTTTTATATGGTGAATGATTAGACAGATACATATATCTCGACTAAGATATCATTAGAAGCATTATAACTATCAGAAAATCTATAAGGAGCTGAAAATTAATGAAACCGGTATATGACAAAGAAGAACTTCTAAATAGAATGGACAGTATCGTTCATAAAACCATGTCCATGGATTTAACCTGGGATTGGCCTTGCGGCGTTGCTTATTACGGTGTTTGCAGAGCTTATGAAGCTACCGGCAGAAAAGAGTATTTAGATATGCTGATCCGCTGGACAGATGAATATATAGAGCTTGGTCTTCCTGCCTGGACAGTTAACACTTGTGCCATGGGTCATACCATGCTGACTCTGTACAAAGAAACACAGGAGCAGAAATATCTTGATATCATATTAAGCAAAGCAGAATATCTAACCAAACATGCTCTTCGTTTCGGTGAGAATGTATTGCAGCATACGGTATCTCAGAATAATGACTTTCCTGAACAGGCATGGGCAGATACCTTATTTATGGCTGCTTTTTTCCTCCTTCGTGCAGGAAATATGTTAAACCGCCAGGACTTTATTGATGATGCGTTAAATCAGTATTACTGGCATATAAAATTTCTTCAGGATCCTTCTACCGGTCTCTGGTATCACGGCTACAGTCACGTGGCTAACAGTCATATGTCAGGCTTCTATTGGGGTCGTGCCAATGCCTGGGCTGCTTACACCATGTCACGAGTGAAGAAAGAAGTAAAAGAATGGTATCTTTATCCTCCTTGCATGGAAATTGAGTGTGCTTTAAGAGATCAGTTGGCTGCTCTTAAATCTCTTCAGACAGAGAACGGTTTATGGAGAACTGTACTGGATGTGGAGGAAGCTTATGAAGAAGTATCTGCTTCCTGTGGTATTGCAGCAGCTATGATCAACAACAATAACCCTCTGCATACGAAATATATTGATAAGGCTTATTATGGTATCCTTGAAAATATTTCAGAAGACGGACGTGTATTAAACGTTTCCGGCGGAACTGCTGTCATGAAGGATAAAGCAGGTTATCTCAATATTCCCAAGTCCTGGATGCAGGGTTGGGGGCAGGGGCTTGCACTGGCTTTTTTCGCTGACATGCTGGAAGCAAAGGACATTGATTTTAAGTAAAAGTTCAAAATTATAATGCTATGTAAGTTGAATTATTGTTCTGCTTATTTAAGTGCCTGTATTATCATCTCTTTACTTTGACGTCACGTAAACATTAATAATGACAGTAAACGTGTGTTACTATTTAGGATTTGTATTGCCACTAATAATTAAAATTTAATTCAACTTAT
>DJJW01000100.1:0-21063 GCA_002434335.1 Lachnoclostridium sp. UBA6558 | reverse complement strand
GGGGCAGCTTTACTCTTCCCGGCGAAGCAGGATTTGAAGATCTTACATTACAACTGGCAGAGAAATGGGGAGCTGATGTTATTCGTGACAGTGACGGAACCGTTCTTTCCCCTAAAATTACAGAAGCTGGCTACGATATTTACTCCACAATCTGTATCATCAGAGATCATAACCAATGGGCCAGCGAAAATAAGGATAAACTTCAGCAGAGTTTTCTTATGACAGCACCTGTGGTTGCTACAACAGACAGTTTAACCATCTGTTTAATGAAAGATTATTTTAAAGAGCAGTTTCAAATTAACAGTCAGGAGGATTCCTTAAGATACTGGCAGGTATTTGACCGTACAGAAAATACAGAAGTACCTAGAGAACAGTGGAATTATGATTCCAGTTCAGAATCCGTTGTTATTACCAAAATAAAACCAATGCATAAATACACTGTGAATTTCCTTGCCTTCCGTATCTGGGAGGAAATCTCCATGTATAATCATACCACAAATAACTGGGATAAAGAGCATCTGCTGCAGATAGATCCTGTTCATGAAGAGGTACAAACCTACCTTACCGGCTGGCTCATTAACTGGTGCAAGGAACATCCAACCACCAATGTAGTGCGTTTTACTTCTCTTTTCTATAATTTTGCATGGATTTGGGGCAGCAGTAAACAGAATCCATATCTTTTCTCTGACTGGGGTTCTTACGATTTTACGGTAAGTCCAAAGGCCTTGAATGGTTTCAGAGAAAAATACGGATATTCCCTGACTTCTGAAGATTTTATCAATATGGGTAAGCATATGGTTACACATATACCAGGAACCAAAGAGAAAAAAGACTGGATGGAATACATTCATGATTTCGTTATCAGCTTTGGAAAGAAATTAATAGATATCGTTCATTCTTATGGAAAGCTTGCTTATGTCTTCTACGATGACAGTTGGGTTGGTTTAGAGCCTTACAGCAAACGTTTTGAAGAATTCGGCTTTGACGGTATCATAAAATGTGTCTTTTCCGGTTATGAATCCAGATTGTGCTCTGATGTAAAGGTTCCGGTACATGAGCTGCGACTTCATCCTTATCTCTTTCCCGTAGGCTTAAACGGAACTCCTACTTTTATGGAAGGCGGAGAACCTACAAAGGAAGCAGAGAAATTCTGGATAAATATCCGTCGTGCTCTTCTGCGTGCACCTATTGACCGTATCGGTCTTGGCGGATATCTGCATCTGGTTGAACCCTTTCCGGATTTTGTTGATTATATAGAAAAAGTGGCAGGCGAATTCCGTACTATAAAGAAACTTCACAGCGAAGGAACTCCTTTGGTGAAAGACCTTCGTATTGCAGTTCTTCATAGTTGGGGACACTTGCGCTCCTGGACCTTGTCAGGGCACTTTCACGAGACACATGTCCATGATTTGATACATATCAACGAAGCTTTATCCGGTTTCCCTTTTGCTGTTGATTTTATTAGTTTTGAGGATGTAAAAAAAGGTGCTTTAAGAGACTATGATGTAATTATCAATGCCGGATATGCCGGTTCTGCCTGGAGCGGAGGCGATGCCTGGAAAGATAATGAAGTCATTGAGTTAATCACCAAGTGGGTATATGAGGGTGGTTCCTTTATTGGTGTAAATGAGCCTTCCGCAACAGAAGGCTATGATACCTTCTTCCGTCTCTCTCACCTCCTTGGCATCGATAAGGATACCGGCGCCAGAATCTGCCATGGTAAATGGACATTTACAGAAGAAGCGTCTGAACTCTGGCCTGATAATGCTTCTCTTAAGTCCAAAGACGGTTTATATCTGACTGATGGTAAAGCCAGGGTATTGAAAGCACAGGATGGCAATCCCCAGCTTACCTCTTATAAATTTGGCGAAGGTAATGGCATATATCTTTCATCCTTCTCCATCAGCAAAGAAAACAACAAACTTCTGCTTAATCTTCTCCTCTCTTTCATGAAAGGAAAGGATAAAGATACTTATATTTCAGATAACAAGAATACAGAGTGCACTTATTTCCCTGCCAGTAAGACTTTATGTTTAATTAACAACTGTGATACTGCTCAGGTTACTTCCGTGACTACGGATTTCGGTGTTATTACTGCTGAACTTGGACCAGCAGATATAAAGATTATGACCCTTGCTTAAAACGGAAAGAAACCATACAATGTAATTATTAGAAAACCTGATTTCATATAAGAATAGAAATAGCCTCTGACCATTCCCTGTGATCAGAGGCTATTATCTATATTTAAAGTTAAACTTTCATAACTTCCTGACCATTAGTATGTTGGTACAGGTGCAACAAATCCGTTTAACTTATACTTGCGAACTCGATTTATTGTTACAATATTCCTATTATCACCAGCACATAATAAGCATGTTTCATTTTATTTGGCAAACGTAATTAATCTAACCCTATTCATAAATACTATAAAACTATATTGGCATTAATCGGAGAAAAGCTGTGAGCAATATACAGTACCGCTTACTTCATATACACCAATACCGATATGATTAAAATTCGTACTTAAGATATTTGCTCTGTGTCCCGAAGAATTCATCCAGGCATTCATAACTTTCTCTGGTGTATTATAACCATAAGCAATATTCTCTCCGGCAGCATTTACACTTACCTTATACTCTGTAAGAACTGTACTCCAAGCTGTTCCGTCAGGTCTGGTATGAGAGAAGGATTGTTTAATCTCTTTTGCACGTTTGTTAGCTGGAGCAACAAGTTCCTGAGCTATAGAAAGGGGAGATGCTCCCACCTTTGCACGTTCTTCATTAACCAGCTTTAGTACCTGGCTGGCAAAGCTGCTGTCATAATTGGTATCATCGGAAGTACCTGTCGGCGTAGGTGTTGCTGTAACTGCACTTCCCTTTACTTTAGCTGATGCGATATCTGAATATACACTATAGTATTTTATATTCTTAGCAGTCTTTATTCCTCTTACTTTATAATAATAGGTTTTTCCTGCTGTCAGTGCTTTATCTGTATAGCCTGTACCGGTTGTAGTAGCTACATATTTATAGCTTCCGCTCTGTGAGGCAGCGCGGTAAACATTATATTTCTGGGAACCACTTATGCCTGCCCAGGCCACGGTTACAGTTTTAGCTGTTTTGCTGCTTGCTGTTATTGCTGCTGCTTTACCTAAGGTACGGGTTACTCCTGTGGCAGCTGAGGTTCTGCTGTAATAGCTCTCACCGTTGATCTTTTTGTATGCCTTTGCTTTATAATAATAGCCAGCTGTTGAAGTAAGACCGGAATCTCTGTAGGTTCCGTTTGTTGTATTACCAATATATTTGTAAGTTCCGTTTGCGGTGGCCGCTCTATAGATCTGATAGCCAGTCGCTTTACTAACATTTCCTGCTTTTAAAGTTACAGTAGTTGCAGTTCTGGAAACTGCTTTTAATGTGGGAGTTAATGATTTGATGGGATTAACGACTGCCGCAGAGGCTTCATTGGGACTACTAGCATTATTTATATTAAAGTCCGGTGTTAATATGGATGCCATCATCAAAGTTACTATAAGAACTGTTGATATGAAAAATCTTTTCATATATTTTTGCCCTCCTTATTGTTGTCCACAAGTAAGTTGCTTAATAAGATTAACATAACACACAAAGAGGGTCAACACACAGATATTGGAAGGCACCAACGTCAAAAAGCCCAGGGGGTAACCCCTGGGGTTATAAACCAGTGCTTATTCTCCGATAAAACTGTTATCTATCGTAATAATAAGCTCATACTTTTTATTTAATACGGTCAATGATTTTTCAATTTTATGAAGCAATTGATCCTTCTCTTTTTCTCCATAGGAATAGGGTATCAGCATGTCAAAAATCAGCTTTAATTTATCCTGCTCTTCTATTATACGAAAGTCATGCACCGAAGCGTCCGGTTCCAGTTCTTTGATAACAGCGATTACTTCCTGTTTCCTCCTCTGACTCTCCTCATCCTCCAGATTCACAGGGTCTACATGAATTACAATAAATATACCCATTTCTCTTAAGATATCCCGTTCAATCTTATCAATGATTTCATGAACACCTTCAAGCTTCTCTTTGGACTCAACTTCTACGTGAATTGTAGCCATGATATGAGAAGGTCCATAGTTATGAACTATCAGATCATGACAGCCAAGGATTCCTTTATAACTCTCCACTTTCTTCGTTACCCTGTCATAGGTCTCCTTATCGATGGCCTCTCCAAGCAGGGGTTCCAGGGTTTCTTTTGCTATATTAAATCCAGCCATTAATACTACGACAGATACAATGGCTCCCATCCAACCGTCAATTTTTAGACCTGTAAATTTTCCTATCAGTATTGATATTATAGTTACAGAGGTTATTAAAACATCACCAAAGGCATCTGTTCCTGTGGCTTTCAGTACGGAGGAATTAATCTTTTTTGCCATCTTTTTATTAAAGAAGGCTAGCCATAGCTTAATAAGTACTGATACAAGCAATAAGACCAAGATTCCGATATTAAATAATACAGATTCCGGCTTTAGTATCTTACCAAATGCGCTTTTAAGACAGGTTAATCCTACCTGCAATACCAGGAAGGCAACTATAAATGCAGCTATATATTCTGATCTTCCATGACCGAAAGGATGCTCTTTATCAGCTGGTTTTTGTGAAAGCTTTGTTCCTACAAGGGTTACTATGGAAGATGCTGCATCAGATAAATTGTTAAAAGCATCTGCAGTGACGGAAATACTATTTATAATAAATCCACCTGTTAATTTAATAAGAAAGAGAAATATATTACAGGCTACCCCTATATAGCCGGAAAGCATGCCATAAGCTCCCCGAACTTTTGGATTGTTGGTATTCTGATAATCTTTCACAAAATGTTTTAAAAGGAATTCGGTCATTAAGATCCTCCAAATTTTTATGGTAATATTTTATATATTACCATAATTACAAAGGAAATACCAGTTTACTCAAGTTTTATTTAAAAGAGGGATACCACCTTGCGCAAAGTAAGGTGGTATCCCTCTTATTTTATCTACTAATATTATTTCTGATTTTCAGGTAATTTTGTACTCTTTCCATCCTGATATGCCTGTAATCTCTGATCCATTACTTCTTGGTATCCGGCTTTTAAATATTCCTCTGTATATTTCTTATAGAGAGCATCAAATTCTTCCGGTTTACACATAGTCAGTTTATCACGGTATTCTTTATATTTCTCCTGTAATACACCACTGAATTCTACTTCAGCTTCAATAGGTGTTGAGAAAATTATATCTAATACTCCATAACCTTGCTCAGCTAATTCTTTCTGCTGATAGTAAACCTTAATGATATCCTCTGTAAAGTCCTGAGGTAATCCCTTAGGAGAAGCTGCTGCGATAATATCTTCAATAGTACCTGCATTTCTTGCTTCAATGGTTATAGCCCAGTAATCTTTGCTGTTGTTGTATCCCTGTTTAGCTTCTCCGTCATAATCACCGACAGAAACAGGCAGGTTCGTTGCAGTATCAATTGTATAGTTCTCACCTTCAATACCCCACTGCATTGTGAACAGTACATCTTCCTGAGTCATCCATTCCATATACATCCAAGCCGCTTTTAATTCATCTTCTGAAGCACTGGAGGAGAAACCAACGATCATACCAAAAGGATTATTAGTACGATATGCAGGAACTGTACCGCCTGCTTCATCAATAACACCCATTGGTGATACAGCCAATTCTGCATCGGGATTCTGCTCATAGAATGAATTCAGCCAATCCATATTTGCAGAAATATAGTTTCCGTAGGAATAAGTTGTTCCATTGATAAAGTTTGCTTTGTTAGTCTCTTCGTCTGTAATATAGTACTCAGGATTTGTAAATCCTAAATTGTAATCTTCATTTTCTCTCTGAAGTAATCTGTAATTTGCATCTGAACCAAGCATAGGGATATTTACATCACCTGATTTAGCCCACTCTTCTTCGTTCTGAGGGTATGTTCTGTATCCATAGTTCTGATCAGAACCTACACCAGTAATCATAGCGCCGCCTTTAGGATTCTTTGCAAGACCTGCATCCTGAATCTTTTTCATTGCATCAACATATTCAGCACGAGTTAAAGGTACATGATCATAACCTACCTGCTTTAACCAATCCATACGCACGAAAGTCTGGAAAGTATAGTTTGTATCATAATACGGTCTCTCAGCTAATGCGAAATAAGTTTCGCCGTTCTGCTGTGTATAAGGAATCTGCTCTAATGTTACCATTCTGTTATAGTAAGTAGGTGCTATTTTTGCAAAATCATCCATGTTATAAGTTGTTAGGTATCCTTCATCTGCCCACTGTGAAACCTTCGGATAATCATACTCCATTAAAATGGTAGGAAGGTCACCGGATGATGCTAATAAAGCATAATCTGTCATAACATCTGTACGTGTAATAGGTACAAATTCTACAGTTACATTGTATTTATCACCAAAATTTTCTTGAATCCATTTTGTCCAGTAGTTATCGTTTACAGTTGGTACACCTTCTACACCTCTGTCGTAAACGGGTACTTTTAATGTAACGTTTTCGCCAAATGCTGTCCAACCCTCAATACCAGCTGCATCTGTAGTTCCTTCACCTTCGGTGCCGGTTGCTTCTGCGGTAGGTGTTGTCTGGTTTCCTGTCTCCCCATTTTTGTCATTTGACTTACTGCAGCCTGCCAGTGAACCGAATATCATAGTAGCTGCAAGCATTAAAGCCACAACTTTGTTAAGTTTTTTCACAATAATTCCTCCTTCTTTATTTAGAAAATGTATATATAAATCTGCAAAACCGCTCATGAGCCGGTCACAGAATTCATATCCCCAATAAACTAATCTTATAATTTATTAGTTTTATCAGCCCTTTACCGCACCAACCATAACACCTTTTACAAAATACTTCTGTAAAAATGGATAAATACAAATAATCGGTATAGTAACGAACATAATAGCTGCTGCCTGAAGTACCTCAGGTGTGCTTGTTACTGCTGCTGCTTCAGAAAGGGTTGTTGTCTGCGCTTCTGTGGCTGACGCTACCATCTGGTACAGCTTGTATTGAATAAGCTTTAAGGTTTCTGTCTTGATATAGAATTTGTTATCCGCATATTGGTTCCAGCGTCCAACTGCATAGAAGAGAGACAAGGTAGCCATAATCGGTTTGGATAACGGAATAACGATTCTTCCTAATATCTGAAAATTCGTAGCACCATCCAGGAACGCAGATTCCTCTAAACTGTCAGGAATGTTGGACTGGAAATATGTTTTCATAATAAGCATATTGTAAGGTGAATAGATCAGGGGCAGAATCAGCACCCACATGGTGTTAAGCATATTCAAATCTTTCATAAGCAGGTAGGAAGGAATCAAACCGGCACTGAAATACATGGGAAACATCAGCAGGAAGGTAAAGAAGGTTCTTCCCTTCAATCTTTTCTTGGACAGAGGGTAGGCTGCACAGATACAGCAGATCATACCAAGAATAGTAAACAGCACCGTAACCAAAATACTATATCCCATTGAATATACCATGGAGCCATCACGGAAAATAGAAGCATAAGCGTCAAGATTAAATCCTTTAGGCCACAGATACACCTGCTTTGCTAAAACAAAGGAGTTTTCCGATATGGACTTTGATGCAAGATGTAAAAACGGCAGAATACAGGTTGCACATAGGATAACCAGTACGAACATAATCACTGCATCACTTACTCTGAATTTATTGATTGCCCTGCTGCCGTCAGAGTGTCCTTCTTCTTTATGCATTGACTTTTCTTTTTTCTTAGACATCATACTTTCCTCCTAAATTAATCCGTCTTCACCAAGTTTCTTGGCTACTCTATCTGCTAACAATACCAGCATAAGACCTACCAGGGACTGGAACAGCCCCACGGCCGTTGACTGGCTGAACTTACCGCCGCCAAGACCTTTTTCAAATATGTAAATCGCCAGCTGATATTGGAATTCCCGAACCTGTGAATTACCGAATACGTCAAGACGTTCAAAGTTACTTCCCATGATACGTCCTAGGTTCATGATTAATAAAGTTACAACTGTACCTTTGATACCAGGCAGTGTTATATGCCACATCCTCTTCCATCTTCCGGCACCGTCAATCATAGCAGCTTCATATAATTCACCGCTGACACCGGAGATGGCTGCGAGATAGATAATGGTTCCCCAGCCCATACCATACCAGACACCAATCATCAGATAAGTAACTGCCCAATTCCACTTTTCAGTCAGGAAAGGAATACCTTCCTGTATCAGTCCCATATTCTGCATTACTACATTTACAAGACCTGTACTGGGTCTGAACATTGTATAAGCAACACTTCCGATGATTACCCAGGATAAGAAATGGGGAAGGTAAAGAATTGTCTGTGTTACTCTCTTAAACTTTGGAAATCTTAATTCATTCAACATTAATGCCAGAATAATCGGCACAGGGAAACTCACTAAAAGATCCAAGAGGTTAAATGATATGGAATTTCGAAGTGCCCTTATGAAATCCGCATCCTTAAAGATCTTGATAAAAGTCTCAAATCCGACCCACTCACTGCCTGCATACCCTTTTGCTGGTTTAAAATCCATGAAAACCATCCGCAATCCGGGATAAGCTGCATAATTAAAAATAATTACCATTAACAACGGTAACAAAAGCAACAGATATAATTGCCAGTCCCTCTTAAAAGCAGTTTTTAAGGTACCCTTATTTTTAATCTTGGGTATGGCCGATTTATTCTTTTCCATCTTTTTAACCTCCTATGATTTCTGTCAAAGCTTTTCTCGTCATTTTATATATTTTTCTCTAACTTGTAAGTATATTATTATATATTTTGATGTTGATTTCTAATCAATACTTTTTTAAAACAATGCAAAAACGACTTATTATTTTTGCTATTAACGAAAGTTTATGATTATTTTATTTCTTTTCCTTGAATTTCTTATAATCATTCAAGGGAATTTGCACAGAAAATTTTTACACTTTCACATTTTTCCCGACAATATTATTTATACATAACAATTATCTAAAATGTTTTAGAATAAATAATAGTTGATAGTTAGCAATATTAGCATATAGCGATATTTTTAAACATAGAATTGACTTGCTGTCGTATACTCACAATAACGGCACACCTGTCACAAGCGCAATGCATTATTTCCGAGTAGATCTTTACGTATTACAAGAGAGTTTACTATAACATAAAAGAAGTTTCAGAACGAATCTGAAACTTCCATTTAAAAACCGGGCCGCTTTCTTAAATAGGAAACCGCCCGGTTTAATATTTACTGCATTATGGTCTTAAATAAGAGAAATAAGGTATATTTCTTATAATACCAAATGCGATCACTCCCACCAGCATAATCCCGGTGACAATCTTCTCTGTTCTGGTGGTACTTCTGTGTATACCTTTTATATATCTGATAAGATATTTAATTAAAATTATGGCCAAAAAAGGCAGCATTAGAAACAAGGCTTCATTACTCCGAAATGCTGCGGTAAGGCGACCCTCTATCAAAGCTGCTGCCAAACGTGTTGAGCCGCAGCCCGGACAATAGAAGCCAGTTACCAGTCGGAATACACAGGGTATATATAGTCCTGTGTATTTTCCAAAAAGATAATATGCCATCCCGATTATACCAATAAGGGAGCTATAATAAATAACTTTGTGTACTCTTTCTTTCATTCAATTAATCCAATTGATTTAATTCATGCTGTATCAGTGCATAAGTTATGATACCGCCGAAGAGATATAGCAACAGATACAATATACCGCTGTTGGAAGAAATTAAACCTCTCTTCTGCTTTGCAAGGTCAAGTTTCTCACCTCTTCTGTATGCCCAATAAAGTCCATAGATACCGCATGTTATTATTACAAGCAGAAATGCGGCTATACCTGATGTATCCGGTTGATCCGCTGCTTCATTTGTCTCATTTGTCAGACAAATAAACCAATAGATACTGTAAATACCACAGGTAATAATAGAAAATATGATGCATAGTGCAATGTTTCTTCTAATCATTTGATTCACCTCCCGTTTCTTACCCAATATTATACGCTCTGCAATCCATTTTTATTGAATTGGTTCTGGACTGCTAACAAGCTTTTATAATTATATAAAGATTTATAGTTATTGTAAACCCCAAAAATCGTCAATTGATTCCATATTATTAGTTTTTTTTTAGCAGCAGTCTATAGGTATAGCCGTTAATGGAAGGGGGAACCAACTGTTGACACAGTTTAATTGGTCAGCTGCAAGACCCGCTGTATAGTCCGTTAATCCATAGCTGCCTATCTGAGATAACAGAAGCCTGGTTGCTGTAAGTTCTGTCATGGATAAATCAGCTTCTTTGGAACTTTTATGTACAGAGGGTACATTTCCCCTCACTTTCATCTCATATACACAGTCTCCTATCCCTATTCTTAATATGCCATCTGCAAGATTCACCAGATGGGATTTCAGATCTAAGAAAGCTTGAAGGACCAGCTTCCAGTTAAATATCCTATAACTTTCACAAGTTGTTATTTTGTAGGTTTATACAATATTCTGCAGATAATTGATTTTATTAAAATCATAAGGAGCAGCCAACAGACGAAACTGCTCTTTCCCGGTATGGGTAAATAATGCTTTTAAAACAGCAGAATAGTGCTTCGTATCGGCAAGCAGCAATTCCGGTATCCAGCCGTCAGGGCTCATTGTCAGATAACCACTGAATTCATAATTAACAATTATTCCATAGGGAATACAGTCCCAGGTGCTTAGAATATCATAAAAATCCTCCCTGCTTCTATGGGCATGCACCGGCTGTGCTACGTAAAAGGAATATGCTTTATCCAGCAATTCTTCTGTTGTCAGGGGTACAATTTTAACAGGTGTACTGTCTGTATGTGTGAGGCCATGTCTTGCATTATCTGAAGTCAAGTAAAATTCCATCTGTATCCCGGAAGGTTCAAAACCGAAATATTCATATCGTTGTCTCTGACCACCTAAAAATACGTAATGACAACCTTGATTTTTAATATCTGTCAGCGCTTCCTTCATGAGGCGCTTCATATAACCTTTGTTCCTGGCATAGGGATGGACTGATACCATACCGATACAGCAGGCCTTAATTTCATTACCGTATATACTATATTCTATGGGCATGGTGCAGATTAAAGCCTTGATTTTATCATCTTCTTTAACCAGATAATGAATTTCTGCATAATTTCTGCTGTCGCCATAAAGTTTGGGGAGTAGTTTCTTAAAGTCATGAGGCCTCTCGTTCTGACTGAATACATAATTAATAAAGTCTATAATCTCATCCTTTTCATCCGGTATAGCTTTTCTGCATTGAATCATTTGTTTGGCAATCCTTTCTTTTGTACGTTTTACATCCTTGTTTCTACAGTTTCTTGCAATAAACCCTTCCGATTGTTTATAATCGGACATATTCATTGTTTTTCATCTTTTTACCTTATTACTATATCTTTTTCCCTATATCTTTTCAATTCTTTCTTATTAAGTTTCCTTATTAGCATGTTTTTACAGCACTCCATTAAAACTTTGCTTTACATTAACGGGGTTATATAGTAATCTTAAGTCAAATTTCTACCGCTTACAGATAGCTATGCTATTATGACAGCGGAATATTTATTGCAATAGTAATAGAAGGATGGAGGACTTTAAAATATGAAAACTTATAGAAACCCAGAAAATATTCATGCACCACTTGCTGCTTATACACATCAGATTGAGGTTTCCGCGCAATCACGCTGGCTGGTACTTTCCGGACAGGTTGGCAAGGACCTGAAAGGAAACATCCCGGAAGACTCAATCCTGCAGATTGAACTTGCTTTAGAGAATATTGTCGAAAACCTGAAGGCAGCAGACATGGAGGTAAAGGACCTTGTAAAACTGGTGTTTTATCTGGTAGGCGATACTGATAATATAAGACGGCGGGATGCAATTTCCAAAGTGTTAAAGGGTCATATGCCTTGCATGACCGTATTGTACGTTGTGGGATTGGCTTCCCCTTCATTAAAAGTAGAAATTGATGCCTGGGCATGTGCAGACACTTAAAACTATTTGGATCGTTTATTGACGACCTGTAAACAAATCACGCTGTTTCATAGAATCTAAAAAGTCTTGGCATTCCTATACACCAGCTTTCATACACATTACCGATTTCGTATGCTATGTCATGTAAGAATGCTGCTTCCAGCACACTGCATTGATAACATGCTTTCATAAATAAGTGTTTACAGGAAAGCCAGAGGCTGGCTTTTTACGGCATCAGCCCCTTTAGAATTAATTATTTGTTATTAGTTCCTGAAGCGAACCCATCATACAGATTTAAAAACGGCTCTATTCCTTTTTTCATTGCAATGGTAATGGTATTATCCTCAAAAGTGAAGCTCATATTTACACTGGAAAAACATTCATCTATAATGCTGATGCAAAGATGGAGCGTATTCTCCGTTACCCAGGCGGCAGAGGAAATGCAATCATACTCCGTATCCGGAAATTTCTGTAGTTTCATACTTCCAAATCCAAAATCCAGCCGATGTGTTCCAGAAGGATTCGTATAAATAAAGCTTCCGCCGCTCTCCTCACTCTGAAACTCAAAGCTGCAGCTTGATATAAGCATCGGATTTCCCCCAAGCTCATAAATACTTCCAGTGATGTGCGGAACGATGGCACAGGTGCTTAAGCCTTCCACTGTACTGACCTTAAGGCCCCTTAGAGTGCTAAGCAGCATCTCATTAATCAAAGCATCTTCCGGTAATGGGGTCTGTTCTCCGGCTTTTAAATAGGGCAGTATCTGATGCCATAAGGCTTCATAGATTCCTTGCACTCCATTTGGTATGGATAAGGTATCCGCTACTGTCACCAGCATAAAATCATAGTCAGGAAGACAGATAGCAAGCTGTCCGCCAATACCATATAAAGCAAAACCATTGTTTCTGCATCTCCAGAACTGATATCCATATCCCTGCTGTTCTTCAATAGCCGGCTGCAGACAGGTGCTGATTTGAAAAGAAGTAGCTTCCTTCAGATAATCAGCAGGTAACAGCTGTTTTCCTTGATACACTCCCTTATTCATGCAGGTATAGGCTACTTTGGTGAGGTCCCTTACGGTACAAAGTAAACCGGACCCGCCCTGACTGACTCCTACCGGATCCTTAAGAATCCTTATCCCGTCAGAACACCCAAGGGGAATCAAAAGCTTCTCCTTCAGATAATCTAACATCGGCCTGCCGCTTAAGCGTTCCACCAGGGCAGCCAGCACATGGGAGGAGGAGGTATCATAACAGAAGCATTTTCCCGGATATCGATTGGGTTCTACCACAAAAAAAGTCTTCACCCAATCATCTATCTCCAGTTGCTTAAAAGTGGTATACCTATACGGTGTTGCCATTATAAGCATATCCTTAATGGTAGTCCTGGCAAGATAGGGATGGACCTGGCCTTCCGGCAGCTTATCCGGAAAGTAATCACAGATATGATCGCTAAGGGAGAGTTTCCCTTCCTCCTGTAATAAACCTATAGCCAAAGAAGTAAAACTTTTTGTAACGGAGTATACTCTATGTTCAAAATCCTCATGAAAAGGTGCATAGTATCCTTCTGTAAATACTTTACCACTTTTCATCATAGAAAAACCATGAATGCATAGTCCTTCCTTTTTCAGCTCATCAATAAATCCCAGAACCGCCGCAGATGGTATACCAACACTCTCCGGTGTAGCAATTTTACTAAAAATATCATTGCTTAGGCAAGTACTTAAAGGCTTTGAATTTTCCATAGAACTCTTATTCCTCCTCTCCATTAAATGCATACATACCTATAGTTGCTCCTGTAAATCTCTTGTCTTTATTTAATGCCTCACTGCAAAGGTAATATAAATTATCCAACTTTCCGGTCTCTGTCCATTCCTTTCCGTTGTAGCTGAAAAGAAAACTCCTTTTCAGACCTTGTTTATTTACCATAGGCCATCCGTCTGCGGTCCAGCTAATAGGGTCAAGCTCCTTAATATCCTTCATAACAGTCCTCCTGTTCTTCGTTTTGATGAGAAACTCGTTCTCAGATGAAACACTTGACCCGGTCACTAAAAAAGCCTGCTTCATTTTCAAAGAGTAAACATAAAGAACAAGGCTTCTTTTATTATTTTATAATATTTATCAACAAATTCCAAGTCCTGGAGATATGATAGTACTTCCTTGATTTCTCGTCACCTTTCATTCGTATTCTTCAGTACAATTACACACTTGAAGGTACTGGATTCTTGCTACATGGCTCTGGATTCACACCAATAAGCTGAGGGCAGCTTGCAGAACAGACGCCTTTCACCCGTTAAATTGCATTCATGTAGGAGGAAATTTAAAAGCCGCCAGCGTTTAAAACCTTCTGGCGGTCCTTTACTCTGCCGGGTTCTATTGTACCCGCATTATGGTTTACTGCAAAAAATTCTACCAATCTCTTCTGTTATGGGTTGATTCTTAACCTTTTCTTTTTTCCTCTGACAGCTGATTCAGCACATTCTAATTATAGGATATTTTATAGTAGCAATAGATTTTATATTAGCAATAAATTTAATGTTGGCAATTTCGTACCAGCATCTGATTGTCAGTTACCAGTTCATAATATTACGGATTTCTTTCGTTAGCTTATCTGCCATCTTTCTATGGGTGGTCTTGGAGGGATGCCAGTCGGAGCCAATACCATCTTCTTCTTTCTGTACCTCAAAGGCCATGGAATAGATTTCTTTATCCCCTTCTCGTCTCAGACGTTCCACCTGATTCTCTACTTCAGGGTATAGGTCCTGCCCCATAGCTCCAAGAGTACACAGTAATCTGGCACCGGGATTTAACCTTCTCACTTCTTTTATGAACCGGTAATATTCTCTTCCAAAGACTTCTATCCTCTCTGCTACCCCTTTGGTATAGCTGGAATCATTGGTTCCAAGATTGATTATGATGCAGTGAGGTGTATACTTCTCATGATTCCAGACCTCCGGTGTCTGTTTCTTAAATGAAAGGTCGGCTGCCTTGTCCGTATAAGGATACATCCCCGGCATAAGCCAGTCAGTATTAGGCTCCTCCTGATCTGTCCAGTTGGATATGATTCCGATACCACTCCAGGATACTAAATGGTAATCTGCCTGCAGGCTTCTTGCAGTTAGCGCTGCATAAGCTTCCCAGGGATTCTCCTGATCAGTATTAAAGATATCTATATTCCAGACCCCTTCGTTTCCATAACCGCAGGTAATGGAATCACCTATGAATTCAAGCTTTCTTTCACTTGCATCAGCAGGCTTTGGCAGTTCTTTGCTATCAGTGATAATTTCCTTGATACCGACTCTTCCAAAAGCAACTTCTGAATACTTTACCAGTCGTATCCTGGTCTCTTTCACTGAATTTCCTTTAAAAAGCACATAAGTTTCTTCTTCCTGTAATAGAGGAAAACGTTTTGAAGGAATCTCCTCGTCATCTACGAATACAGCAACCCATGCTTTCAGCTTATCTTCATAATTTCCAGAATCCGTCCATAATACTGCTTCTGCGCAGGTTCCGGTAAAGATAAATTCTATGGCAGAGCAGGAATAATTCAAATAGCGGATATTATCCTGCCATAAAGTTCGTCCCATAACCTTTACATATTTCTCATCTGCCGTAAATTTCATATTTGGCTCCTATCTGTATGTTTTACACACTTTTCTTATATGATTTTACTAGATAATCCCTGCCTGCATCGAAAAATAAGATAACGTGATGCCGGCTACAGCTGCAGCTCATACAGCTTTCTATAGATGCCGTTCTGATTCAGTAATTCCTGATGGGTTCCGCTTTCCCGTAATTTTCCCTTATGCATTACCATTATAACATCTGCATGCTGAATAGTAGAAAGCCGGTGGGCCACCATAATGGTTGTCCTTCCGGTCATAAGCTTTTCAAGGGCTTCCTGAATCAGTTGTTCTGTCTCCGTATCAATATTCGCAGTGGCTTCATCCATTACCAGAATGGAAGGATCAAAAGCCAGGGTTCTGGCAAAAGATAAGAGCTGCCTCTGTCCGGCCGAGAGGGTACTTCCTCTTTCCGTTACTGCCTCTGCATAGGTATTGTTTAATTCCTCAATGAAATGGTCTGCTCCCACATAACGGGCGGCATTTACAATATCTTCATCCTTGATATTGTCATTTTTCAATCTTATATTACTCTTGATATCACCAGTAAAAAGGAAGACATCCTGCTGTACCTGTCCAATAGCACTTCTTAGCTGGTCTGTATCCATCTCTTTAATATCCACACCGTCAATGGTAATGCGCCCTTTTTGTATATCATAATACCTGCCGATCAGATTCAGGATAGAAGACTTTCCGGCACCGGTAGCTCCTACAAAGGCTGCTCTCTGACCGGGTTCAATCACAAAACTTACATCCTTTAGTATCCAGTTCTCTTCTTCATAAGCAAACCATACATGTTCGAATTCAATCCTCCCCTTCACCTCTGACAGTGTTACAGGTTTCTCTGGATTTACTATCATAGGTTCCTCATCCAGTATGGTAAAAATCTTCTCTGCACTGGCCATAGCGGACTGCAGTGTACCAATCTGCTCGGAAAGCTCCTGAATGGGTTCAAAGAAAGAACCGATATACTGTATAAAAATATATAAGGTTCCGATCGTAAGGGTCTCATTGATTACAGAGGAACCACCCAGGCCGATAATAATGACCATTGCAATTACAGAAAGAAAATAAATGGAGGGACGGAAGATTGCAAATACCATCATCTCCTTAAAGTTTGCCTTAAGCAGGTCCTTGCTCTTCTCTTCAAACTCTCTCTGTTTTTCCTTTTCCCTGGCAAATATCTGAATAACCTTCATTCCGGATAAGTGCTCTGACAGATAGGTATTAATCGACGTTAACCTTGTTCTTACCTGACGATAGGTCTTTCTTGATATGTAAGTAAACAATGAGGTAAGTCCGATTATCAGAGGTATCAGCAGAAAGGCATACAGGGATAGCCTGATATTTAAGCTTAACATGACAATAGCCAGTCCAATGATCTTGATAATGTTCTTTATGAGCTTCACCAGGATATTGGCATACATTTCATTCAGGGCTTCCACGTCATTGGTAACCCTGGTCACGATTCTTCCCACAGGCGTTATATCAAAGAATCTTAAGGATAATTTCTGTATGTGCTCAAATACCTCCTGCCTGATATTGTAAATAATATTCTGTCCCGTAAGGGATAAGATCCAGGTCTGAAGAAAATTACAGAGAAAGCTTAAAAGCAGTACAATAAAATATATTAGTGCTATATGCTTTACTCCGTCAAAGTTCTTTTGGGCTATAAATTCATCTATAACCTGTCCCACCAGTATGGGACGGTATAGTTCCAAGCCTGTTATACATAAAACCAGCACCAGAGAAAAAAGTATCAGATGCCAGTAAGGTTTTGCATAGATTAGCAGTCTCTTAAGGACACTGCCTTTGGTTTTGTTGCTGTATTCCAATGATTCTTCCATGTTCTCCTCCATTCCTGCATTCGTATTTTGCGCTTATAGATTTGTCTTATAGAGATTCAGCCATAAATTTAAGACTGAAAATCTAATGCATGCAACCTTACTCCTAGAATTAACTACCAAGGAGCACAAAATATGCTTACTGCAACATTATACTGCTTCCAGCTGTTTCTCCAGCTGCTGCTTCTCATACATTCTTGCATAGATACCGTCTAAAGCAAGCAGTTCTTCATGGCTTCCGTACTCTGCCATCTCTCCGTTCTCAAGTACCAGTATCTTATCTGCATTCTGAACAGTGGATATACGATGTGCAATCATGATGGTGGTCTTACCGATACGGTCACGTTTTAAGTTCGATAGAATTTCCTCTTCCGTATTGGTATCTACTGCAGAAAGAGCATCGTCCAGAATAAGGATGGGAGCATCTTTCAGCAGGGCTCTCGCTATGGAACTTCTCTGCTTCTGACCACCGGAAACAGTTACGCCTCTTTCACCTACCAGCGTATCATACTGCTGGGGAAACTCGATAATATTATCGTGAATACAGGCAGCTTTAGCTGCCTCCTGCACCTTATCCAGATCGTTATCCAATGCACCGAAGGCTATATTATTACGAAGGGTATCCGAGAACAGAAAATTATCCTGTGGTACATAGGCAATATTTTCACGAAGGGTTTTTAGCGGAATCTTATTTATATCATTCCCGTCTAAGGAAATCATACCAGGCTCTGCATTATACAAACGAAGGAGCAGGTTTGCAATGGTTGACTTTCCGGTTCCGGTTCTGCCAAGAATAGCAAGGGTAGAACCTTTTTCCACCTCAAGGCTTATCCCCTTAAGAACCTCAGGTGTTACTTCTGTAAAAGCAAAGGATAAGTCCTGAAACCTTATATTCCCTTCAAGTTTATGAATGGGCAGAATATCCTTCCCGTCAAATACCTCCGGCTTCTCAGTAAAGATTTGCTGAATCCTCTTTGCCGAAGCGATTCCCTGAGAGATAAAGGTTATACTGTCTCCGGCTGCCAACATAGGCCATACCAGCATACCTACATACTGATTAAAGGCTATAAAGCGCCCAAGGGTAATCTCTCCCTGTATTACCAGGTAACCGCCGTAAAGAAGGGTAATAAGGCTGGATACTCCGATAATAATATCCAGCAAAGGATATTCAATTGCCTGAAGCTTCACAACACCGAGATTCTTCTGCTTATTTTCTTTATTGGCTGCCGCAAAGCTCCTGATTTCTTTTCTCTCCTGAACAAAAGCTTTCACCACCCTTACTCCGGAGATACTTTCCTGCACCATATCAGAAAGTCCGGAAAAAGCTTCCTGTTTCTCGGTAAACCTTTTCTCAATGGCCCTTCCATAGATTACACCGCCAAAAGCAATAAAGATAAGCGGAATGGAAGCAAGTAACGTCAGCTTTAAATCAACATGCAGTATCATCTTACACAAAACCATAATGGTCATGATGATTGCATCAAAGGCACAGATGACCGCAGGTCCAGTTGCCATTCTGATAGCATTCAGATCATTGGTAAAATGGGCCATCAGATCCCCTGTTTTATTCTTATTATAATACCCCATGGAAAGTGTCTCCAGATGGGCAAACATACCGTTTCTCAAATCATATTCCACATTTCTGGCGGAACCAAAGATAAAATATCTCCAGCCAAACCTTCCAATAGCCATGATAAATCCTACACAGAGAATCTTCACGATTCCTGTCATAAGACCTTCCGTACCTAAAGTCTTAGCTTCCAGTCCGTCAGTAATATCCCCGGTGAACTGGGGAATGTACAGACTGGCTATGTCTACAATAAATAGGGTAATAACCCCAAGCAGATAAGACAGCCAGTATTTTTGTATGTGTTTAATAACTCTGTTACGTTCTTTCATCCCTAATGTCCTCCCTCTGATTCTGCACATCTTTTTATTATGTAGTATTTTCTCAGAGATTTCAAGATGAATTTAAACATAAGATTTTTACATATTTAAACATATGGGTTTAACTAGTTTAATCATTCGGGGCTGATCAATTTGGACATTCTCTAATATTTACAGAATAAAAAAGTTCCTTACATTATCTTAAATCATTAGAAAATGTAAGGAACTTTGTAAATTTTATCTTAAGGTTCTTACCAGAATACTTCTTGCCGGAGGGAATAGCTTCTGCTTAATAATCAGGTTCCACATAGGCTCCATCCTCTTCCAGGCACAGGAATATAGAAAATGCTTTCTTTTCATGTGGTTTGAATCATGCTGCTTTGCAGCTTCCAGAATATTTCGGAACCGGTAAAATTCTCTGTAAGCGTTATGATACCCCTCCTCTGCTTCCTCTTTGGTCATATTGGGGTGGTTAAATACCAGGTGTCTGGTGTCATAATCGTTCCAATTCTCACTGGTTATCCTCCCCTGTTCCCTCATCCTTTTGTGCAGTGACGTTCCGGGGTAAGGCGTTAACAGATGAAAAGTAGCTGTAGTAATACCACTTTCAATTGCCCAGTCAGTTGTTTCCTTAAACGTATCAAGGGTATCATGCTCCATACCAAAGATAAAGCTTCCATTAATCATGATACCCAGTCTATCCAGTCTTCTTATGGCTTTCTGATAATCCTGATTCAGATTGGAATATTTGTTTTCCAGGATAAGATTTTCCTTTCGTATGGATTCAAAACCAATAAAGGCACTTCGAAACCCGGCTTCGTAAGCCTCTTCAACCAGATCGCCTTTTAACACAGAGCTTAGGGTAACCGCACCCTGAAACACCTTCTTCATCCCCCGCATTTCCCGGAACAGCTCTCTGCATAGCTTTTCGTCAGCAAACAGATTATCATCCAGAAAATAAAGATGCCGCCCCTTAAGGGTATCCAGCTCTTTTAGTATACGGTCTATACGACAGGTATAAAAGGACTTACCCTTTTCGTAAAAGGAACTAACATAACAAAAGGAACAGCCATTGGGACATCCTCTGGAGATGACCATAGAATTGGGCACCAGATAACTATCCTTTTTTAGTAAATCTCTGCGTGGCAAAGGGAGATTATGAAGGGATACATTCCCCATTTCATAGAAGGGGTTTGCTCTGTGGTTTCTCAAGTCTTCCAAGAAGATAGGAAAAGAACTCTCTCCTAAGCCCTTAAGCACCGTATCCGCATGAGCTTTTGCCTCTTCCGGCAGTGTTGTAGCATGAAGTCCTCCCATAGCTACATAAACACCCCTGTTTCTGTAATAGTCTCCAATTTCATATGCATGCCTTGCATTTGTAATATAGGTTTGTATGCAGACCAGGTCCGGTTGGTCGTTATAATTTATCTCTTCAATATGTTCATCTGTTATCGTTATCTCATCTTCCTCCTTGCATAATGCTGCAAGAGTAGCAAGGCCCAGCGGCGGGAAAAGGGAATATTTTATAGGGCGGTAGAATGGGCTTTTGGCTTCTGTTAAGGCAGGCAAAATAAATTTAATTCTCATCAGTAACCTCCTGATAATTAATTTCCAGGGTCCTTTATAAGTACAACGCGTTAACACCCGGCTTACTTTTCCTCAATTGTAAATCGAAAT
>DJJW01000099.1 GCA_002434335.1 Lachnoclostridium sp. UBA6558 | reverse complement strand
ATGAGACATCCGGGATTCGAACCCGGGACACCTTGATTAAAAGTCAAGTGCTCTACCGACTGAGCTAATATCCCAAATAGTATAACACCATTCGCGGCAGGTTCCCTGATTTCAGCGATGGCTGACTGGGCTGGCTGGATTTGAACCAGCGACTGCAGGAGTCAAAGTCCTGTGCCTTACCGCTTGGCGACAGCCCAATGGTACTATTACCAAGGTGGATAAAGGGATTCGAACCCTTGGCCTCCAGAGCCACAATCTGGCGCGCTAACCAACTGCGCTATACCCACCATAAAACAATAACACCTTATCTTGTCCACATTAACCCTACGCAGGAGCTGTCGATATCAACTGACGTATACATGTCTTTACAAGATAAAATGTGCCAGAAGGGATTCGAACCCCCGACACATGGCTTAGAAGGCCATTGCTCTATCCAACTGAGCTACTAGCACACATATGATGTATATTATATACATCAAGCGGGTGATGGGAATCGAACCCACGTATCTAGCTTGGAAGGCTAGTGTTCTACCATTGAACTACACCCGCGTATAAAATTTTATCTTTAGCCACCTTAACAAAAGTAAAAGTCGGGGTGACAGGATTCGAACCTGCGACCTCTTGATCCCAAATCAAGCGCGCTAGCCAAGCTGCGCCACACCCCGTTAGGCTTTTATTTTTTGCGGCTTTCGTGACGCAAGAATCATTATATATTATGCCATCATAATTGTCAACAACTTTTTAAACTTTTTTAAATTTTTCTACAATGTCTTGTCTTGGCAGATTTTAAGGCTTATTGTTTATGCATTTCCGTGGATTAATAATGACTCTCAAGCCAGGTAATTAAGGCTGAAATGGGCTTTTCCCTGGCCGTCTATCTCCATAATAATATAAGAGGGTTTACCATTCTCCTGCCGGGGTTGGCTGATGCTGCCAGGGTTTACAGCCCATACCCCCGTACTCAAATCGATGGAGGGTCTGTGGGTATGCCCATACAAAACAATATCTGCACCTTGCAAAAGAGCTGCTTCTTTTAGTCTTCCCGTACCGAAATTAACACCATACCGGTGTCCATGTGTCATTAGTATTGTATGGCTGCCTAGCGTTATTATCTTCTCTCTTGGTACGTCTGCAAAAAAATCATTGTTTCCGGATACAAATTCCACGGGACAAAAGGCTATAGAACTAATATAGTCTTCACCACTTTCAAAGTCCCCTAAATGGAGCATTAAATCCAATGGGCTTACCTTCGAAATAACTTTTTCCAAATTGCTTAATCTTCCGTGGGTATCACTTACGATTAGTATTTTCATAAATTCCTTTATGACCCGATTATACCCTTTCTGTTGATATTTATTGTTACATTAAATCCTTCAGTTTATCCTTCATTTCTCTTAAGGCTTTACCTCTATGACTTACCTCATTCTTAATCTCGGGGGATAAATCAGCGGAAGTACAGCCGTACTCAGGCACCCAGAATATAGGATCATAACCAAAGCCATTTACACCGGAAATAGCATCACCGATTAAACCTTCAAATTCACCTCTGGTTGTCAGAATTCTGCCATCAGGAAAAGCACAAGCGATAACACACACGAACCTGGCACTCCTGTCACTGCCTTTGAGTCCTTTTAACCTGTCCAGTATATAATTGTTCTTAATATCATAGGATGTATCCTCACCCATAAAACGTGCGGAATAAACACCTGGACCTTTATCCATGGCATCCACCTCCAGCCCTGAATCATCTGCCAGAACTATCTCTCCTGTCATTTCCATGATTGCTTTCGCTTTAATTATTGCATTTGCTTCAAAGGTGTCACCATCTTCTATTATATCAATATCTATACCAGCTTCCTTCATAGATAGCACCTGGCAGTCCAGATCCTTTAAAAGCATTCTTATTTCTTTCATTTTGCCCTCATTTCCTGTGGCAAATATTATTCTTTGCATCATTTATACCCATTATATATCGCAGGCCGGCCTGCGATACTGCCACAAATAAAAAAGAGTGAAAGAATCCTTGCGTGACATCCTTTCTATTTATTATTTTTCTTTCACTCTCGACCTCTTATATACCGCAGGCCTTCCTGCCGGTACTGCCACAAAATAATATTTATGAAAAACCATTGTGGCACTTCCACACAATTACTGAGATGACCGCTTCTCCGTCAGCCCAAAAATTGTGTAATCTTAATTGTTGATATCTTTTTCCAAAAGAGCCCTCTTAATAATCTGAGCAATTGCTTTTCCGATCTCTTTCTCTCTTTTATTGGATTTTAAGAATTCCAGCTCCTGGGGATTTGACATAAAGCCTACTTCGATTAAAGCTACAGGAACCTGTGATTTATTAATTATCAACATTTCATCTCCTGCAACCAAACCTCTGTTAACATGGCCAGTCACTGGCTTCATTTCCTCCAGCGCAATTCTGGCTAACTGTTCAGAGCTGAAGGAACTTTTGCCCCAATTACTCTTATACAACACCTCAAGTCCTCTTGGCAGCGAGGATTCACTGGAATTGCAATGAATACTGATAAATAAATCGGCCCCTGTTTCATTTGCCAGATTAACTCTTGGATTCAGGTAAATTGTTCTATCATCAGTTCTCGTATAATAGACTTTAATATTCTCCTTATCCAGCAGCTCCTTAACATATAAAAGTATCTTAAGATTTATCTCCTTCTCATAATAAGAACCATCGGCAGCTTCTGCACCGGGATCCTTTCCTCCATGTCCTGCATCCAGAACAACTATATGCTCATAGACCTCAGAAGGTTTCTTTAATGCAATATAGACCTGTCCCTTCTCTTTTAGCATAAAAGGAGCATAAACATGATCCAGTGCCAACTGTATAATTGCTTCGTAGGTTCCGTCTTCTTTCTTATTATAGTCAATATCTATTTTAGTAACAGGGTCAGTATCCTCGAATTCAGGTATTATACCGTAGGAAATTTCTCCATCCTCCGCATTTAATATCTCTGGTACCAGATATCCACTCTTTTCTGCCTCTGCCTTCTGTGAAACAATCCCCTGATAACTTCCCTTATTGTTTACTCTTACAATCTTGTCTTCTGTCAAACTTTTGTCTTTTAAGCCCTTTATTATCAAAGTCAGACTTTTGTTAATATAGTCCTCCCTTATTGTAAATTCATTATTACCTGCATTATTAATTGCTATATATTTATCCCCTAGTTCATCTTTCAATTCATGGACGGTAGAAAGGTAATCTTTACTTTCATTTTGCTTTTCATACACCGTTTTAATTGCAGCCAAAGCAGAATCATCCCCCACAAGATCCGCTTTATAAGATAAAATCAGTGAAAATATAACTACCGACAGCATCAGACCAAAGGTGAAAACTGCCGTATACTTTAGCACTTTATCTCCCATTCTATAATCCCCCTGATAGAAAGATTATACTATGCATCTAATTTTTCTACAATAAGCAAAATATTATTACATATATCTCAATTTAAAAGTGCTTAATTTAGCTGTATTCTTTGCTAGTAGGTAATAAGTAGGATAATACAAACTGTATAAAGGTTAGTTATTTATTATAAAAAAAGCTGCCTATTACCGTATTTGCTTATAACCCTATCTCTTAATAGGACTATAAGCTTTTAACCGTAATATGGCAGCCTTCTTATGAAATTCTTATGAGGGTATGCTAAATTTCTTTAGCCGTATTATTTCGTTTAGGCGGACGAGGTCCCATAAACTGATAGAAATAGGTCTTAAGCATACCATTATATATCTTACGATTCTTATCCTCTTTGCGTCCGATATATTTTATAGCATCTTCATAGCTGGTAATCAGGAACAGGGACCAGGCATCCAGATTAGCATAGGTTTTTCCTATTTCTTCATAAAGAGCCGGCAGAGCTTCCTTTTCCTCCAATCTTTCACCATAAGGCGGATTAGTAATAATAAAACCGTATTTTTTACTGCTGCTTAATTCACTGAGGGGTCTCTGCTGAAAGTGAATATAATCCTCCACATCAGCCAGAGCAGCATTCTGCCTTGCCGCCTTTATAATTTCACCATCAATGTCATAGCCCTGAATTATCATTTCAACATCTTTTTTTCTCACATCGTTTGCTTCTTCAATTGCCTGATACCAGTTCTTCTTCTGAACCAGCTTCCAATTCTCAGCGAGGAAGGAGCGGTTGATTCCAGGTGCAATATTAGCCCCTAGCATGGCAGCTTCAATCGGAATGGTTCCACTGCCGCAAAAAGGATCTACCAGTATACGATCGTGTTTCCAGGGGGTAACCATAATCAAAGCCGCTGCCAGGGTTTCTGTTATAGGAGCTTTACTTGCGTATTTTCTATATCCTCTCTTATGAAGCGATTCACCAGAGGTATCAATACCAATTGTAACTTCATCCTTCATAAAAGTAACACGGATAGGATAACTTTCCCCATCCTCCGGAAACCATTCTATTTTATAGACCTGTTTCAATCTCTCAACAATAGCTTTTTTCATGATTGACTGAATATCTGACGGACTGAATACTTTACTTTTGATAGAAGTAGCCTTGGCTACCCAGAATTTACCATCTTTAGGGATGTAGTTTTCCCAGGGAATTGCTTTCGTACCCTCAAACAACTCATCAAAACTTTCTGCTTTAAATTTACCTACCTTAAGAAGTATACGTTCTGTTGTACGAAGAAATATATTTGCTCTGGCAAAGGCCGTCTCATCTCCGGCAAACAGAATACGTCCGTCTTCAACTTGTTTTATTTCATAGCCTAAATCTGTTATCTCTTTCTTCAGAACACTTTCTAAACTCCTATGGCATGGTGCCAAAAACTCATATTGATTCATCATATTGTACTCCCTTTGTTTAACTGAGGTAAATTGAACTAACAATGAATTATAACATATGAAATATACCAATGCAATAAATAAACCAGCTTCAAGCAGTTTGGGTAAAAAAACGCTTTTATTTATAGATTAATACTCAAGAGCACCTCGATATGCATGCATACCACCGTAAATATTCTTGACCCAATAACCCTCTTTGCTTAAATCCCTTGCAAGCAGCAGGCTTAAATTACCTCTGTCGCAATACAGGATTAACAGTTTATCTCCGGGTATATCCCTTTTACCATCTTCAAAATCATCATAGGGTATATTTATGGCAGATGGTATATGCCCCTGTCTGTATTCAAGGGGTTCTCTGATATCAATAATCAATACCTCCGGCCTTCTTATGTAGTACATTATATCCTTTGCATTAATAGTTTCAAAAGTCATAATATCACCTGCACTTCGATATTATAATATTCTGTAAATTGTCTAATTGTGCCTGGATAGGTGAAAAGACCAAAGGATATTACATAAAATTGATATTACATAAAAGAGCGTGTTGCTCAATTTTTATATCGCAACACGCTCTTTTAGAACTTTACAGATATTATTCTTTTGTTGTATTACGCGCAGAATTAGATGTGCTTGTATTCTTAGCGTTGTTTTTGGAGTTATTGGAAGTTTTGTTCTGTGTATTGGATGTTGTGTTTGTTGATGTGTTTTTGCTTGTGCTATTTTTTTCTGAGTTTGATGAGTAATCATTATAACTGTTGTTTGCCATTTTAAAAGTCCTCCTAAAAATCTAATTTTTTATTAAGATTACACACATATTATGGACGTTTTTATTTTAAAATATGCAACGGTAAAATTAATTTATCGAAAATATTATTCAATCACTTAACAAATAATGGATTTTTAAGTAAATCAGAAAATTTAAGAAAAATATTAGATTTTATATTGCTAGCATCTTGCATAATTGTTAATTATGTATTATAATGTAGTTGTGTTAGAGAGAGATCGGAAGATTCATCTAACGCACTATATAACCCCTTATTAATTATTTATACTCCCCTCATCGAAACAACCGCCTTGGCTCCCCCTTGGCGGTTGTTTCACTATAAACTTTTCTGAAAGTTACTATAATGAGCTATTCAGATAGTTAAAATTATATATTAATAATTTATTATCTGATTTCTGTAAAAACTAATGGATGTAAAGAAGTCGCGGCTAAGGTGCTTCTAAGCTGTAACTGCTGCTTATTTATAGTTAAATCTTAAAATAATAAGTCATAGCATATTATCATTATATCATAACAAATCTTAAAATAATAAGTCATAGCATATTATCATTATATTATAACATCAAGAATATCGTTGTCTTTATTTACTCTTTTATCTAATTCAAATACTCATAAATTTGACTTTATCCTTAATAAACAATATTCAAATAATTATTGTATTGTTATCTATATAGCCATACTAATTTTTTTATATCTACGTTTATTGTTACTTTTATTTTCCAATAACCTTAATAACCTATAATAACATCAATAATCTATCATAACTATAATAATCTATAGTAACTTTAACAACCTATTATAAACTTTTAAAACCTATAATAACTTTTATCCATAAATTATACTTTGTATCACTTTTAATAAACTTATTCTTTGACACTGATTAATTATTCCGCTTTGCTATTATCAGCCTATAAACGAAGTAAATTAGTAATAAAGGGATTCCGATAGAGAAGAATAACTTTAATATTATACCGCCAATTATAATTACTATAGAAAGAATAACAACAATCATTGCAGCTAAAGCAACTTTATGATACCACTTTAACTCATAATTCTTATACACATGATAACTGCTCCCTGTACTGCCAAATACATCGTTATCCTGGCTATATCCCTCTCTGGCATCATTATCCTGCCATTCCTCTGTATAAGCATCCTCATAGCCCATGCGCTGCCTCTTATTGTTATACAGCGGTCCTTGGGACATCTGAAAGCTATCAATTATGGTTTTAGCTATTAATCTTGGATCACCCAGCTCTATAAGGACCTCTTCCTCTGATTTAGTTTGCATTTGTTCTCTTATATAACTGTTATAGTAATTTATATTATTTTCAATTTCATTTGCAGGTATCTCTTCTGCAAGTGCTTTTTTAAGTTCTATTATAAATTCTTCTCTAGTCATGTATCCTCCTAATATCAAACTATACATTTCCGATTTCTATGCTGCTTTCTTTTATCAAATCCCAGACTACTAATAATAACTATTAGTTTATCTAATGATTTAAGAATTAGTCTAATTTTAGCATAATGCTCCACTGGGGTAAATAGCTCTATTATTAACATTTCATTAAATTAGTTATTTTGAGGGTTTTGATTGAAAAATAGCTCAACTGCAAGCAGCTGATACTGATCTAAGAACTTCCACCGAGTTAAAGATAAAACAAAACCATTTAGAGTTTCTATTATTGTATATTTTATATGCCTGCTATTAATGCCTATTACATTCCTGCATGGGATATTTATAAGGATTAGCAAGACCATTTATAATGATATCTTAAATAACAAAAAACTGTAATTCCAATTAAGAAATTACAGTCCTATATGTGCGTTAGAGGATTCGAACCCCCGACCTTCTGGTCCGTAGCCAGACGCTCTATCCAGCTGAGCTA
>DJJW01000078.1 GCA_002434335.1 Lachnoclostridium sp. UBA6558 | reverse complement strand
TTCGAATCCCGGATGTCTCATTTATAATAAGCGGATGTGGCGGAATTGGCAGACGCGCTAGACTTAGGATCTAGTGGGATACCGTGCAGGTTCAAGTCCTGTCATCCGCATTATAAGGAGTTGCAGTGAGAATGAGAAATCAAAATCATGCATAAAACCAAAAAGTAGTAACCACTATCATTAGGTAGTGGTTACTTTTTTGCTATATTTTCCGTGAATTAAAGCTTCTTTAAATGAATAGGTGATTTTATTATTTCCATAGCCGAATTAATTTGTCATGTTTTTAATATTTAGCGCATCATTTGCCATTAGCAATATAGCTTTTTCATTTTTTCTTATGTATATATTTATTTATAGTCATATGATAATACTTCTTAATACATCGTTGCAGCTTACTGATACTTAGAGTTTCAAATATTAGAGTTTCAGATATATAAGTGGTCAGCTCACTTATTCTACGGGAAGTTTCTTTCTCACTTTATCAGAAGACTTATTTTTAGGCAAAGAAGTTTTTTTTACCTTTTCTGCGTTTTTAGTCGAACGGACAGATTTCTTGCGTTTTCCCGGATCCCGGGCTACTGCCAGATAAAACATCTGAATTCGAAGTTTGTTTTCATCATATATATCAATGCTCTTATATAAATCTTTGTAATAATCGAAGAGGATGCGTTTGGTTCTTATTGTCTGTTTTAAGTTTACCTGTGTTGACACAAGACTTCCTTTGGTTTTTACGTAATAGTAGACAGGTTTCTTTATAACACAGACATCCTTTATGTATTGCAGGTATTCCAGGTTAAATAAAAAATCCTCACACCAGTTAAGGTCTCTTGAGCATTTTAACTTATGGGATTTTACGATATCGGTTCTAAAAAATTTGTTCCACATAACACCATAGTAGAAGTTAGCAGGTGCTTTCATCATATATTCGGCAAATTCCCTGCGGCTGATTAAGCCCTCTTTTGGGATATGTCCCTTGATATAGATCTTGCGGTTTACTACTCGGTGATAATCGGTAATAATCATGTCGCAATTATAAGTTTCAGCAGCGGTGACAAAGGTCTCCGTTGCATCTTTTACAAGCCAGTCATCACTATCGATAAACTGCAGATATTTGCCTCGGGCGTGTTTCATGCCAAGATTTCTGCTGTCACTTACACCAGAATTTGTTTTATTTATTATCTGAAAGCGGGAATCCGTTTCTTCGAATTTCTTCAGCACCTTCATGCTGTGATCCTTGCTCCCGTCGTTTACCACAAGCACTTCAATATTTTTATAACTTTGATTACGGATACTGCTTAGGCATCGTTCAATCGTCTGCTCCCCATTATATAGTGGCACAATAATACTGACCAGTGGTTCGTTCATAACTGCCTCTCATTCCGCCGTCTAAGACGGCATAATACAATAATTAAACCCACCGCTATTTGATATTAAAGTAAGTAAATTATATCATTATTTACTATATATTACTATCGAAATTCACAAGGAATTATGAATGATTATCCATAATTTCTTGTGATATTCCTAAAATACAACAAAGGAGAGTTGCTTAGATATATTCTTAATTAAACCTACAGTTGATTTTGCGTCAAAATAGTTGTTTGCATTCAACCAAAGGATGATATATAGTTAAACCATAAAGATACTGAATTCGCGAAGGATCTATTTTTAGTTGGAGGTTATTATGGCAGTTGGTATATTGGGTAAGAGGATTAAGGAATTAAGGCAAAAGAAGCAGGTAACCCAGGAGGAGCTTGGGAAAGCTGTGGGTGTGACGACACAGGCAGTTTCCAAATGGGAGTGCGGTGGTGTACCGGATGCAGAGCTACTGCCTTCCATTGCAGATTTTTTTGACGTTACTATAGATAGTCTGTTTGGAAGGACAGAAGAAATCAAGCAGAATATTGGCCTGGCTATCCGGCATGAACTTATTGAGCTGGCAGACGATGAGAAATACGAAAAGTGTTTTAACTATTGCTGGAGCATTATTCTTGGAATATTAGGTCAGGCCTCCACTTCAATTATACGGGATATCGAAGAAATGTACGAGGATGATATAAATCAGTTCTATTCCAGGATTATAACGGATAAAGGTTATATCTTTGCAAAATTGTCAAAGGATTTTCATTATTTCTTTCTGCTGCCGGAAGTAGAGGAAGGAAATAAATACGACCTGCCGGGAGAGGAAGATTATCAAAAGCTTTTTCAAACCCTGGGTAAGAAAAATATGATGAAACTTGTTTTGTATCTGAATCACAGAAAAAATGATGGTTTTACCGTGAAGTTCCTGTGTAAGAACCTTAAGCTGGAGGAAGAAGAAATGGAAGACATGTTACGAGAACTGTGCAACATAGAAATAGTTATCAAACAGGAGATAGAAACCGAGGAAGGTTTTCTGGTTTCCTATTGTCTCATTGATAATCCTTCTGTTCTGCCTTTTCTTCTGTTTGCGAAGGAGATTATTAAGCAGCCTTATATGATGTACCCAATATTTTATGATAGAAAGAAACCACTGTTGCAGAAATAGAAAGGATATTATATGAAGCAAAACAATACTATTTATAAAAAGCAGTTTTATATAAAGAATCACTTAAATTTAGCTGGAACTGTGCTTACACTCTTAATCTTTGTTATCGCGCAGGTAGCCATTGCTGTTGTCCTACAGTTATTTCTGGACGTGGCATACGGTGGCACCATGAAGGAATTCTGGCGGGCTATGATAATTTTTGTTATTGTTATGGCAGCTATGATAGGCTCTCAATATATGAAGAAGATATTTATGAATCAATTTTTAAAGCGGGCATTGCAGCAATATAAAAATTATATCTTTGGCCGAATCCTGAATAAAAATATAAACTCTTTCCATAAAGAGTCATCCAGTACCTATCTTTCAGCCTTCAGTAATGATCTGGCTTCCATCGAGCAGAACTATTTAAGAGGTACTTTTAATATTATTTTGCATGGAGCCATGTTTCTTGGAGGAGTAGCTGCAATGGCTTATTATAACTGGAAGATCTTCCTTTGTACTATGCTGGCCAGTCTGCTGCCCATACTGGTTTCAGTTCTGTATGGTAATAAACTGACGAAAGCGGAAACAAACGTATCGGAAGAAAATGCTACCTTTTTAGCTCTCTTAAAAGATTTACTGGCAGGTTTTCCGGTTATTAAAAGCTTCAAGGTAGATAAGGAGATTTATCATAATTTTGAAGAAAAGAATGGAGAACTGGAGCAGACCAAGAAAAGAAGAGGGGACCTTAATGATTCTGTCGAAATACTTAACATCCTGTCAGGTCTGGTTGTAGAACTGACGGTATTTGGTATGGGTGTATATTTCGCCTTACAGGGGGTTATCACAGCAGGTGTGGTGGTCGCTTATATTCAGCTGCTTAATTATGTTTTAGGTCCTATAAACAGTTTAGGGCAGCTGATTGTTAACAGGAAAGCAGCAGGAGCATTAATTGATAAAATAGGAAAGTTGGCTGAGGCCAGTGAAGACACAGAAGGAAGTCAGGAGCTTGCTACTGTAGAAGAGGGAATAATATATGAGAATGTTTCCTTTGGATATGAAGAAGGGTCAAGAACCATCAGGAATGTGAATCTTAAGTTTGAGAAGGGTAAGAGTTATGCTATTGTAGGAGGTAGCGGTAGTGGTAAATCCACACTGCTGAATCTTTTATTAGGATACCACAGGAACTATGAAGGAAAGATTCAGTTTGACAGGCACGAGTTAAGAGAAATTAACTCCTGCAGTTTATATGATATGGTTTCCACCATTCAGCAGAACGTATTTGTATTTAATAATAGTATTGCCGATAATATAAGCCTGTTTCAGAAGTTTGATAAGGAATTGTTAGAGTATGCTATTAAATGTTCCGGGTTAACGAAATTAATTGAAGAGAAAGGACCGGAGTATAAATGCGGAGAGAATGGGTCCAATCTCTCCGGGGGAGAGAAACAGCGTATCTCAATTGCCAGATGCCTGATCAGACAGACGCCCTTTCTGCTTATGGATGAAGCAACGGCAGCTCTTGATAACCAGACCTCAAGACAAGTGGAGGAAGCAATCTTAAGTATTGCTAATCTCACAAAAATAATTATCACCCATAAGATGGAGGAGAGTATTTTAAGAAAGTACGATCAGATCATTGTAATGAATCAGGGGATGGTGGTTGAGCAGGGCTCTTTCGAAGAACTAATAGAAGCGAAGGGTTATTTTAATTCATTGTACGCAGTTAACAAGGCACCAAGGGGGAGTTCTGAAAAGGTATCAGTAGCATAATAACTCATGTAATATCAAATAAGTCAAGTGTTTAAGCTATAAAAGGCAAGTTGTTTTACTTAATTTACCTTTTATAGCTTTGTTTATCTACTGTTTCACTTGACATTACGACGGTTATCCGATATCATAGGTAGAAAAAGTGGCTGCAGTAAGTCAGAAATAATAGTTTTTACTTCTTTCAATGAGGAAAAGACGGTTATTTGTGACTTTTTTTATGTTTGTAAATCAATCCTGAGAGAAAATCAAAACTATGAAGGAACACATATCAGTAAATCACAAAAGCAAAAAGATGTTATTATAATAGTAGGTAGCATTTTATTTGAAAGGCGTTGTATGTTGAAGAAAGATTCGTTTATCATGAAAGGGAATATTATATATATGAAATCAAGGTCAGAGCTTGTGACAGTTGACAAGGGGTATCTGGTATGTCTTAATGGATTGGTAGAGGATACTTATAAAGAACTTCCTGAGATCTATAAGTATCTGCCTTTAGAAGATTATGGTGACGATCTTGTAATTCCGGGGCTTGTTGATATGCATACCCATGCGCCTCAATATACCTTTGTGGGACTTGGTATGGATATGGAGCTGATAGACTGGCTTAATAGAAATACCTTTCCGGAAGAGAGTAAATATGCCGACAGGGAGTATGCCAGGAGGGCATATGAGATATTCTGCAGAGATTTACTGGCAGGTGCTACTACAAGAGCCTGCATCTACGCTACAGTTCATAAAGAGGCTACCCTTGATTTAATGGATATGCTGGAACAGACAGGTCTTAAATGTATGGTAGGAAAGGTTAACATGGACAGAAATTGTCCGGATTTCTTAAAAGAGGCTACCAGCAAATCTATTGATGATACAGTTGACTGGCTGAGGGCATGTCAGGGAAGATATCAAAATATCACACCGGTGATTACCCCCAGATTTGTACCAACCTGTACAGATGAGCTGCTAAAGGAACTTGGGCGGATACAAAAAGAGTATAAGGTACCCTTACAATCACACCTTTCCGAGAATTTTTCTGAAATTGAATGGGTGAAGGAACTCTGTCCTGATACGAATAATTACGGAGAGGCTTATGATAAATTCGGATTATTCGGAGAAAACGGTACAGCAGTGATGGCTCACTGTGTCCATTCCACAGAGGAAGAAATTGCTCTGATGAAGGCAAAAGGTGTATTCATTGCTCACTGTCCTGATTCTAATACCAACCTGGCTTCGGGTATCGCTCCTGTGAGAAAGTTTATGGATCTTGACATGAGAGTAGGTCTTGGAACAGATATGGCAGGAGGTAATTCCAATTCTATTTTCCGCACTATGGTGTCTGCCATACAGGTATCCAAGCTTCGCTGGAGACTAAAAGACTCTACGCTAAAACCTTTGACTGCAAAGGAGGCCTTCTATCTTGGAACCATGGGCGGAGGTGCTTTGTTTGGCAAGGTTGGAAGTTTTCTGCCGGGTTACGAGCTGGATGCTCTGATTATAGATGATAGCGATATACAATCACAAAAAGAACTGACCTTAGAAGAAAGGCTTGAGAGAATTATCTATCTTTCTGATGACAGACATATTAAGGGGAAATATATAGCGGGTAAACGAATATCGGCAGGTTGATTCTATTTGATTGATTAATTCAGCAAACACTAATTTAGGTTATGTTAGAGGATTTTTAGAATACCATTTAATTTGCATGCCCATTTGGCGGCATTATGAGAGGCGAGGATAAAAAGATGAGAGTGAAAAGCGTAGTAGAGAAACCGGAGGAGAAAATACTGGATGCAGCATTGGATGTAGTGGTTGAGAATACCATCTGCGGAACCAGGATGCACCTTATAGCTGACAGAGCCGGAATGGTACAATCAAACCTTCATTATTATTATCGGACCAAAAATGATCTGATGCTTGCTTTACAGAAGAAGGTGTTAAAGAGATGTCTTGATTTAAGGGAGAGACTGAAGGTTGAGGCAGATAATACTCTGGAGGATCAATTAGAGGTATTTATCAAACAAAAATTAGAGTTTATATTGAATGAGAAGAAATATGATTTTGCAGAAATTGATTTCTGGGTACAGGGACATACCAATCCGGATATCCAGGAGAATTTTGATTCTTCTTTTGAAGGCTGGAGGAAGGAAATCAGAAAGATGCTTGATAACTATGCACCTGCACTTTCAGAGCAGAAGAAGAATTTTCTGCCCTATTTTATCGTATCAATACTGGAAGGTGCATCCATGCAGTATCTTATTAATGAAGACAGATTTGATGTAGAGGAATATTTTAAATACAGCAAAGAGGTTATATTAAAGACTATACTGGAATAGTGCTGCCTATCAGTACATAAATCGATACGGAGGGCAGTACCGAGAACTATAAAGAGTACAGAAAAATGAATAAAGAAAAGAATATATTGAACAGTAAAATGAAGCAGAAGAGAATCATTAATCAGGAAAAAATAAGCCGGAAAAATACAGAAAACAGAATAAAGTAAGCAGAAATGAATACAGTCAGAAACAGATACAGTCAGAAAACAGATACAGAAGGACAGACAGAGATTTAAGGGGATATTTGTTTTAAAGCTTTTTACCCTCTTAAGAAGGATGTGATAAAATTGAAGACGATTAAAACAACAGAAGCAGTAGGGCATGTGCTATGCCATGATATCACACAAATAATTAAAGGTGAAATCGATGATGCTATCTTCCGTAAAGGGCATGTGGTCAGGGAGGAGGATATACCGGTTTTACTCTCCATCGGAAAAGAGCATCTTTATGTCTGGGAGAAGAAAGAGGGAATCCTTCATGAGGATGAAGGGGCGGATATACTGTATGGACTCTGTAAGAACGAGCATATGGTGCCAACGCCGGTAAAAGAGGGCAAGATAAATATAGTTGCGGACAGAGATGGGCTTTTTAAGGTGGACAAAGAAAGACTGTTTCAGATAAATTCTCTGGGAGAAATGATAATTGCTACCATGCATAGCAATCAGCCGGTGAAAAAAGGAGATATGCTTGCAGGCACCAGAGTGATTCCCCTGGTTATTGAAGAGGAAAAGATGAATAAGGCCAAAGAAATCGGAAAGGGAGAACCGCTTTTGCAGCTGCTTCCCTATACAGTGAAAAAGGCAGCCATCATAACGACTGGAAGCGAAGTGTTTCATGGACGGATTAAAGATACCTTCGGGCCGGTAATCCGTAATAAGCTTGCAGAATATGGTGTTGAGGTTATCAGCCAGGAGATATTAAACGATGAAAAGGATAAAATAACAGCAGCAATTAAAAAGGCAATAGATACAGGTGCGGAAATCGTATTATGTACCGGAGGTATGAGTGTTGACCCGGATGATACGACTCCGGGGGCAATCAAGGATACTGGGGCAAAGGTTATATCCTATGGTGCTCCGGTCCTTCCCGGCGCTATGTTTATGCTGGCTTATTATAATAACAGGGCTATTATGGGATTGCCCGGTTGTGTAATGTATGCCAGACGAACCATATTTGATCTGATCCTGCCAAGGGTACTGGCAGAAGATCCGGTTACCGCAGAAGAACTGGCCGCTTTGGGGCATGGTGGACTCTGCTTAAACTGTGAAATCTGTACTTTTCCAAACTGCGGGTTCGGTAAATAATATAAAAGGATCCAGACTGATCTCAGGCGTTTGCAAAATAAAAGTTGAATGTGATGTTTGCGGACAACTGCATGAATGTGATAAACAGGAAAGTAGGCGATGGTATGATCTATAAACAGCTTATAGAAGAACTGGAAAAAGATAAACCTATGCGGCTGGTTACAAAACTTCAAAAAGCAGAAGGAGAGGTTACTGCTGAGCTTGAACGTTATCTGGAAGAAATCAACGGTGTGGGAGCAGAAAGCAGGTCAAACGAGGAATTATATATTTCGGAAGTATTTTACCCAAAGGAACGGCTGATTATATTGGGCGGCGGACACATTGCCCTTCCTTTGGCTGAGTTCTCTGGGAAAACAGGATTTCAAGTGACGGTTGCAGATGACAGACCTTCCTTTGCCAATTCAGCCAGATTCCCGGATGCGGAGACAGTTATCTGTGACAGCTTTGAACATATTATACCCAGGCTTCGGATTACCCGAAATGATTACCTTGTAATAATAACCAGAGGACACCGTCATGATATGGATTGTCTGAAGAGCATCTTAAACTTACCGGAGACTATTTATCTTGGTATGATTGGTTCCAAAAGAAGAGTTAAGGCAATACTTGAGCTCTTGGAAAAGGAAGGATATGAAAAAGAAAGACTCTATCGGGTGTGCACTCCTATCGGGCTTTCTATTGGTGCCGTAACACCGGAGGAAATCAGTATCTCTATTCTGGCCCAGCTCATCGAAAGAAAACGTCTGGGCAACCACTTACAGGCGCAAGAAAAAACGGATGTAGAATATGAGTTGTTAAATTTCCTGGCAGCAGGAAGGACAGAACCCATGTGTTTGGTTACGGTTACGGAAACCAAGGGTTCTACCCCCAGAGGAAAAGGTGCTAAGATGGCAGTCTTTCCTACAGGAAGTGTAAAGGGCAGTATAGGCGGCGGCTGTGCAGAGGCGGAAATTATTCATGAAGCAGTATCTATGATTGGGACAGGGAGGTACAAGCTTCGGGATATAGATATGACAGGGGATGTGGCAGAATCAGAAGGTATGGTGTGCGGGGGAATTATGAGGGTTCTTATGGAGGATTATAAAACCTGATTTGGTAAACGAGTTTGCATTGTAAAAAAGGGTTTGACATTTATAATACAGGGTGATAAACTACTAAGCATAAAAAGAACTCATGGGCGAGATATATTACAGCAGTAATGTATTTCGCTTATTTTGCATATTCATATATCAACATAAGGAGTGTCGGTTAACTTATGGTATCTTTCACACTCCCTATAGTGAAATATAAATCAGACTTAAAATTTTGCAGGAAATTCTCTCTCTTTTATAAATAGTATGCAAGAACGCCGGTATATCCCGGTTTAGAATTGGGATATAATTTTTATCGGTACAAATTAGATTGACTAGTCAATCTATAATAAATTTTAAGGGGAGGAGTTATGGATACTGATGCGGTAATATTGGCAGGGGGGCTCTCAAATCGGGGAGGGGGGTTTTATNNATATTGGCAGGCGGACTCTCAAGCCGGGCAGGAGGTTTTAAGCTTGAGCTGCTGATTGAAGGAAAGCCTTTGCTTGCCCGTGTAATTGAAGTATTTTTACCCATCTGCACTAATATTATCATTGTAGGCGGATATTCCACAGATAGACTTTATCCCTTAATTAAGCCTTATGACAGCAGAGTACAGCTGATATGGAATAAAGATTATGAGAAAGGGATGTTCACCTCGGTAAAGACTGGTATTGCAGAAGTAAAAAGCCCCTATTTCTTTCTGACGCCGGGAGATTATCCTTTTCTTACAACTGAGCTCTGTAAGGAGCTGTTAAAGGAAATACCGGGTATTGTAAAGCCCAGCACTGCAAGCAGAGGCGGGCATCCGTTACTGCTTCCCAGGCAGGCAGCAGAGGAAATTCTTCGTCTGGAGGATAATGCTAATTTACAACAGTATCTACATACAAAGAAAGTAAAACGATTCCTCATAGAGGATGAAAGGCTGCTGTTAGATATTGACACCCCGGAAGATTACGAAAAGGCAAAGAGCAGGCATATGTCATAACCTTAGAAAGGAGAGATTCTTATGGAGTTAGGAATTATAAACGGATTAGTTTATTTGGAAGGACAGTTCAGAGAGGAAAATATCTATATTAAAAACGGCAGAATTGAAGCTGTTACAAAGAGTTATCTTCCCTGCCAGGAGGAATTTGATGCAGAGGGCGCCAGAATACTGCCGGGTTTTATTGACCCTCATGTTCATTTTCATCTGAAGGTTGGTAAGAATACTTCAAAAGATGACTTTTATACCGGTTCTGTGCTTGGAGCCTTAGGAGGGGTTACTACATACATTGATTTTCTTGATCCCATACAAAGCAGTGCAGAATTTGAAAAGGCTTTTAGAGAACGAATGGAGCTGGCAGCTTTCAGTGCTACGGATTACAGCTTCCACACCACCATTGCAGCACCGAAAGAGGATGCGGCAAATCTTCTGAAAGCAGGGTTAAAAGCAGGACTTCCCTCTCTTAAACTTTTTACTACCTATTCCGATACGGATAGAAGAACCTACGACAGAGACATTGACAGACTCCTTCAGGTATCCAGTGAATTAAAGGGACGTATTGTTATCCATGCAGAAAATGATACCTTGATTGATACCAGAAAGGAAATTCTGGTAAAAGACCATGAAAAATCAAGACCGGTATTAAGCGAGAGGACGGAAATTCTAAAGCTTGCTGAAATGGCCAAGGAACGGGAAGGACAGTTGTATATCGTGCATGTCAGTGCCGGCAGCTCTGTAAAACTTCTGGCCCAAAACTATCAGGAAGAGCTTAAGAAGGGAAGGGTTCTCTTAGAGAGCTGCCCCCATTATTTCTTTTTTCACAGCGGATATTATGAAAAAGAAGACGGTTATCTCTATACCATGACCCCTCCTTTACGGGAAGAGAAGGAAATACTGTTACTTAGAGAACAGGTTGATAATATTACGGCTATTGGAACAGATCATTGCCCCTTTGATAACACTTTGAAGAGAGAAAAATATACTTCCCAAATTCCCATGGGCATCGGTGGGATACAATATTCCTTTTTAACGATGTATGAAGCCTTTGGAGAAAAGATAATACCGAAATTTACAGAAGGTCCGGCAAAAGCGTATGGACTTTATCCCAGAAAGGGAACACTGCTTCCCGGAGCAGATGCAGATATTGTTATTCTAAAAGGTGAAGCAGAGCATCGGATACAGGATGTGGAATCTGTTTATAACGGTAATAAAGTGAAGGGAACTGTCTCTCAGGTGTTCCTAAGGGGAGAGCAGATTGTAAGAAACGGAAAATTCCTTGGGGGAAAAGGCCGGTTCTTAAGAAGAGAATTGTAAGGAAGCTGTCAGAAAGGAGAAGCTGGGATATGCTTTTAATAGGTAACGGAGCACTAGTGGCCAGGGATGTGGATAACACCTTTTATGACAACGGGGCGGTCTGCATTACAGATAATTATATTACAGAAGTAGGACCTTATCATATATTAAAAGAGAAATACCCGGAGGCTGAGTTTATTGATGCCAAAGGGGGTGTAATCATGCCGGGTCTTATAAATACGCATCACCATATTTACAGTGCTTTTGCCAGAGGAATGAATATTCCGGGGAATAACCCCCAGAATTTTCTGGAGATACTTGAGGGGACCTGGTGGAGACTCGATCGTGGTCTTACGCTGAAGCAAAGCAGCTTAAGCGCCAGAGCAACCTATATGGAGTGTATCAGGAACGGCGTGACAACTATCATTGACCATCATGCCAGTTACGGACATATAAGGGGAAGCCTTGCAGCAATTGCAGAAGCTGCCAAGGTAAGCGGTGTCAGAACCTGTCTGGCTTATGAGGTTTCTGATCGTGACGGCAGGGACAAGATGCTTGAGGCAATAAAGGAAAACAGTGAATTTGCAGCTTTCACAAAGACAGATAACTCCGGTAGGATAAGTGCTCTGATGGGATTGCATGCCTCCTTTACCTTAAGTGATGATACGCTGGCTTTGTGCAGGGAGTACACCCATAAGCAGTCAGGTTTCCATATTCATGTAGCAGAAGGCTTAAAGGATGAAACAGAATGCAGAAATCTCTATGGCAGCTCTGTAGTAAAGCGCCTGTTAAAGGAAGGAATCCTTGGGGAACATACTATTGCTGCCCATTGCATACATATTGACGAAGAGGATATGGATATCTTAAAAGAAACCAATACCATGGTGGTTCACAACCCGGAATCCAATATGGGGAATGCGGTAGGTGCTCCCAAGGTACTGGCCATGTATAAAAAAGGCGTGCTGCTGGGGCTTGGCACCGATGGATATACTTCTGATATGCTGGAATCGTTAAAGGTAGCAAATATCCTTCAAAAGCATGAAGCTAAAAATCCTTCCGCCGCCTGGACAGAAATACCAGAGATGCTCTACTTTAATAATCCTTCCATAGCAGAACGGGTCATGAGCAGTAATCCCAATTGTAAAGCAGGGCTTGGAAAACTTATTCCAGGAGCCTTTGGAGATGTGATAATTATGGATTACAAGCCCATAACACCACTTACCAAAGACAACATTAACGGACATATTCTATTTGGTATGAGCGGAAAAGACACCTCAACGGTGGTTGTTAACGGTAAGGTTCTGATGAAGGAGAGGCAGCTTTTAGCAGAAGACGAAGAAAAAGTATTATTTCAATGCAGGGAAGCTGCCAAAGAGCTGTGGAATACAATATAAGGGTTAAAAAGAAGCGTTTTAAAGAGTTATGAGCATGGCTGAAGCAGGGATTGCCGGAAGGGTGGATTTGTATGAGTGATAAATTGAGACCAATACCATTTAAAGAGTTGCTACGGCAGTCAGTAATGGAATATAAAGAGACAAAAAGTTTTTATGGAGTGCCGGTAAGCAGACCGGAAAAAATATTTGAGAACCTGATGATAAACGGGCAGAAGATAGAAACACCTTTTGGGCCGGCAGCAGGACCCCATACCCAACTGGCACAAAATATTCTGGCGGCTTACGCAGCAGGGGCCAGATACTTTGAACTAAAGACCGTTCAGGTAATGTGGGGCGAAGAACTGGGAATCGTTAAGCCCTGTATCTACGTAGAAACGGAGGCCTATAATACAGAATGGTCCTCTGAGCTGTCACCGGAAAAGGCGCTGGAGGAATATATAAAGGCCTGGATGCTGCTTCATTTGCTGGTGAAGGAGTTTGACCTTGGCAGAAGCGACGGCTTTGTATTCAACATGAGTGTTGGGTACCAGCTGGCGGGAATACAGTCTCCTGCTGTCGATGGCTTTCTGGAAGCTATGAAGGAAGGAAAAGACACCAGGGTTTTTATAGCGTGTACCGAGGCTGCTATTGAGGAAACGGAGCTGTTTGGTAAGGTTACGGAGGAATTTATAAGAAATATTCCCTCCTGTATCAGTGATACGGTAACCCTCTCCACCATGCACGGCTGTCCCCCCGGAGAGATTGAGGAAATTGTTCTTTATCTGATGAAAGAGAAGAAACTGAATACCCACTTAAAATGTAATCCCACCCTTTTAGGCTATGATAAGGTCAAAGAACTACTGGAGAATGGCGGTTATTCCTATGTGGAAATGAGCGAGGAGATCTTCCGTCATGATATCAGCTTTGAAAAAGCGGTTGCATTAATTGGCAGATTGAAAGAAAAGAGTATGGAACTGGGAAAGGAATTTGGTATTAAGCTTACCAATACTCTTCCGGTAAGGATTATCAATCACGAGCTTCCGGGAGAGGCAATGTATATGTCCGGTCCGGCGCTCTACCCCATAACCATAGGAGTCGCAGCAGCTTTACGAGAAGCACTTGAAGAAATAGTAAAAGGAAATATATCCATGTCCTATTCCGGAGGAGCGGACAGCGGAAACATTGCAGCTATATTAGAAACAGGAATCAAACCGGTTACAGTATCCACTCTGCTATTAAAGACTGGGGGTTATAGGAATCTTACAGCACTGGATAAAGCCCTTGCAGCAGAGCTTAAGGAAATACCTGAAATGATTGACAGAGACAGGTTGTCTGTATTGGCAAAGGCTGCGGAACAGGATAGCTGCTACCGGAATAAAGCTAAGAAGAATGCCCAAACCCCCGCGAGTGATTACTCGGCTTTTTGTGCTAAGTGCAGGCAATGCACCGACGTCTGTCCTAACAGGGCAAACAAAAAGACGGAGGGAGATGGGAAAGTATATATCCTGCATCGTGACGGTTTATGCAATGAATGCGGTAACTGTTTTTATTTCTGCCCTTTGGGGCACCTTCCCTATAAGGAGAAGTTTACTCTGTTTGAAACGCCGGAACTGTTTCTTAACAGTATGAATCCCGGTGTTTGCAAGCTGGAGAGCGGTTATCGATTAAGATGGAAAGGACAAATCTATGAGGCCGGGGCAGAAGTCCTTGAGCACACTAAACATGTTACAGAATTAGAACCTGCAGATATTGATAAGCTTCTGAAGGAAACAACGGAAGTTGTCTGTTGAGTATTTTTACCTTTGATGAAAAGGACGATAATGCAGTTGAATGATAGAGATGGTTTTTCATAGGAAGAGCTATATGACAGCCTGACGGAAGGCGTTTAAAACACATCCTGGAAAGCAAAATTATAATTCAACTTATATAGTGAAATATTTAATTGGAATATTTGGGATAATATTCAGAAAAGAGGTAGGTATGAGTTTTGAACTGGTTCATTTTGGACGTAAAGCTGCCGGAAAGAAAGATATAAGCCATTTAGGGCTAGAGGCAGCAAAAAAGGCACTGGATTTTCACAAAAGCTTTGATGTGTATAAAGAAACTCCTTTAGTAGCCTTAGAAGAGCTTTCAAAGCAGCTTGGCGTAAAAGGAATTTATGTGAAGGATGAATCCTACCGCTTTGGGTTGAATGCCTTTAAAGTGTTAGGGGGCAGTTACGCCATCGGAAATTACATTGCAGAAAAGTTAGGAAAAGACTTATCTGAGCTTCCTTACCGGGAATTAATTTCTGAGGAGGTGAAGCAGCAGACCGGCGATATTACCTTCATATCTGCAACTGATGGTAATCATGGCAGAGGTGTTGCCTGGACAGCTAATAAATTAAAGCAGAAATCCATAATCTATATGCCAAAGGGCAGTGCATTGGAAAGGCTTGAAAATATAAAAGCAGAAGGGGCACTGGCAGAAATCACGGAATATAATTACGATGACGCCGTTCGCCTTGCAGATAAACATGCAGGAGAAAAGGGCTGGGTATTGGTACAGGATACTGCCTGGGAGGGGTATGAAGACATTCCCACCTGGATCATGCAGGGGTATACAACCATGGCATATGAAGCATATGAACAGCTAGGGGAAGTAAAACCTACGCATATCTTTGTGCAGGCAGGTGTTGGATCCCTGGCAGGTGCCGTACAGGGTTTCTTTGCCGGTGTTTATGGAGAAGACAGACCGGTTACTGCAATTGTTGAGCCTAATGAAGCAGCCTGCATCTATAAGACTGCCAAGGCAAATGACGGCAGGATTCATCCGGTAACCGGAGACATGAATACCATTATGGCGGGGCTTGCCTGTGGTGAACCTACTACTGTGGGCTGGAAGGTCTTAAAGGATTATTCCGATTTTTTTGTATCCTGTCCAGATTATTCCGCAGCGCAGGGAATGCGGGTATTAGGAAATCCAATAGGAGAGGACAGAAGGGTAATATCCGGTGAAAGTGGTGCTGCGGGATTTGGTCTTTTCTATGAAGTGCTTACGAATCCTTCTTTACAATGGATGAAAGAGAAACTTGGTATTAATGAAGATTCCATTGTATTGTTCTTTAACAGTGAAGGCGATACGGACAGGGAGAATTACAGAAGAATTGTATGGGATGGCTTATATCCCAGACCATAAGAATTAACATACCGGCATAAAAGCAGGAAAGGCAGGAAAAGAGATGCTAAATAATATAAGAGCAGAAGAAGTAATAAAGCTGTGTCAGAAACTGGTGCAGGCGAAGAGCTATTCTGGTGAAGAGGAAAGAGTCGGTGAAGGGCTGACAGAGTTCTTCTACTCCAAGGGATTTGATGAGGTAATAAAGGACAGCTATGGAAATACCATCGGAGTTATTAAAGGAAAACGCCCTGGTAAGAAACTTTTATTTGACGGACATATGGATACCGTACCCGTTGGTAATATCAATGACTGGACTTATCCACCCTTTGAGGCAGAAATTCATGACGGGAAGATTTATGGAAGAGGGACCTCTGATATGAAGGGAGCCCTTGCTGCCATGGCTGCAGCGGCAGCTAATTTTGCGGAGGATACGGATAAGGATTTTGCAGGTGAAATCTATGTGGCAGGTGTTGTCCATGAGGAATGCTTTGAAGGAGTTGCGGCCAGAAAGATAAGTCAGGCAGTAAAACCTGATTTTGTGGTAATAGGTGAAGCTTCGGAGTTAAATCTGAAAATCGGCCAGCGAGGGAGAGCAGAAATAAAAGTGGAGACCTTTGGTGTGCCTGCACATTCTGCCAATCCTGAAAAGGGTATCAATGCCGTATATAAGATGGCAAAAATTATAGAAGTCATCCAAGGACTGACTCCAACAGAGCACCCGGTTCTTGGAAAGGGTATTTTAGAGTTAACGGATATCAAATCCAGCCCATATCCAGGTGCCAGTGTAGTTCCGGAATATTGCAGTGCTACTTATGACAGGAGACTCCTGGTGGGAGAGACCAAGGAAAGTGTCCTTGCGCCTATTGAAGCCTTGCTGGCGGAGCTTAAAAGCAAGGATACAGAATTAAAGGCCAGGGTATCCTATAGTGTGGGAAAGGAAAGCTGTTACACCGGAGAAGAAATCGAAGGTGAAAGATTCTTTCCCGGCTGGCTTTTTGACAAGGAAGAGGAGTATATAGAGGCAGTTCTCACAGAATTAAAGGAAATGGGTTATTCACCTGCCATTACCCAGTATAATTTCTGCACCAACGGAAGTCATTATGCAGGAGAAGCCGGGATTAAGACCATCGGTATGGGCCCGTCCAAAGAAAATCTGGCACATACCATAAATGAATATATAGAAATCGATCAGTTAACCCGTGTAACTGATAACTATTACGGTATCATGAAGGCATTACTGCGTTAGAAGCAAAGGAGGCCCCTTATGCACATACTTATAAAGAATGCCCTGATTGCAGACGGCAGCAGGGCACCACTATATAAAGGTCATATTATAGTGGAAGACGACAGAATAAAAGAGATAAGCACNNAAAAGCACGAAAGCCGTAACAACAGATGAAGGCTTTGAGGAAGTAATAGAAGCGGAGGGGTTTGTTGCAGCTCCAGGCTTTATTGACACTCACAGTCACAGTGATTTAAAGGTATTAACAGAACCGCTGGTATTGCCAAAGGTAATGCAGGGTATTACAACAGAAGTCCTGGGACAGGATGGAATCTCAATGGCACCTCTGCCAAAGGAATATATTGATTCCTGGCGCAAGAACATAGCCGGACTGGATGGTGAAAGTGACACTATCAACTGGGAGTATGAAACCACGGAAAACTATTTAAAGCAGATAGAGGAAGCAAACCCCGGTATTAACGAGTCCTATCTGGTACCCCACGGAAATGTGCGCATGGAGGCTATGGGACTTGCCGACAGAGAACCTTCTGATGAGGAAATAAAAAAGATGTGCGAAATCACCAGAAGAGAAATGGAGGCAGGGTGCCTGGGACTTTCCTCAGGGCTGATCTATACTCCCTGCGCCTATTCAGATACTTCCGAGATAATTGAACTGTGTAAGGTAGTGGCGGAATATGACGGTGTTTTTGTAGTTCATCAGAGGAGTGAGGCAGATACCATACTTTCCTCCATGGAAGAAATTATTGAAGTGGGAAGAAAATCCGGTGTTAAGATCCACTATTCCCACTTTAAAGTATGCGGAAAGGACAACTGGGATAAGCTTGAGGATATGCTGCGGCTGCTGGACAAAGCCAAAGAAGAAGGCATCAGGGTATCACTAGACCAGTATCCCTATGTAGCCGGCAGCACTATGCTGGGTATAATTCTGCCGCCTTGGGCTCATGACGGCGGTACCAATGAGCTGATCAAGCGTCTTAAGGATCCAGAGCAGCGGGAGAAGATGAAGCAGGATATAGAAGCAGGAATACCTGGTTGGGATAATTTTATTCAGTTTGCCGGCGTTGAGGGAATCTTTATAACCAGTACCGCCTCTGAGAAGAACCGTGAACTGGTAGGAAAGAGCCTGAAAGAAATCGGTGAGCGAAAGGGCATAGATCCTCTGGAGGCAGCTTTTGATCTGCTGGCAGAGGAAAACAATGCCGTAGGTATGGTGGACTTCTACGGTACAGAAGAAGCAGTTATTAAGATACTAAAAAGAGAAGAAATGAATGCCTGCACCGACGGGCTTCTTTCCGGCAAACCCCATCCCCGTGTGTATGGCTCCTTTCCCAGGATTCTGGGAAAATACGTCAGAGAAGAGAAAGCACTGTCCTTAGAGGAAGCAGTGTATAAATTAACCTATAAAGCGGCGGAAGCCATGAGCTTAAAGGACCGGGGACTACTAAAGCCCGGTTATTATGCGGATATTACTGTCTTTAATCCCGATACCATATTAGATAAGGGAACCTTTACAGACCCTATACAGTATCCGGAAGGAATCAGCCATGTGCTGGTAAACGGGCAGATTGCAGTAAAGAATGGTGAACATACAGGAAAACGGGCAGGCAGAGTCTTAAGGCTTCGTTAAAAATGTTTGAGTGTCAAAAGGTAAGTTTTTCACAAGGGGACTGTGTAGTGAATAAAGCAGAAAGAACACATTCTTCGATTCCAAACTCCCTTGCCTCGTTTTTTTTGACACTAGTTTTCTGAACACTAAGTGCCTGCCATTATATAAAGCAAATTACTCGCTGCGCCCAAACAATCAGCAAGTTGAACTCATACGGAAGCAAGGCGTTTGGTACTTGAATCAAAGTTACATAATAAATTATATTCCAATGACTTTGCATCATTCTATAGCGAAAATACTATTTACAGTGGTCAAATACCACCCATAACATGGGGGTATGAGCAGCAGACAGGTTGAAGTTCGGTATCTGTCTGCTGCAGCATATCAAAGAACCCATTATAATTAATCCAGTAAAAACAGAATACTCACTTAAAATCTCAATACAGGCAAACGGAGGGATATAATGTACCAGTTTTGGATAAACAACCAGATGACAGACACGGAAACAGACGTTAATTTATTGGAATATATGAGGGATAACCTTGATATTACTTCCGTAAAGAATGGATGTATGGAGGGAGCCTGCGGAGCCTGTATGGTGCTTCTTGACGGAAAACCTGTAAGAGCCTGTCTTTTGACAGCATCAAAGGTACATGGGAAAAAGATATTAACAGTGGAAGGGATTTCAAAAAGGGAGCAGGAGGCCTACGCTTTTGCATTTTCGGAAGCAGGTGCAGTTCAGTGTGGTTTCTGTATTCCAGGAATGATTATCAGCGCCAAGGGTCTTTTGGATGTGAATCCAAATCCTTCAAAGGCTGAGGTCAAGAAAGCAATCAAGGGTAACATATGCCGTTGTACCGGATATGTCAAGATAGAGCAGGCGATACTGATGGCCGCAGAATATTTAAGAGGTGAAAAACCTCTGCCTGTCCGTGAATTTACCGGTCAGGTCGGTGAGCGGAGCCACAGACCCGATGCACCGGACAAAGTACTTGGTAAGGCTAAATTTGCGGATGATCTAAAGGCACCGGGTATGGTGTATGGTTCTGCCCTTCGTGCGGAGTATCCCAGAGCCCTGGTGAAAGCAATCCATCTGGAGAAGGCACTTGAACATCCGGAGCTGGTAAGGATTGTTCTGGCAGAAGACATTCCCGGCGAGAGAGTAATCGGACATTTGACCCTTGACTGGCCGGCAATAATAGCGGTAGGTGAAGAAACCAGGTATCCGGGAGACTCTGTCTGTCTGATAGCAGCCAAATCAAAGAAGGCATTAAAGGAGATAAAGGAACTCATAGAAGTAGAATATGAGGAGCGTACACCATTATTGTCCGCCAAAGAAGCCATGAAGGAAGAGGCTCCCCTTATACATAAGGGCGGTAATATCTATAGAAGAGAGCTTATTCAGAGAGGGGATGTTGAGACTGCCCTTCAGAATTCCGCCCATGTAGTAACCAGAGTCTATCATACACCGGCACAGGAGCATGCCTTCCTGGAACCGGAAAGTGCGCTTGCTGTTCCTGAGGGAGATACTCTGACAGTCTATACAGGAGGTCAGAGTGTTTATGACGAATACAGAGAAATTGGTATGCTTCTTGGCATCCCCAAGGAAAAGCTCAGGATAGTCAGTGCATATGTCGGAGGTGGTTTCGGCGGGAAAGAGGACATGAGCGTACAGCATCATGCCGCCTTGTTAGCTTATCTGTGCAACCTTCCGGTAAAGGTAACACTGTCCAGAGAAGATAGCCTGCGGGTACATCCCAAACGCCACCCCATGGAAATGGAACTTACCACCGGTTGTGATGAGAAAGGAAAGCTTACAGCGATGCGCCTTCGCCTAGTGGCAGATACGGGAGCCTACGCTTCCCTTGGAGGAACTGTGCTCCAGCGTGCCTGCACCCATGCGGCAGGCCCCTATAATTATCAGAATATAGATATTATCGGACTCTCAGTCTACACGAATAATGTACCCTCCGGAGCCTTCAGAGGTTTTGGAGTTACTCAGACAATGTTTGCTACGGAATGTAATTTAAACCTGTTAGCAGAAAAAGCAGGTCTTGATCCCTTTGAAATCCGTTATCTGAATGCAATCCGTCCGGGGCAATCCCTGCCCAACGGCCAGCTTGCCGATGAAGGTACCGGTATGGTGGAAACACTAGACGCAGTAAAAGAGGAATATTATAAGAATTATGACAGGGCCGGAATTGCCTGTGCGATCAAGAATGCAGGCGTTGGTGTTGGAATACCAGATACAGGCAGGGTGCGGTTAAAAATCGTGGAGGGCAAGGTATCCTTAAGAACAAGTGCGGCCTGTATGGGCCAGGGAATAGCCGCAACCATGCGGGCAATCTGCTGTGAGACCACGGGGCTAAAGGCTTCTGAGGTTATCGTAGCCATGCCGGATACGGATATCACGCCTAATTCCGGTACCAGCACAGCCTCCAGACAGACAGTTATAACCGGTGAGACCACAAGAAGAGTGTCCCTCAAATTAAAGGAGGCATTAAAAGAGCATACCCTACAGGAACTGGAGGGAGAAGAATTCTATGATGAATTTGTAGGGATTACAGACCCTATGGGCTCTGACAAACCCAATCCTGTCAGTCATCTGGCATATGGTTATGCAACACAGGTGGTCATATTAAATGACGAAGGCAAAGTTTCGAAAGTAATTGCTGCCCATGATGTAGGCAAAGCCATCAATCCCTTAAACGTAGAAGGACAGATTGAAGGCGGCGTAGTTATGGGCCTTGGGTTTGGTCTTACGGAGAATCCAAGAATCGTAAACGGAAAACCAACGGCCAGATATGGCACACTGGGGCTTTTCCGGGCAACGGAGGTTCCTGAAATACAGACCATTCTAATTGAAAAGAATAATGCAGAGTTGGCATATGGAGCAAAAGGAGTGGGAGAGATACCTCTGATACCAACTTCACCTGCAGCTCAGGCCGCTTATTACAAATGGGACGGCAAGTTCCGTACAAGTCTGCCCCTTGAAGCTACACCTTACAGCAAATAATAAATATGCAACCATAGAAACCGACAGGTGATCTCATTATCCATCCTGTGCAGTCTAACCTTAAGAAGTATCGCAAGCAAGCTTGAGACACTTCTTAAGGTTAGACTGCTTCTTTCATGTAACTAGTACTACCTTATTAGTTGATTTCATAAAAAGTTGTTTCAACTTAACTAACACATATATAACCATCACTTATCGTACAGACTGATATAAGTATCAAAAACGCTGTTTTAATATGATTCCAGGAAAATTGCACCAGGCCGAAAGATGAATGCGCCTATGGAAATGTATTAGAAGTCCTTTTCTCTGAAGATTTTATGCTATATCATCAAACAGATTGTCTGAGCGAAGCGAGTTATCTGTTTGATGATATGCCAAGCATAAAATCTTCAGAGAATTAGGACTTCTTATACATTGGTATTGAAGCATGAATCTTTCTGCCTGGTGCAATTTTCCGTCCCCTTTATAAAACTAAATTTTTCACACCTAATCCCAGATATCAAGAACATCTATAAAATTCTGTAAAGTTACACAATTTTACATAAAAAACAGAAACAATTCTCATAAATCTATCGAAACCATCAGATAAATAAGCAGAACCTATAAGTTGCATAAACAGTCCTTATAGGTGCATAAATATTTTAAATTATGGTCGCAAAATGGCTTGTTTTTCATTGCATGGTACGGGGATTTGTGATAGACTGTCAGAAATGGCGCAGCAAAGGAGGTCTTTTTCTTGAAACCTTATAAAGAAATGTCCAGAGAAGAATTATTGGAATTAAGAGAAGATTTAAGAAAGCAATACAAAGCAATGAGAGGTTTGCATTTAAGTCTTGATATGTCAAGAGGTAAGCCTTGTATTGATCAGTTGGATATTTCCATGGAGATGATGGATATCTTAAACAGCTCTTCTGATTTAACCTGTGAAGATGGCACAGACTGCCGCAATTATGGCGTTCTTGATGGCCTTGCTGAAGCGAAGAAGCTTATTGGAGACATGATAGAGGTTCCTGCCGAGAATCTTATCATATATGGTAACTCCAGTTTAAATATAATGTATGATGCTATTTCACGTTCCATGACTCATGGAGTTATGGGAAGTACCCCCTGGTGCTGTCTGGATAAGGTGAAATTCCTCTGCCCGGTACCCGGTTATGACAGACATTTTGCAATTACCGAATATTTTGGTATTGAGATGATAAATATCCCTATGACAGAAGAAGGACCGGATATGGATCTGGTGGAGAAATACGTAGCAGAGGATGAAGCCGTTAAAGGTATCTGGTGCGTTCCCAAATACTCCAATCCCCAGGGTATTACCTATTCGGACAGAGTAGTGAAACGCTTTGCCAGGCTAAGACCGGCGGCCAAAGATTTCAGAATCTATTGGGATAATGCATACAGCCTGCATCACTTATATGAAGATGATCAGGACAATATCCTGGAAATTCTTGAGGAATGTAAGAAAGCCGGGAATCCGGACATGGTTTATAAATTTTCTTCCACCTCCAAAATCAGTTTTCCGGGATCTGGTGTAGCTGCTATTGCAACTTCCCCCAACAATCTGGTGGATATCAAGAAACAGCTGGGGATACAGACAATCGGACATGATAAGGTAAATCAGCTGCGGCATGTTAGATATTATAAGAATATAAATGGTATAATCAGTCATATGAGCAAGCATGCAGAAATCTTAAGGCCAAAATTTGAAATCGTATTAAATAAATTGTCCGAGGAGCTGGAGGGACTGGAGGTCGGTTCCTGGTACAAACCCAAAGGCGGTTATTTCATTTCCTTTGATACCTTGAACGGCTGTGCCAAAGCAGTAGTAGAAAGAGCTCAGAAAGCTGGGGTTAAACTAACAGCAGCAGGTGCAACCTATCCTTACGGCAAGGACCCTGAGGACAGTAACATCCGTATAGCACCTTCCTTTCCCCCGGAATTNNCCGGAAAAGGATTTAATAACAGCGATGGAACTCTTTACGCTGTGTGTAAAGCTGGTTAGTGTCGATAAGTATCTGTCAGAGTAGAATCAACTATAGGACAGATAGATAAATTAATTATTAGTGAAATATTAGAGAGAATTAAGATAGTGGACAGGCTCAGAGCTGCCGGAAAGGTTATAGACTTCCGGCAGTACCTTTTGTCCAATGCGGATTACCACATAAGAAAACTGAAAAAAGATTGTACATAAATTTGCTTGATTAATCCATCGATATCAATTGACAAAAACTTTTTTTATGATATACTAAGAAATCATAAAAACGGATTTCAAACCCGATGGAGGGAGTTGTATGTACATTCATTACATACAACTCCCTTACTTTTTGGATTTTTCCAACCTTTGTTCCATCTTCTGATACATATGCTTTTGGGCATTATGTTATAAATGTGTCTACAAAATAATTGCAGGAGTTCTACTTCTCGAGAACTCCAACCAAATTACAGGAGGAAGATTATATGAAAAAAGTAGTATCGTTATTGCTTCTTATGGCAATGGCAATGACACTGGTGGTTGGCTGCGGTAAGACAAATAATACGAACACTGCAGGCAATGCGGCAACTGAACCTACCCAGGCTGCAACGGACACTCCCGCTGCAACAGAGGAAGCAACACCTGAAGCTGGTGGTGATGTATCCGGTATCAAAGTTGGTGTTATCTACATAGGAGATGAGAATGAAGGCTATACTGCCGCTCATATGGCAGGTATCGATGAGATGATCGCAGCACTTGGTTTATCTGCAGATCAGGTAATTGAAAAGACAACAATCGGTGAAGATGAAGCTGCTTATGATGCAGCAGTTGATTTAGCTGATCAGGGCTGTAATATAATTTTTGCAAACAGCTTCGGACACGAGACATATATGATGCAGGCAGCAGCAGAATTTCCTGAAGTTCAGTTCTGCCATGCTACAGGATATCAGGCGAAATCCTCAGGACTTCCTAATATGCACAACTACTTTACTGCTGTTTATGAGTCCCGTTATGTATCCGGTGTTGTTGCAGGTCTTAAATTAAATGAAATGATTGAAAAAGGTGACATCACTGCAGACCAGGCTAAAATGGGCTATGTTGGAGCTTTCCCTTATGCAGAGGTTGTTTCCGGTTATACTTCCTTTTATCTTGGTGCCAAGAGTGTATGCCCTTCTGTAACAATGGAAGTTCAGTATACAAACAGCTGGGCAGATATGGCTGCTGAAAATGAAGTGGCAAAGAGTCTTATAGCAAACGGTGCAAAGGTAATCAGCCAGCACGCAGACACTACCGGTGCTCCTACTGCTTGTGAAGAAGCCGGTGTACCCGTTGTAGGATACAATGTAGATATGACTAGTGTAGCTCCTAACACTGCATTAACTTCCGCTACTATTAACTGGGGACCTTATTACACTTATGCTGTTAAAAGCATCATTGATGGAACACCTATTGCAACTGACTGGTGCCAGGGATTTGCTGACGGTGCTGTTGGTACCTCTCCTTTAAATGAGAAGGCAGTTGCTGCGGGAACAGCTGATAAAGTTGCAGAAGTGGAAGCTGCTTTAAAAGATGGATCTCTTAAAGTATTTGATACAAGCACATTTACTGTACAGAACTCCAAGCTTGAAGACTTGATTGCTAACAATGCAGACTTTGCTAAATTCTCTGCATATGTTTCAGACGGATATTTCCATGAATCAGAAGTAATTTCTGCGCCTGCTTTTGAATTAAGAATTGATGGAATTACCGAATTAACAAAATAATTGCCAGCTCTGATTTAAGTGTCATAAGCAGTAATTTACAGGTGGCTTTTTTGGAAAATTATTTATAGCCTGAAAGAGTAAGCTTAATCAGTATATAGATGGGTTGATACTGACCCTTTGTGCGGGACTGCAGTAGTGCAGTTCCGCAAATTTGATGTTAGGAGGTTTTTTTGTGGAACAGGTAAACGCCATTGAATTAAAAAATGTTACCAAACGCTTTGGGGAGGTAATAGCAAATGACAGTGTGAATCTATCCGTCAGGAAAGGTGAAATTCTGTCTATATTAGGGGAGAATGGTAGCGGTAAGACCACTCTTATGAACATGCTTTCCGGTATCTATTTTCCGGATGAAGGACAGATTTGTATTGACGGAAAAGAAGTTACAATACGTTCTCCGAAAGATTCCTTTGAATTGGGTATTGGTATGATACATCAGCATTTTAAGCTGATTAATATATTAACGGCAGCAGAGAATATTATTTTAGGTCTTAAAGGCAGCGAAACCTTAAAGATGAATCAGGTACATGAAGAAATCAATAAACTTACTGCCCAGTATGGTTTTGATCTGAATCCGTCCCAAAAGATATACGACATGTCGGTTTCCCAGAAGCAGACGGTGGAAATCGTTAAGGTGTTATACCGTGGTGCTGATATCCTTATCCTGGATGAGCCAACGGCTGTGTTAACGCCTCAGGAAACCAAGAAGCTCTTTGATGTGTTGCGCAATATGAGAAAAGCCGGAAAATCAATTATTATTATAACCCATAAACTGAATGAAGTACTGGAGCTTTCCGACCGTGTAACGGTACTTCGCAAAGGTAAATACATCGATACAGTCAATACAGCAGAAGCAACCGTATCCTCACTGACAGAGATGATGGTAGGAGAAAAGGTGAAGCTTGATATTGACCGTACCGAGCCGGCAAATACAGAGAAACGGATTGAGATGAGAGGCATAACCTGTAAGAACAGGGAAGGACTTAAGGTATTAAAGGAGGCTTCTTTCCAGGCTTACAGCGGTGAAATTCTGGGGATCGCCGGTATAGCAGGAAGCGGTCAGAAGGAATTGCTAGAAGCAATAGCCGGGCTTCAGTCTATAGAAAGCGGTGAAATTCTATACTTTGCACCTGATGGAAGTACAGAGAAAATATCCGATATGAAAGCTGCTGATATTAGAAATCTTAAGATTCATTTATCCTTCGTTCCCGAAGACAGGCTTGGAATGGGACTGGTTGGCTCCATGGATTTAACGGATAATATGATGCTTCGAAGCTATAACGATGGGAAGCATTTCTTCGTGGATAGAAAGAAGCCTAAGGATCTGGCAGAAAATATCGTAAATAAATTGGATGTAGTTACTCCCGGAGTATCCACACCAGTAAGAAGACTGTCCGGCGGTAATGTACAAAAGGTATTGGTAGGACGTGAGATTGCATCTAATCCAACCGTTTTAATGGTAGCTTACCCTGTCAGAGGTCTTGATATTAATTCCTCCTATACCATCTATAACCTGCTCAATGAGCAGAAGCAAAAAGGTGTTGCGGTTATCTGCGTTGGTGAGGATTTAGATGTATTATTGGAGCTCTGCGACAGAATTATGGTACTCAACAGCGGAAGAGTTGCCGGTATCGTAGATGCAAGAAATACCACCAAAGAAGAAATTGGTTTACTGATGACGTCAGAGCGGAAAGGAGCGAAAGCACATGAGCAAAGAAGAAGCAAATAAAGAGGTTTTCCTGCGAATGAGCAAGCGGGATAGCATTTCCAGAACGAAAGCATGGACAATCAGGCTGATAGCAATCGCCCTTTCCTTAATTGTATGTGCCTTGGTTATCGTATTTATTACGAATGATAACCCCATTCAGGTATATCTAGGTATCATTGATGGTGCAATCGGTAAAAAGCGCCGTATGTGGGTAACCATCCGTGAAATTATGACGCTTCTTATTATAGCAGTGGGACTTACACCCGCTTTCAAGATGAGATTCTGGAACATCGGTGCGGAAGGACAGATCTTAATGGGAGGAGCGGCTACTGCGGCTGTTATGATATACTTTGGCAATTCCATGCCGAACTGGTTGCTGCTCCTTATTATATTCGCAGCCAGCAGTGTTGCAGGTATGCTGTGGGGAGTGCTTCCGGCAGTCTTCAAAGCTTATTACAATACCAACGAAACACTTTTTACACTGATGCTGAATTATGTAGCAATGCAGATTGTTACCTTCTGTATTGTTTTCTGGGAGAATCCTACGGGTTCCAATACGGTAGGTATCATAAATGGAGCCACCAGAAAAGGTTGGTTTCAGGAGATTTTTGGTATGCAGTACGGATTGAATATAATGGTAGTACTGATTATGACAGTGGGTGTCTATCTCTATATGAGACACAGCAAGCAGGGGTATGAAATTGCAGTTGTAGGTGAGAGCCAGAATACAGCAAAATATGCCGGTATCAATGTTAAAAAAGTTATTATCAGAACCATGATGATATCCGGTGGAATCTGTGGACTTGCTGGAAGTATTATTGTTAGCGGTGCCAGCCATACCATTTCTACCAGTACGGCTGACGGAAGAGGATTTACAGCCATTATCGTTGCCTGGATGTCCAAATTCAATCCCATTGCAATGCTGGCGGTATCTGCATTCCTGGTATTTATGCAGCAAGGTTCCATACAGATTGCTTCACAGTACGGATTAAACGAAAATGCTTCCGATATCATAACCGGTGTTCTGCTATTTTTCCTGATTGGTTGTGAATTCTTTATTAATTATAAAGTGGAATTCCGCGGAAATAAGAAGGGGGTACAATAATATGCTGCTTTTAACCTTTATTCAAAATGCAATCAGTCAGGGAATCAGTATACTATTTGGTGCCACTGGTGAAATCGTAACGGAGAAATCCGGTAACCTGAATCTTGGTATACCAGGCATCATGTACATGGGCGGTATAGCAGGGCTGATGGGGGCTTTCTTCTATGAGAAATCCACAGCAACTCCCAATGCCTTTCTAGGACTTGTAATATCCTTTATCGTTACTTTACTGGCTTCCGCCTTGGGAGGCCTGATATACAGTGTATTAACCATTACCCTTAGAGCAAATCAGAACGTAGTAGGTCTGGCATTGACCACCTTCGGTGTTGGTTTCGGTAATTTCTTTGGTGGTTCCATTTCAAAGCTTGCCGGTGGTGTTGGTCAGATATCTGTTAAAACAACGGCATCAGCATACAGAGCAAAATTACCTCTACTCCATGATATCCCTGTAATTGGTGACCTGCTGTTTTCTTATGGTTTCCTCACATATCTCTCTGTGATTATTGCCTTGTTATTAGCGTATTTCCTTAAGAAGACAAGAAAGGGACTTAATCTTCGGGCAATCGGCGAAGATCCGGGAGCAGCGGATGCTGCCGGTATCAATGTATCCAGATACAAATATATTTCAACGGTGTCCGGTGCTGCCATTGCAGGCCTTGGCGGTCTGTATTTTGTTATGGAGTATCTTGGAGGAACCTGGACTAATAACGGCTTCGGAGACAGAGGCTGGCTTGCTATTGCACTTGTTATCCTGGCTTTATGGAAGCCTGTTAATGCTATCTGGGGTTCTTTCCTCTTTGGTGGACTTTATATTCTCTATATTTATCTGCCCGGTCTTACCAGAGCCACCCAGGAGTTATGCAAGATGCTGCCGTATGTGGTAACAATTATCGTACTTATCTTATCCAGCAAAAGAAATAAGCAGGAGAATCAGCCGCCTGCAAGTCTAGGTCAGGCTTATTTCAGAGAAGAGAGATAGAGAGCGGGTTTACTTAACTGTCTTGAACGAATTACTGAAAGGCACACTCGCTCTTTTGTATTGAGGGAGTTTATCAGAAAGCTATATGAAAACAAGGTTTTGGAACTTGGATATAATCTAGTTTGAGATAAGTATTTAAAAATATGTTAGAATATGATAACAGGATTTGAGACCGATTAAGTGTCTCAAATCCTGTTTTTTTATGAAGAATATACCATCAAGGGTGAATAAATGATAGTAACAGTTCATAATTATTAAATTATTATTATTAACATTCTGTCAGTAGTAAAACTTTTTTGCTTGGATGTTAATGTTATTGTTTGCTGACATCAATCCACGCGGTACTGCCTGAGTACCTCTCAAGTTCACCTATGGTTAATTCAATAGCGCTGTTGGAGCTGCCGCAGGCCGGAAAAACAGTTTGATAGCGTTTAAGTGATTCATCCAGGTAAATCTCAACCTTATCATTTACAGCAAAGGGACATACCCCGCCTACGGCGTGTCCTATTAAAGGTTCTGCCTCCTCGTAGGATAACATTTTAGCCTTTGCTCCGAAGTATGCCTTATATTTTGCATTGTCAATTCTGGCATTGCCAGCGGCAACTATTAGAACTATCCTTTCGCCTACATGAAAAGAAAGTGTTTTTGCGATACGCCCTTCCTCACAATGCAAAGCTTTCGCTGCAAGTTCTACGGTTGCACTGGAAACTTCGAATTCCAAGATTTTATCTTCGATTCCATATTGCTTGAAATAGCTTTTAACTTTCTCAATTGACATATTTACCTCAATTCTCAGCAGAAGTATTTAAACTGCTTCTGTATTATCTCCTGGGTTTTATGGTGCAGCCCTTATACAATGCCGACTGTACCAAGTATCCTTTACAGTATAACCAATGAAATAAATGATGACAATAGAAGTGATTAATTTTTTGTTTATTTTTAAGACAGGGTTTGCTATAATTTGGGCAGTGACCTGTCATTGATTGGTTTTGATAACAGGGAGTTGGACGAAGCTTTTTATCCTGCCCTTACCACCATGGTTCTTCCCCTGCATGAGACTGGAAGAAAAGCTGCACAAAGCATTATCAACAGACTGAAGGGAAACGAGACTCCGGAAACGGAAAAGCTAGTAAGGATTAACTGTACAGCTATTGTTAGAAATAGTATCGAAAAAACCGGCTCCAGCATCTGCTGATGTGATTAAGTATGTCTGTAAACTGCTTATGGAGGAACGGTCATAACAGCAAAGGAGTTTTCAAACACGCCCTTGAAACTGAAATTACAGAAATTGAAAGACGGGTAGGCCAATATGTATTATCAGAAACTAAATGAAAATAGTTATTTTATTTATTCAGAAGACATTGAGCTTTTAATAGCGGCAAGTAATATTCTGGAGGGAGAGAAGTGGCATACCTTATGTACTGAGACTTATTCCGCGGGAAAGCTTGATGGCTTAAAGAAAAAATATGCATACCTTGTGGAAATATTTCAGGCTGTAGGCTGCCCTTCGGGTATGTTGGAGTTCCTGACGGATTATCCGCTGAATGAGTTCAACCTTGAGGAATACAGGGAGCACCTGCTTCAAATGGATGTAGCTGCTTTTGTCTCCAGTTATTTTAATATATTTAATGTAGAGCTTGTAAGAGAAGCCTTGGAAAATGAAGATAAATTGGATAGACTTTTCAGAGAATATGACAAGTTTCTGGGGAGTTATCTTGGGTTCAAAGTGTTTATTCGTGAAACCGGAAAAATAATCAACGATTACTTTGCCTTTGCCAAAGAACTGGATACCGAGGAATTTCATAAAAAGAACCGGCAGGCACAAGCAGTGCTGCAGAAAGAGGCTATAAAAGCGCAAGAGGGGCTAAAGACAACAGAGCCCTTAGAATTCTCTCAGGAATTGATGGGTAAGGTTTTTTATAATCGGGGACCATATAAGGAATTCTATTTTACCATTACCCTCTTTGCCGCCTATAAGAAAATCCGATTTTTCGGGAAGAACCAGGTGCTATTCTATTCACTCAGGGAATCCAGGGAGAACCAGGAACAGCTGTTAAAACAGCTGAAAGCTATCGGAGATGAGACACGTCTTAAGATTATTGCTTTGCTCAATGAAAAAGAACCTTTAAGAGGACTTGATATTGCAAAGGAATTATCCATGGCTCCCTCTACCATTTCTCATCATATGGATCAGATGAAGAATTGCGGACTCTTACATGAAGAGCAGAGCAAAAGCTCCAAATATTACAGTATCAACAGAACAGGTACCAGAGAGCTGTTGAAAGCACTGGCTGAGATACTTGATAAAAAAGGGGCAGTATAACTGAAAAGTATAAATACACCAACGATCGGAAACTAATCCGGTCGTTTTTTTTACAAGAATTTATGAAATCCTGTATTGACCTGACATATATATTCGATTATAATAATATTCGATATATATCGAATATTTAATATTAAACTGTTATATTTATTTTATTTTCTGTGGTGTGGCTGAAAACTATTGCATCTTTCTGAGGCATAACTTTGAAGTATTCTTAAGTGCAATTTTGAGAACGCAGCACTTCTAAGTAAAAAACAGCGCCTTGGGGTATCTCACAAATGTATTCCCCAAATGGGAGCTTCAGCCTGTTGCAAGTATTTTCAGACATATCATATAATTCTGCATAAAAGATGGGAGGCAAAGTATACTTGCCTGGTGCCAGGTCAAATATACGAATCGATCATGGAGAAGGATTGTGTCATTGAAGTCAAAGATCTAAAAAGAGAATTCATTACCAGAAAGGGCTGGATTAGCAGCAAAAAAGAACGCGTAATGGCGGTAGACGGAATTTCCTTTCAGGTTAAAAGAGGAGAGGTATTTGGTCTTCTTGGGCAGAATGGAGCAGGAAAGACTACGACGATAAAAATGTTGATTACCCTCCTTGCACCAACGAAAGGGAAATGCGAGGTTTTAGGTTATAACACCTTTACCCAAGAGAAGCTCATAAGAAACCGTATTAATTTTATCTTTGGCGGGGAACTGGGACTTTACAGACGTCTGTCGGCGAAAGATAATCTTAAATACTTTGCCTGTCTGTATCATATAGGCAGAGAGGAGGCGGATAAAAGAATCACCAGGCTATTAGAGCTTGTAGGACTGACGGAGAAAGCAGATATCCTGGTAGAGACTTTTTCCAAAGGTATGGTTCAGAGGCTGCAGATTGCCAGAGGATTGATCAATGAGCCAGAAATAATCTTTATGGATGAGCCCACAGTTGGTCTTGACCCATTAGGAGCCAGGATGCTGCGGGATATTATAAAGAAATTAAAGTCAGAAGGTAAAACAATTCTGCTAACTACTCATTATATGTATGAAGCGGATGAACTCTGTGACCGGATTGCCATATTAAATCATGGGAAACTTATAACGCTGGATACACCTGCTAACTTAAAAAAATTAACCGGTGATGATAAGAGCCTGGAAATCAAACTGGACAGAGTGGAGAAATCTGTTATAGCGAAGCTGAAAGGTATTCAGGGGGTTAAAGAGGTAATAAGTGAACCAGATGAAAGTGGTTACCGTCTGAGGATGAAATACATAGCAAACACGGATATCAGTGAAGAAATTCTTAATTCCTTAAAAGGAAGCGGTATTCATTCTTTTACCTATAAAGAATTGACATTGGAGGATGTTTACGTAAAGATACTGGAGGGAGGGCAATGAAGGGATTAAGTGTTATTGTTTCAACAGCTTTGCTTCAGATAAAAAGCTCCCTTGCAAGGCCTATGTTCCGATTCTGTCTGCTGGCAAATCCGGTAGTCAATACAGTGCTTTTATATGAGATGTTTGTTAATTCAGAGCGAGAGGATTTTCTGTCGTATGTGGTACTGGGAGCAGGATTGATGGCACTCTGGAGCTGTATCTGCTTTTCTTCAGCCGGAGATATAAACAGAGAGCGTTATAACGGCACCCTGTCACTTATCTATACTGCTCCGGCAGGCTTTAGAACCATTATAGCAGGAAAAGTAGCAGGCAATACCTTTCTTAGTATGATAACTTTTCTATTATCTTTTGGAACTGCGAAGCTTTTATTTGATGTAAGGATGGAAGTTACTCATCCAATTTATTTACTGTTAGCTTTGGTCTGCACGATAGGGAGTTTTTCCGTTATATCGATTTTTCTGGCATATCTGCTGACTTTGTCAAGAAAAACCCAGTTGTACATGAATTGTATCGAGATACCGGTTATTCTTGTATGCGGTTTTGTGTTTCCGGCAGAGATCCTACCCGTCTTCATAAGACCTGTAAGTTATATTCTTTCCCCAACCTGGGCAGTTAAACTGCTGCGTTTGAGTGTGTCGGATAGCTGGAATATACGGGAGTATCTTCTGACACTCCTGATTCTGGCCGTAGTAACAGGCCTTTATATCTTACTGGGACATTTCCTTGCGGCGGTAATAGAGCGGCAGGTACGGATAGCAGCAACACTGGAGGTGAGTTGATGAGACGATTTTTTACCCTTGCATGGCTGAGTTACAAGAGCAGACAGTCAATTTTCAGATTGGATGAATTTCTATGTCTTGAGACCATATATCCGCTGCTGACACTCATTTTCTACTGTGTTCTTGCAGGTTACAGTTATAATACGGATAATCTGACCCGGTGGGTGGTGGGAAATTCCTTTCTGCTATGTGTCAATACCTGTATATTTACCCTTGGCAGCACCTTTATGGCAGAGAGAGCCTATGGCTGTATCAGAAGCCTGGTTACAGCTCCTGAGGGGAAGTTATTAATCATACTTCATAAGGGACTATTTACCTGTATCACTGCGGTGGTTACAGTTACAATAGGTTTCTTTGCCGGAAGTCTTTTGTTTCAGGTGAATTTCTCTCAAATTAACCTGTTGCTGTTTTTAGCTGCTGTTATTGCTGCAATGTTTGCGGCAGCCGGGTTCGGATTGTTTATCGGAATCTTTGGTCTGATAACCGACCAGATGCATTTTGTATTGAATTTAATGTCCTATATCCTTATGATATTTTGCGGAGCTAACTTTCCCATATCCCAGCTGCCCGCAGCTGGCAGGCTCCTATCGCAGCTGATACCTTTGACCCGCAGTATTGAAGCGGTCAATCTGCTGTTTTCAGGAGTGATAATTGAGAAATTTGCAATGCTGTTATTACAGGAAGCAGGGATAGGTGTAGGTTATTATCTCCTGTCCTGGCTGTTAATCAAAGGAATTGAGAAAACAGCCAGAAGAAAAGGAACACTGGAAGCATTTTAACATGCTCCAAGCAATGCGATTTTTTGGCATAATTCTTCATAGGAAATTCCCGCTGCTTTTGCTTCCTGAGGAAGAAGGCTCATTGGTGTCATTCCGGGCAGGGTGTTAGCCTCAAGGCAGATAAATTCATTGGCTTCGTCTAAAATAAAATCTATCCTGGAATAGGAGCCAAGGTGCAGGGCATTGTGTACTCTTAATGCAAGTAATTGTACTTTTTCCCTTAACGGCTCGGATAAATCAGCGGGACAGCATTCGTTTGTAAGGCCCTGTTGATACTTATTTTTGTAATCATAGAAGCCTTCCTTGGGGATGATTTCTATCACCGGCAACGCAGTATTCTCAAGAATACCAACAGAGAACTCCCGGCCTTTAATCATTTTTTCAACCAGAACTTTACCGGAGCCGAAGGAGGCTATTTTCTCTGTAGCAAGACTTAAGGCAGATTTCAGTTCTTCTTCACAATATGCAAAGGAAACACCAATGCTGGAACCGTTACGAACCGGCTTAACAACACAAGGAAAACCAATTGTGGTGGTTATTTTTTCAGGAGTTATTTCAGCAGCTTCTTCTGTTATCCATGGGGCGGTGGGGATACCCTCCTGCTTTAAGAGCTTTTTGCTTAAGTCTTTATCCATAGCCAGAAGACAGCCTGCGTAACCGGTACCGGTATAGGGAATCTGGCAGCAGTCCAATACGGCCTGGAGTTGCCCGTTTTCGCCCATAGAACCGTGTAGTGCGATAAAGACCACATCGGACAATTTGCATAGGGCAAGGATATTTACCCCAATCAGTTCTGTTCTACCATGATTGCTTGCTATGAGTTTTTCCAGGTCAGGTATGTTATCCGGGATATGGTGTTCATGTCTAATTCCGTCTCCTTTTCTTAGGAATAAGGTATCTGGATTAGTTTTGGGGATTTCTATTCCCTGATACACATCTGCAAGAGCGACCTCGTAACCGGCATCCATTAGTGCATTGGCAATAAGACAGCCGGAGGATAAAGACACATCTCTTTCCGGACTGAGGCCTCCGGATAAAACAACTATTTTCATAATACGTTAATATTGTGAGTATGCTTGCAGAAGTACTGCTGGCAGCTTATATGCTGTACGGCATACTCAGCCTCCTTTCCTGTAATCGATTGGAAAGCTTCGTATACTTCCCTGAAAATATTGCGGGAAGTCAACACGGGAATTCCTGATTAATGAATATTATATTCACGTGAATATTTGCGGAATAGTAGTATAATGCGAAGAATTATCAGAATAGTGCTATAATAGCCTATAATAAAAAACATCTGCAGGTCCCATGGGGTGCAGATGTTTTTTCTGGAACTAGTAAATAATTATCAACTATAACTTAATATCAATATTACCGCCGATATTGGGATTTACGGAGGTTTCCATCATTTTGACGATTCCATCTCCTGCAGTTTCAACCATATCCATAGAAAGATTCATAACGGCAAAACTATATGCGGTAGCGGTATTTTGCATTGCTAAGGAATATGATAATTGAGCTATATCCATGTTTTTCACTTATCCTTTCTGAATGAGATTCAGCAGAACTATTATGGATATCGGTTTTTTTATTATAAAGCATTAGCTGAATTTCATTTTTTTACAGTTATTTTACCTGGGATAAGAGACTTACTGTGTAATGTAAAAGCATAAGTATCATTGCCTGAAATATATGAAGGGTAGTACTGGTACTTGAGCTTGTTTTTCTGTATAATTAATTTAAACGCAATAACTGTAAAATGATATAAAATCTGAGAATGCTTTTGAATAAGCTTACACAGAAAGAGACAGGAGGTTTTTTATGGTATATTTATTTTTAGCGGATGGATTTGAAGAAATT
>DJJW01000098.1 GCA_002434335.1 Lachnoclostridium sp. UBA6558 | reverse complement strand
GCTGTAACCTATGAAGGGCAGGCAGTGTCTAAGAATGGAAGCCAGGAAGCTGTAACCTATGAAGGGCAGGCAGTGTCTGAGAATGAAAGCCTGGAGGCTGTAACCTATGAAGAGCAAGCTGCTTCTGAGAATGCAAGTACAAAAGCTGCAGTCTACAAAGAAAAATTAGCATTAGAGGATGAAACCCAAGTAAGTGCAGCATATGAAGACCAAGAAACGGCCAAGATTAATAATGTTGTGTCTGACTATGCTCATCCCGCAGAGGACAAAGTGGAAGAAACCCCGGTATATATTAATAATACAGAACAGAAATATGCTGTAACTGCTGAGAAACCTATCATGAAATCTGAGGAAGTCTGTGAAGACAGTGTATTTAGTCTCTTGGATAAGAAGAAATTTGATTATCGGAAGGAATTTGGCGGCTTTTTTCAGATAGATACTGTGAAAGAAGAATTACGGCATTGTCTTGAGAATATTCTTTCGGATTCTTCTAAGAATCTATTTATGATGGTCACCGGTGAAAAGGAAAGCGGCAAGAGTACACTGGCTTTTAAAGTATGCAAGGCTTTGTATTCCGTAGAATGGATTAAAACAGATAAGATTGCAAAAATTACTGGAGAGAATCTTAATCGAGTAAATATTCTGACACAGAAAGAAAAACTCTACGGTGCCTCTCTTATTATTGAGAAGCCCACGGTAATTAATAGTGTCTCTGCAGAAAAACTTTATAGATTTATTAAGGAAATGGGGAATAATATATTTATCGTATTGGAAGGTACAAAAGAGGAAGTTGGTAGTTTTCTGGAAACCTACCCTGAATATATGAATTATTTTCTGCATGAAATTTCACTAAGTACCACCTATAATTTAAAACAACTTATGGGTTTTGTTAATCAGTATATGGAGAATAAAGAATATAAATTTCAAGAAGATGCTTTAGAGGAATTTATAAAATCAGTTGAGAAGATACTAAGCTCAGAAGAAAAGGGGACTTATGGGAAAGTGATGCAGCTTGCTTCAAAGGTAAGAAAGGCAGCGGATACCAGATATAAAAACCTTTTAGGAGATATAATCGGCAGCGGGAATATAACACAGGAAGATTTGCTATATATTATAAAGGATGATATAACAATGGAGGTAATGTGACAGGATGGGAAATCAGATATTTGTAATCGGGCATGTTAATCCGGATACGGACTCTATTTGTTCTGCTATTGCATATGCGAATTTAAAATCTAAAATTACCGGAGAAAATTATGTACCCAAAAGGGCAGGTCATATTAACTCTGAAACAAAATTCGTACTGGAAGCTTTTAAAACCACTGCACCTGGTTATCTTCCGGATGTCAGAACGCAGGTTAAGGATATTGATATCCGCAGAATCAAAGGTGTAAGCAGCGGCATATCCTTAAAAGAAGCCTGGGCATATATGAGGGAAAGCAACGTAGTGACACTGCCCATTGTAGATAATGATAATCATCTGGAAGGTCTGATTACCGTAGGAGATATTACAAAATCCTATATGGATGTTTATGACAATCGTATTCTGACAAAGGCAAATACACCCTGCAGCAATCTGGTGGAGACACTGGAAGGTGAGTTGATAGTTGGAAGCAGGGAAGAGGTCTTTGAAAGCGGTAAGGTACTGATTGCTGCCGCTAACCCTGATCTGATGGAGAACTACATCGAAAAGGATGATGTGGTTATATTAGGGAACCGGTATGAGTCCCAGCTTTGTGCTATCGAAATGAATGCCGGCTGTATTATTGTCTGCGATGGAGCAAGTGTTTCCAAGACAATTACAAAGATGGCCCAGAATAATAATTGTATTATTATTAAAACGCCTTTTGATACTTTTACGGCAGCCAGATTGATTAACCAAAGTATTCCCATCCGTTTCTTTATGACGGACAAGGACATACTTTATTTTACCCAGGAGGATTATATTGAGGATATCAGAGGAATTATGGCGCAGAAGCGTCACAGGGATTTTCCTATTCTTGATAAGGACGGATATTATTTCGGTATGATATCCAGAAGAAATTTACTGGGAGCCAAAAGAAAGAAACTGATTCTGGTGGATCATAATGAGAAATCCCAGGCAGTGGATGGGTTAGAGGATGCAGAAATCCTAGAGATCATTGACCATCACAGATTAGGAAGTCTGGAGACCATCAATCCTGTTTTCTTTCGAAATCAGCCTTTGGGTTGCACCGCCACCATTGTATATCAGATGTATTGTGAGCATCAGGTTCCCATTGAGCCTAAAATAGCCGGGCTATTATGCTCTGCCATACTCTCGGATACGCTGGTATACCGTTCACCTACCTGTACAGATGCAGACAAAGGAGCCGCGGAAGCTCTGGCAAAGATAGCTGGAATACAGACAGAAGAATATGCCAGGAACATGTTTGCAGCAGGCAGCAATCTGAGTAATAAGACCTCCGAAGAAATATTTTATCAGGATTTTAAGAAATTTACTGCGGGGGATGTTACTTTTGGAGTAGGGCAAATCAGCTCTATGAGCAGAGAAGAATTAGATATAATAAAAGAATCCCTGGTTCCCTATATGAAGAAAGCGTACCATGAGCATGGAGTAGAAATGTTATTCTTTATGCTGACCAGTATCATGGACGGTTCCACTGAGTTTTTATATCAGGGGGCGGGAGCCAAGGAGCTTTTGATTAATACGTTTCATTTTAACAAAGATGCAAGTGTATTCTACCTGGAAAATGTAGTGTCAAGAAAGAAGCAGGTAATACCTGCTCTTATGCTGGCACTCCAGGAGAATTAATCCTGAATCTTAAACTGGAGGGTAACAGGAGCCTTAAGATTCTTGCCTCCTTTGGATTTCACATTTTTACTTATGGTTAGTATATAGGACTGATTCTGTGTATAGGCTTCTAAAGGCTCTATTTCGATATACTGATTCACAGTATCATAACGGATATAGGTCTTAAGAGGCATTTGATTTAAATTTGTCACATAGAGATTCTTATTATTAACAGTTGACGGATCCAAAGGTGCAGAGAATTTAATGCGCCATACGAATTTACCGGTCTTAAACCTTAAGGTTTGTTTCACTTTATCTGAAACTGCTTGTGTGACGGATTCTATTTGAATTAGATTATCTGGCATATGAAAACCTCCTTAGCCCTTCCAGACTGGTATGCAGTAAATACCACAATTATTATTCAGGAGCAATCTGCTGTTATTGAACGGCAGAATTTTTATGTGTTATTCTAGCTTAATTATATAATAAAACTATTATAAAAAAAAGTATTATTATGCCGAATTTTTGAATATAGGAAAGAAGACCAGGTCCTATAAAGGAAGAGTGCCAAGACGCTATGTAAGGAGCTGGTGCAAATAATGATACTTCTTATTGGCAGGACCGTAAGCAATTGCGGTGTGCACGGAGGTTAGGGTGAAAAATTAAACACGGTTTTTCCAACGAATTACAGGAATATCAAATGGAAGGTTTGATTTTTCCAAAGGGAGGTTAGTATGAATAAAGAATTATGGAAACCCGGGAATATGCTCTACCCCCTACCAGCTGTTATGGTAGGCTTAAAGAGTAAAGAAGGTAAAAACAATATCATAACAGTAGCCTGGACGGGTACAGTCTGTACGAATCCGCCCATGGTCTATATTTCCCTGCGTAAAGAAAGATATTCCTATGATATAATAAAGGAAACCAAAGAATTTACCATAAATCTTACAAGCGAAGAGCTTGTAAAAGCAGCGGATTACTGTGGAGTAAGATCCGGAAGAAATGTTGATAAGTTTAAGGAAATGAAGTTAACTCCTGTAAAGGGAGTTCATATAGACGCACCATGTATTGAAGAAGCACCTGTTAATATCGAATGCCGTTTAAAAGAGATAATTCCCCTGGGTTCTCATGATATGTTCCTGGCGGATGTTGTAGGTGTTCATGCAGCGAGCAAATACATGAACGAAAAGGGAAAATTCGAACTCAGCAAAGCAAAACCTGTTGTATATTCTCATGGAGAGTACTATGGATTAGGAGATATCATGGGAACATTTGGGTATAGTGTTAAAAAATAAAGAGGATGAGACAGCCTGCTTTTGCAGATAATAAAAAATACTTGGCGAAGAGTGATAAAGATGATATAATCACTACATTATGTGCGAAAGGACATGCCCATGAAGAATATTGTTTTAGTTGGAATGCCTTCAGCCGGTAAAAGTACCATTGGAATTATCCTTGCTAAGGTTATGGGATATCAGTTTCTTGATTCCGACCTATTAATCCAGGAGCAGGAAAAAGAGTTATTAAAGGATATCATTGACAAAAGAGGAATAGATGGTTTTCTGGCTATTGAAAATCAGATTAATAGAGAGATAGATACCGATCATACGGTAATTGCTACAGGCGGAAGTGTCATATATGGTAAAGAAGCAATGGAACATCTTCAGGAAACTGGAGTCATTGTGTATATTAAACTAACACTTCAGACAATATCAGAACGCCTTGGAAATATTAAACAGAGAGGGGTTGTTCTGCGAAAGGGACAGACTTTGAAGATGCTTTATGAGGAGAGATGTCCTCTTTATGAAAAGTATGCCCATATAACAGTTGATGGTGAGAATTTGAACACGGAAGAGCTGATGGAAAATATTAAAAATGCTCTTAAGGATTATGAAAATAAATAATGCAGGAAATGTAGATTATTTAAAAAAATAGTAACGATTAGTGTGTTATGTAGTTAACAAGTGCTACAAGATACATAATCTGGTGAAAAATGATTTACAACTTACATTTTTATGGTATAATCAATTTGATTTAAATTACGAATCAACAGCGAATGAATATAAGTGATAAAAAATAGAGAACGGAACAAAGACCGTGATATATGGCAGCCTCTTTGCGTAAGCTTGAGCATAAGGGGTCTAATTTTATGTAAATGTCATAAAAGAAAAAGAAATAGTGCGGACATTATAGAAACCGCAAAATAAAGAGGTGTGCGATGGAGCAGTATATTATAAAGGGCGGCAATGCCTTGCAGGGAGAGGTCACTATCGGTGGTGCCAAGAATGCAGCACTGGGAATCTTATGTGCAGCAATAATGACAGATGAAACAGTAGTAATCGGAAATTTACCCGACATCAGTGATATTCATATACTGATACAGGCAGTTGAAGAGATCGGAGCCAAAGTTGAGCGTATAGATAAGCATACTGTTAAGGTTAACGGAAAAGATATTGATCCCTGTATAGGAATTGATTATGATTTTATCAGAAAAATAAGAGCGTCCTATTATCTGCTGGGAGCTTTACTTGGTAAATACAAAAAAGCACAGGTTGCTTTACCCGGAGGCTGTAATATAGGAAGCCGTCCTATCGATCAGCACATCAAAGGGCTGGAGGCTTTAGGTGCTACTGTAAAGATTGAGCATGGTATGATAAAAGCAGAGGCCGAAGAACTGAAAGGCAATCATATCTACCTGGATTGTGCCAGTGTTGGAGCTACTATCAACATAATGCTTGCAGCCTGTCTTTCAGAAGGCGTAACCATCATAGAGAATTCTGCAAAGGAACCTCATGTAGTTGACGTTGCGAACTTCTTAAACAGTATGGGTGCCAATATTAAAGGTACAGGAACCGATGTTATCCGTATTAAAGGTGTGGAGAAATTAAGCGGCAGTGAATACTCCATTATCCCTGATCAGATTGAAGCGGGAACTTTCATGTTAGCAGCTGCTGCAACAAAAGGAAATGTTCTTATAAAAAATGTTATTCCAAAGCATCTCGAGGCTATTACAGCAAAGCTTATAGAGATTGGTGCACAGGTTGAGGAATATGATGACGCGGTAAGAGTTAGCGTAACAGGTACTCTTGGTCATACTCATGTCAAGACTCTTCCTTATCCAGGGTTTCCTACAGATATGCAGCCTCAGATTTCTGCTGTATTAGTTACTTCTGAAGGAACCAGTATTGTTACGGAAACAGTGTATGAGAACAGGCTTCGTTATGTGGATGAATTTTCCAGAATGGGTGCCAATATAAAAGTTGAAGGTAATACGGCAGTGATTATGGGCGTTAAGAATTTAACGGGTGCTATTGTGACTGCTCCTGATTTAAGAGCCGGCGCAGCCCTTGTTATAGCAGGCCTTGCAGCAACCGGTTTTACCTTTGTTGAACAGGTTGAGTATATTGAACGAGGTTATGAGCATTTTGAAAGAAAGATGCAGCAGCTTGGAGCCATTATGGAAAAAGTTGATGTAGAAGATGAAAAGGCTATTCAGAAATTTAAATTAAAGGTAAGTTAATAATAGTGCTGACGTAAAGATAACTGCGTCAGCACTTTTTAGGTAAACAAGGATTCGTAAAGAATATACATAGGTTTATGAAGAAAATATATAACGAAAGGACTATAGAGGACTGTGTTCTGTTATAGTCAATTTTCATATTAGAGTAAAGCTTCTATAATGATATCTTTCTCTTTTGACAGATCAAGAAAGGTTGTACCTATCTGGACGATGGGCTTTGAAAGGGCATGCTTATTGATCATACGTATTTCCCCTTCTTTTCCGTTACTTAAACGGACTTTATTACCTACATAAGCTTGTATGATCTTCTCCAGGAACATTAGCACATAAGCAGGATCATACTTTTGAAGGCCTTCGGACTCAAATACAGAGATGGCCTGAAAAGGACTTAATGCAGGACGATAAACTCTTGCTGAGGTCATGGCGTCATATACATCAATTATACCGATAATCTTAGCAAAAGGTTCTATCTTATCTGCTGTTAGTTTATATGGATAACCGCTGCCATCGCAACGTTCATGATGCATTAATGCAACGTTGGCTATTCTCGGATCAATATCCTTGCTCTTTAATACATTATACCCTTGGAGGGTGTGGGTCTTTATGGTTACATAATCGGTAGGAGTCAGTTTCTCCTGTTTATTAATCAGTTCACCCGGAAGGGAGAGCTTACCAATATCGTGAAGAAGTCCTGCCAGCGTAAGAATTTCAATTTCCTTCTCCGGCAGATTAAGCCATTTACCGAATACATTGCTTAGTAATGATACATTGAGACAGTGTACATATGTAATATCATCATGTTCTCTCATGCAGTGAAGCATGTCAAAGACATGGATTCCGTTCCGGCTCTTTTCCAGTAAATCTGAGGTATGCGCCAGGAGTCCGGAAACATCTATGGGTTCATTGGCATCTGAAAGTTTATCCAGCTCACCTTTAAATGAATCAACTTTCTGGTTAAACGATTGTTGAAACTCTTTGAATTCTGCACTAGTACGCACCTTCTCAGAATAACTGATTTCTATTACCGGTTCCGGTGCTTTCTGCGGTTCAGAGGTATCCTTTCCCTCAGACACGATGATATTGAATTCATTGATTGAATTAAATTTAAGCCTTGTAATTATTCGGTCTGTCAGCATTATCCCTTTGGAAATAACTAATTGGTTGGATGAATTATAAATATCATCGGCAACAATCATTCCGGGCTTAGACTGTCTCATGGATATCCTTTGTTTCTTCACGTTTTATCCGCTCCTATCTGTGCCTTCATGGCGCATGGTAACAGGGTTTAGGCAACCTGTATTTACCATATAGGCTAAGTATATTTAATCTGAAATCAGTTGTCAATAAAAAAATACTTGACAAAGAACCCTATATAAGATATCCTCAATTACGTAACGTAATATAATAAAACTTATATCTCTTATTCAGAGTGACGGAGAGTAAAGGCTCTATGAAGTCACGGCAACCCCCTGTGCGGAAGGTGCCAACCTGAGCGAGTAATCGAACAATAAGAGGATTTGATGCTTTTTTTTCAAGTCCGCTTAGCAGGACTTTTTTTTATGTAAAGGAAAAGGTATCCTACACCTAAGGAGTCCTACAAGCAGAATGCACATGACGCGCAAAAGGAAAGATTGTCAAAATGACCAAGTGCATTAGCGCTTGAATCTGGAAAACCAGGTTCTTTGATCTTGCAGTTATAGAGGGAAAGTTTTGAGTATGTGTGCCGTGGAGCACAGATAGGAGTTAGCAATGAATAAATTATTATTTACATCAGAGTCCGTAACAGAGGGGCATCCCGATAAAATCTGTGATCAGATTTCTGATTCTGTTCTGGATGCCATGTTAGAGCAGGATCCTATGAGCCGTGTTGCCTGTGAAACAGCTATAACCACCGGTTTGGTACTGGTTATGGGAGAGATTACAACAAATGGCTATGTAGACATTCAGAAAATTGTACGTGATACTATCAGAGAAATCGGCTATGACAGATCAGATTATGGTTTTGATGCCAATACCTGTGGTGTAATTGTAGCGTTAGACGAGCAGTCCTCTGATATCGCTATGGGTGTTAATAAAGCCCTTGAAGCGAAGGAAAAGACTATGTCTGAGGACGAGCTGGAAGCAATCGGTGCCGGTGACCAGGGTATGATGTTTGGCTATGCAAGCAATGAGACGGAAGAGTATCTGCCCTATCCTATCTCTTTAGCACATAAGCTTACCAGACAGTTGACCAAAGTACGTAAAGACGGAACTCTTTCTTATTTAAGACCCGATGGAAAATCTCAGGTAACAGTAGAATATAATGAAGCCGGCAAACCAGTGCATTTAAATGCGGTAGTTCTCTCTACCCAGCATGGTGCAGAAGTTACACAGGAACAGATTCATGCAGATATTAAGAAATATGTATTTGATGAAGTTCTTCCTGCTGAATTAGTAGATGAAAATACAAAGTTCTTTATTAATCCCACCGGCAGATTTGTAATCGGCGGACCTAATGGTGACAGCGGTTTAACAGGCCGTAAGATTATTGTAGACACTTATGGCGGATATGCTCGTCACGGCGGCGGTGCTTTCTCCGGTAAGGACTGCACAAAGGTGGACCGTTCAGCTGCTTATGCGGCACGATATGTAGCAAAGAATATTGTAGCTGCTGGCCTGGCTGAAAAATGTGAGATTCAGTTATCCTATGCAATTGGTGTGGCACAGCCTACCTCCATTATGGTTGATACTTTCGGAACAAGTACTTTAAGTGCTGATGAGTTCGTTGAAATCATTCGTGAGAACTTCGATCTTCGTCCCGCAGGAATTATTAAGATGCTTGACTTAAGACGTCCTATCTACAAGCAGACAGCAGCTTACGGACATTTCGGAAGAAATGATCTTGACCTGCCTTGGGAGAAGACTGATAAGGCAGAGGTATTAAGCAGATATAAGAAATAAGTCTGCAGGTAATGATATAAGTGGCTGTCTTTTTCGTGTTTATAAAGTCGGTGTATTGGCTGTTAAACCTGGAAAGATAGAAGCTATAACACGTTACCATATAAATGATAAAGGCATATTTCACTAAAACAGAAGGTTTTCCTTTAAATGAGGGACCTTCTGTTTTTGAATTATAAATTAATGGCTCCATTCCTGTGAAGCACCTGCAAGCAGATACGGTATGCAATGGGAGTTGGTGTGTCGGAGCACACCAGAAGTATGGTTTATAAAATATTTAGAAAACTCATAGTTATTTTCAGTGTAGAAGCGGGAGGCATATGGTATAATAACCTTAGGAGCATGGAAGATTCTGTGAATACTACGGATGGTCTGCCGTGAAGGTATGCTGTCTGCCTGGGGTAATAAGGCAGCAGCAAATGCCATGATATTTGCCATTAGCGGCCTATGGAAAAGGATAAATAATACCTCCTGATAATACCGACGGCGCATAAAATCCATTCGATTTACTACTGAATTACCTGCTTGTGTACATGAAGAATAGGAGGTCCTGAATTGAAATTAAAGAGCAGGCTGTTTACGGCCTTTCTTATTATAACTACGATACCTCTTTTGTTGGTCTGCTTGTCCATTAGTATTATAATTGGATATCAGAACAATGAGATTAAACAGGTCTATGATGTGAAAACAGATTCTATCACAGCCATATCAAACCCGGTACAGCTCTTAAGCAGACTTACAAAAGGTGTATATAATGAAATAGTTTTGATGGCAGCTAAGAATCCGGATAAATTTGAAGACAGTGAATATGTGAACTATCTGGAGAAGGAACTTACCGGAAAGTATTCTTATCTTGTTATACGCAAGGACGATACATTTCTATACTTCGGAAATGCAGCAAAATTTGAAAAAATCGAAAACAGTATTCCTAAATACGGTAAATATACCGGAACAGTAGAAGGCGGACTTTATGTGGACGGTCAATATCCTTTTCTTTTGAAGCAGCAGGACTTCCACTTTAGTGACGGTACGGAAGGAAGCGTGATAATCATTACGGAGCTGGATACCTTGATACCTCAGATTAAGGCTTCGGCCATACAGCTTCTCCTTTCACTTATTTCAATTATAATATTAACGGCCTCTGTATTAATCATATGGATTTACCGAAGTGTTATAATACCAATCAATACACTTCATGCGGCAACCAATGCCATGAAGGAGGGTAATCTGGATTATTCCATTGAAGGTGATCCGGAGGATGAAATCGGAAGACTCTGTGTGGATTTTGAGGAGATGAGAATACGCCTAAAAGAGCTGATAGACGTAAGGCTTCGTTATGAACAGGAAATGAAAGAATTAATCAGTAATATTTCTCACGATCTGAGGACACCAATAACCGCTATCAAGGGTTATGCGGAAGGGATTATGGACGGAGTTGCAGATACGAAAGAGAAGCAGGAGAAATATTTAAAGACTATTTACACAAAGGCCAATGATTTATCTGCCCTGGTAGATGAATTGTCCTTTTACTCTAAAATTGACTGTAATACCATGCCTTATACGTTTTCCTGTCTTAACCTTGGTGATTATTTTGAGGACTGCTTCGGTGAGATTAACCTGGATCTTGAGGTTAAGAATATAGAAGTGGAATATCATAATGATACGGATAAAGACACCAAAGTTAATGTAGATGCAGAGCAGCTGAAACGTGTGGTTAATAATATCGTTGGAAATTCCGTAAAATATATGAATCGAAAACATGGACGTATCACTATACGAATCATGGAGGGCAGCAGTTTTAACCGACCGGAGGATGTGGTAATCAGTATCGAAGATAATGGTGTGGGGATTCCAAAGAAAGACCTTCCTTTTGTATTCGAGCGCTTTTACAGGGCAGATGCCTCCAGAAATTCCACCAAAGGCGGAACTGGTTTGGGACTTGCCATTGCCAAGAAAATCATAGAAGATCATATGGGTACTATATGGGCGGAAAGTGAGGAAGAAAAAGGGACTGCTATATTTTTCTCCTTAAAGAAATGTAGGGAAAATACTGAACAGGAGCAGTCTTTCAACGAAAGTTAACTTTTAATCATAAATATATAGAATTTGGAATGGAGGATACTATGAGCAGAATATTAATTGTAGAAGACGAAATGGCAATTGCGGAGCTGGAGAAGGATTATCTGGAGCTCAGCGGTTTTGATGTGGATATAGAAAACACGGGTGATCAGGGGCTTGAAAGAGCACTGAATGAAGATTTTGATCTGATAATTCTGGATCTGATGCTTCCGGGACTTGATGGTTTTGAAATCTGTAAGTCTATCCGAAGTGCAAAAAATATACCTATCTTTATGGTTTCTGCGAAAAAAGAGGATATCGATAAGATCAGGGGCCTGGGGATGGGGGCAGATGATTATATAACAAAGCCCTTTAGTCCCAGTGAGCTGGTAGCCAGAGTAAAGGCACATCTGGCTCGTTATGAGAGATTAATCGGCGAAAGTGTCAGGGAAAAGNNAGATTATTGAAATAAGAGGAATTAAGATTGACAAGACAGCCAGACGAGTATACGTGAATAGTGAAGAGAAAAATTTTACCACAAAAGAGTTTGACCTTTTAACCTTTTTAGCGGAGAACCCCAATCGCGTATATACGAAAGAAGAGCTATTCCAGGAAATCTGGGATATGGATTCCATCGGTGATATTGCAACAGTTACCGTGCATATCAAGAAAATCAGGGAAAAGATTGAATTTAACACATCAAAGCCTCAGTACATTGAGACTATATGGGGTGTGGGTTACCGTTTTAAAGTATAATTAGAAATAATAAAAGAAGGTCAATAAAAATTTAACAATGGGACCGGCAGGTTTTGAGCAGACCCGAAACAAGCCGCATCGCATTCATCTCTGGTTTAGAGAACTAACACGATGTTATTAAAGGAAGAGTAGGTGTATTAGGAAAGGGGGAGGATGTATGGAGACCAGGATTGCTTTAGTCGGTATTATTGTTGAGAATCTTGAAAAGGTAGAAGCGGTAAATCATATCCTTCATGAATATGGTAAATTTATTGTAGGGAGAATGGGACTGCCTATAAGAGAACATGGTGTGAATATTATCAGCATCGTAATAGAGGCAGATAGCAATACTATTAATTCGCTGTCAGGTAAGCTTGGCATGTTGGAAGGAATCAGTGCTAAGACGGTATATTCAAAAGCGGGAACCAATCAATAAAAAAAGAGGAATGTGTGGAGAATTTAAAGTTAGTTTACCTCTGATGGAAGGGTACCTGCACAAATGCTGGATTCTTAAAGGCTGCTACTAATAGATTCCTTCACATAATTTCATATGGCAGTATCTCTGATAAGACTGAGTTAGGAGGGGTATTAAATATGTATGATATTTTAAGATCAAGACGAAGCATCCGAAAGTTTACGGATAAGAATATTGAGGAAGCAGTATTAGAGGAAATATTAAAAGGTGCCTTGATGTCACCATCTTCCCGAAGCATCCGGCCCTGGGAGCTTGTAGTAGTAAGAGACAAGGATACCTTAAGTTCTCTAAGCCACTGCAGAGGTGCTCAGTCAGCTCTTATTGGAGGGGCGGATACAGCAGTGGTGATAGCAGCTGATACTACGCTTTCGGACGTATGGGTTGAGGATACCTCTATTCTGGCAGTTATCCTGCAGCTTGAAGCTCATGCAAAAGGGCTTGGCTCCTGCTGGGTACAAATAAGAAATCGCAATAAAGAAGAAGGTGTTACAGCAGAGGACTATATAAAAGAGTTGCTTAAGATACCGGAAGGTTATGGCGTGGAGTGCGTTATTGCACTTGGATACCCGGCGGAAGCAAAAGCACCTCACGAGGAGGAGAAGCTCCCTATTACTAAGATTAGAAGAGAGCAATTCTAGAAAATAATTTTTAAGCATGGGAATTATTCTATTGAAAAGCTTATGAGATAAATATTGGTTCCAACATATAAAACGGGTATATAATTTTAAAACAATGGTCAGAACATTGATAATTATTTATTCTTATTTTTGTGGTGTTCATAACAGAGCCTTTACTTGCGTGACATACCGTGTTATAATGATAACCACAAATTTTTTCAAAATGTATTGGTTAACGATTAGGAGGGCACTATGCATATCACGATAACAGGAAATCTTGGGAGCGGAAAATCCACAATCTGCAAGATATTGGAGGACAAGTTCGGTTTTGAGATTTATTCCACAGGGAAGGTTCAAAGAGAACTGGCGAGACAGATGAACATGACAACCCTAGAGATGAACCAGTTAATGTGCAGTGACCATAAGTATGACAACATGATAGATGATGCAACTGCTTCCATATCCAGAGAGAATCCGGATAAGAACATTATTTTCGATTCCAGACTGGCATGGCACTTTGTGGAAAAATCTTTTAAGGTATTTCTGGCAGTAGACTTAAATATAGCAGCAGAGAGAGTTATGCATGATAATAGAGGGAAGGAAGAACAGTACGCCACTCTAGAAGAAGCAAAAGAGAAACTGTATGAGAGAGCCCAGACAGAGAATCTGCGCTATAAAGACATTTATAATCTGGAATATTTCAATTATTCAAATTATAATCTTGTTATAGAGAGTACCTATTCCTCGCCAGAGCTCATTGCTTCTGTAATAATGAAGGAAGCGAAAAATTATTATGCGCTGATGGCAGATAACAATGGACAATGTGTTAAGACTACCAGAATTCTGCTTTCTCCAAAATCTCTTTATAAGGATGAGGTAACCAAGGAAGAATTAACCTCTCTTAAGGACAAGATTACGGAATTTTCTAAATTAAAGGAAGTACCGGACATTAAAGTTAACGCAAGGAAAGAAAAGGGAGAGTATACATTGCTTTCCGATGAAGATACTGTAAAAGCTGCGATAGAAGCAGGTTTGCCATTTTTAATTACAGAGTTAGAATGTAATTAAACCCATTCTTTTGCAATTGATACAATAATAACCTAACATACAAACTTAATTTCAGCAGATAATAAAACAAAGAAATCTTTGTTTTATTATCTGTTTTTTTATTCATCTCTAAACGGTATCGAAATCCAGTTAAGGAAAGAAGGGAGGTTCTTATGGAAATTCTAAACAACAGCAAGGTGAAAATGTCCATTATAATTATACTTACAGTGTTTGGTGTTTATATTGGTCTTGAGTATGTACTGCCACTCTTTGCACCATTCATTCTGGCTTATCTGATAGCGTCAGGTCTGCAGCCCTTGGTAAAATTTTTAAACCGTAAAGCCAGACTTCCAAAACTTCTTGGCGGGATTCTATCCTTAAGCCTGTTTGGTGCACTTGCCGGTATAGGTTTATTCTATCTGTGTGATATAATGATAAAACAGTTTGTTGCGTTACTTAAGAATTTTCCTATCTATTTAGCGATACTTTCCGGATATTTAGACGACTTTTGCAGGGGATGTGATAAATTTTTCGGAATCAAATTAGGGACTGTACAGAATTTTATATATACTAACTTTGATGGAGTACTAGTGATAATTAAAAATAAAATTATGCCCGTCATAACTACCAGAAGTATCAATCTTCTTATTGGAATAGCAGGTTTTGTAGGAATTCTATTAATTATGACAGTAAGCATCCTGCTTTTAATCAAAGATGAGGATAAATATAAAAGCGGAATCAGAAATTCAGCTTATTACAATGAGATTCACCTGGTAACATCAAAACTTTCAGGTATGGGAGTTGCTTACTTAAAGACTCAGGGAATCATGATGATCTTAATTTCCATAGTAAGTACAGCTGCAATGCTGCTCATTGGAAATAAATATGCATTGCTCGTAGGGATAGGAATCGGTGTAGTGGATGCGTTTCCTATCCTGGGCAGCGGACTGATCTTAATACCGTGGACTGTTATCAGTTTGTTCCAGCAAGACTTTTTAACTGCGGCAGTTCTGCTGACAGCTTATGTAAGCTGTCAAATCCTGCGGCAGACGGTGGAGCCTAAATTGTTGGGAAACAGTATTGGAATTAAACCTGTATATACAATGATGGCCATGTATGCAGGACTTAAGATATTTGGCATACCTGGATTTATTCTTGGACCTGTAGGTTTGGTAATAATTATTACGGTGGTTAAGGAAGCACAGAACCGGTTAAGTTAAGGGGGAATTGATAGTACTCGGTGATGAGGTATTTTTGAAACGTTTTTGAATTGTTGAATCAAAAAGGTGATGATTGAAAGCTGAAAAAAGAAGTTGACAAAGGCTGTGAGGTGGCATAAAATCATAATACAAAGCAATGAAGAGGAATAGTATATAGCTGTTATCCTCCCAGAGAGAGAATAGAATGGTGTGAGATTCTCAGGATAACTTTATAGAACCTACCTTGGAGCACTGTATGAAAATACAGCGTAGAACCGGCGTTAGCGGTGTTAAAGTGAACTGTTTACAGTTAATTAGGGTGGTACCGCCGAGGTCTTTCGGTCCCTTGTGGAGGAAGGACTTTTTTTATTGCTTTTTTGCAGGATAAAGATGTTTCCTCCTTATAAACATTATGTTTATAAACAATTGTTCTGAAAGGAGAAATCGCTATGGCGAAAGAAAAGAAACTGGTTGAAGCAATTACCTCCATGGAAGAGGATTTTGCCCAGTGGTACACAGATGTTGTTAAGAAAGCAGAATTAATCGATTATTCCAGTGTAAGAGGATGTATGATCTTAAGACCCGGTGGCTATGCCATCTGGGAGAACATTCAGAAGGAGCTGGACAGAAGATTTAAGGAGACANNTATGTTTATTCCTGAGAGTCTGCTGCAGAAAGAGAAGGATCATGTAGAGGGCTTTGCACCGGAGGTTGCCTGGGTTACACACGGAGGTCTGGAACCTTTGCAGGAGAGAATGTGCGTAAGACCTACCTCGGAGACGCTTTTCTGTGATCATTACTCCAATATTATTCAGTCCTACAGAGATTTGCCAAAGGTATATAACCAGTGGTGTTCCGTTGTTCGTTGGGAGAAAACCACAAGACCTTTCCTGCGTTCAGTAGAATTCTTGTGGCAGGAGGGGCATACAGCTCATGCTACAGCAGAGGAAGCAGAGGAGAGGACCATACAGATGTTAAATCTTTATGCAGACTTCTGTGAAGAGGTTCTTGCCATTCCCATGGTCAGAGGAAAAAAGACAGATAAAGAGAAATTCGCAGGTGCAAAGGATACCTATACCATTGAAGCTTTAATGCATGATGGCAAGGCACTTCAATCCGGAACCAGCCATAACTTTGGAGATGGATTTGCACATGCTTTTGATATTCAATATACCGATAAAGACAACAAGCTTCAGTATGTGCATCAGACCTCCTGGGGTATGACCACCAGACTGATTGGAGCGGTAATCATGGTTCATGGAGATAACAGCGGTCTTGTTCTTCCGCCCAGGGTTGCACCTGTTCAGGTAATGATTGTTCCCATTGCGCAGCATAAAGAGGGAGTCCTTGAAAAAGCAGCTGAATTGAAAGGACGTCTTGGTGCTTTCCGCGTTAAGGTTGATGATACAGATAAGAGTCCCGGTTGGAAATTCAGTGAGCAGGAGATGAGAGGAATCCCTATCCGTATTGAGATTGGCCCCAAGGATATCGAGGAGAATCAGGCAGTTATTGTACGCCGTGATACCAGAGAGAAAATAGTTGTATCTCTTGATAATCTTGAGAATGAAGTTGAAAAGGTTCTTGCTGTAATACAGAAAGAAATGCTTGAGAGAGCCAGAGAACACAGAGATGCACATACTTACCAGGCGACTGAGTTCGAAGAATTTAAAGAGGCAGTAGCTACAAAACCCGGATTTATTAAGGCTATGTGGTGTGGAGATAAAGCTTGTGAAGATACCATTAAAGAAGAGACAGGTGCTACTTCCAGATGTATGCCATTTAAACAGGAAGAAATAGCTGATACCTGTGTATGCTGTGGCAAGAAAGCAAAGTCACTGGTGTACTGGGGGAAAGCATATTAATTGCTATTTATGTAAGAAATTCTTTACAGATTAAAGTATAATAAAAACAAGGTTATCAGGAGAATAGTATCTGTTAACCTTGTTTTATTATTTTCGGGTTATAACTAAAGATAAGGAGGTCAGGTTTATCCTGCCTCCTTATTTAATGGAACAGTCAACCTGAGGGGGTGGGTCTTTTCTGTTCCTTTATACAATCGAAAGTTTATAACGGTTTTATATCTTTCTTAAATTACACAAATTCTTAAATTATACAAAATTATATGTTATAAAAATCATTCACTTAAAATAGCTGTAAACCGTTACTCCCTTTCGTTATTGCTGAGTTATTCTATTCCAAATACACGAATGCGGTCTTCCAAAGGGGTAAAAGCCTTTTCACCGGGTGCTGCAGTGGGTTTGCCAAAAGGCATCTGTGCAATCAGCTTATAAGACTCCGGCACATTCCAGGCTTTTTTAACCTCTGCTTCTATAAGCTCATTGTAATGCTGAAGAGAAGCACCAAGACCTTCGTTTTCCAAGCCGGTCCATACTATCAGCTGAAGCATACCGCTGGATTGCTGTGCCCATACCGGGAAGTTATCTTTATATAGAGAATATTCCTTCTGCAGATATTCAACAATACCGTTGTCATCAAAAAATAATACGGTACCATGGCCTGCTTTAAAGGATGTAATTTTTTCTTCTGTAGCTGCAAAGCTGTCTGCAGGAACTACCTTTCTTAAAGCATCCAGTGTAATATCCCAAAGTTTATCATGTTCCTTACCGAATAATAATACAACCTTACCGCTTTGTGAATTAAAGGCAGAGGGAGAATGCTTTACTGCGTGTTCTACAAGCTCTTTGATTCTATCATCAGAAACAGGTGACTCTTTGCTAAAGGCATATATGGTTCTTCTGTCTGCGATTGCTTCGTTGAAATTCTTCATGGTGGATCCTCCTGAATACATAATATTTTTATTATAGATGTTCTTAATATACCCTGTATGTGCTTGCTTTAGAAGTGTTCTGAATAGGTTTCAGAAATAAGGGTCTTACATGATAATACTAGTTCGTACTATCACTGTTAAATAAAGGTGTACCTATGGTACACGTGTAAGTTTATTTAAGAGCTTACGCAGATAAAGCTTTTCTTCTTCCGTAAGTACCTGAAATATCGCATTAATACTTTCTAAGTGTCGGGGTAATAAATCCTCCATTAAGGCTTTCCCCTTTTCTGTTATCCGGATAAGCTTAACTCTCTTATCCTGTAAATCCGTACATTGCTGTACCAGTCCATCCTTGGCAAGGTTATCAATGACCACAGTCATATTGCCGCCGGTAGCAAGTATCTTTTCAATGATATCGCTGATCCTAAGATCACCGAGATGAAACAGTACTTCCAGAACTTCAAACTGTGAGGCTGTAAGTCCGCTGCTCTTAATTACGGTAAGCTCCTGTTTGTGGATTGACTGGCTGCATCTGCTTAATGCCCTCAGGGTGTGTATGTTTAAATCTGTTTGTGGATTAATTTGTAATTTATTTTCCATGGCTATAATATACTACTAACTAGTAATAATGTCAATAGGATAAAATTAAATTTGTTAAAATATAATTTAACGAGATAGAAAAACCCCTGTAAAACAGTTTTCACAGTTTCTCCCCATTTTATTTATAAATAATAAATTGAAACAGTAAAGAAACGTAACAGATTACCACGTTCTTAACGCCAAAGAGCACATAATAGTTGATAAATCAAGTTAAGCTGAGTAAAATTAAGATAACAATCTAAATTAAAGGGGAGAGAATATGTCTAATCATTACAGGATTGCAGTATGTGACGATGAAAGTTATTACCAGGAAGAACTGTGCAATCTTTTGAAAGCTTATGAAAATGAAAGTGGAAATAAACTTGAGTTATGCAGATTCAGCAGGGGAGAGGATTTGCTTAAAGATTATGAAACAGCGGTATACCATATTCTGATTCTGGATGTGGAGATGAATGGCCTTTCCGGACTTGAAACGGCTGCAAGCATAAGGAAAGCAGATGAGAATGTAATCATTATTTTTGCAACAAGTTTTGAAAACTATGCTTTAGGAGCTTTTGAAGTAAATGCATTGAATTATCTTGTGAAACCGGTGGATTATATAAAGCTTAAGAAAGTCATGGGGATAGCTACGGCTTCCGTAGATTTTATGAGAGATAAAATCAGTGCCAGAAAAAGATACCTGGAAGTAAAAATAAAGAACAACGAAGTTCATATAGAGATAGCTAAAATAAAATATATTGAAAAGAAGCGTAATACCAGTATTATACACACTACAGATAATGAGTATGCCTGCTATGAGACGTTATCTCAAATATATGAGAGACTGGATGTTAATAAATTCTTTTATGTGCATCAGGGGTATATCGTGAATTTTGACAGAATTCTGGAGGTCGGCAAGAATATGGTAGTATTGGCAGACTACATGGAGGTACCGGTCAGCAGAAAATATTATAAGGAGCTTAAGGAGCGCTTTATGTCCCGAATATACGATAAATTAAACCAGCAGGCAATTTAATAGTTCGGAAGCAGGATTCGGATAATAAATACAGAATTATCATAGCTGTAATTTATTTCTCCGCTTTGGGCATCACAGATTTCTGCTATATTTTTAAGTCCTATTCCATGAAATTCTTTCTCCGCTTTCGTAGTAAGCAGGTATCCGTTTTTTTCCTGGGGCTTATTATAGTATGGGTTCTCACACTGAATAGCAAGGTAGGTATTAATCTGCGAAATGGATAAAGTAATATATTTATTTAATATTTCATCCGTTTCCAGAGCCTCAATTGCATTATCCAGTATATTTCCTAGTATAATCGTTATTTGTATGTCTGATAATTTGTGTATTTTTTCAAAGGCAGCGGTATAGCTAAAGGTTATACCTTTTTTTTCACATTCTGACTTTTTAGATTGGAGTAAGGCAGATACCGTTGTGTTGTTTGTGATAACAAGATCACCAGCGGACTGAATCTGTGAAGTTATATGGTTGAGATAATCTAGAGCATTGGTATAATCCTTCTGTTCCAGACGTCCGGCAACAACACCCAGATGATTCTTAAAATCATGTCTGAGTGATGACAGCTGCTTGGATTTTTCAGATAGCTCATCATAATAGCTTTGTGTAATCTCATATTTTTGCTGTTGTATTTGACGCCATGTGGCATCCTGAAGAAAATCAATAATTTTCTCATAGATAGAAAGTATCATTATAATCAGTAGTGTATTGATTAAAAATATAATCATAACAATGTTTTCCATGGTTTTCTTAGAGGCATCCAGGGTGTATAGGAAGATAATGAAACAACCCAATACAAAAATAATTAAGGCCATAATAAAATATATACTTCTTTTATAAGGGTTGTTTATAGTGTGACCTTTCAGCCGCCGCCTGTTTAAATAAAAACTGGAAATTATATAGATAACTGCATTTAATAAAATCCCCTTTAGATATATGTAAAAATGATTGTTTAACAGGGAAGTAGAGTTAGGTATGAAATCAATTATATAGGACAACATGAAATATAAGGCGGCCAGGGCCCCATAATAAAACAGGAAAAAGTTTAAAACATAAGCTAGACTACTTCGTAAAGTTACTTTATATAAAAAGAGTACATACAAATAGTAACTTAATAGGAGCAGGAGGGTAAATAAAATAACATTTTGTACCGCTGCGCTTAATAGTATCTGAACTGGTACTAAGTAAAATAGTCTTTTACCATGATACTTGTCAGAATATTTATGTATTAATATATGATTGCTGAATATGTCTAAGATTAAAAAAGGAAGTAAATTATTTACCAAATCTATTATAAAGGTAAGTGTAAATTCTCTCATCTTATTCTCTCCCAGTAAAAATGTTATTTTTGAACCAAATAGCACGTATAATCTACCAAATAGCACATCGATATTGTATATTCCTCCAAATAATGATAAATTCCTTACAAAGGAGGCAGATAATATGGATAACACAAATCAAGCTTTAAATTCATTTAGCAATATGGAAGAATTAACTCAGGCAGAACTTGAGGAAGTAGACGGTGGATTATCAATATTTAATGATATTATAACAAAACTTTATGACAAATTCATAGGAATTGTAAAGGCATAAGTAAAAAAATATCCATCTGTTGAAAATCCTCTGTACAAATGAAAAAAGCAGGTTCCATAGTACTCATAAAAGTAGAATAATATTTTAGCCATAGCTGAATGAGGTAAAAAAATGGTTGATAAATACTACTGTGTCAAACAACATGACATAACCGATTGCGGAGCAGCTTGTCTTGCGACTATCTCAAGACAATATGGATTTAAGACCTCCATATCAAAGATAAGAGAAGTTGCAGGAACAGACAGGCATGGAACCAATGCTTACGGCATGATAAAGGCAGCCGAGCAACTAGGCTTTACGGCAAAAGGTGTAAAAGGAGACAGAAATTCACTTTTCTCTGAGTTTCCTTTACCTTGTATTGCACATGTAGTTGTTGATGGAGCTTTGCTCCACTATGTAGTAATACATAAAATCACTGCCAAACAAATTACTTTAGCAGATCCAGGGAAAGGAATCATTAAGCTATCTCCCGACGAATTCCTCGGAGAAATACCGTTAGAGGGGAATGGGATTGGAAACTCCTCCACTTACAGGTGGACAGGAATTCTTATCCTATTGGTACCGGGGGCCGCCTTTGAAAAAGGTGATGGGACGAAGGGGTTGTTTAAACGGTTCTTTTCTCTGTTTCTACCACAGAAACAATTACTGCTGCAGGTATTTACAGCCTCCCTGTTTATAACGGCATTTGGTATACTTGTTTCTTTTTATTTTAAGCTACTGATCGATGAAGTGCTTCCTTCGGGGTTGTTAAAAACACTTCACAGGCTTTCTTTAGGTGTAATTCTTCTGAATTTATTTAAAGTAATTTTATCCGCTTTACGATCTCATATGATGATGTATTTAAGCCAGAAATTGGATATAGCTTTGCTGCTTGGTTATTACAGGCATGTGCTCAAATTGCCGATGAACTTTTTTGACAACAGAAAAACCGGAGAGATAATCTCTCGTTTTAATGATGCCTCCAAGGTCAGGGATGCTATATCAGGTGCGACACTGACCATTATGATAGATACACTGATGGCAATAGCCGGCGGTATTATTTTGTACCTGCAAAATGCCCAAATGTTTGGTGTAACTGCAGTTGTTGTAGTCTTATACTTCTTTATAGTATGGAGTTTTAATAAATGGTATAAGAAATTAAACCAGACCCAGATGGAAGACAGTGCACAGCTGACCTCCTACATGGTCGAATCCTTAAACGGTATACAGACAGTAAAAGCTTACAATGCCGAGAATAAACTTGATCTTGAGACAGAGAGAAAATTTACAAAACTCCTTAAAAGTGTTTTTAAACTCGGCTGGGTGAGTAATCTCCAGGGCTCCCTGGTAAGCTTTACCGAATTAACAGGCGGCATTGTCATTCTGTGGGTTGGAGCTTATAATGTAATGAAAGGAAATATCTCCGTCGGACAGTTAATTACTTATAACTTTCTGTTGGTATATTTCCTTGATCCAGTGAAAAACTTGATTAATCTTCAGCCGCAAATGCAGATGGCGATTGTTGCAGCAGAACGATTAGGTGAGATACTTGACCTGGAATATGAAAAAAGTGATGTGGAAGATAGCAAAATAGCTCTCCAAAATCTTAAGGGAGATATACAATTTAAGGATATTACCTTTCGATACGGAACCAGAAAACCGGTTTTGGAAGGAGTTAACATACATATAAGACAGGGTGAGAAGATAGCTTTGGTTGGAGGAAGCGGTTCCGGTAAAACAACCCTCTCAAAATTATTATTAAACCTTTATAGCCCGGAATCTGGAGAGATATTGATTAACGGTTATAATATAAAAGATATTCAGATTGAAGCACTGCGTAATCGTATTGCTTATATACCTCAGGAAACTTTTCTGTTCAGTGGCAGTGTTATGGACAATCTGACGATGGGATCAGAAAATATCACTCTGGAAGAAGTAATGGAAGCAGCTAAAAAGGCACAAGCACATGAATTTATCAGTGAACTTCCTTTTCAGTATAATACAAGGCTGGAGGAGAATGGAGCTAACCTTTCGGGCGGTCAGAGACAGCGGCTAGCTATTGCCAGGGCTATATTAAGAAAACCGGATATCCTGATTCTGGACGAATCCACCAGTAATCAGGATTCCATAACAGAAGGGGCAATAGAAAATACCATTGAGGAATACAGTAAGGGTATGACAACGATTATTATTGCTCATAGATTAAGCACCATTAGAAGATGTGACCGTATTTATGTAATGGAGAAAGGAAAAATTATAGAATATGGAAATCATCAGACATTGATTGATAGAGAAGGACAATATGCAGTATTATGGAGACAGCAGGCAGGATAAGCTGCTTACATTTCAGTAATATACCGATACCTTTAATATAGAATTATTCTTTATGCCTTTTTTACTTAAAAGTACCTGTGTTTGTATTTTTAAGATAGAAAAGGCATAAAACCTGTTACAACTTCTATATATACTGGATAAAATATGATATACTCTAATAACAGACATACAATTAAGAAGAAAGAGATGAATCATAATGAGCAATAGAGACGAACAGAAATTTATACCTGCTTTTACCCCTGCAGATACTTCTCTGGATAAGGCATGGATATTAGTGTTGGCAGGGAAAAGAATGCTGGTTAAGAAGATAGGGGGAAAAGTATCTATACCTGAAAAGATAGACTTAGATAAGCTTATCACAGATTACGAGGAAGCGGAATATCTGGGAAAATATGATAGTCATGAATGCTATTGTCTTGGTCTTACGGAAATGCCGGAGGATGATGGTGATATTATATCGATTGATCTGATGGAATTAACAGAACGCTCCGGGGATCCTGAATTATTTATCCTGGCAGGAACCGCTAATCATATCTTACACTGGAACAGGATAAATCAATATTGTGGCTGCTGCGGCAATAAGATGGTTAGGAAGAAAGAGGAACGTGCCAGAACCTGCCCTATTTGTAAAAATATCGTTTACCCGAGAATATCACCGGCAGTTATTACTGCAATCTTTAAAGGAAATCAGATATTGCTGGCACATAACCGTAATTTTAGAGAAGGCAGATACAGCCTGATTGCAGGATACGTAGAACCTGGCGAAACCCTTGAACAGACCGTAGAACGGGAAATACAGGAAGAAGTAGGCATTAAGGTCAAAAATGTACGATATTTCAGAAGCCAGCCCTGGCCTTTTCCGGATGCTCTTATGACCGCTTTTACAGCAGAATATGAAAGCGGTGATATTACGGTGGATAATGAGGAGATTACTGATGCAGCCTGGTATAATGCCGATAATTTACCGGATATCCCCTCAACCGATAGTGTGGCCGGTAAACTGATACGCTGGTATAGAGATCAGCATAAGTAGTGAGAGATTATTGATATAATTCTATATAGTCAGGAGATATGATATGGGATTTGTTGAAATATTACACAAAATGAAAAATTGGAAGTATTCCCATTTGGTAATCGCTGGTGTATATATAGTATTTGGATTATTAAATCTGTGGAAGGGTGGATTTGTAAGATATATAATTTCATTTAGCTTTTTTCTTGTAGCAGTTTTCTTTTTATTAAAAAGACCTAACCATAGGTAGCACATATTACAGGAATATCAGCCCAAATTTGATATTCAGAAAGAGGTAAGCATGAAGAAGACAGGTAATTATCTGACCATTACCTTCCCCTTTTTACTGGCACTGGCTTTACAAATTGTTGGAGCCTTTTGGGGAGTGATTATATATGGTGTTGTAATGGGAATTCAGATGTCAGCACAGGGTACGCTGGATATGAACAATATACAGGATATTGCCAATGGAGCATTAAATCCCCAAATACTTTTGGGAATATCGGCAGCTATAGGAATTGTTGACATCGTCGTTTTTAGTATCTGGCTTAAGAAACAGAAGAAATCGGGGGATATTTTAGTCAAGGCCAATAAGCTCAATGCAAAAGGAATCGTTCTGATTCTTGTATTGGGAGTATGTATACAGATTTCCCTTTCTATTATACTTACAGTAATATCAAATCTCAGACCCGATTGGTTTGATGGTTACGGTGAATTAATAGATAGCCTCGGGATGGGTAATACCTTTGTTTCCTTTCTTTATGTAGGGTTGGTAGCACCCATTGCAGAAGAACTTATATTCAGAGGAGTCACCTTTAATAAAGCAAGAAAATATATGCCCTTCCTGGCTGCAAACTTTGTTCAGGCGCTGCTGTTCGGCATATACCATATGAATCTGATACAAGGATTATATGCTTTTGCAATGGGGCTTAGTTTTGGATTGATTCGCCGGGCATACTCACTTATTGGTGCTATTTTACTGCATATGACTGTGAATATCGCCGGTATGACTTTGGATTATATATTACCGGAGCAAATACTTAACAATTACCTTGCAGTATGTATCCTGTTCCTTGTTACCGGAGCAGCAGTAACTGCCATCCTGGTATATGCGGGTAAATTTATAAAAAACATCAAAGAGGAAGAACCTGAATATCTAATTGATTCCTATGATGACAATTAAACCTTAAAAAAAATTTGTTATCCTTCCTGACATCGGCTATAATAAAGAGAGAATGTCAGGAAGGATTTTTTTATGAGGATACAGCTGCCAAAAGATGTGGATTATATAATAAAGGAATTGCAGAAGAATGGTTATGAAGCCTATGCAGTAGGCGGATGTGTGAGGGATGTAATACTTGGCAGAGAGCCGGAGGACTGGGATATAACCACCTCAGCAAGCCCCATACAGGTTAAGGGGATTTTTAAGCGGACAATTGATACAGGTATCATACATGGAACGGTTACCGTTATGCTTGATAAGAACGGTTATGAGGTTACAACTTACCGTATTGACGGAGAATATGAAGATAACAGACATCCCAGGGAGGTTACTTATACACCTTATCTCTCAGAAGATCTTATGAGAAGGGATTTTACCATAAATGCCATGGCTTATAATGAAGACAGCGGCCTTGTTGATATATTTGAAGGATTAAAAGACTTAGAGGAGCAGAGGATTCGCTGTGTAGGCAGTGCCGAAATGCGTTTTGAGGAGGATGCCTTAAGGATACTCAGGGCGGTTCGCTTTTCTGCACAGTTAGGTTTTGAAATAGACAAAGGAACGCTTAACGCAGCGGAGATAAAGGCAGAAAATCTTAAAAATATAAGTGCTGAACGAATCAGAACAGAGCTGAATAAGCTACTGTTATCACCTAATCCGGACAGGCTCATGACTGCCTGGGAACTAGGAATTACAGCAATAATTCTGCCGGAATTCAATGTCCTTATGACGAAGCCTCATAACTCAGGGGAGCAGAAGGAACCTTACGGAGCATTTTCCTTACGAAGCATAAGGTTACTTAAAGAGCGGGTGCTATCATCCGCCAAGGGAAAAGAGAAAGAGTCAAGTATTCTTTCCTGGGCCTTATTGTTACAGGGTCTTACTCCGGAAGAAGGCAGGGAAGTACTTAGAAGACTTAAATTTGACAATGAAACCATTGACTATGTATACCGGCTGTTAACCTGGTGTGATTATGAGTTCCTGCTTACACCCTGGGAAATGAGAAAGGCAGTAAATGCCATTGGTAAAGACTTAATGGACATGCTTTTCTTTGTGAAAGAAGCGTCTATTCTTACGGAGAGCGGTAGTATTTCCGGCGGGAAAGGGGAAGGCTTAAATACAGCCAGAGAGTTGTACCATGAAATCCTTTCAAAAAAAGAATGTGTTGAATTAAAGGAACTGATGATTAACGGAAAGGATCTTATAGAGCTTGGATTTAAACCAGGTAAAATCATGGGACAGGTACTGGGAGAATTGCTTGTATCTGTTCTGAAGGAACCGGAGTTAAATACGAAAGAAAAATTAAGCCTGATGGCTGAAGAGATATTTTTAAAAAGATCATAAAATTTACCCATAAAGCTTCCAGGACCTTTTAATAAACTCACAGTTACGTAAAGACCCCTGGCAAGCTGCTGGCATCAAACGTTCTGCCTTGCTCGGGAGCGCGCTATTATTAATCCATAACAGGATAGTTTAATGTACATTATTCGGATTCTCTAAAATTCGTTGAACCAAAAGTAAAAGCTCTATAAAATATTCTTAGAATCCTTAGGATTCCTGTCATGAAAACCTGCGTTATATCATAGGATTAAAAGAGACACCTATGAGCGGTGCAATAGTTTGAGTCAGGAGGCTTTCCTATGGAGGATAGAAATCTGGAAGTATTTAGACAATATAATATAAAGATTTATAACACATACAGAATCAGGGGGGCATTTATAGCAGAGACGGATAAAGGACTCAAGCTGTTGAAAAGCTTGGAAAGTTCTAAAAACAGGGTGGAATTTGAGTATACCCTGCTGGAGTATTTAAACGACTACCCTTATGTGGATTTATATATGCGCAATAATGCCGGTGAGATTATAACAGAGGACGGCGCAGGGAGTAAGTATATTTTAAAGAACTGGTTTCCGGGAGATGAATGTAATCTTAGGAATGAGTCGGACATAGCAAATGGTGCCGCCAATTTAGCACTACTCCACGGACTGCTCAGGGAAGTTCCTTTGAATGAGGAGCAGATTGCAAAGAATACCGGACCGGATCTCCTGGAGCTTTTTGATAAAAGAAACCGGGAATTGAAGCGTGTCAGAAGTTATATCAGGGAAAAGAAAAAGAAAAATGAATTTGAAGTATGCTATATCAATTGTTATGATGAATTTTATGAGCAGGCGCAGGAAGCTACAAGGCTCCTTATAGACAGCAATTACAGTAAATTAATGGAGGAAGCGAAGGAACACCGTTATGTCTGCCATGGCAATTACACCTATCATAATGTTATCATGGTAAATACAGCGCAGTTTTCATCAGGTTTAAAACCCTCCTCCCCTCGCAGAGATCTGATATCGGCTGCGGGTATCAAGAACAGGACACGGGCAGAGATGGCCACGACTAATTTTGATGAATCCTGTATTGGTGTACAGTGTACGGATTTGTATTTTTATATTCGTAAATGCCTTGAGAAAAATGACTGGGATATTGATATTGGAAGTATGATATTAAATACCTATACAGATATACAACCCCTTGACAGGGATGAGAGAAAGCTTCTATACATACTGCTGCTCTATCCTGAAAAGTTCTGGAAGATAACCAACTTTTATTATAATGGTAAAAAATCCTGGGTACCTCAGAGAAACATCCAGAAGCTTATAGGAACCTGGGAGCAATTAGAGGGCAGAAAGAGATTTCTTGATTGCCTCCATGGCACCCTGAACTAAAGCACTAAGGCAAAACCGCTTGTAATCCTTGAGTTTTATTTTTCTATGTTTTATAATAAGTGCAGTAAGACATCATTCACAAGCTGTTTTTATGGTTTTAATAATTATATGTGCTGCCTGTTTTACTAAAAAATTCATTCAGCGCAGCCATTCTAAGAGCATGTATACTTGTATTTAAATTAATTGTAACCATATGAACTATATGTGTAATTTAAGCATTAACATAAGCTGAAGTTTTTATTATTACCGCTTTCAAACATAAAAATGCTAAATAACAGCCTTTTTATAGCTGGAAGCGGTAAAATGAAATAAGCTTATTTTAATAGAATAGAACTTCGACTTGTAAAGAGAAAGCAGACTGCATAAGTCAGTGAGGTATACTTTGGAAGAAAAAAGGACAAGTAAGAGAAAACAAAAGAATAATACCTTTTTGTACCTGTTAATAGGAGGGTTCCTTCTTATATTATTTATAAGTCTGTCCGCTCTGCTGCCAAAAAGCCCGGTCGAAAGTAAAGACAATGGGAAGGATGGAAATGCAGTACAGCAGCCGGAAGGTGAAAGAGCGGTAATTCCTGCCATTATAGCCGGTAAGGATGTTAACAGCGGGAATTATACCTTAAGAGATATTCGTGATGGACAAGATATAAACCTGATGTTTGCAGATAGTTCAATAACACTGGATAAATATGGGAAGAATGTTACGGCAGAGAAGTTAAAAGTCGGAGAAATGGTTGAAGCAACCTATAATAGGGAGACTTCCGAAATAGTAAGCCTTCAGATCTGGGATAAGGCATGGAGATACCAGGGGATATCTAACTGGGGGCTGGATGGGGAAGATGGAAGTATACGCATTGCAGACAAATTCTATCAATATGCAGATTATCTACTGATTACCAGAGACGGAGAGGAATTGACGTTAGAGGAGCTTGATACTGCCGATGAACTATTGGCAGTGGGTTATGAAAAAAAGATTTATTCGATAATCGTAACAAAAGGCCATGGAACACTTAAATTTACTGATTATGAGGACTTTATCGGCGGTACGGCTTACATCGGAAAGCGAGCGGTTCTGGCAGTAGAAAAAGACATGGTTGTTACTGTAAGAGAAGGGGACTACGAGGTTACACTGGAAAAAGGAAGATTAACCGGTACCAAAACCGTACAGGTTCTGCCGGAGGAGGAAGTTGAGGTCAATATGGGAGAATTCAAACTGCCCCCTGTTGAGATTGCTATGGTGACTCTTCATGTATCTCCGGAAGGTGTAGATCTGTATGTAGATGGAAAAGAAGTTTCCTACACGGAAGCCATTGAGTTAGAATATGGAAAACACAGTATAAAGGCAACCCTAGGAGGTTATAAAGAATATAGCGGAATCATAGAGGTACAGGAAGAAGAAAAGGAACTCTATATCAAGCTTGCTGCCGCAGACAACAGCAGTGAAGAGAGTACAGCAGGAGAAGAGGAAGATGGTTCCAGCTCAGGCGGAGACAATAGCAGTACAGATTCAGGGAATAACGGAACCGGTACGGATACTGACAATACGAATAAAAATGGTAACAACGCCAATAATTCCGGGAATACAGGAGGAACCTCCAAGAAGTATGTATATATCCAAAGTCCGGAAGGAGCGTCGGTATATGTCAACGGGGAGTTCAAAGGAATAGCTCCTGTAAGTTATCCGAAAACAACAGGACAGCAGTATATCACCCTTATTCAGTCAGGTTATAATACGAAGACCTATACCGTGGAAGTAAAAGATGATGGTGAAGATGTTAAACTTAATTTCCCTGCTATGGAAGCATCAAATTAGAATAAGTTAATGAAGATTTGTACAGAGCGTTTCAGAACTTAATAAAAGTTTCGGAACGCTCTTCCTTTTAAATCACCTTTTAGGATGTGCTGCTTATTATCAGTAATATTTCTCACTTTTCAGCATAAAATACTGTAAGTAGATTCTATGAGGAGGCTTAGAGTAAAAGATAATAAATTTTTATTCCAATGCCTATAATGGAGGGTAATGTGAAAGCAAGCAAACATCTCACTGCTGTAAGAAGATGTCTTGGCAGCAGAAGGTACCTATCCGGTCTGTTCATATTTATCATAGCGGGAGTTTCCCTGCTGTTTTCAGGCTGCAGTACACAGGATACAGGTGGTAAGAAGATCAAAGATCTTGAATTTACAGTGGTAGAGGATGCCGATGTACCAGAACCTTTAATGAAGATGATTAACGAAAAGAAAAAGGAACCTTTCAGGTTATCCTATTCTGATGTGGAAAATCTGTACATAGTAGTGGGGTATGGTGAACAGCCTACCGGAGGCTACAGTATTACTGTAAACGAAGTATATTTAACAGAGGATGCAATTGTTGTAGACACCAATCTGGTAGGACCGGGTGAAAATGAGCAGGTTACCAATGCACTTACATATCCATACGTAGTTATAAAGACTGAATTTGTTGATAAGACACCTAAATATAAATAATAGTAAGAATGAAAGACTGTAACAGATTTTATTTTATATGTCAGGCAAATAACCGGTATATAAAGTGAGCATCGTTACAGTCTTTTAATTCATGTCTTTATTCCATACGAATCCTTATTATACGACTTGGTAAGGTCTAACCAAAAGAGCAAATCAGGATGTGAATTATTATTTACCATGATTTGCACTATCACTATAGTATAATTTGCATAAATAATAATTTAAAAAATCTTGCAATACATGCATTTTTTTGGAAAAAATGGGTATACTAGATCGCATAAGTAAAAAAATGACAAGATATAGTGACTTTTAAAAGTATATTTTATTAGTTTTTATATAAACAAGTAGGTAAAAAGTACTGAATTGTCAGAAAATTATTTGACATTTATCAAAAATTTGGTATAATGAGATAGTTATGTGTTTACTTATGTTCCGAGTTATTGGTTTGTATAAAAACCCTTAATATAAAATGGCATACCCATAAGGAGGCTGTAATGATGATGAAACAAGCAGATGTAAGCAAAGTTCGCAGAGAAGTTATCAGTCACATAGGAAGCAGAGTCAGGATAAAAGCTAACAGGGGAAGAAATAAGATTGACATAACAGAAGGCATAATAACTGAAACCTATCCAAGCATATTTCTGGTGAAGATTGAAGATGGATCAGCTGAAACTTTTAAAACATTATCTTTTAGCTATGCAGATGTATTAACAAAAGATGTACAGATGATGTTGTGCTAACTTGATATAGACAAGCTGGGAGGATGTTCCGGAGGTCATAAGACCCGGGACACCCTCCCATTTTTATTTCTTGGCACAGGACCAATTCTTTATTCATAAATATCACTTCTTACGAATATTATATGGTATAAGACAAGGAGGGATATTTTTGTGGAACTGATAAAGAAAAATGTTCATATGAATAAATTAAAATGTCAAACCAGCCTTCAGCTTACCCTGGATGATGACTTTAATGTGCCGGATGTAAAGCCTGACATTTATAAAATTATTAAAGAACAGGGCACAGTTAAAATCAATGATGTTAAAATGTCAAATGGTAAGCTCATGGTTAACGGCTCACTGCATTTTAATGTCCTTTATCTCAGTGACGAAAACGCAAGACCCTTACATAATATGGCAGGAGAAGTTTCTTTTGACGAATTGATTCACTTAGAAGATGCCTGCGCCGGAGACGATGCAGTGGTTCACTGGGAGCTGGAGGATATGACCACCGGGTTGATCAATTCCAGAAAATTAAGTGTGAAAGCCATTGTATGCCTGACAGTACTGGTGGAAGATCTTTATGATGAAGCAACGGCTGTAGGAATCGAAAGCGACGGAGATATCCAGTTCAGGAACAAGAGTATTACTGTCACTGATGTTGCCGTGGATAAGAGGGATACATACAGGGTAAAAGACCAGATACATTTGCCTTCTAATAAAGGAAATATATCAGAGATACTCTATAGCGAAGTTGAACTTCGCAATGTAGAAGTAAGATTACTGGAGGATAAGTTTACAGTAAAAGGTGAATTAATTGTTTTTATTATTTACGCAGGTGAAAGTGAAGACAATCCTGTTGAATATTATGAAACGGAAATACCTTTTTCTGCCACTGTGGATTGCAACGGCTGTTCTGAAGATATGATAGATAATATTACCTTCACCATATCAGGCATCAATTTGGAAGTAGTTCCCGATGCTGACGGGGAAGAAAGAATCGTTGACGTAGAAGTCGTAATTGATATGGCTATCAAAATGTATGAGGAAGAAGAACTTGAGCTCTTAAGCGATGTATATTCTCCTTATAAGGATTTGGTCCCAGTAATAAAGGAAGCCCATTATGAAAGTCTTCTGGTGAAAAATAACAGTAAAGTAAGAGTCAATGACAGAATCCGGTTAGCTCCCGGTCAGCCGGAGATTCTGCAGATTTGTCATGCGTCCGGAGATATTAAGGTAGATGATATCGAAGTTACGGACAGTGGTCTTTTAGTGGGCGGAGTCATTGACATTCAGGTTCTGTATATCTGCCCGGATGATACCAAACCGTTGAATTCCATTAAAGGAGTAATCCCGTTTAACCAGACAGTTGAAGCCAGAGGAGTTAATACAGAAAGTATATATCGCATAAAACCTTCCCTGGAACAGTTGAGTGTTATGGTACTTGACGGCGAGGAGATGGAGGTTAAGGCTGGAATAGGACTGAGTACCATTGTATTTAATGCTCTGACAGAGCCTATCATTGCAGATGTGCAGGAATATGACCTGGACTATGAGAAGCTGAAGGGTATGCCCAGTATGGTAGGGTATATTGTGAAAAATGAGGATACTTTGTGGAGTATTGCCAAGAAATATTACAGTACGGTGGATAAACTCAAAGAACTAAATGATTTAGAGGATGAATATATAAAACCCGGTGATAAACTGTTAATCACAAAGAGAGTGGACAGAATCCTGTAATTTCTTCACTCTCAGCAGCACCGGCATGTTCGGAGCAGAGTCAATGCAATGTTATGCAGGTAATGACCCCAATGGGATTAGATTAAAAAAGTGTTCCATGGCTTTTTCCATTTTCGGAAAATAAGCCATGGAACTTGCATAGGTTGCCTGTAAGTACAGGCTTATGTATGTAAGAAAAGTTACTTTGCAGGTTCGGCGGTGGAGGTTTTCCACTCGTCCATCTTCTTTAAAGTGGCATCCAGAGTTTTCTGACAGATTTCAGGAAGCTCACCGCCCCAGGCTTTGGTTGCCTGTTCATAACCAGTCTTCACAGCGTTTATCATATTCTCCGCTTTTGCCGGGTCACTGCCTGCTAAGGCTTTTGCAAAAGATACTAAACGATCGGAGGTTTGTTCAACTCCCCAATAACCGTCTTCTGCGATGTCAGCTTTTGCCTGATTGGCTGTTGCTTCGTCTACTGTATATTCTCCGCTTCTTAAAAAATTCCACATAGCATCTGAATCAAAGGCTTTTCCCTGGGAAAGCATCATCTTCTCAACCAGGCTTCTTAATTGTGAGGTTCTTTTCTCAGCTTCTGCTTTAAGAGATTCTACCACAGCGGTATCGCTTTTGGCAGTAGTGGTAGTAACTTCTGTGGATTTTTCATATACTGCAGCAGGTGCAGAGCTGCTCTTTTGTGAAGCACCGGAAGTTTTCCCTGTGGTTTTTGCCGTCGGTGCATAAGCAGCCGCTGTAATTCCATTTACATTCATCTTCATACCTCCATGTATGGCAATGTCAATAAGTCTACATTGACCATATCGGACAAAGAGGGCTAAAACTTAAGACCTGGCTGGTAAAGACCGGTTAAATAGACCTGTTTATAGGATTTCTCAGCCTTTAACTGATAGAAGGCCTTCTCTGCTTTTTCTCTGCTGTCGAATAATCCAAACACCGTAGGACCGCTGCCGCTCATCATGGCGGCGATGGCTCCAAAGGCTGTAAGTTCTTCTTTTATCTGACCGATTACAGGATATTCTTTTATGGTAACGGATTCCAGTACATTACCAAAGTGACTGACAGCTGCCTTAAGATCCTTCTTACTTATAGCGGTAAGAATAGCATCGATGTTCGGGTGAAGGGTATCCTCACTCAGCTTAAGGTGTTCATAAACATATTTAGTCGATACGTTAATTCCGGGTTTCACAATAAGTATATGACAGGAAGGAAAAGGAGAGACAGGGGTCAGTATTTCACCGATGCCCTCGGACAGGGCTGTTCCCCGTAAGAGGCAATAAGGAACATCTGCACCTAACTGCAAGCCCAATTGTGACAATTCCTCCTTTGACAGATTCAAATGAAACAGGCGGTTTAATCCGTAAAGAACAGCAGCAGCATCGCTGCTTCCGCCAGCCAGACCCGCTGCTACAGGAATTTTTTTATCCAATATAATATGAACACCCTGGGTAATACCATAATTTTTCTTTATTAAAGCAGCGGCTTTATATACCAGATTGTTTTCATCTGTAGGCAGGTAAGGAAGATTCGTCTTAACGGTTATGGAAGTATTGTTGGTCCGTAATATGGATACTTTGTCATATAGGCCGATGGTCTGCATAATCATACGAACTTCATGATAACCGTCTTCCCTTTTGCGCACCACATCCAGGCCAAGATTTATTTTTGCATATGCTTTCAGCTTGATGGAATTCATGGATACTCCTCTGTAAGTTAATGTCTTTATTATAATCTTAGAGAAAGCGATATGCAAGTTTTACTCTAATTTGACAGATAATCTTTTATTAATTCAAAAAGCTTGAACTTCACCCGAATATCTGCTTTCTTCGATGAAAAGACAGCATCATATTCGTCTTCTGTCAGTACATGCTTTAACTGTTCTTTGGATTCTTTGGGTACCACGCTGTAGGTAGCATCCACAAAACAGAGAGGCGGGAACATAATACACCACCAATTCTGCCCTTTTGCTTTTCCAATTTCAACACGCAGAGCCTCGTACTGCCCCGGTGGCAGAGTAAGGTCTCCATAAATTTTAATAGGAAAGTAGACAGTTTCTAAAGAAGCTGTAACCGTATACTGATACCCATTCTCCTGTATTATATCTTCTGACAGTGCTTCCAGAACTGTCAGATTCTCTTCAATGACAGTCCTTGCTTCATTAACATCCGTCAGGCTCGACAGCTTGGGCCTCAGGGCGTCTGTCAGGGCTGATTTTACTTTGAGCTTTAAAGCCTGATCTTCCGTAGAATCGCTGTTGGCTATCACATGAAAGCGAATAATCTGGGAAGCAATATCCTTTTGCATGGCAGCCTTGCTCTCGTAGGGATCTGCATGTATAGCCTTAATGGAATATAAGAGGCAGAGTAAGCAAAGAGATAGGCAAGCGCTTAATTTAAGAATCAGCGTTCGGTTAACGGATTGGAATTTCTTATGTAAAGGACCTCTGTTTTCTGAAAATTTATGCCGATGCAGTAATTGATAAATATGGATTTTTATTCTGGACAAGTTCCCGGACCTCCTATAGATATTTATAATTATTTTAAGTATGTACGGATAATCCAAAATTAAACAAAAGAGGTAAAAAGAATAAAATCCTTGCGATTTATAAAAAGAAAGAGTAAAATAAAAAAAGCTATATGTATAGAATAGAAATATCAGGCTCAAAGTTTTGTCTGGTATTATTTGCACATACAGCGGTATAAATTCAAAGAAAATCACAATCATAAAATAGAATTTTAAGGATAAGATATAGAGATATAGGCTTCGAAAGCAAACATCAGGATATTAAAGGAAGGATATCAGTATGAGTAAAAAAACAGTTGCAGTCTTGTTTGGCGGGCAGTCTACTGAGCATGAAGTTTCTTGCGTTTCCGCTACTACCGTAATTAAACATATCAATGCGGATTTATACCGTGTTCTCATTATAGGAATTACCAAAGAGGGAAAATGGCTGAAGGTAAATAATGTAGATGAAATTACTTCAGGTACCTGGCTTAAAAATACAGAAACCGCCGTTCTGTTACCGGATGCTTCACTTAAGTCCGTATTGATTTTAAACGGTGACAAAGCAGAAAAGGTAAAAGTAGATGTTGTATTTCCTGTTCTCCACGGACTATGTGGAGAAGACGGTACCATTCAGGGACTCTTAGAACTGGCTAAGCTACCTTATGTAGGATGCGGAGTTTTGGCTTCCTCCGTTTCCATGGATAAATTATATACAAAAATCATTGTGGATACACTTGGTATCAGACAGGCGAAATATGTGGCTGTTACAAGGAAAGACCTGAACAGTATAGCGGATACCGTTAAAAGAATTGAAGCAGTGATTCCTTACCCTGTTTTCATAAAACCCTCAAACTCAGGCTCTTCCAGAGGTATCTCAAAGGCAGAGTCCAGAGATGAACTGATAGCAGGCTTAAAGCTTGCTGCAGAGCATGACAGAAAGATCCTGGTAGAGGAAACTATTAATGGACGGGAAATTGAATGCGCCGTACTTGGAGGAAATGAATCCAGGGCATCCGGTGTAGGCGAAATCGTAGCTGCAGCACAATTCTACGATTATGATGCCAAATATAACAATGCAGAATCTAAGACAATTATCTCTCCTGAACTGCCCGCAGGCGCAGCTGATACAATTCGGGACTATGCTATAAAGATTTTTAGAGCAGTGGACGGACATGGTTTATCCAGAGTGGATTTCTTCGTCGATAGAATTACCGGAGAAGTAATCTTTAACGAAATAAATACCATGCCAGGTTTTACATCCATCAGCATGTATCCCATGCTATGGGAGGCTAAAGGAATCGGAAAGCCCCAGTTGATAGAGAAATTATTGCAGCTTGCCTTTGCCAGAGCAGCAGAAGCAGGAGGAGAGAGCGATGTCTTGTAATGCACCTATCGGTGTTTTTGATTCCGGAATCGGGGGATTAACGGTAGCCAGGGAGATCATGAGACAGATGCCGGGAGAAACGATAATCTATTTTGGAGATACTGCAAGGGTTCCATATGGAAGCAAATCACAAAAGACTATCATTACTTACTCAAGACAAATCATCAAATTCCTTCAGACCAAAGATGTAAAGGCTATTGTTATCGCCTGTAACACGGCCAGTGCACTTGCACTTGAGGTGGTTGCAAGAGAGGTCTCAATACCTGTAATCGGAGTGGTAAAACCTGGTGCCAAGGTGGCTTCTGAAGCTACAAAGAATGGAAATATCGGAGTAATAGGTACAGAGGGTACCATCAACAGCGGAATATATAACACATATATAAAAGAATTGAATCCGGATGTACGGGTATACGGAAAGGCTTGTCCGCTCTTTGTTCCTCTTGTGGAAGAAGGCTGGCTGACAGATCCTTTGACAGTGGAGGTGGCAAAGAGATATATCAGCAGTCTCCTTGAACTGAATATAGACACTCTGGTATTAGGGTGTACCCACTATCCTCTTATTCGTAATATAATCGGATCTATCGTAGGAAATGACGTAACATTGGTCAATCCTGCTTATGAAACAGCCATAGAGCTAAAGCAGGTGCTGATGCAGGCGGGGATAGAAAATAACGGACCTGCCTGTGAGCATAAGTTCTATGTAAGTGACGGTGCGGATAAATTCAAAAGGTTTGCCAATACCATACTTCCCTGTGATGTAGTTGAAACTGAAGATGTGAATATTGAAAGCTTTGCGGATGCTCTGACAACATATTTATAGCCTGAAAGCAAGGCGTGATAGGGAGGATTGCATGAAGAAAGATGTATTGGTTTCCATATCCGGACTTCAATACGAGGTAGACAGGGACGAGCCCATTGAAGTAATATCCGTGGGTCAGTACTATAACAAAAACGATAAACATTACATTTGCTATGATGAAGTAATAGAAGGCACCGACGGAGTGACCAGTTGTACTGTTAAGGTAGGAAATGAACAGATTGATATTATAAAAAGAGGTGCCAGCAATGTCCATATGATATTTGAAGCAGGCAGGAAGAATACCACTTTCTACAACACTCCTTATGGCGATCTGCAAATAGGCATTCATACCGGCAGGATACAGGTAGCAGAGGAAGAAGATAAATTGACGTTAGAGATCAATTATGGTCTGGATATAAACTATGCCTTTATCGGTGACTGTCAGATACAGATGAAGATAACCTCAAGAAAATAAACAGCAGTGAATAAGAAAAAAAACAGCCGTTTTACCTGTAATATCAAGGGTAAGCGGCTGTTTTTTTTAAGCTTTATTATTTTTTGTAATTTTGCCTTTGATTCTTGCAAAAAGTTTTTGCTTCTCAGGCTTTGCATCAAGATTTGTGCGTAAGCCTTTTACATCCATAATGTAAATACCGTTCATTACGGCTTTTACTTCCTTTTTAACAGGGATAAGATCAAAAATCTTATCGTCGCACATTAAATTCATAATCTTAGGTCCAATTTTGGCTTTTACAATGGGGACCTTAGAACGGCGCAGATATTTCGGTGTCTGATCGATTACTATCTTTGGCAGATCGGCCTCCGTTAACTTCATTCGCTTTTTATCTATTACTAAAATAGAAACTGACTGTGCGCCGGCTTTCATCTGGGCCTGACTTTCCTCAGATCTTTTCTGAAGCTTTCTTCCATAAATGGACAGACCAATAAGAGCACCAAGAACAACAACCAGAACTACTATCAATACAATAATAACGGGATTCAACTTCCTACCTCCTTCCCCAGAATTTGCAATGGATTTATTTTATCATTAATTTTTCAAAAGTTCAAGTAATTAAACAGTTTGACCGGCATTTTTCTGAAGCATCTCACGGATAATATTCTGAACATGGGAGCCCAGGAATTTACGCTCTTCTTTGCTTAAGGAACCTGGCTCCACAGGTTTACCGTATTCTATGATAACTTTCGCTCTTCTTATCCAGGGAAGATGATTTTCAAAAATATTGTCCGTATTGGATATTGCTACGGGAATGATGGGACAGCCTGATTTTTCTGCAATTTTTAAGCTGCCTTCCTTAAAGGGGAGCATTTCGTCGCCATGATTTCTGGTTCCTTCGGGAGAGATGAATACAGAATAGCCGTTCTTGACCAAATCGACTCCTGTAAGGATCATTTTTAGCCCTTCTCTCAGGTCGTCCCTGTCTAGGAAGAGACAGTTAAGGTATTTCATCCAGACCTTGAGAATAGGCACTTTACCGATTTCTTTTTTCGCAACATATCCGGTGAGCGTCGGTACCGTTGCATAACCCAGTACAATATCAAAATAACTGCGGTGGTTGGATACATATAATACAGCCTGGTCTTTAGGCACATTCTCCAGACCCCTTACCTCATACTTTGTACCGCTGATAAACAGAATCACACGAAATGCCCAGGATACGATGCGCTGGGAGGATTCCACTTTTTTTCTGGGATTGATCTTGCCGAGGATGATTTCATACAGAAATAAAAGAAGACTGACGGTAAAAAATATAAGTAAGAATAATAAAACAAATAAGGTTCTCATAACCCCTCCTGCTATAATTTCATTACTGGTATTATAACATATTTTTTACTTTTATGCGCATCTTTTATGAGAACTTACAAAATCCTTAAGTATTATTAAAAATACTGCTATTTCTTGTACTCTGGAAATAATGTGATATAATAAAAAGTACGGGGAATTTTTAATTTAAGCCAGATTCCCTACCAGAGCAACCTGTTCATGAGTACCTTTATGTTCAGGACTGACAGTTTATACAGACAAAATAAGTGCACCAGGATAATAGAGTGAAAAGAAAAGCACTTTCCTACCAGCCGATATTTATATACATTAAACATACAGGTGTGAGAGGTAAATGTGTTTCATAATGTTTGGATTATCCAGAAAGAAGGAATAATGGGAAAAGAGAACCTTACCCTGCTTACTGACTTTTATGAGCTGACTATGATGCAGGGGTACTACAAGAACGGAACCAACGAAACAGTTATATTTGATGTATTCTACCGAAACAACCCCTCCGGCAGCGGGTATGCTGTATGTGCCGGACTGGAGCAGGTTATTGACTATATTAATAACATCTGTTTCACCGACGATGATATCGTATATTTAAGAAGCCTTGGTATGTTCGGGGAGGATTTCCTGGAGTATCTGAGAGGTTTTCGTTTTACCGGAGATATCTATGCCGTTGAAGAAGGTACCGTAGTATTCCCCATGGAGCCTTTGCTTAAGATAATTGCACCTATTATGGAGGCTCAATTAATTGAGACTGCCATATTAAACATTGTAAACCATCAAAGCCTTATAGCTACCAAGGCCTCCAGGGTCTGTTATGCTGCCAAGGGTGAACCTGTTATGGAATTCGGCCTAAGAAGAGCCCAGGGACCTGATGCGGGAGTTTATGGAGCAAGAGCCGCAGTAATCGGCGGATGTGTCGGTACCAGTAATGTGCTGACCGCCAGGATGTTTGATGTTCCTGCTCTTGGAACCCATGCCCATAGCTGGATTATGAGCTTTGAGGATGAAATTTCAGCTTTTCGTGAATATGCCAAGCTTTATCCGCAGAACACAACACTTCTGGTAGATACCTATGATACTTTAAGATCGGGAATGCCAAATGCCATACAGGTCTTTAAGGAATTAAGGGAAACCGGTATTATGCCTGAGAAGTACGGTATCCGCTTAGACAGCGGTGACTTAGCTTATCTGTCCAAGAAAGCCAGGAAGATGTTAAATGAAGAAGGCTTTCAGGATGCTGTTATTGTCGCCTCCAGTGATCTGGATGAATACCTGATAGATTCTCTTAAGACCCAGGGAGCTGCTATTAACTCCTGGGGTGTAGGTACAAATCTGATTACATCAAAGGATTGTCCTGCTTTTGGCGGTGTGTACAAACTTGCTGCCATTAAGAAGGGGGATAAATTCATACCAAAGATTAAATTGTCGGAAAATCAATGGAAGATAACGAATCCCGGCAATAAGACAATATATCGAGTTTATGACAAAGAAAACGGTAAGATCAAAGCAGATTTAATTGCCATGGCTGATGAAATTTACAAAGAAGAATATCCATTAAAGCTTTTTGATCCAATGGCTACCTGGAAAAAAACATATCTAAAAGGTGGCAGTTATACTTTAAGAGAGCTGCTGGTACCGGTATTTAAAGATGGAAAATGTGTATATGAGTCACCAAGTGTTATGGACATCAGGGCATACTGCCAGAAAGAGCTTAATACTCTATGGGATGAGACCAGAAGACTTGTAAATCCTCATGAAGTTTATATCGATTTATCCAATGATCTATATCAATTAAAGCATTCACTTTTAGACAGTATCAATATGACAGGCAATAATTAAGGGGTTTAGACCTCCTTTAGGAAGTACAGTACGGAGAGAGTATGCAAAACAGAAGGAAAAAAGCCAGAAGAATGAAAATATTAAGAAGAATTTTCCTTGTTGGACTGCCAATCGTTGTAGTTGGCAGCATGGGTTATTTTTCCTTAAAACANNTGCCAGTGAATCCACTGCCTCCAGCCAGTTTTATAACAACCCGTCCTATCAGGAGGAAGCTTCTGAGGATGATGATAATAAGAACAGTATACCAGGGGGGGAAACATCCGTGGATACAGGCGATTTAGAAGAGGAAATCACAAACAACGATAATGTAACACTGGATACTACACCAGAGAGTATAACAGTTATAGTAAATAAGGAACTCAGGTTACCTTCTGATTATATTCCTTCAGATCTTTCAGTACCTGACGTGGAATTTTCCATAACCTATTATGATGAGAAGAAGCTTATGAGGAAAGAGGCCGGAGAAGCTTTAAAGAAGCTTTTTGACGGAGCAGAGGAGAAGGGTTATATCCTTTGCGGGGTATCTGCATACCGCTCTTATGACAGGCAATACCAGATATTTACCAATAACGTCAAGACCCAGGGTATGGATCATACCACCAAATACTCTGCCATACCAGGCTACAGTGAGCATCAGACAGGGCTTGCCATAGATATCTCAACCAAGTCTGTAAACTACAGACTGGATGCCTCCTTTGGAGAGACACCGGAGTATGAATGGCTAAAGGCGAATGCCCATCTTTATGGTTTTATCATACGTTATCCCGATGATAAGACTGCCATGACCGGTTATTCCTTTGAGCCCTGGCATATACGTTATGTGGGAAAAGCCCTGGCGAAATACCTATACGAGAATAACATGTGTCTGGAGGAGTATTATAAATTTACTCCAAGTGAAGATTACAGTCAGGCTATTAGTTATGATAATCTGGAGGACTATGGTATTAACCCTGATGATGTGAAGGTTCCTACCAGAATTCCCACCAAAAAGCCGACACCGACACCCACTCTGACGCCGACACCTACAGAAGAGCCGACAGATACACCGGAACCGACGCCAACACCCACCAAGAAGCCGGCGAAACCAACGAAGGAACCGACCCAGACGCCGGAACCGACGGAGGAAGTAACCGTAACACCGGAGGTTACGCCCACGGATATTGTAACGGTAACACCTACGGGAGAAGTAATTACACCCACGGAAGAACCCGGTACAGGTGATGGAACGGAAATAATACCCTGATCATACATAGTGAGGGGAAGCTGGTAAAGAGTAATTATAGAATAGTAATGGGACTGTTTCCTGCTGTGAAAAAACAGGAAGAAGCAGTCCTGTTTGTATTTACAGGTAAGGGCAAAAGCATCGGACGTTTTCAGGGTTATCCTTTATACCCTCACCAGGGTATCCATAAAAAAGGAATTGACAATTAAAAACTTTTATACTATCATTATAAATTAGATAAATTATATAAATACACAAAAACTGTGACGGAGAGAGTAGAAGTCAGGCAAACGTCAAAGCGAGCCGGGGAGAGTGTAAGCCCGGTACCAGTAGCGGATTTTCGAAAATCACTCCCAAGTTGCAAGCTGAAGACCATCAGGTTAGTAAGCTGAGCCGGTATCTGCCGTTATACAGATAGCATATCATGTTCCTTTTCTGGAAATGCTTTAAGAGGAAACGTATGTAAATAGGTGGTACAATGAAGCCCAAATGCTCTCATCCTGTTTATGGATGGGGGCTTTTTATATATTAGGAAATTACATCACGGTAACCGGACACAATTTCCTGATGCATATAGCCTGCCGGGCGGGATAGAAATGAATATCCATAAGTGCAAAATGATAAGTTATTAGTCTGTAATACAGGCGTTAGATAAGTAAGGAGGATATCACATGTATGATAAGGTGTCTACGAATCTGAACTTTGTAGAGCGTGAAAAAGAAGTACTGAAATTCTGGAAAAATGAAAAAGTATTTGAAAAGACCATTGAGGAAAGAAAAAACGGAAAGCCCTATACCTTTTACGATGGACCGCCCACTGCCAATGGAAAACCACACATCGGCCACGTGCTGACCAGGGTTATTAAGGATATCATACCCAGATACCGTACCATGAAAGGCTACAATGTATTAAGAAAAGCCGGCTGGGATACCCATGGACTTCCTGTGGAGTTAGAGGTTGAGAAGAAGCTTGGCCTTGATGGCAAAGAGCAGATTGAAGAATACGGTCTGGATCCCTTTATTCACGAATGCAAGGAAAGTGTATGGAAATACAAAGGGATGTGGGAGGATTTCTCTGAAACCGTTGGTTACTGGGTTGATATGGAGAATCCCTACGTTACCTATGATAATAACTTTATTGAGTCTGAATGGTGGGCATTAAAACAGATTTGGGAGAAGGGCTTGTTATACAAAGGGTTTAAGATTGTTCCTTACTGCCCCAGATGCGGAACGCCTCTCTCCAGTAACGAAGTGGCAATGGGTTACAAGGATGTGAAAGAGAAATCCGCTATCGCTAAGTTCAAGGTGAAAGGAACAGAAAATGAATATATCCTTGCCTGGACCACCACCCCCTGGACCCTGCCTTCTAACGTTGCCCTCTGCGTAAATCCTGTTGAGACTTATGTAAAAGCCGCAGTTCAGATAAATGCCAAAGGAGATATTATCAAAGAGGACAGTGAAGATAAGACTTCTGTCAGATCAGAAAAATATATCCTTGCAGAAGCTCTGCTTTCTGTAATTGACGGAGATTATACCATTGAAGAGACCTATGTAGGGACAGACCTTGAATATAAAGAGTATGAACCTCTATTTGATTATGTGGAGCCGGATAAGAAAGCCTATTTCGTTACCTGTGACACTTATGTTACCTTATCAGACGGTACCGGTGTCGTTCATATCGCACCTGCTTTTGGTGAAGACGATGCCAATGTAGGCCGCAGATATGATCTGCCTTTTGTACAGTTAGTTGACGGTAAAGGTGAGATGAAACCTGAGGTTACAGACTTTGCAGGGGTTTTCTGTAAAAATGCAGATGAGGGAATCATCAAACTCTTGGCCTCTAAAAATCTATTATTTAAGACTTTAAAATTTGAGCACAGCTATCCTCACTGCTGGCGTTGTGATACACCTCTTATCTATTATGCAAGAGATTCCTGGTTTATCAAGATGACGGAGGTAAAAGACCAGCTAGTGGCCAATAACAACACCATAAACTGGATGCCTGAGAGTATCGGACAGGGAAGATTCGGCGATTGGATCAAGAATGTACAGGACTGGGGAATCAGCCGTGACCGTTATTGGGGTACACCTCTTAATATCTGGGAGTGCGAAGACGGACACCGTCACGCTATCGGAAGTATTGAAGAGTTAAAGTCCATGTCAGATAACTGCCCGGATAATATCGAGCTTCACAGACCGTTTATCGATGCTGTAACCATTAAGTGTCCGGAGTGCGGAAAAGAGATGAAACGTGTAAAACCCGTTATCGACTGCTGGTTCGATTCCGGTGCCATGCCTTTTGCCCAATGGCATTACCCTTTTGAGAATAAGGAGATGTTTGAGAAGAATTTCCCGGCAGACTTTATCAGTGAGGCGGTGGATCAGACCAGAGGCTGGTTCTATTCCCTCCTTGCCATTTCAACACTTATATTTGAAAAGTCTCCTTATAAGAATGTAATTGTATTAGGCCATGTACAGGATGAGAACGGTCAGAAGATGTCTAAGTCCAAAGGAAATGCGGTAGATCCTTTTGATACTCTGTCAGAGCACGGAGCGGATGCAGTACGCTGGTATTTCTATATTAACAGTGCCTTATGGCTGCCCAACCGTTTCCATAGCAGTGCGGTTACGGAAGGCCAGAGAAAATTCATGGGAACTTTCTGGAATACCTATGCTTTCTTTGTACTGTATGCTAACATCGATGAATTTGATGCAACGAAATATTCCCTGGATTACGATAAACTCTCTGTAATGGACAAATGGCTCTTATCCAAATTAAACACATTGGTTAAGACCGTTGACAGCCATCTGGAGAACTACCGTATAACAGAGGCTGCAAGACTCTTAGACAGTTTTGTGGATGAGATGAGTAACTGGTATGTAAGAAGAAGCAGGGAACGCTTCTGGGCTAAGGGAATGGAGCAGGATAAGATCAATGCTTATATGACTCTGTATACCACACTGGTAACCCTGGCAAAGGTATCGGCTCCTTTTATTCCCTATATGACAGAAGATATCTACCGTAACCTGGTAGTCAAGCTTGATAAATCTGCACCAGAGAGCATTCACCTTTGTGAGTTCCCGGGCTTTGTAGAGGAGTTCATCGACAAAGACCTTGAAAAGAACATGGAGGCAGTTCTTGATATTGTAGTTCTTGGCCGTGCCTGCCGTAATACTGCAAATATCAAAAACAGACAGCCCATTGGTACCATGTATGTTAAAGCAGATTATACTCTAACTCCTTTCTATTTGGAAATCATTGAGGAAGAGTTAAATGTAAAGCAGGTTGTGTTTACGGACGATGTCAGGAACTTCACTTCCTATAGCTTTAAACCTCAGCTAAAGACCTTGGGACCGAAATTCGGTAAGCAGATCGGTGCAATCAGAACCCTGTTATCAGAACTGAACGGCAACGCAGCAATGGATGAACTTAATACTACCGGTAAACTTAAGATTACCTTAGAAGGAGCGGAAGCAGTGCTTGAGAAAGATGATCTTCTCATTGAGGCTGCTCAGACCGAAGGCTTTGTATCGGACTCCGATAAAGGTATAACAGTTGTTCTCGAAACCAGCCTTTCACCTGAGCTTATTGAGGAAGGTTTCGTAAGGGAAATCATCAGTAAGATTCAGACAATGAGAAAAGATGCCGGTTTTGAAGTTATGGATCATATTGAGGTATACCAGGAAGGCAATGATGTTATTAAGGGAATCTTCGAAAGAAATATTGAAGAAATCAAATCTGAAGTTCTGGCAAAGGAAATCGTTCTGGGTGAGGTAAAAGGCTTTACCAAGGAATGGAGTATCAATGGAGAGAACGTAGTGCTTGGAGTTGTTAAAAAGTAATTATTCTGACATTGGTATAGAAATTATCCCGAAAATACAAAGTCATAGAACAGAAAAGGACGACTGGAACTTAATAATTCCAGTCGTCCTTTTCTTACTTTGCGTATACTTTATTCATATGTTTCATTGGTTGTTTCAGTTTCATCAGCAGCTCTTTCCTTCTGCTCCTCAGCCATTCTCAGAAAACCCTGATAATCTTTATTGAACATTTTCATAAGTTCATCAGAATAACCTGCAATCACAGAAAGCTTCTCGGCTAAGGTCTGTATAACAGAGGTTGCCTCGTCTTCTTTCTTAAAATCAATGGTTACAGGTGTCTTGTTATTCTTAAAATACATAACTACCTGATAGGATTTGCCTGTGGTTATAAAATAGTACTTATGCTTGGTTATTTTTAAATGTGCCCAGATCATATCCTTTGTAGAGGCAAGAGTCAGAGCGGTGTTATTTTTACCAAGGACATATTCAGGTGTAATCAATCCTGCGTATGCGTATGATTTCTCATCACTTTTATAGAGATAAGTACCTTTTACAATGGATTGCTCCAATGCATGTTCTATGGATTCTGCATCGCCGATTTTATTGAGTGATTTGTAGAATTTAGAGGATTTGTAGTTGTTCTTAACCAGAATATTACGAATTAATACTCCAAATGCCACCAGGAACAATATTGTAATCCCGCCAAAAATCATCTGGTCGTTCTTGCGGCCGTTATCTGTTATTGTAATACAGATTTCAGGGACATAATCTTTTACAAAGGAAGCCTCTTCTCCAAAGGATTCACTTATGGTGTTGATAAGCTCATCATATGCATCCAGATGATAATCGTCCGTGTCGCTGAAATCACCATTCTCAAGGCCCTCAAGCAGAGCCACCGTATTAATGGAACTTAATTCTTCATCGGTCATATCCAGATACTCTTTAGGAAGCAGTGCAAGGAGATAGCCGTCCTCATAAGCGATCATGCCGTACACCTGATCCAGTTTCTCTTCACCGGTCTTAACGCCATTTACGGTATTATAGGTGTAAATTGCATAATCCAGAAAATAAATATCTGCATCCTTTAGTTGAATGTATGCTTTTTTATCTTCATACAATTTCTGTATACTTTCAACGTCTGTTCCGGTTTCCAGGGTGGTAAATAAGGTAGTGATCTTATCCTTAAAGCTGAAAAACCCGAAGGCAAATATACCAATACATGCTATAATAATTACCAGGGTATTTACCCCACTTTTTTTAATGACTTTCTTTAGATAATTTTCTTCCATGGTTAACCCATCCTTCCTATTATTCTGACTAAAGCTGATTATACGCCCCTCCAGTATAACACATATATTCCTATTAAGTCCCGTAATTTTTCTAGTAAAATATTACTATCGATAGGGTGTGGTGATTCTCACATATATAGCAAAAACATGATTTATGTGAAATTGTGAATCAAGATAATAAGGTAATTTAAGTATTTAAGAGAATAATATGGTTACAATACATACAGATTAATTTATTGGAAATTTCTATAAAAGTTTTCCCTTGTGTACATGGTAATGCATAATATATAATGTGAATATCTAATACGGCTGAACTTACATTTTTTTTAAAGTAATTGAGAGTCCTTTATTTTGGGGAGGTTTGCAATTGGTTAAAGTATGTAATTTCGGCTTAACTTATATGTTTACGAGTATATGCAATACGAAGGAGAAAGGGTCCATTCCCGGTTTCACCAGTAAAACAGGTGTAACAGATAGGAGGCAATATGCAGGAATTTGATAAAAAAGAGTTTAAGAAAAATGTGGAGGAATATATTGGTGTATTCTTCCGGAAGCCCATTGAGGATGCCACCAGGCAGCAGGTTTATCAGGGTGTTGCCTATACTGTTAAGAATATGATAATAGATGACTGGCTGGAAGCACATAAGGCTTATGAAGAGCAGGATTTAAAAACTGTTTATTACCTTTCCATGGAGTTCCTGGTGGGAAGAGCATTAGGGAATATGATAACAAATTTGAAGGCGGATTCTGTAATCAGAGAGGCGCTTGAGGAGATGGATTGTGATCTGGAGACTATCGAAGACGAAGAGCCGGATGCGGCTCTTGGAAATGGCGGTCTAGGAAGACTGGCAGCCTGCTTTTTGGACTCTTTATCCACTCTTGGCTATCCTGCTTATGGCTGCGGTATTCGTTATAAATACGGAATGTTTGAACAAAAGATAGAAGACGGCTATCAGGTAGAAGTACCGGATAACTGGCTAAAGAACGGTAATCCCTTTGAAATAAAGAGAAGTGAATATGCAACTACGGTAAAGTTCGGAGGTTATGTAAGAATGATTCGGGATGAATACGGAAATGACCGATTTATCCAGGAGAATTACCAGTCCGTAAGAGCAATTCCTTATGATATGCCCATACTGGGTTATGGAAACCATGTGGTGAATACGTTACGTATCTGGGATGCAGAGGCCATTGATACCTTTAATCTGGATTCCTTTGATAAAGGAGAGTATCAAAAGGCAGTAGAGCAGCAGAATCTGGCAAGAACAATATGTGAAGTCCTCTATCCGAATGATAATCACATTGCCGGTAAGGAACTTCGTCTGAAGCAGCAGTATTTCTTTGTATCTGCCAGTATTCAGAGAGCAGTCTGCAAGTATATGGAAAAACATGAAAATATCAGAGAACTTTCAGAAAAGGTTACCTTTCAGCTGAATGATACCCATCCTACGGTTACCGTACCTGAACTTATGAGAATCCTGCTGGATGATTATTACTTAAGCTGGGAGGAAGCCTGGGATATTACTACCAGGACCTGTGCCTATACCAATCATACCATTATGTCAGAGGCTTTAGAGAAGTGGCCTATTGAGCTGTTTAAGAGACTGCTTCCAAGAATCTATCAGATTGTAGAGGAGATTAACCGCAGATTCCTGCTGGTGGTGCTGGAGAAATACCCCTCAGAAGCAAAGAAAATTGAAAAAATGGCCATTTTATACGACGGTCAGGTAAGAATGGCAAATCTTGCAATTGTAGGAAGCTTTTCTGTTAACGGAGTTGCTAAGCTTCATACTGAGATTCTTAAGAATCAGGAATTAAAGGATTTTTATGAGCTCTATCCCTGGAAATTCAATAACAAGACCAATGGAATTACCCAGAGAAGATTCCTGCTTCACGGAAATCCACTGCTGGCGTCCTGGGTAACCGGTAAAATTGGTGATGGCTGGATTACCGACCTGGCGCAAATGGATAAACTCACAGCGCTGGCGGCAGACCCCCTATGCCAGAAAGAGTTCATGGAGATAAAATACCGCAATAAGGTAAGGCTGGCTGCTTATATTAAAGAGCATAATGGTATAACCGTAAACCCTGATTCCATCTTTGATGTACAGGTGAAAAGGCTTCATGAATACAAGAGACAGCTCCTTAATATCCTTCATGTCATGCACCTTTATAATAAACTTAAGGATAATCCCCATATGGAATTCTATCCAAGAACCTTTATCTTTGGTGCAAAGGCATCAGCAGGTTATGAAAGAGCCAAAGCTATTATAAAGCTTATTAATAATGTTGCTGAAGTAATTAACAAGGATGAGACCATTGAAGATAAGATTAAAGTCGTATTTATTGAGAACTATCGTGTGTCCAATGCGGAGATAATTTTTTCGGCAGCAGATGTTTCAGAACAGATTTCAACTGCCAGCAAAGAAGCCTCCGGTACCGGCAATATGAAGTTTATGCTAAATGGTGCTCTGACTCTTGGAACTCTTGACGGTGCCAATGTGGAGATAGTAGAGGAATTAGGAGAAGAGAATGTATTTCTTTTCGGGCTTCATTCCGGTGAGGTTATTGAATATGAGCAGCATGGCGGCTATAACCCAAGAGAATTATACAATACAGACCGGGAATTAAAGAGAACCGTGGATCAGCTGGTGGATGGTACCTACAGTGAAGAGGATAAGGCTTTATTTGCATCTTTATATGAATCACTTCTAGCCGGTAAAGGAGGAGAACCGGCAGACAGATACTTTATCCTAAAGGATTTCAGGTCCTATGAAGAAGCGCAGGAGAAGGTAGAAAAAGCATATAGAAACAGGGAAGGCTGGGCAAAGTCCGCCATCTTAAATACTGCCAAATGCGGTAAATTCTCTTCCGACCGAACCATAGAAGAATATGTTAGAGATATATGGCACCTTACAAAGGTAAGGAAATAAAGCTTTCAGTTAAATTATGTTATAACTGCATTTTAGAGCATGAATAAAATAATCATTTCTGGTGAAAATATATCTAGAGGTGATGATAATGAAAAAACATAGCTTAGCTGAATTTCTAAAGAGCAAAAGCTTTTATGTGTTATTGGGTATCGGTGCATTAGCTATCATTGCTATAACCGTAGTTACTCTGAATCAGCCTTCAAGCAACAAGGAAGAGAAGTACCTTGCTGATTTGAATGAGCCTAACGAAGTAGCTGATAATGATGTTAAACCTACAGAAGCCCCTAACACAACCCCCTCGGACACTACCAAAAACGAGACTGGTAGTACGGACGACGGGAAAGATGTAGCAGCAGTTCCTACAGAACCCGGCGGAAACGATGGTTATCTAGAGAATGACCCCGTTGACGACCCTAACTATGATAATGCCGTAGCAGAAAAAAATGCAGCGGATAAAGCAAATCAGACTGCAGATGCAAAAAAAGATACAGAGAAGGATGCAGCTGTAACGGAAGAGACCGAACAGGTTATGACTCTGGAGACCTTATATTTTGATGTGGAAAAAGGTCTGTCATGGCCCATTAACGGGGATGTGCTGTTAAAATACAGCCCCGACCAAGTAATTTATTTTAAGACCTTAGAGCAATTCCGTACGAATCCTGCACTTATTATCGATGCCAAAATAGGAGCAGAGGTAAACAGTGCCGCTACTGGAATTATCACTTCTATCAAGAAGGTTGATGAAACCGGTGTTACCGTAACGGTTAATATCGGAAGCGGTTATAGTCTGATATACGGACAGATGGAAAAAGACAGTCTGAAATTTAAGGTTGGCGATGTGGTAAACAAGGGTGATGTACTTGGTACAGTTGCAAAGCCTACCATGTATTACTCTGTTGAAGGAAGTAACCTCTATTTTATGGTGGAAAAGGATAACGATACCGTTGATCCCCTCACTTTATTAAAGAAATAACAATTCCAACTTAAGATATTGTATAAAAAGGCTGTTCTTTTAAGGGAGTTCAGCCTTTTTTCCTGCCATCAGGAATGAAAGGGACAGGAACCAATAGCTCTCTTTGGAATATAATGATATTATAAAAAATAGCTGATAGCAGGATGCAGCTGGCAGGTCTTATAGAAACGGAGCTGAAAATCTGCTGATAAGCGAAAACCTAGTGCTTTTCTGAATAAAGAATTAAGAGGTATACATATCTAAAAAATTCGCAGCTGAAACTTCTTACACTTTATTTGACCTCATTGAAAAGCACTATATTTTTGGCTGCTTGACATAGATATGCAAAAAGGTGGGCGAGCGAAAGAAATTTTGCCGCCCATTTTTTGAATTGCTTGATTTTTACTAACCTTGAGTATACAATTAAAAATAGATTTTATACGGCAGGGATGACCATGAGCGAAATGAAAATTTTAAATAAAATAAATAAAGTAATTCATATATATACCGGAACAATGAAAAGAATAGCAAGAAATATACATTATCTTGTGGTTGGACAAGGTTTAATCATGGGGTTCGCATACTTTCTTCTGTTTCCCTTTGTCAGTAAGGTATTTGGCTTAGCTCTTAAACTAACCGGCAACAGTTATATCACAGCAGGCAATATCGGAAAATTCCTTATTCACCCCATTACCATGGGTACAAATTTAGTACTGTTCTTTGTAATCGGACTATTTCTGACCTTTGATATAATCTTTCTTATTATATTCTTTTCCGCCTCGGAAAGAGAGCAGAAGCTTAATCCTGTTATGGTGTTAAAGCTTACCATATACCGTTGGTTTTATTGTCTTAAAATAGGAAAAGGTGCAGCCATCTTAACCTCCTGGATACTGTCTGTGTTAAGCTGCGTGCCTTTTATCCTGTTTTCTATGTGGCGATTTCGAATATTTCAGTATTATATAGAAGAAGCACCGGAAAGATTTCTTATTCTCGGTTTTGGAGTTGCAGTAGTGGTTCTGCTGATTTATCTCTATTTCTGGGGACCATACTATTTCCATAGCCTTCTGGCAAAAAAGAACGGACTTCTCACCGTAAGCAGAAAAGATGTATCGTATAAAGAAAGAAGGAAAGCGTTACTTTATATTATTGGCTGGAATATTATATTGACCGGTTTTCTTTTTATTATCTATGCCTTTACCATGCTGATTACGACTCTGCTGGTATCAGGTTTTGCCGATAAAATACAGGCTACGGCTACTTTTATAGAAGTATATGACAGCATGAGTGTTTATCTGGCCCTTATTATGTTCGTTATCAGCATAACGGTTAATATGGCCCTTACAACCTATCTATATCATCGCCACAGAAAATTAAAGATCAATGGTCAGGCAGAAGCAGAGGAATTCTTTAAACCAGCATACCCTTATAAAAAGATTGTATATTTTCTGGTTATAACGTTGTTCTGTATCAATTTCTATTATTTTTATCAGGTAGTCCGCAATGGTTCAGCACTGGATTATATGAATCTAGAAGCTATACAGGTTACCTCTCACAGAGGTTATTCTCATTCTGTTCCGGAAAATACCCTGATTGCCATTGAGAAAGCCATAGAAGAGCAGGCTGATTATGTTGAAGTGGATGTCAGAGTTACAGAAGACGGAGAACTGGTGCTGATGCATGATGCCAGCTTAAAACGTACCACCGGGCTAAATAAATATATATGGAATACCACTTATGAGGAAATCAGCCAGCTGGATGCAGGAAGCTGGTTCTCCAGTGAGTTTACGGGTACCAGTGTTCCTACCGTGCGGGAGCTTTTTGAATTAAGCAAAGGTAAGGTGCTGTTAAATCTGGATCTGAAATACCGCAATGACAAGGAAGGGCTTGCAGAAAAAGTAGTAGAGTTAATCAAAGAGTATGATATGCAGCTGCAATGTGTTATTACCTCCACCAGTCTTCATTGCCTGAAGCAGGTGAAGGAAGCAGAGGGAGAAATCAGAACCGGGTATATTACCTATGGACTTTATCAGAGCCTGTATAATAATACTGCTGTGGACTTCTTTAGTATGAAAGCAAATCTTGTTACAAAAAACATTGTAAATGAAGCCCATAAAAGAGGTAAGAAAATTCATGTCTGGACTGTGAATTCCAGAAAAGAAATAGAACGCTTGCAAAGACTTGGAGTGGATAATATAATTACGGATAACCCCTCCTATGCAAAACAGATTCTTCATAATGACGAAACGGATAAGTTTCTGGCAACACTTTTAAAGATAATAAAAGATTAGTTTTATGCCATACTTACTATTGACTGTTAGTGGATAACATAATATTATAGGACTAGAAGTATTCCTATAATCAGATGCACGCAGATAAGGTACAGAAGGCTGTTATAATAATTGGATACATGGCGGCAGAGTCTGTTTTGCCGGTAAATCCAGATAAACAGTTTGAATATAAGGATAAGGACAAGAACGGGCTTAGGAGGACATTATATGAGCGAAGAAACAAAGGCACTTGCAGGCAAGCTTTTTAATGAGGTGTGGGCTTTGATGGATAAAGAGGCAAGATCGCAAGAAGAGGATTATCTCATGGTGCATACAGCACATGCTTCTCTTTATCATTGGATACAGGCTGGAACTCCTCACAACGTCTATGTGGGTGAATGGCAGCTGTCCAGAGTATATGCACTTCTTGGCAATTTTGATTCTTGTATCTATCACGGGAAGAGAGCGTTACAGCTTTGCGAGATCAATAACTTTCAGGGATTTGATTTGGCATATGCATATGAGGCCTTAACCAGGGCATATCTTGTGAAAGGAAATAAGAGTGAATGTACAAAGTATCTGGAGCTGGCTTTAAGAGAGACCGATAAAGTGCAGGAAAAAGAGAGTAAGGAGCTGCTTACTACAGATTTAAATGAGCTGCAGCATAAGATCATGATTCAATTTATGAATTAGAATTTTATTGAAGTCTCCTTTGCAGGGTGTTCAGTGACAGAAATTTGAGTAAGATATAAAGATAAGAATATTAAGTATACAGGGTATGCACCAGCTGATTTCAACAGGAGAAGAGCCGGCGGCAGCCCTTTTTGTTTCATATTTTCTATGCATAGGGTAAAATAAATCAGAGTTTTGGGGGAGGTATAAAATTGGAGCTATGAATTAATGTTTCTCCATATAATCTCCATAAGATTTAATTAGAATAGAGGAAGAATGTTCATGTAGGATATATAACAGGAGGAAGAACATGGAGAGTACGACAATTCACGGAGTACTTATGGTAGAAGGTCTTAAAGAGGAAGACGATGCCAGACGTATTGAAAAGTCTCTTAAGGAACATAAGGGAGTCATACAAGCCAAGGCATTATTAGACAGCTCCAATGTCTATCTTACTTATAAAGTGGAAGAAGTATCCCTTGAAGAATTAGCCGGTGTAGTAGAAGCTCTGGGCTTTCAGATTAAGAACAAGCCAGGGGGAAAAAGGGTGGTTCAGACGGCTCAGGCAGGTAACAGCGGTAATGGTGAGAGTAATCTGGTAACTGTGGTGCTTGCAATTGAAGGTATGACCTGCGGTGCCTGTGAAATGAAAATTGAAGACAGACTGAATGAATTAGAAGGAATAGAAAAAGCAAAAGTAAGTTATAAAAATGCCAATGCACTGATTACCTATCAACCCAAAAAAATCACTCAGAAAACCATTGAAGCAGAAATAGAGAAGTTAGATTATCATGTCGGCACAAAAGAAAATAAGGAGGCAAAGGAGGATAAAACCAGCATAAACCAGCTCCTTGGTATTGGTATTATTCTTCTGGCAGTCTTCATGCTTCAAAAGAATACAGGCTTATTTCAGCTGGTTCCTCAGATCAATCAGAATATGGGATATGGTCTGCTGTTCTTAATCGGTATCATAACCTCCCTCCATTGCGTAGCAATGTGCGGAGGTATTAATCTATCCCAGTGTGTGAATTATGGCGGCGGAGAAAGCTCCGGGACCGGTCTGGCAAAATTTAAGCCGGGTATTTTATATAATGGAGGAAGAGTAGTATCCTACACCCTTATTGGAGGAATTGTGGGTGCTTTAGGTTCTGTTATAAGCCTGTCCGGTTCTGCCAGAGGATTGGTTGCAGTCGTTGCCGGAGTCTTTATGGTAATAATGGGACTAAATATGTTAAATATATTTCCTGTTCTGAAGAAAATCGTTCCAAGGATGCCAAAGGTATTTCGCAGAAAATTAGCGGTTTCCGGTAAAAGCAGAGGACCCTTTTATATCGGACTTTTGAATGGTTTAATGCCTTGTGGTCCTTTACAGTCAATGCAGCTGTATGCCCTGGGTACAGGAAGCTTTCTTGGAGGAGCCTTATCCATGTTCTTATTCAGCCTTGGAACGGTACCTCTGATGTTTGGCTTTGGTGCCGTTGCAGGTATCTTAAACAGCAAATACACAAAGAAAATGATGAAGGTCAGCGCGGCTCTAGTAATGGCCTTAGGAGTTATAATGTTAAACAGGGGGCTGAGCTTATCAGGAATAGATCTGGTTCGTGCATCCGGCTCCCAGGAGACAGGTAACACGGCAAAAGTAGAGGCAGAGGTGCAGGCAGTCACTACCAAATTGAAGCCGGGAGGTTATGAGCCCATCGTAGTACAGAAAGGTATTCCTGTTAAATGGACCATACAGGCAGAAAAAAAGGATATAAACGGTTGTAATGAGACGATTATCATACCTGCCTATAATATTGAAGTGACCCTTACAGAAGGAGATAACCTGGTAGAATTCACCCCCGATAAGAGTGGGACAGTATCTTATTCCTGCTGGATGGGAATGATTCGTTCAAGTATAAAAGTAGTTGATGACATAAAAGATAAGGCAGCTGTTACTGCAACAGATGAAACTGCCGCACAGGATACAGACTCCGGATACAGTGACAGTGGAACGGGAGGCAGTAATGGTTCAACAAGCGGAGGTTTAATCGGGAATAACACATCCGGAACCTTAAGCGGCTGCTGTCAGGCTCCGCCGGAGGGCTTTGAAGACGGAAAGATTCCAACGGATGACATAGCCGTTGCCAAAGTTGAAGATGATAAACAGGAAGTAACGGTGACAGTGGATAGTAATGGCTACTCACCGGCAGTCCTTGTTTTACAAAGAGGCGTAGAAGCCAGGATAAAGTTTGACGGAAAAGAGCTGAACGGCTGTAATTATATTGTGGTATTTCCTGAATACCAGGGACAGCTGGATCTCACACAGCAGTCGGAGACCCCCTGGCTTACCATTACAGAGGACTTTACCTTCCAATGCAGTATGAGTATGCTCCATGGTTATGTGAAGGTGGTAGATGATATCAATAACATAAACCTGGATGAAATCAGAAGTGAAATTGATAACTACACACCCAGTGATTCTTCTCTTGGGGGCTGCTGCGGTCCGACGGAGTAAACACGAATAAAGCTATTTACACGGATACTGCGTTATCGTATACAGGCATAGCATACTTGTTACTGAGACTGCAACACCTCATTCCGCAGCTTTGCATAAGCGTAAATAGCAGGCACTGATATTAAGCAGATTTATGCAATGCAGTACCAGTCGTGATGCAGGAGGATACTCATACAACGAAGATATAAAAGACCTAGTCCATTATAAGCTTCATTAAAATGTAAGAATAAAGAGGTAGTCGTAAATTCAAAATAGTAAGGAATACACAATATACACTAATGATAATTTAAAAAAACCGGAAAACTCCTGCAATAATTGCAGGGCTTTTCCGGTTTTTTTATTACTGTAAGGCAGTATAAAAAAAGCTATAATAAAATACCTATAAAAAACTAAATACCGATAATATAAATTACTATTATATAAGCTACTATTTCTATTAAACTACTATAAGATTAAATATGATTCAAAATTCAAATGTCTTATTATTTCAGGCGAAGTGTGTAAAGCAGAAAGAATGAATACGCCTATGGAAAGGTATTAGACAATATGTAGTGACCACACATTTGCATCATCGTGGATTTACCTATATATATTACTTGCTAAGAATAATGGTGATAGGGATTACCGCATATAAAAGGAGGCCACTACAATGAATAGTATAGTTTATATCGGGATGGATGTCCATAAGGAAAGTTACAACCTTTGCTGCTACAGATTTGATGAGGATAAACTTCAGTACCACCAAAAGATAGCTCCTGATTATAGGGCTCGTTTTCCAGACGATGTAACCCTTTGTTTGTGGATATGAAGCAGGATGTCTTGGCTATACGTTATATCATCAACTGACAGACCATGGTGTTAAATGTATCATACTTGCACCGACAACCAAGGGAATAACTAATACAAACCGGGTTAAAACAGATAAAAAGGACGCAGGTAATATAGCCAGATGTCTGGCATTTCACACCTATAGTGCAGTGCATGTACCAACGGAAGACTTTCCTCATTTCCAACCCATTAACTCCTCGTCAGTAGACAGCACATAATGCTGTCCACCCACATGCTGTTGGGTGCCTTTACTGTAATCAATACCGCTGTTACCATAGTCATAAGCAAGGGCAACTCTGCTTTTTTCCATCTTGGGATTGGCATGGGGTATTGCTGATAACAAGGACTTGGTATAAGGATGAATCGGATTTGAGAAGATCTCCTCTTTCGTGCCGGTTTCCACCATATGACCTAAATGCAACACCCCGATCCGGTCAGAGATATACTTAACCATGGATAGGTCATGAGCAATAAACAGATAGGCAGTTCCGGTCTGCTGCTGGATATCCTTCATTAGGTTGATTACCTGTGCCTGAATAGACACATCCAAAGCACTGATGGCTTCGTCCGCTATAATCAGATCTGGATTCATAATCAGGGCTCTGGCAATACCGATACGCTGCCTCTGCCCTCCGGAGAACTGATGTGGGTAACGGTTGGCATGTTCTCTGGACAGCCCTACCATATCAAGAATGCTATAAACCTTCTCTTTTCTTTCTTCCTGTGAATTATACATACGATGAATATCTAACCCCTGGGCAATAATATCAATTACTTTTTTGCGAGGGTTAAGGCAGGCCATGGGGTCCTGGAATATCATCTGCATCTTGGTTCTTAAATGAGTGGTTTCTTTAGCAGAGAGTTTACCGGAAATATTCACCCCGTTAAACAATACTTCACCAGCGGTCGGTTCATATAGGCGTATAATGGAGCGTCCGATAGTGGACTTTCCGCTTCCGGATTCACCTACCAGTCCATAGGTCTCACCGGGATTTAGAACAAAGGAAACACCGTCCACAGCCTTTACGGTAAATTTGCGGTTAATTCTAAAATGTTGTTTAAGGTCTTTAACGACCAGTAAAGGTTCGGACATCTAATTCGCCTCCTTTAACATAGAGTCTATTCTCTGACGCAATTCCTGGGGCATCTCAATCTTTGGTGCCTTCTCATGGAGCAGCCAGGTTGAAGCATAATGTGTATCACTGACACGGAACATGGGAGGCTCTTTCCTGAAATCAATGTTGAGGGCATAAATATTTCTTGGGGCAAAGGAATCGCCTTCAATCTTGTGGAGCAGGTTAGGAGGGCTTCCGGGTATGGTATAGAGCTTGTCGTCCTCGCAGTCAAGATCCGGCATGGCGGATAACAGACCCCAGGTATAAGGATGCCTTGGATCATAAAAAATTTCGTCCACTGTACCTTTCTCTACGATTTTACCGGCATACATAACGGCTACATAATCGGCTACTTTTGCTACTACACCTAAGTCATGGGTAATATAAATAACAGAAATACCAGTCTTTTTCTGGATGTCCTTAATCAGTTCTAATATCTTGGACTGTATGGTAACATCCAGAGCGGTAGTAGGCTCATCACAGATCAATAATTCGGGATCACAGGACAGGGCGATAGCGATTACAACTCTTTGACGCATACCGCCNNCCGGAAAGCTGATGGGGGTAGTTCTTCATACGCTTTTCTGGATTTGTAATGCCTACCAGTTCCAGAAGGGAGACAGCTTTTTTATAAGCCTCTTTCTTAGGTGTCTTGTAATGGTATATCATTCCTTCCATAATCTGTGCACCAATGGTCATGGTGGGATTTAAGGAAGTCATGGGGTCCTGAAATACCATGGAAATACGCTTGCCGTTGATACGTCTGCGCATTTCCTTTTTAGAGAATTTCAGCAGATCTTCCTTTATTTCTTCTTTCTCTCTATTATATTTGAATTCGATGCTTCCGCTGTCGATCCGTCCGTTGTTGCTTAAAATACCCATAATGGCTTTTACGGTAACGGATTTACCACTGCCGCTTTCTCCAACAATAGCGAGAGTTTCCCCTTTATACAGGGAGAGCTTCATACTCCTGATAACATTTACCTCGCCGGCAGAAGTCTTAAAGGTAATAGATAAATNNACAGGACCTTTTCTCTTTTTTCATTTTCCATCCCGTTACACCTCCTTCATCTTCGGGTCAAAGGCATCTCTCAGACCGTCTGCCATAAGATTAAAGCTTAACATGATGATTCCAAGGACGATGACGGGGAAGACGATCATGTAAGGGTGTGTGGTAAAGGACTTAAAGGCATCACTGATAAGAGTGCCAAGGGAGGCTAAAGGCTGTGGCACACCAAGCCCTATAAATGCCAGGAAAGCTTCTGTAAATATGGCATTGGGAATGGAGAACATGGACATAACGATCAGCTGACCAAAGATATTGGGGAGGATTTCCTTAAAGATAATAAAGAAATCTCTGGCTCCCAGGGTCTTGGAGGCTAAGATAAATTCCTGTTCCTTGAGCTTTAACACCTGCGCTCTTGCTATCTTACTCATACCAATCCAGCCGGTAATGGCAAGGGCCAGGGTAATTGTTAACAGACCGGGTCTGAATACCAGGATTAACAGGGTTACGATTACAAGGGTAGGGATACCATTGAGTATTTCCGAAAAACGCTGCAGGAACATATCCACCTTACCGCCAAAGTAACCGGAGATAAGGCCGTATACCATACCAAAGCACATATCCACTAATACGGCTACCAACGCAATATAAAGGGAGATTCGGGTTCCCACCCAGGTTCTAGTAAAGATATCGCGGCCAAGTACATCGGTTCCAAACCAGTAATATACCTTTTCAAGGCCAGTAACAGTGGAACCATCCGCTGCTATGTATTTGTTTTGTTTTACGGTACCGGCAGAGGTATGCATATTTTCAGAGCCGTCCAGTAAACCAATCTTTTCAAGTCCCTGCACTCTGGGAGCCAGGTTCTGATGGGTGATATTCTGGTCGGAGTACGTCCGTCCGCTGATAACTGGCCCGACAATGGCCATTAAAATTACAAATAAGATTCCGATAAGTCCTACTACGGCTCCTTTGTTCTTTACAAATCGGTTTAAAATGTCCCGCCAATAGGACTGGCTGGCATAGGTTTCATCTACTCTGGAGATTTTCTCGCTACCAAAGAGCTCGAAATCATCGGGTAAAAATTCTATTTCCATCTTTGTATTATTCATTGCTACCTCCCTTTGCCAGTCTGATTCTGGGATCAATTATTCCGTAAAGAATATCCACTACAAGCATTATGCCGATATACATTAAACTATAGATAAAGGTAAGTGCCACAACGACATTGTAATCATTGGATTGTATGGCGGATACAAGAAGGCTTCCGATACCGGGAATGGAAAAAAGCTTTTCAATAACCAAGCTTCCAGTCATAAGGCCCACTACCAGAGGGGCTAATACCGTTATAATTGGAATAAGGCCGTTTCGAAGGGCATGTTTAAAGATTAGCCTGAAACTGTTGATACCCTTGCTCTCAGCTAACANNAATCAGAACCAAGGACCTCTAACATTTCGGTTCTGGTGAATCTGGCAACGGTGGCAATGGTAAACATACAGAGGGAAACCGTTGGAAGTACGGAGGATTTAAAAGGCATTTCCGCCTGATACAAAAGAGGAAACCATTTTAAACGAAAGCCCAGGCTGTATATCAAAGCCATTGCAAATACATAAGAAGGAAGACTTACACCGAGTACAGAGATAACCGTAGTTATGGTATCAAAGATGGTGTTGTGTTTTATGGCAGCAATTAAGCCAAGCACCAAACCCGCAGCCGTACCAATGAGTATTGCCTGACCGCCCAGTCTTAAGGAAATGGGAAGTCTGGTTTCTAAAAGGGCGGTTATGGGGGTGTTTTTTGAAATTGTATAGGATACTCCGAAATCGCCGGAAAGCATTGCTTTGATATAATTTATAAAGCGAATCAGCATTGGCTTATCCAGGCCGTATTTTTTATTTAACATTGCCTTTTGCGCGGCATTTAATTTCTCGTCATTAAAAGGTGAACCGGGCATAAATTCGAGCATTAAAAACAATATCAGTAATATAACCAATAAAGTAACAATGGATATGGCAACCCTTTTTATTATATATTTTTTCACGATACCTACTCTCCTTAGCATATAGAATGCATAAATGACGCTGCCACGGGTGATAAAACACACCTGACAGCGCCATATAAATATATGGAGTTCAATTAGTAATTCAAATTAGTCCGATTTACCATACTGATTCCTGCATTTTCATAAGAATTGCAGTTACAGCTTTTAGAACAGTCCCTTATTTCTTGGTGGTGTTTTAGAAAACACGGTTAATGCCTACGGAGTGGAATTCAATACCTTCAACACCGCTCTTATATAATACGGCATCACCTTTCTGATAGATAGGGAAGATTACGGCATCATCCATAACAATACCTTCGGCTTTCTTAAGGGCTTCCCATCTTGCTGTCGGGTCTAAGGCAAGTTCGCCTTTCTTGGCAGAATCGATAATGGAATCATATTCGGTATTGGACCAGAAACCATAGTTGTTGGGGCTTCCGGTAATCCACATATCAAGGTAGGTCATAGGATCGGAGTAGTCGGGACCCCAACGTGTAAGACCAAGCTCAAAATCACCGGACTGCATTCTTTCCACGCGGTTTTTCTTAGGCATTGTCTCGATAGTAACAGTGATACCGGGTAAAGTCGTCTGAATTTCCTGCTGGATAAACTGTGCTACATTCTGTGCGGATTCCGTATCTTCAACTACCATAGAATATTTGTATTCACTTACACCAAGTTCCGCTTTTGCAGCCTCCCAGTATTCCAAGGCTTTTGCTTTGTCTGTTGTAGGGTAGGTACCGGCAGTTTCGCGGAAATCCTTGCCGTCAGGACCTGTAGCAAGAAGGGTAGGAACGGCGAAGTCAGCTACAATGGAACCATCCTTTAAGATGTTGTTTACGATTGCTGTTTTGTCGTAAGCTAAGGATAATGCCTTACGTAGATTTAGATTCTCAAGTCCTGCAACCTTCTGGTTGGGAGAGATATACCACAAATATCCAGCCATAATGCTGTGGAATTCTGGGTCAGCCTGGAACTGCTCCACCTGTTCACCGGAAAGGGTCACAACGTCCAGGTCACCGTTTTGATAGGATAATACAGTNNCGTCTGGGAGTCTTTGATAACCTGGTACTGGATTCCATCTAAGGATACTTTGTCTGCATCCCAGTAATCAGGGTTCTTAACTAAGGTAATTGTTGTAGCAGCAGGCTCATAAGCGGCAATCTTAAAGGCACCGTTGCTTAATATAGTATCAGGAGAAGTGGCATAGCTGTCACCTGCCTGGGTAAAGAATTCTTCGTTAACAGGTAAGAAAGAAGGGAAAGCCAGTAAAGATTCGAAGAAAGGAACCGGGACATCCAACTGAACCTCCAGGGTCTTATCATCTTTTGCGGTTACACCCAGCTCTTCAATACCCTTTTCTCCTGCAATAATAGCGGAAGCATTTTTGATATTTGCAATTTCGGCTATGAAAGAATATTCGCTTGCTACGGTAGGATCTACCAGTCTTCTCCAGGAGAATACAAAGTCTTTGGCAGTAACGGGTGTACCGTTGGACCATTTTGCATCTTTTAAGGTGAAGGTATATGTAAGGCCATCATCGCTTTTCTGTACGCCTTCTGCAATTGCCAGTACCGGAAGTCCGGAAGCATCAATGGTGTAGAGCCCCTCTGTTACATCCGCTAATACCTCAAAGGATGTGCCGTCTGTTGCTATCTGTGGATCCAGGGAAGCAACCTCTACATCGAATTGTACATTTAATACATTACCACCGGCAGCTGTATCTGTGCCGGTCTCGCCTGTTCCCTCTGTTGCTGCAGGCGTGTCTGTTGTAGCACCATCTGATCCCGTATTGGTATCCTTATCGCCGCAGGCAGCCAAGGATAATACCAGAATAACGGAGAAGAGTAATGCCATTAATTTTTTCGCTTTTTTCACAAATGTTCCTCCTTTTATGAGAGACAAAAAAAGCCGCAAAAAGGAAGAATCCCTTTGCGACTTCATCGTCTCATCGTTATTATAGAACTAATTATATTACAAGAAGTATATTTGTCAACAACTTTGTAAAAAGCGGTAAATTGTATATATGTACTTGAAAAAATACATCTAATGTCAGATACAATAAAAAACAATTATTAGCAGTAAATAGGCTTATTTGCTAAAATTGTTTTTAAGTATACATAAATAATGAATATTTATAATGAGTAACGGGAAATAAATTTATTTTATTATTCAGAAAAACATTTCGTTTATTTATTAGAAAGTGCATTTAAATACTAAACATTTCTTTTCTTATTTGAATGTGTTCCTTTAAATAAGACAAATATTATTATTCAATAGATAATTCTTTTATCAGATATAATCTAGTTATATATTCCGTGTAGAAAAAGGCTGTAGAATTTACATACCACACATATACGAACTTTCCTCAGCAGATAGTATATATTAATAGGAAAAAAATATCTTATCTGCTATATTATTCGGTATGAGAATTCGGTCTGTGGGTAGGATAATCCTACAGCTTTTTCATATAGGTTGGGGGAATACTTATTCCAAATATAGAAAGGCTACCTGTATGGTGCCGATTTATTGGAAATCAGTCAGTATCTTCCCGTTTAAATCGGCTACATACCATTTTATGCTGATTACTTTTCCGCGCCATCCATATACAGGATCATTGTAATCAATGCATTCAACAGGAATCAGCAGATAATTTCCCAAGGCAGTTATTCCGGCAGAGTAGTCAAGCTTGCTGTTGGGAGTATAAGCTATTTTGATGAAATCAGTTACCAGATTCTTATAGTTTGTTCCCGATGTAAAACGAGATAACGTTATATATTTCTTTTTATCCAGTTTTATCCGGTAGCTATACTTGTTTACAATGCTGACGGCACCAGGATTATTAATGGTAGTGGACGTTAATTTGTTCGTGTTTACATTATAAGTGTAATACACGGCGTAATTACCCAGTTCATCAAAATAGATTTTATCGCTGCTATAGGTCAGAAAATCAGTAGTCATATTATCATGGATAATACGGGTGGTCTTTTCTGTATTGTTATATTTTACAAGGGTTCCGTACCAGAAGCTGCCACTGCCTTCGTAGGTTCCAAACTGGTAATAGAGGTTTCCTTTGATGGATATAATGTCAGAAATAATAGGAAAGTGGTCGCTAAGCTGCTCTGTTTTAAGGGAAGAGAGTACCGTGGGTTTGGTACTGCCGCTTTTTAAGGATAATAGCTGAAGCTTTGATACAGCAGCTTTATATTGTCCGAAATAAAGGGTTGTGCCTATGCTTTTTATAAACTGGAAGCTGCTGTTGCCGGTGTATAGCAGTACAGACTTCTTACCTGAAAGTGATTTCATATAAAGCAGGCTTTTGGTATCCTTCTCTGCAAGGTAGTAAATACCCTTCTTATCTGCATACAATACGGTACCCTTGCTTACAGTCTGCTGGTTCTCCCCCTTTACAGAGACGGAATAGGTAGTATATTCTATACTGTCTGTCTCATTGCTGGTATAGTAAAGAACATTATTATGAACTAACATGGAACGGATATAGTTGTCTGAGGAGACGATTTTGTTCTTATCTCCGGTAACAGGATTGATGCGATAGATATCGTAGCTGTCTTTGGAACCTTGCACGGTTTGGATATAGTAGATATAACCGTTGTCCTCCAGCATGGGAAGGTATCCATAAACGAAACCAGTTGTTTCTGATTCCGCCTGTGCAGTACCGGTGTTGAACATTGCTGTCAATAGCAGCAGGGATAGCATAAAGCATAATACTCTTCTGAGCTTCATTGATTTCATAGTTTTATCTCTTTTCTTTACATTTTTAGATGGGGAATGCCGCTACAGCTCATGGAATGCCGTATTATATAATCGGATAAATCCACAATGAGCCGCCAATAAGCTTTCAGTTATAAGTTTCTTTTGTCTAAATTATACTCCTTACATGCTCCATATACAACAAGAACAGATGCAAAAGAATAAGCAGCTTTTCATAAGCGTATAGAGGGTACCAGTATAAAAATGACAGAGAGAATGATAACAGGGAGGATTCATTGAATCCTCCCTGTTATCGTCTGTTGTCAGTAGCTATTATTTTATATTGTTAACGGTTCTCTTTACATAAGTGGTATGAAGTACTTCATGAGCCTTATGGCTGCCGGGTTTACCAAAATACTCTGCATAAAGCTGCTTGATCGCAGGGTTTGTATGAGACTTACGGTAAGGCATGGAACTGTCAAGGTCATATAACACCTTGGCACGAAGTGCTCTGATATCATTAAAGTTACGGATATTAGCAGGTACCTGAGGCATACCGCCGCCGTTTACACAACCACCGGGGCATCCCATAATCTCTATGAAGTGGTATTCTGCTTCACCGTTCTTTACTTTTGTAAGAAGCTCTTTGGCATTGGTTAAACCGGAGGCAACTGCCACCTTAACATCCATACCGGCAACATTATAGGTTGCTTCTTTAATGCCTGTTACACCTCTGACTTCTTTGAAATCAAGGCTCTTTAATTCTTCACCGGTTAATTCCTCCACTGCGGTACGAAGAGCTGCCTCCATAACACCGCCGGTAGCGCCAAAGATTACGCCGGCACCGGAGGACATTCCAAGAGGAGAATCAAATTCTTCATCGGGAAGAGCGAGGAAATTGATGCCGGAGCGATTAATCATTCTGGCAAGCTCTCTTACGGTGAGGGCAATATCCACATCTGCTACGCCGGAAGCATCCTGATCTTCTCTGCCGATCTCAAATTTCTTAGCGGTACAGGGCATGATGCTGACCATAACGATATCTTTGGGATCAATGCCCATCTTTTCAGCATAGTAGGTCTTAGCAGTAGCACCGAACATCTGCTGAGGGGATTTGCAGCTGGAGAGATTCTCTGTCATATCAGGGAAATAATGCTCGCAGTATTTAACCCAGCCCGGAGAGCAGGAGGTGATTAAAGGCAGAACTCCGCCGTTTTGTACACGGTCAAGGAATTCATGAGCTTCTTCCATAATGGTTAAATCAGCAGCAAAGTCCGTATCGAATACTTTTGCAAAGCCAAGTCTTCTAAGAGCGGAAACCATTTTGCCTTCTACGTTGGTACCGATGGGAAGACCGAATTCTTCTCCAAGTCCCGCACGAACGGAAGGAGCTGTCTGAACAATTACATGTTTGCTGGAATCAGCAATAACTGCAAATACTTCATCGGTATAATCCTTCTCTGACAGTGCCCCGGTAGGACATACTGCGATACACTGACCACAGGACACACAGCTGGTGTCGCCTAAGCCCATATCAAAGGGGGAGGCAATATTAGTCTTAAAACCACGGTCATTGGCACCGATTACACCTACGCTTTGTACCTTGTCACAAACTGCGGAACAGCGTCTGCAGAGGATACATTTATTATTGTCACGGTACATATGAGCTGCGGAGTAATCTATCTCATACTCTATATTTTCGCCATCGTAATGGCCTTCTTTCTCAACCTTTAGATCCTTGCTTAGTTTCTGAAGCTCACAGTCACCGCTTCTTACGCAGGATAAACATTTTCTGTCATGAGTGGAAAGGATTAATTCCAGTGTTTTTCTTCTGGAATTCAATACTCTTGGAGTGTTGGTCCACACTTCCATCCCCTCATTTACGGGATAAACGCAGGATGCAACAAGGCTTCTGGCTCCTTTTACTTCCACGACGCAGATACGGCAGGCTCCGATTTCATTAATTTCCTTTAAGTAGCAAAGGGTAGGAATTTCAATATGTGCCAGCTTTGCTGCTTCTAAAATAGTGGAGCCTACAGGTACAGCCATTTCTGTACCGTTTAACTTTATATTAACGGTTTCCATCTTTTTCCTCCATTCTTGCACATGCATTTTGTGCATCTGTATTTGTGCCGAGGATTTCACAGGCACAAATTTGTGGTTGAAAATGCATTTCTTTCAACCTAAACCTCCTCCTATAATCTTATGAACAGGTTTACTGTTTGGATATAGCACCAAAACGGCATTTTTCCATACATGCGCCGCATTTGATACACTTGCTCTGGTGGATTAAATGAATTTCCTTTACCTTGCCTTCAATCGCTCCGTTAGGGCATACTCTTGCACATAGAGTACAGCCCTTGCACTTATCAGCATCGATAACATAGGAAAGAAGTGCTTTACATANNATTTCTTATCCACAACATGAGAAATATATTCATCCTTGAAGTATTTAAGGGTGGAAAGTACAGGGTTTGGTGCTGTCTGACCCAGACCGCAAAGGGAATTATCCTTAATGTGGTAGCAGAGGTCTTCCAGGGTATCCAGGTCTTCCAGGGTTCCCTGACCCTTTGTGATTTTCTCCAATATCTCGTAAAGACGTTTGGTACCGATTCGGCAGGGAGTACATTTACCGCAGGATTCTTCTACGGTAAACTCTAAGAAGAATTTGGCGATATCTACCATACAGTTGTCTTCATCCATTACGATAAGACCGCCGGAGCCCATCATGGAACCGATATTTATAAGGTTATCATAATCAATGGGAATGTCATAGTGTTCGATAGGAATACATCCGCCGGAAGGACCGCCGGTTTGAGCTGCTTTGAATTTCTTGCCATTGGGGATACCGCCGCCGATTTCTTCTACGACTTCTCTTAAGGTTGTACCCATAGGAATCTCCACAAGACCGGTATTCTTGATCTTACCGCCAAGAGCGAATACCTTGGTTCCTTTGGATTTCTCAGTACCCATATCAGCAAACCACTTGGGTCCGTTTAATATTATCTGAGGTATATTTGCATAGGTTTCAACGTTATTTAAGATGGTGGGTTTACCAAATAATCCCTTCTGTGCAGGGAAAGGAGGTCTGGGACGAGGCTCGCCTCTGTTGCCTTCGATGGAGGTCATAAGAGCTGTTTCCTCACCGCAAACGAAAGCGCCGGCACCAAGTCTTAAACCAATATCAAAGCTAAAGCCGGTTCCAAAGATATCTTCACCGAGCATTCCGTATTCTCTTGCCTGTTTAAGAGCAATTTCAAGACGATCTACAGCAATGGGATATTCCGCACGTACATAGATATAGCCCTGTGTTGCGCCGATGGCATAACCTGCAATAGCCATGGCTTCAAATACTACGTGGGGGTCACCTTCTAAAACGGAACGGTCCATAAAGGCACCCGGGTCACCTTCATCGGCATTACAGCAGACATATTTCTGGTCTGCATCATTGCCTTTGGCAAGCTTCCACTTTAAGCCCGTAGGGAAACCGCCGCCGCCTCTGCCGCGAAGACCGCTGTCTAGGAGGGTTTGTATAACATCATCGGGAGTATACTCGGTAAGTACCTTACCAAGAGCAGAATATCCGCCGTTTCCGATGTATTCTTCAATATTCTCAGGATTGATGACACCGCAGTTACGGAGTGCAATACGATGCTGCTTCTTATAGAAGTCGGTTTCATTTAAGGATTTTATGCCGTCGTCTGTAACAGTTTCTGTATATAAAAGACGGGTAACGGGTCTTCCCTTTAATAAATGCTCGGTTACAATTTCAGAAATATCCTCTTCTTTTACCATGGAATAGAAACAGGCATCGGGATAAACTATCATAATGGGTCCCAGGGCACAAAGTCCGTGACAGCCTGTCTGAACCACGGAAACTTCTTTCTCCAGACCATTTTTCTCGATTTCAGACTGCAGGGTCTCAATTATCTTAACGCTTCCAGAGGAGGTACATCCGGTACCGCCGCATACTAATACATGTGAACGAAACATGCCTTATATCCTCCCTTCAGAACTGATGGTGTATTTGTCAACAACTTTACCGCCTAAAAGGTGCTGTTCAAGAACCTCCAGTGCTTTCTCCGGTGTCATCTTTACATAGGTTACTTTTTCCTTACCGGGTGCAAATACTTCTACAATAGGTTCATATTGGCACAGGCCTATGCAACCGGTCTGTACAACAGCTATATCTGTAAGGTTTCTTTCCTGAACGGCATCGGAAAGAGCAGTGAGAACGGGTCTTGCACCACTAGCAATACCGCAGGTCGCCATACCTACCACTACTCTGGTCTGGCTGGCAGTTTCGGAACGCAGACCAATCTGGCCTTGCATTTTTTCTCTGATAGCCTGTAACTCTTCAAGAGTTTTCATAAGATATCCTCCTTATTTATAATGAGAACTGTATCCATCCAATGTTTGAGAGTTTGTTAAAAACTTATCAAACTTGGATGCGTATATCTTTCAATATCTATATCGAAACGGGATGTATTAAAATGCTGCTAAAAGTAAATACCTTCATTTGCTTCTTCATGATTCTCCTTAAGAAAATTCTTTAAGAATACGGTGACCTCAGGGTCATTAAGAGGAACGTTGTGAAGCAGGGAGCGCATTTCTCTGGTATCCAGTACAAAGCTCTTATCGTCCACGCTGTAGGTATAGACAAAGTCTATAGACGGGTGGAAGGTAATCAGACTGTAAAGGGTACTGTTCATATCGCCAAGAGGCATTCGGTCAATGTGGGTTAGCTGAAAGGAACCATGAACTTTCGTTCCTTTACCAGGCTCTGATTCCATATGAAAATCTCCTTCGCAGCTTAAGGCTGCCTGTTTGAAGAAGGGAATTCCCAGGCCTACTTTTCTGGTAGTCCTTGTGGTATAGAAGGGATCCTGTGCTTTGGCTGCTTCTTCCTCTGTCATACCGCAGCCGTTATCCGTTATCTCAACCTTTAAAAGGTTTAAGGATTGGTCTATCTGTACGGTTATTTCAATGAGAGTGGCATGAGCACTTACCGAATTCTGTGCAATATCTAATATGTTTAACGAGATTTCAGTCATCATGGATTGAATTTACTCATATTTTGTAAGTATATCCTTAACATCGTCTACCGAAAGTCTGCCGTATACATCGTCATTTACTGTAAGTACGGGAGCAAGACCGCAGGCACCGATACAGCGACAGGCATCTAAGGAGAATTTGCCGTCAGGTGTACATTCCCCACCCTCTATATGAAGCAGCTCGGCTAATTTGTTGAATATATCGCCGGAGCCTTTAACATAACAGGCAGTACCTAAACATACGGAAATTTTGTATTTTCCTTTGGGATTTAAAGAAAACTGGGAATAGAAAGTAGCTACACCATATATTTTTTCAAGCGGGATATCCATCTCGTTTGATATAATGGTCTGAACTTCTATAGGAAGATAGCCGTAAATACTCTGTGCTTCCTGCAGAATGGGCATTAAGGCACCTTTGTCATCTTTATACTTATTAATGACCTTGAGAAGCTCCGCTTCCTGCTCTTTTGAGCCGGCGAACGGGACTGTTTTTTTCTGGGAACTCATTCTTTAACCTCCTTGATTTTGTGGCTGTTTGTACGTTACCTGTCGAAATCATTAAAAATTTCCATTCGACAAACAACATCAGTATAACATGTTATTGATAAAAAATCCACAGATATATTAAAATTAACAATTGTAACAAATGGAAAACAGAGAATATTAAGCTATTAATGCAAAAATGATAGAAGTTGAAAAAAAACACCGTCAATGTTATACTGTGTGTAAATAAATAGACTTACAAATTGTATAAATTGTACATACAAATAAAAGAGTTTTGTAAATGTATGCAGAAAGCAGTGTTAGAATTAACGAACAATAAATTTAATAAAATAACTTTTTATTTGGGCAGTTTCACAAGTAAATTTAATTAAGGCAGAGTGAAATATCTTTTATTTCACAATACTGTTATTTCACAGATAAATTCGTTACTGTGATGAAAGACACAGGTTATGAGAAAGGGGTGGTAATATTATGACAATTCATGATGTAATGGATATACTTGGTGCCAGGCTCGTCTGGGGAGAGGATTACCTGGAGCGTGAGGTCCATACTGCCTGCGGAGCGGATATGATGAGTGATGTCCTGGCCTTTGTAAAGGATCAGTCTGTACTGCTTACAGGTCTTTGTAATCCACAGGTTATAAGGACTGCAGAGATGATGGATATTATCTGCATCGTCTTTGTGCGAGGCAAGGTACCGGACGAGGTCATGACAGGACTGGCAAAGGAAAGTCATATTGTGCTCCTTGCTACGGATAATCAGATGTTTCCGGCCTGTGGCATGCTCTATGAAAGAGGATTAAGGGGAGGTGCTGCCCATTGAGTCAGAATATACAGCTTAACTATCAGGTATCAGCAGAGGACTTTACAAGAGCGGGAGAAGCTTCCAGTGATGTAAAATCCAAGTTAAAGCAGATGGGAGTAAATCCTGAGATTATAAGAAAAGTCGCTATAGCCATGTATGAAGGGGAGATAAATATGGTTATTCATGCACAGGGCGGAGTAATCCAGGTGACTTTATCCCCGGAGGAAGTACATATGGTGTTAAAGGATAAAGGGCCTGGAATACCGGATATTGAGCTTGCCATGCAGGCGGGTTACTCCACAGCCCCCGATAAGGTAAGATCTTTGGGGTTTGGTGCCGGTATGGGACTGCCTAATATGAAGAAATATTCCGACGAGATGTATATTGAGACAGAATTGGGAATAGGTACTACGGTAACTATGACGGTTAAGATACAGTAATGGGGTGTTGCATATTTTTTAAACTGTCTGTTTGAGCAGTATCCCAGGCAAGCCTGGGTATACATGGGGGTTCGTATGGATAAATTTTTTACTGCTGTTCGTCTGCAAGAGGATTTGTGCAAGGGGTGCATTAATTGTATCAAAAGATGTCCGACCCAGGCTATCCGGGTTCGTAAAGGTAAGGCTGTTATAACGAAGGAATTCTGTATTGACTGCGGGGAATGTATAAGAATATGCCCTCACCATGCAAAGCTGGCAGTCTATGACCCCTTGAGCATATTAGAAAATTATGAGTATACCGTGGCTTTACCCGCACCTGCGCTATACGGTCAGTTCAATAATCTGGAGGATGTTAACATAGTATTGACGGCGCTTAAGAAATTTGGCTTTCATGACGTATATGAGGTCAGCGGGGCTGCCGAACTGGTATCGGAATTATCCAGAAGGTATCTGGAGGAACAGGAACAGAAGATGCCCTTTATCAGTACCGCCTGTCCTTCTGTGGTACGTTTGATCCGGGTGCGTTTTCCGGGATTGATAGAACATCTGCTGCCCATAAAAGCGCCGGTAGATTTGGCAGCGGCACTGGCAAGGGAAAAAGCCGTAAAGGAAACCGGGCTTCCGCCAGAGAAGATAGGTATTATCTTTATCAGTCCCTGCCCTGCCAAGGTAAGTGCGGTTAAGAACCCTCTGGGATACAGTGAGAGCGAAGTGGACGGAGTGATTGCCATAAAGGATATCTATCCAAGGCTTATAAGCCTTATGAAAGAAGTGGAGGAGAAGCAGGAAATTGAAAATCTTGCCATATCCGGTAAAATCGGCATCAGCTGGGGCGGAACAGGCGGAGAAGCCGGAGGACTTCTTACGGATAATTACCTGGCGGCAGATGGAATTGAAAATGTTATCAGGGTTCTGGAGGATCTGGAGGACCAGAAATTTTCCGCCCTTGAATTTATTGAGTTAAATGCCTGTAACGGAGGCTGCGTGGGAGGAGTGCTTACCGTTGAAAACCCCTTCGTGGCAAAGGTAAAATTAATCCGGCTGAGAAAATATATGCCGGTCGCCTGTAAGCATCTGGACGGCAGTGAGGTAAAGCACTGGGAGTGGAATCGTGGAGTTACCTATGAACCGGTATTTAAATTAAGTGAAGACCTGCAAGAGAGTATTACTATGCTTGCGAAGGTAGAAGAGCTGTGCGAGAAATTCCCAGGTCTTGACTGTGGTTCCTGTGGGGCACCTTCCTGTAAGGCACTGGCAGAGGATGTGGTCAGAGGTGCTGCCGGAGAGCAGGACTGTATTCATATTTTAAGGCAGTATATTCACCGGCTGTCTGACGAAATCAGTAAATTAGATAACTGATACTGCAGGTTAATGTTTCGTATCATATTGTGCTGGAGTGTTGATAAACGTGAAATACATCCTACAGATGTAACAAGAGAGAGTGGTGTAAAATGCAGAAAGAGATTGAAGAAATCATAAAACCTTATAAAAAAAATTATATCCGTGAAATGAGAAAAAGCATCGGACATAGCCCTGTAATGGTTCCCGCNNCCCGCCTGCGGCGTTATCATCGAGAACAAGCAAGGTCAGATTTTGCTGCAGCAGCGAAGGGATAACGGTAAATGGGGATTGCCAGGTGGTGGTATGGAGATGGGAGAGACCTTTCTTGAAACCGCCAGACGGGAGGTATATGAAGAAGTAGGAATCATAGTGGAGAATCTGGAGTTCTTCGGGATATATTCCGGCGATGACAGGTATATTGTATATCCGAATCAGGATATCTGCTGGGTGACAAGTACCATATTTAAAACCACTGAATACAAGGGTGAAATCCTGCAGGAAACAGAAGAAACGTTAGGCCACAGCTTCTTTAGCAGAGATAACCTGCCGGAGAATATAAATAATTATGACCGCAGGTGTATTGAAGACTGGAAGAGAAATAATCCGGGGATCATTATTGATTAGAAAAGAAAGGAACAGGTATCATCATGACTGTGGGAGAAATTCTTAATAAGGATATATTCCAAATAATTAATCCTGGTAATAACCTTGAGAGAGAACTTAAAGGTATATATTGCTGTGATCTCTTAAGTGTAGCTATGGGAAGAGCTTTTTCAGGGGCGGTCTGGATTACGGTAATGGCCAATGTAAATACCCTGGCAGTTGCATCTCTGACAGAGGTTGCCTGTATTGTTCTGGCAGAGGGGATAATGCCCGATGAACAGACAACTTTAAAAGCAAAGGAACAGGGAATAACTCTTCTGGCGGTTAATAAGCCTATATTTGAGACGTCTCTGCTGGTTCATGAACTGATTCATGTATAAGGTCTCTTATGATCTGCATATTCATTCCTGCCTATCCCCCTGTGGTGATGAAGATATGACACCCGGAAATATAGTTGGAATGGCAGCCATAAAAGAACTGAATGTCATAGCTCTGACAGATCATAACAGCAGCAGAAACTGCCCTCCATTTCTAAAACATGCGGAGTGCTTTGGAATCATTGCTATCCCTGGAATGGAGCTCTGTACAAGAGAAGAAGTGCATGTTCTATGCCTTTTTGAGGAACTGCAGGGAGCTTTGGAGTTTGATAGCCTTGTCTATGAGAAGCTTTATAAGGTTCGCAACAAAGAAGAAATCTTCGGAAGGCAAATACTGGTCAATGACAGGGATGAAGTCTCAGGAAAGGAAGAATATCTGCTAGTCAATGCAGCAGATATCGGATTTGAGGAGGTTTATGAACTTGTGAAAACCTATGATGGGATAATGATACCGGCCCATATTGATAAGAGCTCCAATAGTCTCTTATCAAATCTTGGATTTATTCCGCCGGATTCCCGTTTCACCTGCGCAGAAACAGCCTGTAAAGAGGCTGTAAGTACAAGTGGCTTAAGCTCTGTGGGAGCAGCTGGTTTCTCCAAAGAGGAAAATTCACTAACAGAATTAAGAAGGAATAATCCTTATTTGCAAAAATGCCGGATTATCAATAATTCCGATGCTCATTATCTGGAACACATTTATGAGCCGGTTCATTTCCTTCAAATTGAGGAAATGAACAGAAAAGAAATATTAAAAGCTTTGGTTAAACCCTAGATTATTTAGTATGCATGGAGAATTCCAGTTCCTTATAAGAATCAAGATTCTCATGAATATTACGGCTGTCTGCCTTATTAAATAATTTGTCACGGTTTACATTTGCAACTCTTCCGGTCAGGACACTTCCGGGTCCGTTTTGACATCCGCCTTCACATACCATACCTTCAAGGAAATCCTCCGGTAACTTACCTGCTTTTAACAGGGTCAGAGCTTTCTTGCATTCAACGGCACCGTTACATTGCTTTACGGTGATGTCTGTATTTTCCTGTTTCTCTTTTAAAGACTGTAAGACAGAAGCAGTAACGCCGCCTGCTATACAGAATTTCTTTCCATAGATGCTTCCTTGCTGAAGGGTATCGGCTGCTGCCTCAGGTTTCACCTCTTTCGCACGGAACATAGCATAGAGTTCATCTAAGGTAAGGGCATAATCTGCACCTTGCAGTGCTACCGTATCAAGTACTTCGCCTTTTTTGGCAATACAGGGTCCGATAAATACACAGACAGCATCGGGGTAAAGAGCTTTTATTAGTCTTGCAGTAGCGGTCATGGGGGATACAGTGGTGGACATATTTTCTACCAGCTGAGGGTAGTGTCTGCGTATCATCTTAACAAAGGCAGGACAGCAGGAAGTAGTCATTTTCTTACCCTCCTTGTAGCCTTCTGCCCATTCTTCGCTTTCACTGGCAGCAACAAAATCTGCGCCTAAAGCGACTTCATACAGACCGGCAAAACCTAGACCTTTAATAGCTTCCACCATGGAAGCGAAGGTGATATCTGCTCCGAACTGACCTTCCCAGGCAGGTGCCAGCATGGCATAAACAGGACGGGGGGACTGAAGCAACAAATCGATTACGTCTGTCATAAAGGAACGGTCTGAGATTGCACCAAAGGGACAGTTTTTGATACAGGAACCGCAGTCGATACAGCGCTCTTCGTTAATTACTACGATATTATTTTCATCCATTGTAATGGCATCTACCGGACAGCTCTTCTTACAGGGACGCATCAGATCTGCAATGGCATTATAGGGACAGGCCTGAGAACATTTGGTACATTCCTTACATTTGGAGGGATCGATATAAGCTCTGTCACGGAGCATGGAGATGGCACCGAAATTACAGGCAGCCTGACAGCGTTTGCCCACACATTTCTGACAATTATCCGTTACTACAAAGCGGGTAATGGGACATCCTTCACAGGCTGAATTAATGACCTGAACGATATTCTTATTATCTTTTCCGGCAGAAGGGGATTTTCCTTCGGCAAGACGGATTCTCTGGCGGATGATTTCCCTTTCTTTATAGATACAGCAGCGGAAGTTAGCCTGAGGTCCGGGAATCAGCTCAAAAGGAAGGGCTTCCTTTTTCTCATCCAGCACGCCTTCAAAACTAAGCTTTGCTACCTGGTACAGGACTTCTTGTTTAATGGCATCAATGTTGTTATCATTTCCTAACATAATACTACTCCTTTTTGAAGTTGGGGTTTGAATAACCGGTGATTGTGAAGTTTGGTTATTCGGTTGTGTACGTTTAGAGGTTTCCCGCATTAATAATATTTTATATTGACCTCTTTTCCCAGATTGTTGACCGCTTCTTTCAGCTGTTCCACCAGATGCAGGCGGATACTTAAATCAAAGGGAAGGGAAGGATTCTGATGGGCTTCATTCATTGCCTTTCCTACAAAGAGGTTGAGTATTGTGCAGTCCTCGATAATGTATTTGGCGACCAAAGAGCCGCCGTTCTCCTTATCCAGCTCATCAAAGAAGGCTTCACTGATATCTCCTTCCCCGTATTGCTTAATCAGCGCCAAAGCTCTGGACAGGGTTAGTACCCCTTCAGTTACCAGATGAATCCCCTCCATGTTGGCGATGGGAGGAAGTGCGGGATCGGTATAGTCCAAAGAGGTAATAAGAGGGCGTTTTAAGATTCGGGAGGCAATATTGGCACTGGTACCTCCGCAGATGATTTTCTTTCCCTGACTGCCCATAAATTCACGGATCAGATGTCCGTCATTGCCGGGACTAGACGGCGGACCGGTAAAAAGGTCTACCACTTTTGCACCGGTTATACGTAAAACTGCTACAGTGGTATCATCACCAGGCAGCTGCAGATACAGATCATCACAGGCTTTAATTAGGGTACCGGCAAGTCTGGAAGCGGAAAGGGTTTCTCTGGCAGACATAAGGGCAAAGTCTGCAACATTCTGCCAGTTCCAACCGAAATTAAGCAGATTTCCGACACCTGCGTGGATTACACCATCGCTCATAAGGATAAAACAATCATTGATGGAGGCTGTAAACCGGCATTCCCTGATTATTTTATTTTCCAGAACACGTTCCGTAAAGGGGAGAGGGAAAAGCCTATTGTCCCTTATCATGATACAGGAGGGGTTATCAAATTCAGCCAGATAGACCTGACCGTTATGAAATACCTGCTATATACTGAAGGTGGAATAAGCCACCTGCCGGACCTGACAGACCGGCAGGTCTTTTGCTATGGTTTCTATGCAGTCATCAATGGAAGCACCGTTTAAAAACATGGTTCCCAGTATCTTTGAGGTCAGCGTGGCCAGGATATTCGCTTTTACGCCGCTACCCATGCCGTCTGCCAGAATCAGGATATTGGAATCCGCTGTCTTTAACAGTTCTACCTTATCACCGCATAATTCTTCTTTAATTTTATTTAAGCTTTTATAAGCTGCATCAATACTAACGTTCATATTTTACCACCCTTTCTGAAAAGCACAAGCATTCTTGTCTAAAGTGGCTGTAAAGTTTTGTTTTTAAAGTGAACAGCCGGATATTATACAAAGCAGCCGGCTAATTATGTGCTCCGGTTATTTTTATTAGGAGACTCCATGCCGTCATAAAGGATGGTATCACGAAGTTTTGTTAAGGTTACTTTGGTTTCAGCANNAGTGGTCTCACCTAAGAGCCCTGCAATCTGCTGGGCAACTAACATCTGCTTGTCAATTACTTTCTGAGCCATTTCTATGGTATCCATCTTAACCTTATAAGCCAGCTGGTTCTTTTCTTCTTCCAGGGTGATATCCTGAAGGATGCCAAGAACACCTTTCGGTTTCTCGATATATACGATATTCTGTATAACCGTAATGCCGGGATCCTGCAAAGTTACCTTTTTGCCAAAAACGGAGGTCCTGGTCTTAATTACTTCTTCAAAATCAGCAGTTTCCAGCAGTTCATACAGAAACATCTCAAGGGCTTTGGCTCTGGTAATGCGAAAGCTTCTTTCTGCTGCGCTGTTAAACTCCACAATACGCATATCAGGATCTGCTATGATCAGAATGTTTGGAGTGGTATCCAGTACGATATTTGCCATGGACTGAGCTTTCTCATGCATATAAGGAATACACATGGTGAGTTCTGCCTTTCCCTGATATACTGCAATTGCCTTCTCCCTGCAATTACGGTAACCGCAGGCACCGCAATTTAATTCATCTTCTTTTGTGGATTTTCCTATTTTTTTCAGGATTTCTGAAATCTCATAGTCTGACGGCATTGGATCTCTTGGGGAACGGTCGCAGAATATCCGGTGAAAGGATACATCTCCGGCACGTTCATAGAATTCCTTATCTTTTTGGGGCATCTTTGGAATGGCTTCTTCCATATCAAGCTTTACTTTAAAACGCGAGATGGATTCCCGGTTCAGGGCAGAACCTTTGATACAGCCTCCGCTGCAGATGTCGGCTTCGATAAAAGACCCGCTTACCTCATCCCGTTCCATGCTCTCAAATAAATCAATGCAGTTCTTTATCCCATGAACATAGAACTTCCGATATTTATTCGGAGTGTCTGCGGTAGCAACTACGGAGGAGAGTACTCCGCTGCTGATGGGATAGAGGCGGTTGACCTTGGGATCAGGATTATCAAAGGGGGAATCCGGCAGAGTATCCAGCTGAAGCTTCTCCTCTTCAAGCCATTGCTCGAATTCCGTAAAGTTTATGACCGCATCGATGTAACCATTGGTTCTTGGGTCGCCTACTGCTTCTCTTTTCTTTGCGATACACGGACCTAAAAAGACCACCTTGACATCGGTTCCAAGCTGGTGTCTGATTAACTTACCGTGGGCTACCATTGGGGAGTCCACCGGAGCCATATATTTTGTTAAGGAAGGATAGTATATCTCTATAAGGTCATTAACACTGGGGCAGCAGGTAGTTATAATATTATTCATACTGCCGTCTGCCAGCAGCTTCTCGTATTCAGCCGTAACAAAGGCGGCCCCTTCTGCGGTCTCCCGGACGGAGGAAAAGCCCAGCTTTAAAAGGGCTGTTACTACCTGACCAGGGGTTTTATATTCNNCTTCCTTCAGATATCCCTTTACCTTGTCAAGATCACTGATAAGAAATTTGGCATTCTGGGGACAGGCTTCCAGGCATTGTCCGCAGAGGATGCACTTGTCATTCATTATCTGAGCCTGTTCCTGCTTAACGGTTATTGCTTTGACTTCACAGGTTCTTACACATTTATAACAATTTCTGCACTTTGCTTCCTTAAAACTGATGACATTCATGCTTTAGGCCCCCTAAAACCTCCTGTGTGAAAAATTCCTTGGTATTGCTGGGGGTCAGAGAGAAGGATTTGTCATCCACCTTTACACAGACACCCTTTACACATTCCCCCATGCAGAAAGAGCCGGTAAGCTGTACCTGATCTTCTACACCGTGTTCTTTGATAAGTGCTTCCAATGTATGTACTATTTCTCTTGATCCTTTTAAATGACATGAACTTCCAATACATATTGTAACCACCATAATAACAACCTCCTTGTAGAGAGGACAATCAGCGTTTTACTGGATTGTCTGAAATTTAACAATGTATAGAAGTATTCTAGCACTTTATGGGGGGACTGTCAAAGGATAAATTGGTGGGAGAACCTGGTGGTGGGGAACCGGGGGACTGTTTAAAGGGGCGAGGATTTGTCCTGGTCTCCCACGGTTTATTCGGGCAAGGAACCTATTCCACTATAAGCTGCTGTAAGTGCTTGGGACAAGTACAGAAAAGCCAAACTCGCGGAGAGGCCAGCTGTGGGGTTAGGTGGGTTTCTGCCGCTCAGACAGTGGCTTTTCCGGACTTCGGCGCATTTACAGCAGCTTAAGTGTCATTAGGTCCCTTCCCGAGATAAACCTTAGGGAGACCAGGACAAATCCTCTTGTTCTTTGGTGGCAGAAGGTGTGGTGTAATACTTGTGGCCAAAGATTTTGAAGGCGGATGGATTGATAGAGCTAAATTGTTTTATGGTTGGAGTATTGTTTATGTAAATGTTGCAAGGGTTTATATAAAAGAGGTATAGGTGCTCCATTACAGGAAGAACCTATATAAAATAATGAAAATTGTTTTATTGTTTTATTGGTTTTTGCTAAATGGTGGCTGTTATTTTTAGCTGCAATTACAGCTCTCTTTATGATTAAACGTTACAAGAAATGTACCAGTTGATTTTACGATGGTAAATTGTAATAATTGTGGTATAATATCCTTATATTTTAAAGAACAAAGGAGCCCGTATAATGGAACTTATAACAATCCGGGAGCTGTACCGGGAAAAAGAGAAGTTTATCGGAAAGGAAATTACTGTAGGTGGCTGGGTCAGGAGTATAAGAGATTCTAAGGCCTTTGGCTTTATCGTACTTCATGACGGTACCTATTTTGAGACCCTTCAGATTGTATATCATGATACCATGGAGAATTTCGGAGATATTTCCAAGCTTAGTGTTGGATCTGCTCTGATTATTAAAGGTGAGCTGGTAGCTACGCCGGAGGCGAAGCAGCCTTTTGAGATTCAGGCTACAGCCATTGAGATTGAAGGTGCTTCTACTGCGGATTATCCTCTTCAGAAGAAAAGACACAGTCTGGAATTCCTTCGTACCATTTCTCATTTAAGACCCAGAACCAATACTTTCCAGGCAGTTTTCAGAGTTCGTTCCCTGATTGCCTATGCTATTCATAAATATTTTCAGGACAGGGATTTTGTCTATGTGCATACTCCCTTAATTACCGGCAGTGATGCGGAAGGTGCCGGCGAGATGTTTAAGGTTACTACACTGGATCTTGAGAAGGTGCCTTTTACACCGGAAGGTAAAATTGATTACAAAGAGGATTTCTTTGGAAAAGAGACCAATCTTACAGTTAGCGGTCAGTTAAACGGTGAGACCTATGCCATGGCTTTCCGTAATATCTATACCTTCGGACCTACTTTCCGTGCTGAGAATTCCAACACCACCCGTCATGCTGCCGAGTTCTGGATGATTGAGCCGGAAATCGCTTTTGCAGACCTAAAGGATGATATGGCGCTGGCAGAAGGGATGATTAAATATGTTATCCGATATGTTATTGAGAATGCACCGGAAGAGATGAAATTCTTCAATGATTTTGTGGACAAGGGCTTACTGGACAGGCTTACCCATGTTATGAATGCTGAGTTCGGACATGTGACTTATACAGAAGCCATTGAGCTGCTGGAGAAGAACAACGACAAATTCGAGTACAAGGTTAGCTGGGGTAGTGATCTTCAGACAGAGCATGAGCGTTATCTGACGGAGGAGATTTTTAAGAAACCAGTATTTGTTACAGATTATCCAAAGGATATCAAGGCTTTTTATATGAAGCTTAATGATGATAATAAGACAGTTGCTGCTATGGACTTATTGGTTCCAGGCATCGGAGAGATTATCGGAGGAAGCCAGAGAGAAGACAACTATGACAAACTGGTTGCCAGAATGGACGAACTGGGACTTAAGCAAGAGGATTATGATTTCTATCTGGACTTAAGAAAATACGGTTCAGCGAGACATGCAGGCTTCGGTCTTGGTTTCGAGCGTTGTGTAATGTATCTGACGGGTATGGGAAATATCAGAGACGTTATTCCTTTCCCTCGTACTGTTAATAACTGCGAATTATAATAGGATATAAATTATATATAAGATGCCGCTTATAACCAGGTTAACGGTTGTAAGCGGCATCTTTTTGCCAGGAATATTCATTAATTTCTGCAGATTTCTTCTATTCCTTATCTATGGTAATAGATCAAAACAGCAAGAAAATATCAGACCTTTGTATACTATACATACAGGAACGAATGAAGGTCTTCCGGTATATGTATCAATACCGGTTCTTACTCTTCTTAAAGTATCCGTTTTCCGGAAAAATCACATTTTTGTATAAGTTCAACAGGAACAGGAGGCCAAGTCCCAAGATGCCGCAGGATATAACTTCGCCGATTCCCACAGTTGCCATCATAACAGGTATTGGCAGAGTCAGTCCATAAGCAAAGCGCAGTACCCAAGGGATAATAATGGTGTTTGAGATAATGGGAGGCAGGGGAACCAGGTATTTGTTGCGTCTTAACAGGTAAGAGCCTGTCGCACCGATTAAAGTGGCCAGTGTTCCGAAGGTGATATCGAGAATGTCGGCACCCCCTAAGAAATTACCTAAAAGGCAGCCAATGGCGACGCCTGGTATGGCAGCAGGTGTAAAATAAGGGAGTATGGTCAGTGCTTCCGCTATTCTAATCTGAATATTGGAAAAGCTGATAGGCTTAAACACAAAGACCAGTACCACATAGATGGCGGCAATAAGCGCAGCCTGTGTGATGAATTGGGTTTTGTTTCTCATATGAAATTCTCCTTTAGTTTTGTTTTACGTGTGGAAGGTCTCGAACACACGGTTTATGAAACATAAGAAAAAGTGTTTTTTGCTTCTCTTATGTTTTGCCCATAAAGACCTTGTTTTTAGGGCATTTGTGACTGTATTAGTATAGCATGAAAATGAGGGTTGTCAAGAGTTGACTCTAAATAGATTCTTTCCCGAAGCAGTGGATTTTATCAGAACATCAGAGATAGGATTGATGCTCAGGCGCTAAAAGAATGAAATAACCAAAGATTGTATTTGCTGCGGATAAGCTTGCTATTTGCCTCTGATTTTGATAACTTATAAAATAAAGGAGGTGATGATATTAATCCATGGGAAAAGATTCCTTTGTCTATTTATGAAAGCCATATGAAGCTTGATACGGTATATCAATTGCAATGTATGAACGAAATCATGAGAGAACAGATTCAGACCTATAATATTGAATCCATTGCTATTCTTGGCGTAGCAGGAGGAAACGGGTTAGAGCACGTGAACCTGAAAAAACATCACAAGGTTTATGGAATCGATATCAATGATGACTATCTTAACAGCTGTAAAAGCAGGTATTATGATATGCAGGATAAACTGATGCTCTTAAGCAGGGATTTACTGGACCTGTCGATCGATTTACCGAAAGCAGAGCTGGTTATCGCTAATTTATTCTTAGAATATATAGGATTGGATATATTCACCTTTCAGTTGAAGAAGATGTCACCCGAATATGTATCGGCAGTAATACAGGTAAATGACGGGGAGGGATTTGTATCCGAATCACCTTATCACAATGCCTTTGATTGTCTTGAATCGGTATATCATGAAATCAACAGTAAAGCTCTAACAGATGCTATGAACGAGATCGGCTTTACATTAATACTGGACATCGAAACAGAATTGCCAAATAAGAAAAAATTGAAAAGACAGGACTATAAGAAGCGAAATAAAGCGGGTGCAGTTTAAAATTGCACCCGGCTTTATTTTTTATATATATGAAAAGAATTGATTGACATAATATGTAAAAAGAAGATATAATGTTTCTATAATTTGACAATTTGCCATGCTAACGTGTTAAATTGATGTAGTTGAAAAATTAAAAATAAGGGGGAAATAACAATGAAAAAAACAACAAGAAATCAATCCAATAACAAAGTAGGAGTAGGCGGAACCATTGGTTCTGTAGTAGTAAACGCTAGTATTGGAGGAACCATCGGTTCGGTAAAAACAAAAAAATAAATTTTAGCATGTCATTATTATCTGCAAGACGGTTAAACCCTGGAACGCTGGTCTGTCGCAAGAACTGACAGGTCAAATATAGTTACTTAAAATCTGTTAGCATATGGTCATTTGTTAAATTTTTTTGCAGGCTAGTGGGGTTTTTGGCTTCATTAACCTGCAATACAAACTAATAAATAATGAGGGAGTACTTGTATGTATCAGAAAAGCAGATATCTTGAGGTGAATAAAAGAGACAGGGATTATCTTGTCTACCATAGGTTATTTGGAAATCTATCAAAGCTTAATGAGAAGGCGTATCAAATTCTGGAAAATATATCAGAGCAGACTTTGGATAAGGCTGATTTGAAAGATATTAAGAATAAGTTTATTGATAATTATTTTATAGTGGAAGAGAAAGAAGAGGACGAAATATTAAAGGAGGAAATAGCCAACAGAAAGTTAGCCGACGACGGCAGGCTGTTAGTAGGCTTGCAGCTTGTAGTATCTAACTTCTGTAACTTTCATTGTACATACTGTTTTTTAAATGAAGAACACAAACTAAGGGACAACAGTGAAGCAAACCGTCCTTCCGATATGAACTTTGAGGTTGCCAGACAGGCAATTGAGAATATGCTCGAGAATATCCGAAAGAATGGAAATAATTTATTGTCTATCGAATTCTTTGGTGGGGAACCCTTGATGAACTGGAAATTAATCAGGCAGGTGTTTGATGCTTATGGTTCGGGTGAGGAGCTGGGGGTTGAGATATCATATACCATTACAACCAACGGTTCACTCATTACCGAAGAAATGGCTGAGTATTTTCATAAATTTAAAGTATCTCTTATTATCAGCTATGATTCTCCAAACAGCAGGGAACGTATTAGCAAAAATGGTCTGTTGCTAGATGATATCATGGTTCCGGTATTAAAAATGCTGAAAGCGAAAAAGGTAACAGTGAGCTTTAATTCGGTCATATCAAAATGGACTATCGGAAATTATGATTATAAAGGATTGGTTGATTTCGCCGCTGAACATGGAATTCGTTATTTGGGACTGATTCTTGATTTGGATGGTGATTTTATAGGAAAAGGCTTTCAGGAAGCTGATATTATTAAACTTTTACTGGATGCATATGATTATGGAATTCAGAAGGAGATTCAAATAACCGGATACTGGGCAAAAATGTATAGTCAGATCAAAAATGAAGAAGGGACTTTTTTTGAAAAAGGTTACAAGGCATGTCCTGCAACAGGCAGTAAGGTCAGTGTTGAGCCCTCCGGAGATATATTTGCCTGTAAATGCTGCCCTAGTAAGATGGGGAGTATTGATCGGCTTACCGATGTATTAAAAGGAGAGAAATACAGAAATTATTTAAATAAAGTCTACAAGAACGGAAATGATTGTAACGGCTGTGAAATACAATCCTTCTGCTCCGGTGTTTGCGTTGGAGCTTTGGAGAAAAAGGGAAGCATGTATGGTAATAACAAGAGTCTGTGCAATGTTTACAAAGCCATAACCAAAGAACTTATCTTAAGAACCGATGACAATGATTTTTCTGATATTATCGAAGTCTGATACAGGAGTTAACCTATGAAACAGATACAATTATCGAAGTATGTAACGTTTATGGAGCGGCCAAAGGATATTATAGCCTATCATAGTCAGATAGGGGAAGTCTGTTCCATTGATCCGGCTATCTATGGAATATTATCCAATTTCTATAAACCTGTTGTTTATAAAGAGTATAAGGATTTGAAAGAGAATCTGGAGATTGGGATTCCGTTAGAAGAGGTAAAAGAGATTATTGATGAGTTTGCAGATAAAGGTTTTCTGATTTATGGTGGCGTAGATAAGGATTATGTAACGCTGCATACGCAAGAGCGGTTACAAGGCTTGCTGACAGGAGGTCAGATAAAAACCATTCAGCTTATTGTAAGTAATAATTGCAATTTTAAATGTAAATATTGTTTTGAACACTCTATCTATAGTTCAGAAGAAAGAAAGGTATCGCAAAATGAAAGCAGCAATAAGATTATGGGCTGTGAGGATGCGATAGAATATATCAAACTGGTCCTGCTGCAGGTTAAAAAAGCAGGGAATCGAGACTTACATATACAGTTTTTTGGTGGGGAACCCTTAACCAATAAGGATACCATAAAGGCTGTTCTGGACTACTACGGAGACGGTATTAAGTATGGTGTAGACCTGTCCTACAGTATTGTGACAAATGGTTCCTTAATCGATTCTGATATAGCAGAATATTTTAACAGATACGGGGTGGCAGTAGTTGTCAGCTTTGACAGTCCAAATAAATCGAATAGGAATATGCTTTCCGGAAAAGACAGCCGCGACCAGATATATGAAGCCCTGGAGATTCTTAAATGTACGAATAATTATGTGGCATTTAATTCTGTTCTGTCAGAGTGCACCTATGAATATTTTGATACCTCTATTATTGACTGTGCATTAGAGTACGGGGTCAGGGAGGTTGGGGTGGTTCTGGATCTTTCACCGGAATTTTATAATAGACCTGTATCAGAGATTGCGGATAAATTGATTGACCTATACAGATACGGGAAAAGTAAAAATGTTCCGGTATCCGGTTATTGGATGAGTACCTATCGCAGTATGTTTGAACATTTAGATTTGGCTAAGGGATTTAAGACCTGTTCCGGTACCGGAAGTCAGCTTAGTATTGAACCCAACGGAAGTATTTTTGCCTGTAAAGGATCTTCCAGATATTATGGAAACATCTATGAGCTTAATAAATTGCTTGAAAGTAATACCTACCGGCTTTATGCAGAAAGAAGCTTAAGAAATTCACACGAGTGCAATACCTGCAAACTGGAGGGATTTTGTTCCGGTTTCTGTCTTGGGCCGCTGGAACAGCAGTACAGTGATATTAATTATCTGGTGGAGAACTATTGTGAACTTATGAAAACAGTGATTGAACGTCTATTAATAGAAGAGGGTGAAATCGATACGTATGAGTTATAACTATGAAGTGAATAGTAATAAAAAAGCAGATGTGAGATTCAATCATAACTTCTGGCTTTTATTTTGGGGTAAGATTGTATCTCAGTTGGGAGAGGGTATTTTTAATATTGCCCTGCCCTGGTACATTTTAAATGCAACAGCATCTGCAACAGCGATGAGTACATATTATATTATTGGTAATATAACCTGTGGCTTGGCATTGTTTTTATTTGGAAAGATGATAGACAGATGGAAAAAGGAAAAAATAATGTATGTTACAGATTATATACGGGGGATTTATATATTGTTCCTACTATTTATGGTATTAGTTGATTTACCATATAAATTCCTTTGGATTTATCTTGGTGCAGTGATTACTTATATCTGTTCGGGATTATTCAATCCAGCCTCCATGAGTATTTTACCTTCCATACTGGAGGGGGAAAAATTAACAAAGGCCAATTCCCTGCTGGCTGTTGTAGATAACACCATAGCCATTCTGGGTCTCGCAGTAGGTGTTGCGGTATATGAGGCGTTGGGAATCCATCTGGTCTTCCTTATAACTGGTGTTTCCTATATCATATCAGCAATTACGGAAATGTTCATCCATCCGTCAGGAATGGTTAAACTAGAAAAAGTACAGCAAAAATCAGGAACCCGGGCAGGGATACAATATCTGCTTCAGAATAAAAAGATCCTATTTATCATAGTTTTTGCGCTGGTTTGGAACTATATTTATATATCCATTTATTCCATTTATATCCCTTATATGTTTAATGTTGTATTCAAGACAACTTTAGCAGCGGTCGCTGCCATACAAACAGCCATGTCGGTTGGACTGTTAATCGGAGCAGCTCTGGCATTAAAGTTTAATATCAAAGAAAAATTATACAGAAATCTTACGAAAGTCGTTATTATACAATTTCCTGTTTTTTCATTGCTGCCATTTATTGTTCTTCTGCATGGGACCGTTCTTCCGTCATCCTTTTTTTTAGTGGGGTTCTTTGCTGCTTTATTTTTTATATTAGGGATAACAGTTGCAATGGTCAACGTAAACATAAGTGTGATATTACAGACAGAAACAAAAAATGAATTTTTAGGAAGGATATATTCACTGAAATCGTTAGGTTCCATGATTTCCATGTCGGCAGGAATGTTTTTAGGAGGAATTATTATTGAAAATATGCCGGTTGTAATAGCATTTTTTATTAATTCTATCCTGTTTGCCGGGCTTACTGTATTTATGGTAAATGTATTTTTAAGAAAACCTTCGGATGCAGAGCAACAAGACAGCTTAAACTTACAAAATGCAAAAGTTTGAATATGATACAGGTTGCTGCCAACGGTGAAAATAAGGAAACTGTCAGGCAGCAGCTTTGAGTGAGTGAAAAAATATGACTATAAGCACATATAAGCTTATTCAAGAGTGATCCAAAAGTAAAAACTGCTTTTGGGTCACTCTTGTTATATAATCGTGAACATACAGATGAATGACTCATCAAACACAAGTGGTGTCAGGATTTGAAATAAGGTTGCAAAAAATGAAATTGTCTGGAAATAAATATCAATATGTATTAAAATAAACTTGGAAAATTATAGAATATAATTAAAAGAGTGTATAACTAATCGCTAAAAGGCTGGAAGCTGCAGACAGTGGTTTACAAACAATTAGGATTTGATTATTTATACCGTATTAGGAGGCCGGAATGGAAATTGTGATTCGAGAAATACAAGAAATCGATTATTCAGAAGTGTTATCGTTATGGAACAATGAAATCGGAAATCGAAAGTTAGATGCGGCAACTATGGCATCAAATTATGAGAGGATGAGCAAAAATGATGCATATAAAACCTTTGTGGCTGTTTGGGAAAATAAGGTGGTAGGATTTGTAACTACCGTGGAAGTGTTAGCGGTAGGGCTTCCGGTCGGTTATCTTAAAATAAATGGCCTTGCGGTAAAAGAAGAATACCAGGGTAACGGTATAGGCACTAAATTACTTCAGTATGTTGAAAATATGGCTTATGCGAATGAAATTTCTTATATTTTATTAAGTAGTGGAGTTAAACGTATTAAGGCACATGCCTTTTACGAACGTAATAATTATGACAAGGATTCCTTTTGCTTTGATAAAGTTCTTAAGTACAATAAATCTATGAAGGAGTGAAACTATGAAAAATACAAGATATATAGCACTTGCAATAGCATTGACACTGCTGCTTACTTTGTCAGCTTGTTCAGATAAACCTACGCAGGTTGATGTAATTACACCATCAACAACACCCGTAGGACAAATTTATCTATATGGGGAACAGCATGGTGTAAATAAAATATTGGATAAAGAATTAGAGTTGTGGTATGACAAGTATGAAAATAAAAATATGAGGCATTTATTTATTGAACTTTCCTATTATACAGCTGAGTTTTTAAATGTCTGGATGAAGTCAGATGGTGATGAAATTTTAAATGAGTTATATGATGATTGGAATGGAACTATGATACATACGCCTGATATTATTAAATTTTATAAGAATATAAAAAGCAGATGCCCCGAAACAATCTTTCACGGTACGGATGTTGGACACCAAAGTGATACTACCGGAGAACGGTATCTAAATTATTTGGAGGCAAATAATCTGGAAGACTCTGACCAATATTTGTTGGCCCAGGAAGCGATTGAACAGGGGAAATATTATTATAAGAACTCCGATGATGTATATCGTGAAAATATGATGACAGAAAACTTCATCCGTGAGTTTGACAAGCTAAGTGGTGAAAGCGTTATGGGAATTTACGGTGGGGCTCATACTGATTTTGATGCAATGGATAACAATACTCAATCGGTTCCCTGTATGGCAAATCAGTTAAAGGAGGTTTATACTGATAATATCTATTCAGAGGATTTAGCTTGGTTGGCAAAAGAGATTGAACCCATTAGAGAAGATACTATTACAATTAGCAATAAAAAATATACAGCCTCGTATTTTGGGAAACAAGATCTAACCGGATTTAAAGATTACGCATCCCGTGAATTTTGGCGCTTGGAAAATGCTTATAATGACTTCAAGGACAGCAGCAAAACTGGCGATGTACTACCTTATGATAACTATCCGATGCAAATAGAAACAGGGCAGGTTTTCGTCATCGATTATACAAAGACAGATGGTTCTGTTATAAGAGGTTATTACCGTTCTGATGGGTATGTTTGGAACGGTGCACCTTCAACAGAAGAGTTTGCAGGGGAGTGAAATGCTCCTGAATATCAAGGCTACCGTCCGACTTCTTTCAGACGGTAGCTGCTATGACTAACATTAAAAATCTAAATAATTGAAATTATCTTTAAAATCTTTATTTTCTTGTCATTATCACAGTCTTTTAACGCTCTTAGAATTTCGTTATCTAATGCAAAAGATGAGTTTTCATATTGATCTGATAAAAGGTAATCGATACTTGTATGAAGTGCGTTTGCAATAGCTAATAGAACATTAAGAGATACTTTGGTGTGATTGTTTTCGATATTAGAGATATGAGAAACATTACAACCGACATAAGAGGCAACATTTTCTTGCGCNNCGGATTTCTTTTATGCGTAAGCCTAATAGCTCATAATTTATATTGTTATCATTATTACCAGTCAACTTAATCACCTCAGGAATTTGTCTATATGCATATATTTTTATTCTAATTGTAAACTTTGTGGTTCTATGCTAGAATAACCTGTATAAGTATAAAATATACTAATAGACAAAAATGAGAAATTGGGAGAGTAAAGCAATGAAAAATATTGTAAAGGGACTTTATAATGGTATATTAGACCCTGAAAATACTATATACAAGGATAATGGGTATCAGACATTGAATGAGCGGATTATAAATCTCGTAGAGAAGATTAAGAACGAAAATAATGAAGAGATGTTTGAAGATGTTGCTAAACTAATTGAAATATCGACAGAATTAAATGCTATAGAAACAGAAATTGCTTTTAACCATGGATTTAAATATGGTGCCAGGCTTATGATGGAAATAATATCGGAATAGGTGGGTTCAATATCATTTTACTAATATCAATAAACCGTCGTAATTATCACTTGACTGCGCCCTTAGGGAATGGATTACTATTAAGAAAAGGAGGGCATTATGCGATACACAATCGGACAGTTTGCAGGCCTGCATCTGGTTTCAAAGAAAACCTTAAGATATTACAAAGAAATCGGACTTCTACAACCGGAGGGTATAGATTCCTTTAATGGTTATGCCTATTACGAGGACAAGCAAAGTGAACGTATGAAGCAGATACAGTATTTAAGAAGATTGCGGTTCTCATTGGAGGAAATACGTGTTCTTTTAGATATGGACTTTGAACAATGGAAAGGGATTGTCGGAGCCAGACTTATAGCAGTCAGGTCAGAGGAACTTCTTCTGCATGATATTGAACAGGAGCTTCTCGCCTTACAGGAACGCATCAAGGAAAATAAAGCTATCTATCAAACCGGCAGAATAACATCTGAATACATAACGGATACCTTCTTGCTGGAGAATCCGGTTTACTTTATAGGGCGGGCAGCAAGGGTACCTTATAATCAGAATGAGAAGAAGCAGCAGATGATTGAAAGTCTTATTGGTGATTTTTATAGCAATGATGAACCGAACCTGATACCGGGACATTCCTTACCGGAGACAAGTCTTGGAATTGTGTGTGAATGCGAGAAGGATATGAGTATGGGGACTTATATGATGGGAATACAGGTGAACTGCCTTGACGAAATACCGGAAGGTATGCGTAAGTTTACTCTACCTCCGGGTATTTATGCTCGTGTCAGATTCCGGGCGGAGGACAGAGAGACACTGACAGGTGCGGCATTGGATAAAGCATATGAGCATCTGTATAACAAGTGGCTTCCGGAATCTGCGTATACCATGAAGGACATGCTGGCTATTGAAGTTTACAGAGAAGACAGGATGGAATCCCCTGTCAGCCCTGAAATGGAGCTCTGGCAGCTGCTGGCAGAAAGCTAGGTTTCTTAAGATGACGATAAAATACTAGAGAAAGGCTATTGTAGAGAATGGAACAGATTTTAAGTGAGCGTTTAGTCTATTGCCCTATTAAAATGGAGGATCTGGATATCTATGTAAAGTTCAGAAATGAGAAATCCTACAGGCAATGGTTCTATTTTCAAGACCCTTTGAACAGAGAAACTGCCAGGAAGGATATTGAAATCATGAATAATCAGAGCGGTTATGTAGTTAATATTTTGCAGGAACCCTTTGACATGGGGCTTTATCTGAAAGATTCCGGAGATTTTATAGGTACGGTATCTCTAAGTAAGTTTCATGGACCCCAGGAGGAGCTTGATTATGTTGAAGTTGGTTATGGAATAGGTGAAGCCTATCAAAATAAAGGATATGCCACTGAGGCTGCGAAGGCAGCTGTAACCTGGGGGTTAAAAAGGCTGGAAGAAGTTGGAGCTGAGCCAGTCATTCATGGAAATGTTGAGCATGAAAACTACCCGTCCCGCAGAGTGCTTGAAAAGGCCGGATTTCAGTTGATTCGAACAGAAAAATATTTAAGTATATACGAATTGAAAAAGTACCTTTAGATGGAGGTAACATATAACGGCAAATTTGCTTTCATAAACGGATTTACCTCAGAACAAATTAATGAGAAGCCATGGAATTTTTGATGAAAAGAGAAATCCGGAGAAAAGTGTATCCAGTATTTACAAAAAAGAAAGCTACTGATGTAATGTAGGTAACAGGCAGCACAGGGTTAAAACCTATGCTTGCCCAATGCGTGTATAAGAAATGATTATCCTATACTTTAGGCGGTGCAGGATAATCATTTTTTATTGTTCATCTTTATCAGACTAGCAACTAGAGTAATCAAAGCTACGACAAAGCTAGAGAAGGTTATCATTAAAGATAATGCTTCTGCAACTGCCATCAGGCGCACTCCACCTTTCTATGTAATATAGGAAAAGTTCACCTCCTTCCTCTATATTTTTTTATAAAGAGCCTTAGAACTGGAAAAGCAGAAAATGGGTTGTTATATTAGACAGATAACGAACTAGATGATATAATCTAATAAAATCCAAATATTGTATAATTTCATAAACAAAAGGAGGAAATGCCGTGAAAAGTAAGAGGATCACGTCTACAGTAATAGCATTGGGAATCTGTGTGAGTATATTATTGTTTCCTTTCCCATTTGTAAAGGCTCAAACCAATACGAAAGAAACAAGCAATATAATCAAACTCTCTCTTAATGCATCCAATCTGAATCTTAGCCTGGAAGAGAGCTATATCCTAACGGCGGAAATCAAACCCCAGAGTAGTGGGAAACATAGAGATATTATCTGGACTTCTTCTGACGATACGATTGTAACGGTAGTTAATGGTACTATTTATGCTGCTGGGGTTGGAACTGCGATTGTCTTTGCAAACTGTGATACCAATATTGCTTTCTGTAAAGTATCTGTAGTAAGATATAACCCTGTTCTGGCTGTTCAGAAGAAAAATTTTACAGGATATTCGGGGACAGACTTGGAAGTAGTTAAGAAAGCAGCCGAGATAATTGATAAAAATATTTTACCTGGTATGACTGAGGAGCAGAAAGCAAAAGTAATTTTTGAATATTTGATTGCCAATTGTATATACGATCATCGTGAAAAGAAAGATGTTCCTCGAAGTGCCTATGGTATTATCGGACCGTTATTAAAAAATAACGGTATAGACGAAGGGTTTTCTTATACTTTCAAATATTTTATGGATATCCTGGGAATTGAGTGTCGTATGATGCATATTTATAACAGTTATATGACCAACCAAGTATTCTTAAGCGAAAAGTGGCACATTGTTGGGATACCATGGGATAAACCCATCGCTGGATTTGGAACCAGTGATTATAAAGTGGAAAGTAATGTTACACCTATTCAGAACGAATATAGAAATGCAACAATATGGAGAGAGGTCAATTATGAATCCATATTAAAGGATTATAGAGAAGATACCTACAGTGGAAATGAGGCTGCGGTGATAAAGTCTTCATCAGAGAACAGTAACACCAAAGAGAACAATATAACTAAGAAAGCAGGAGAATATACAGTAATATTAGACACTAATTTCTCATATTCAAAACATTTCTCGCTGGATGGTGAAGCAACAACAATAGAGACAATAAAAGACAAGGAAAAATATGCTCCTCAAATACTTCCTGCTGTAAAAGGCAGTAACAATATCTATATCAGCAGCTTCAATACAAAAGCTGACGGGACTGGAATTTCCTATCCAGACAGAGCTGTAACGAATGTCTCTGAAAACCTGTATTTGTATTGCATCTGGACTGTTGATATAAAACAAACCGAAATAATGCTGAAAAAAGGAACTAACAGTTTTACTGCAAAATGGAGTAAAGCGGGAAGCAAAGAGTATCAGCTCCGTTATTCTACAAACAGCGCAATGAAAAATGCAGTAATCAAGAGCGTTAGCGGGCATCAAATACAAGTAGCAGGACTAAAGAATAAGACTAAGTATTATGTTCAGGTACGCGGATATATTAAAGATGACAAGGGCAATATTATCTATGGTAAATGGAGTACCAGGAAAACAGTAAAGACGGATTAAAAGAGTTACGAACTGCAGATGCTTATATATAAGCATCAATGAATCGTATCTAATAAATATCATTCTAAAATGATTAATCATAATGGAGTTATTAAGTATCTCTAACTATAAATACAACAGGAGAAAAGAAATGAACAGAGTAAGTATAATTTGTCTGGGTGTCAGAGATATGGAGGCATCCGTTAAGTTTTACCGTGATGGCCTTGGATTTGTCACGGATGTTACGGAAAACAATCCTCACATAGTATTTTTTAATTCCTATGGAACGAAACTGGAATTATTTCCGATACAGGAACTTGCAAAAGATATTGATGATGTAAATCCTCCGGCTATTCGAGAGGGTTTCTCAGGTATTACACTGGCATATAATGTGGACAGTAAGGCAAAGGTGGAGGAAGTTATTGAACTGGCAAGAAAAGCAGGCGGTATCATCGTATAAGAACCACAGGAGGTTTTTTGGGGTGGTTACCACGCTTATTTTACAGACCCTGACGGTTATTATTGGGAAGTTGCTTATGGGCCTGACTTTAAATACGATGAACATGAGATGCTGATTTTATAGTATTAAACTAAAAAAAGATGTTAAAGAGTGTAATTATGTTGGTATATCAAGGTTAATATTAATAATCGTATTCGATTATTATCACAGCGAGTGTTATGATAGTTAAATGTATTAAACATAAAAAGGTCCGTTTCATTGTGTTATAGAAAATTCAGAAATCGAAAATGATTTTCTAATACTTTGAAACAGCCCTTTTTATAGTTATTCATTGCAATACGAAAGAGAAGATAAATAATTATCCTAGCTGCATTATTCTACGGATTTTAAGGACTCAGCCATATTAATCCGGTCGATTTTTCGAACCAGTATCAGGTTAACAAACAAGGTTAACCACATAGTTACTATGAATGCATATAGATAACTTACAGGTAATATCCGAACATTAAAGGATACAGCCTCAATTTTTATCTGATCCATTACGAAGCGATGGAGCAGGATACCTGCCGGAAGTCCGAACATGGTACTGATAAGAGTGATGACGATATTTTCCCGAAAGACATAACTGTAGGTTTCCTTTGGATAAAAGCCCAGAACTTTAATGGTTGCAATTTCACGGTTCCGCTCTGTTATGTTGATATTGCTCAGATTATACATAACCACGAAAGAAAGGGTGCAGGCACAGGCAATTACCAGCCACACAATATAATTCAGACTGTTCATCATATTTGTAACCCTGTTTCTGGTATCGGCTGTAACCACTATGCTTGAAGCACCATAATCTTTCATGAGCCTGGCAGATATGTTGTAAATATCTGTGGAATCTGTTGTGGCATAAGCTGTCTTATAAACTGGTTTCTCTCCAAAGACCTGCTCATAGGTAGTTCCGCTCATGAACATATAGTTAAAGGCATAATTCTTAAAGATACCGCCTATTACAACCGTATAGGTCTCTGTGTTATTAAGATTTATGGTCATGGAATCACCAATCGTAAGATTTTCAGTTTCTGCCAGGCGGTCACTAATGACTACATAACCTTCTTTCGGAAAAGGAACGGTCTTTCCGTTAAGGTGAAGCCCGATAACCTTTGTAATATCCGGGTCATCACTTGCTATGACATTTATCTTCTGATTACCGCCTTTGCCCGTGACTTCATAGGTATCTGAGGATAGAAAGACACATTCGGACAAGAGAGCGGAGGTATTCTCCTGAAAGGCTGCTATGTCCTCTTCTGTCTGAGCCTCTGAAAAGGCTATGGTGTAATCGTAGAGCATTATGGTATTAAACTGATCATCAGCAATATTACTGACAGAATCATTTAAACCTAAGCCTGCCAGCAGCAGTGCAGTACAGCCGCCGGTTCCAAGTATCATCATAAACAGGCGCTTCTTATAGCGTAAGATATTACGGATGGATACTTTGTGGAGGAAGCTGATAGCCTGCCATAAGACAGGAAGCCGTTCCAGAAAGATTCGTTTTCCTACCTTCGGAGACTTTGGTCTCATTAATTCCGCCGGCATCTGTGACAGCTCCGTCCGGCAGGCAGCATAGGTTGCACCAACGGAACAAAGAAGGGAAACCAATAAGGTCAGCAGTGCTAAACTGCCGCTGAATACATATTTAATCTCCGCGAAATCATACAGCATCTTATAAGCCTGCCAGATGGCAAAGGGAAATAACCTGGTACCTGTAAAATACCCAAGAATACAGCCAAGCACAGCAGCACTTCCGGAATAGCTTACATATTTTAAGGCTATGGAACGATTGCTATAGCCCAGGGCTTTCAGAGTTCCTATCTGAGTACGCTGTTCATCCACCATTCTGGTCATGGTGGTGCTGCATACCAGAGCCGCTACGAGAAAGAAAAAGATAGGAAATATCTTTGCAATACCTTCAACAACCGAGGAGTCATTTTCAAAACTTGCATATCCGATATTTTTCGTTCTGTCCAGTACATAGGTGGCGGGCTTATCAAGAGAGGCTGCCTCCTCTTTGGCATCGTTTATTTTATTCAGTGCCTCATTGAGTTTTTCTTCGCTTTCCTTTAGCGTATTTTCTGTATCCTCTTTGGCTTCCTGATATTTCTTAAGACCCTCCTTATATTCTTTTTTTGCTTTGGTAAGAGCCAATTTTCCATCTGCTATTTGCTCCTTGTAAGTATCAAGGGTTATTTTTGCCTCGTCCAACTGAGCTTTGGCTGAGGTAAGCTGCTTCTCCGCTGTTTTAAATTCTTTTTCTGCGGTCTTTCGCGCTGTATTCAGGGTGCGCTGAGCGGTCTTCAGCTGTTTCAGGGAGTTACTTAAGGTCTGATACTGGGTAATTACCCCGGTGGCGTCTATTTGAGCCAATCCTTCTGAGACTTGTTTTAACTGTGCCGTATAGGTCTGGTATTCGGTACTTGCGGGATCTGAAAGCTGGGAAAGAGCGGCTTTTAAATTGGCTTCTGATTCTTTTAAGGTATTATATTGTTCGAGGACACCGCTTTTTTCAATCTCGTTCATACCACCAGCTACCTTAGTGCGGTTGGTGGTAATTTCCTGCTGCTTTTCTTTCAGGGTAGTTAGCGTATCGGATTTTTTTGTATCAAAATCTTTCTTAGAGGTGTTATATTCAGATAGGGAGGAGTTATATTCCTTTTCTTTTTCAGCTAAGGTAATCTCGCTATCTGCCAGTTTCTTTTCATTCCTGCTTATCTCAGTTCTGGCATCCTCTAATTTCTTTTTGGAATCACTTAACTTATTTTCTGCTTCTTTCTTTCCATCCAGGTATTTTGCATAAGAGGAATCGTATTCACGTTGGGCATCTGCTATAGCTTCCTTGGCTTCCTTTATGATAGCACGGTAGCGCAAATCTGCACGGGCTTTGACAGCAGCCTTTAATGGCTGTTCCATAGCAGAAACTTTAGCCTCATATTCTTTACTAAAGATCTGGCCTTGGTTATCAGCAAGGGTAACATAGATTTCACTATAATAATCAACATTGAAACCACCTTCCGGAAGGTAGAGAAAGGCATTGATGGAACCGCCGGCAAGCTTAGTGGTACCCCGGTCACTGCGATACATATAGTTTACGGAATTGCATAAGCCGATGATGGTGTAATCCTGATAGGAAAAGCTATTCCGGACCTCTTCTTCGTTTTTTTCAGATATTCTAATTGCTTTTCCGAGATCTTCTTCTGTGAAATATCCGGCATCTGCAACACATTCATTATCGGCCTTAGGGAGTCTGCCTTTTACCAGTTTTATCTGATTCAGATTGTCTGTAATGGAGTGAGCTTTAAAAATTACATCCTCCGTATCATGAAAAGCTGTAATAAAGTCAGCATTTATTGCGCCTTGTGCATTGGTTACACCTTTAAGATCGCTGATGTAATCCACGTCTTCAGTGGTAAAGCCCAGGGTGGAGAGTAATCGGTAATCATACATTTTAGTAGCTTTGATAAAAGCATCACCAGTCTGCAGCATTGCCTGTCTGGTTATCTTAAGTCCGGAGAAGAATCCCACGCCAAGAGCTATAATGACAAGAAGCGCAAGATAACGGCCCAGAGTGTGCCGTATTTCCCGTCGGTTGTTTTTGCTCCATGCAGAATTTCTCATTACCATTCAATCTCCTCTACCGGTATAACCTTCTCATTTTTGCGCACTGAAGAGACGGTTCCGTTTTTTACATGAATTACCCGGTCAGCCATTGCCGTCAGTGCTGAATTATGTGTGATGATGATAACAGTCATCCCGTTTCTCCGGCTCTGGTCCTGTAATAACTTAAGAATCTGCTTGCCGGTATTGTAATCCAGTGCTCCGGTTGGTTCGTCACATAATAAAAGTTTTGGATTCTTAGCCAGCGCTCGGGCTATGGAAACACGCTGCTGTTCTCCGCCTGATAACTGGGAGGGAAAATTATGGAGCCGTTCTGAAAGGCCTACACTCCCAAGGATCTCCCCGGCAGGAATCGGATCTTTTATCATCTGAGAAGCAATCTCAACGTTTTCAAGAGCTGTCAGATTTGGTATGAGATTATAGAACTGGAATACAAATCCAATATCTTCTCTGCGGTAACCTACAAGGCTTTTTTTACGCAGGGCTGATATCTCCGTGTCGCCAAGATACACCCTGCCGGTGGTCAGAGTATCCATTCCGCCTAAAATATTTAAGAGGGTGGTCTTGCCGGCACCGGACTGCCCTACAATTACACAGATTTCACCTTTATCTACTTCAAAAGTGGTATCATGCAGAGCGTTAACTTTAACATCACCTGAATGATCCGTCTTACCGACATTTTCAAATCGTACAAAAGAATTCATGCTACCTCCTTCGGGTCTGTTTGGAACATGACCATTTGTTCTTACTTATATTATCCTCTATAACTTGACAAGTGTTGAAAAATAAACTAGAATTCAGCATAATATATTAAGCCCAAGAAATCAATAAACAGTATAAGACAGGATGTGTATTTTTCAACACAAATGCAGAATCTATTCAAATTATGAGGTAAAACTTCTATGAATAAAAGTGGAGATAACAATCGTAGTGTCCGCAATACCAAGAAAAAATTATTGACAGGGCTGCTAAGTCTCATGCATCAGAAGGCAATTTCTAACATAACGGTTCGTGAGCTGACAGAGCTTGTGGATGTCAACCGGGGAACCTTTTATTTTCATTACACGGATATTTATGATATGATCAGTCAGGTACAGGAAGATTTTTTTCAGAAATTCAATGAAATTATTGACCAGATGATGAATCATCCACCGGTAAAGGGAAAGCCCCCGGAGGTGCTGGTAAGGATTTATTCCATCTGTGCGGAAAACAAAGAGTTCTGTGAGATTATGCTGGGACCAAACGGAGATGCTGCTTTTGTAGACCGTATCAAAAATATTGTTGATGAGAGAATCTCTGATTTGTGGAAAAGCGTCGGTGCCCATATGACAGAAGAGGAATATGACTATTTCAATGCCTTTATCATCAACGGTTATATCGGTTTTCTTCAAAAGTGGCTGAAAACCGGCTGTAAACAGTCGCCGGAGGAAATGGCTGCATTTGCTGCCAACGTGATCATCCCGACTATAAAGAGTTCTATTGAATTAAATGGACTAATGAAGACTTATAATCATATAAATTGAAAGCGAATCAGGAATGCAGATCAGAAGCAGCTGATTATGGCAAAAGTAACAGGTAATTTTATGCGGGAAATGAAAAAATAAATAATTGTTATGGATAGTTTGAAGGGTTTCGTACAATTACGGCACTGTTTTAAATTCTGCATGTCTGTTTATGCACCGCAGGTGACAATGAGCGTAATACATTATAGTGACAGGTGTCATTATAGGTATTATCCTTAAGGTCACTGTAAAGGTTCATAAATATGGACATGCTTTTTTGTTGGATTGTATTGTATACTGCTTTCTTGTGAAATTAAAGAAAGAGTAATTGCCTAATCTATATTTTGGAAAAAGCAGGGAAAGATTCAATAAGCTAATTTGCAAATTTGGTAAATATAGTTTATTATACACAACAGAACCTATGTTTTGGTGGAGTCAGTGTATAGCTTATGTAGAAAGGCAATTAATCTCAAAATTAAGGTTGGGTTTTGTCGAAAAAAATAGTAAATTCATTCAAACATATTTTAAAGTAAAAAGGTTATATCTGTGAAAGCATTTACTAGGGGGTGGGAATTTGTTAAGCAGTGAGGAGATGGATAATCTAATGGTACGGATTTCCAGAAGGGAAATGGTGGCACTTGAGGAATTTTATGAAGAGATGAGTAAAGCCGTATACGGATTAGCCTATGTCATTACAAAATCACCTTATGATGCAGAGGATATAATGCAGAATACCTTTATCAGAGTCTGGGATAAGGCACATCGTTACCGCTGCGGAACGAATGCAAAAGCCTGGGTAATGAAGATAGCAAGAAATCTTGCTCTTACAAAAAGAGAGGAGGGCAAGAGGTTTGTGGAACTGGATGATGAGCTGCCATCAGAGGATATGTACCGGAAGATGCTGCAGTTCCAGGAATTAAATTCTTTGCTGTCCATACTAAAAAAAGAGGAGAGAGAGATCGTGGTTCTCTATTCTGTTGGTTTTTCTCATAAGGAGATTGCTGAAATTCTTAAGAGACCTTATGCAACTGTTCGATGGAAGTACAGCAACGCAATCAGTAAACTGTCTCAACAGGAGCAAAGCTTTGAGTATGCAAAAGGCATATGCAGAAATGGAGAGTAATTATGAAAGAACCAGAAATACTTTCACAAATAAATAATATCCTGGAGGAGGTAACTCCCAGGAATTTAAATGATCTGAAGGAGAAGCTAAAAGCTGAGAAACGAAAACAGAAAAAGAAGTTAAGCTTTGGTTTTGCAGCTGCCTGCCTGGTGCTATTTTTAATTGGCGGAGCTACTGTTACAGCCGATCAGCTTACTGGAACGAACTTCTTTTACCAGTTTTATCTGGACAGAAGAAGAGAAATCCCGGAGAGTCAGGTGTATTTGGGACCCGAGCAATATAAAGAAATTTCCTCCCGCAGTGTTGGTAAAGTTGTAGATTCGGATGAATTGAAGATTGAAGTACTGGGGGCCGTAGCAACCGGTAATGTTGGCTCTGTTATATTGAGATTTACTGTAAAAGATGCGGAGAATGTATTAAAGGAGAAAGGTATTTACACGGAAGGAAGATTTCGTTTTAATGACGAAAGCGGCGGCACCTTATTCCAGGATGTCCAAGGTGGCAGTCTTGGCTATCATTATATTCCTCTGAATGGAAATAGTGGGGAGGTACAGTTTGAAATCCTTTATACAGTTATAGGGAAGGAGAAGATAACGGGTAGACAATACAGCATAGAACTGGCAGGGCTTGCGTTTCATACCCAGGAAAAAATAAAAGGTATTTTTAAAAAAAAGTGGAAAATAGACATAGATTTTGATAAAGAAGTGGATTATACCAAGACAATCCTTTTAGATCAGGAAATCTTATTGGGCAATAAATATGTGACACTGACCAAGATAGAATTAACGCCTTACTCCTGTATCTTTTCTTTTGAGAAAAGAACCACGAAGAATTCGGATCTTGACATTGTAATGGAGGAACTTGAGAAAAAGAGTGCGAAAGCTACTTTTTATTTTCAGGAAGCCAGTTTAGATAAAAAAGCTTTTTCCTATTCTATAAGTGGAAGCAGAGCGGGTGAATCCGGTATTGTTGAGCCTGATGTAATCTATTGCAAGGCGTCTCTCTTTTTTAAAGAACCCATTATGGTTGATAACGTGAAGAATATTAAGTTTAATGGAAAGCGTTATTATTTAAAATAAAGGACAGCTTATACTTTAACTTGGAAGTCTTATATTCCAATATCAAGGAAAATACATTATAATACCCCTTGGAGAATGGAATCCATATCAATAAAAAACAAAGGAGTTTGTATAATGTATAATCACCATAAACTTGCTATTGAAACAATAACAAATAAATTAAAACAACGAGAAGATGTATTAGGTATAATTATCGGAGGATCTGTAGCTCATGGCTTTGCTGGTGAGAATTCTGACATTGATCTAATGCTTGTAATGTCTGAAGAGAACTATAAGAAAGCCTTAGAGGAGGAGAATTTTAATTACTATGAAACCGAAGCGACACCTTATGAAGGCGGTTACGTTGATGGAAAGTGTACCTCTGTGGAGTTTATAAAGAAAACGGCTGCTATGGGCAGTGAACCTGCAAAGTTTGCCTTTAAAGATGCCTTTGTATCCTACTCAAAAATTGAGGGACTGGAGAAGCTTGTAGCAGAAGCCTCCAGATATCCGGTGGAAAGAAAATTAGAAAACCTGGAGAAATTCTATGCGCAGTTTGAAGCCTGGAGATGGTATTTCTATGAAGGTGTGAAAAGAAACAACGAATATCTGATTACAACAGCAATATCCAATTATGTATTATTTGCAGGAAGATTAGTGCTGACCTACAATGAGACTCTGTATCCTTACCATAAATGGTTTTTAAAAGTACTTGAAGGTGTGGAGAAGAAACCCGAAAACCTCCTGGAGTATATGAATAAGACAATCACTGAGAAGTCAGAAGAGGCTGTGGAACAGTTATTTCACTGTATTGTAAATTTTCATACCTGGACCTCCCTCACAAAGGAATGGCCTATCAGATTTATGCAGGATAGCGAGTTAAACTGGCTGATAGGTAATGTACCGGTGGCAGATATATAAAATATCAAGTCAACCTTTAAGCGAATTATAAGTGTTTGGAAGTCAGGGCTATTGAAGCATACATTATTTGTACAGGAAATGGAAAGCGGACATATTCAGCCTGCTATAAGATATAACTGAAAGGAAGAGGAAAATGGATGTAATGGAGCAGACACAACAGGTTATAGATATGCTGGAAAGTGATATCTTTCAGGTTGATTTTGGAAGAGCCGCTAAGTTTACCGGAATACCTCTTGGTGTGTATCAACGGATATTCAGTTATATCTGCGGAATATCAATGACAGAATATGTTCGCAGAAGAAAATTAACGGAATCAGCCAGAATGCTCTTGGAAGAGAGGGTAAATGTCACGGAAGCAGCTCTCTACTGCGGTTATGAGAATACTGCCTCCTATACGAGAGCTTTTAAAGAGCAGTTTTTGGTGCCCCCAGTTCAGCTGACCACTGAAATCTACAAAAAGAAAGCCTTTCTTCCTCTTTCCTTTACGGACATGGATACTTATTATGTTATGAAAGGAAGAAGGATTATGGCTGAGTTGGTAAAAATCGAGTATGAAAAAACGGAAAATCTGCTGCTAATCGGTATAAGCAATAAGGAGCATGGGGTGTCTGGAAACAAAGAGCTTTGGGATATATTCTGGAGTCAGCATTATGATGATAAACTGACGGCTCTTATGGACAATCAGGTTGGTATGGAGGATTGCATGGGGCTTGGGTATTCGGCAGATTTTACTTCGGAAGAAGGGCTTGGTGATATCTATATTGTGGGCAAGTTCTTTCGGCTGGGAACCCCTATTCCCGAAGGGATGACAGGGAGGATAATCAAAGGAAGAACCATTGCAAAAGCACAGATAGGTGCAGCGAACTTTGAGGATATTCTGAACAATGCATATCTGTTAATGTCCGATATGGTGCTTAAGAACGGTTATGAACTGGACTATGAGGATTTCTACTGGATTGAATTCTACACTGTAAGCAGATTCTGTACGCCTCTGGAAACCGGAAACGGACAGATAATCTGTGATTGGATAATGCCTTGTATTAAGAATCTTATTTAGCTTGCTACTTTGAAAGGAGTATTCTTTCATACTATCGAAAGCCGTTGAAATAAAGGCGCTGAGAGTGGTAATGTAAGAGGAAAGGTATTTCTCACCTCTTAGTCAGGCAGTTAATAAGCCTACTATTTTGAGAAGAAATATATAATAAGAATAATATAAAAGGGGGAGCTTATTATGAACCATCTGGGAACAAAAACATTAGAAACAGAGCGCTTAATACTACGGGCTTTTCGTACAGAAGATGCAGAAGGTATGTATCGAAACTGGGCCAGTGATGAAGAGGTTACCAGATATCTCACCTGGCCGATACACCCAAATGTAGAAGGCACCAGGGCACTTCTGGGCATTTGGGAAGAGAAAGCGAGAGAAAGGGATAATTATCACTGGTGTATCGTACTGAAAGAAATACAGGAACCAATCGGAAGTATAGGAGTGGTACAAATGAATGAACAGACTTCTGCGGCTGAGATAGGTTACTGCTGTGGAAGTGCTTTCTGGGGTAAAAATATTATGACAGAAGCATTGTCAGCAGTAAGGGATTATCTCTTTGAGGAGGTGGGATTTAACCGCCTTGAAGCAAGACATGACACTAAAAATCCAGCCTCCGGAAAAGTTATGGAAAAATGCGGACTGCGCTTTGAAGGAATCAAACGCCAGGGGGATAAAAACAATACCGGTATTTGTGACACTGCCTATTATGCTATGCTAAGAGAGGATAGATAACATTTAGAGTATTATTGCAAACAAGCTAAACACCAGCCAGATGAGAAAAATACATAATACAAAAGCAAAGAAACCACAGATATTCTTAATGGCGTGGATGTCTGCGGTTTGCTTAGCCTGCAACGCCAGGAGCATATCCTCACGATCAAGTTCTGTATCCTCCCATTCATAAACACTTCCATTTTCGTGGTAAATTGATTGGGAATCTTTTTGCACAGCTTCTTCTTCTGATATTTTCTTAGAACTATATAATTCCAGATCAGTAAGTAAAAATTTCAACTCTCGTTTTGTCATTGCACTAATCACCATTCCTTCCTTAACCTTCATACGTTTATGCAGAGTATATCCCAGGCATAAACTTGTGTAGAATTGTATTTTATATTAATACATTATACTGTATTTTTTTAAAAGTAACGAAAAACACCCTAAAACCCGCACTTATCTATAAGGATTTAAATATACTATTATGTCGGAATATATTATTGCATCAAAAGTTATGTGATAATTGACTTACTTAATTAATATAAGTTAAGTAAGATAAATTAAACAGACCAAAGAATATATTAATTATAATAAAATGTCTAACTCAATTCAATATAGTAAGGAGGGTAAACATGAAAATAGCAGTTGATGCAGGACATGGCTATAACACTGCCGGTAAACGCACACCTCCCGTGCCAACAGATGTGGATTTTGACAAAGACGGAAAAGCAGATGTAAAGAAAGGCGAAAGCATCAGGGAGCATGTAGCGGCAGTAGGTGTTGCCTATCTTCTGGTTCAGGAGCTTAAACGCTGCGGATTTACCACGGTTATGACCGGATTTAATGATAATAATCCGAAAAATGACGCCGATACCCCTCTCACGGAAAGGCAGACTGCCATCAGGAATGCAAAGTGTGATTACTCTGTAAGTATACACTACAATGCTTACGGTAACGGGAAGACCTTTAATGCGGCAGAAGGAGTGGAAGTTTATATTCATAGCAGTTACAGCGGTAAATCCGAAAAGCTTGCAAAGGCAGTGTTAAAATATTTGACACAAGGAACCTCTCAGGTAAACAGAGGAATAAAGAAAGCAGCCCTAGCCATGTGTAACTGCAATACCCTTGGAACCAAAGGAGCAATTCTTACAGAGTTGTGTTTCATGACCAATGAAAGGGAAGCCTTGCAGATGATGGGAAACAGTGCTTTCTGGAAAGAGTCCGCCCAGGAAATCTGTAAAGGCATCTGCGAGTATACCGGTGTTAAATATGTTTCTGAGGTATATATACCGAAGAAGACCATTAAGAAAAGCTCCTCAGAAAAGGATATCAAGTGGCTTCAGCAGAAGCTGAACGCAGTGCTTACCGGAGAAAGCTTTATACCCATTGCAGTGGATGGAAAATATGGTAACAAGACAAGGATAGCAGTGCTTATTTATTGGGAAAAGCTCGGTTGGAATCAGACTGGTAAAGATACCGGCTGGGGCGCTGGCAGTAATACTATTACCGCTTTGTCAAAAGGCAGAAAGAAATAGAATATCAGGGTTGTTGTATTTATAGGTAACAGAAATAAATGAAATTTCTGAAGCCTGTGGTATAAATACAGCAGCCCTTTTTAGAAGAGCTATTCCTGTGAGATATCTCTTTTTAATTCTTTCTCCTGTGTAACTTAAGCATAAATTAGAATTGTCAATAAATTAAATGCAGTCTGTGCTTGAATATCTTTGGAACATGCTGACCGCCTTACTTTTTATTATACTGCTTTACCACTTTGAAACTTAGTGCTACTAGCTCTCCGGGTTTTGCAGCTTAGACAAATTGTCCCCTCTAAAGAGGTACACCCAACATAGTACTTTTTTTACAATAGTAAAAATGAAAATAGAAATAAAACAAAAGAAGAAAAAGGTCAATTTATGTAATATATACAACGTAATATGTAGAATAATACGCTATTATAAAAGATGTTTATGCAAAACACCTATATAATTAATAAGTGAGTGTAAAAATAAATACAAAAACACATATTATATGACGGAATACAAAGAAATAAATTGAAATGTGCACAAATTGGTGGTAAAATAAGTAATATAACTTTAAGGGGGTTAACTATGTTTAAGAGCAGCAGGAGATTACAGAGACCAATCTTGATACAGAGAATGTTGGACTGGGATTTTGAGAACGAGTTTATCGGCAGTGACGACACAGACCAAAATGATATGTACCATAGCTACAGAAAATACTTTACTCAGTTCCGTAATGATTTTGACAATGTAAAATCCATTTCCGGGCAGCTGGAAGGCGTAGTGGAAGAAATCGTTGACACCTCTTTAAGTGTTAGGCATTCCTCAGAATACATAGCGCAAGGAGCACAATCCCAGGCAGATGATGTGGGGAGATGTATGGGTGTTGCAGATCATCTGGCAGACAAGATCAATGAGATGGATAGGAAGTCCAAGGAATTGATAGGACTTGCCTATGATATGAGTGAAGTAAATGCAGAGGGGAAAGAAGCTATTCATAATCTGTCTGTTAACCAGGAGAAGAATGAGAAGGTCATGACAGAAATTACAGATGCAATCTATACCTTATTGAATAAAACCAAGAACATAACAGAGATAACAAAAGTATTATATAGCATTGCTTCTCAGACCAACCTACTTGCCTTGAATGCTTCCATAGAAGCTGCCAGAGCGGGAGAAGCAGGCAAGGGTTTTGCAGTGGTAGCAGAAGAAGTCCGGAAGCTGTCTGAAGAGAGCAGGCAGGCCAGTGAGAATATCAGCAGATCACTTTCAGATATTACAGGGCAATTGGACAACCTAAGAGGGGTTATGGATTCTTCTACTGTAATTTTCACAGAGCAGAACCAAGCGGTGAGCAAAGTAATTAAATCCGTGGAGCAAGTGAATGATACTGCGGATCTATTCATAAAGAAGCAGAAGGATTTTAATGAAGAAGTTAGTCTGCTGACAAGGGAAAAAACTACCCTTATTGAAGCGTTAGGCAGCATTGCAGCTGTTGTTGAGGAGTCCTCTGCAACAACAGAGGAAGTTGCATCCTTAACGATCAGCCAGAACAGTATGGCTGATATCCTTGTTAAGATGACCAGGGAGTTATGCGATAAGGTATCTTACATAGAGAAGAATTCCAATTCCATAAAGACCTCTCTGGTGATAAAGAAGAAGAAAAAGATAGCCCTTATCTGGGATTTGGACGATCCTTTCTGGGAGCCGGCAGCGAAAGAAGCACAAAAGACCGCCAAGGTACTTAATATGGAGGTTGAAATTTATGCACCTAAGTCCAGAGGTGAACAGGGAACAAAAGAAATGGTTGATATTCTTAAGAATATATCCATTAACAGCTTTGATGGAATTGCTATTTCACCCATAGAGGATGAAGCAGTTGCCAGAGAACTTAGGAATCTGTCAGGGAAAGGTGTCAAAATCATATTTATTCAGTCTCCGGTTAAGGGAATTTCTCATGAAGCTATTATTGGTACCAATACACTGCAATGCGGCCGCAGCGCAGGTATGATCGTAAAACAGCTCTTAGGCGGCAGAGGAGATGTTGTAATCGGAATGTGGACGGATTATAAACTGGCAGCAATTGAAGAAAGAGCTGAAGGTTTTATAAAAGAAGTTACAGAGAATTCCGAAATAGCGGTACATCAGGTTGGGGTTGTCGGGGAACCCTCCAAAGAAGAGGCAGAAAGAGTAATTACCAAGATGTTAAAGGACTACCCGGATACCAGGCTATTCTTCTCTACCAATGTGGGTTGGGGTCTGGCATATGCAAGATATGTAGAGAGCCATGGACTGGATATCAAAGTGGTAACCATTGACTTTACAAAGGAAGTAGCCGCGCATATGAAAAAAGGAAGCATTAAGGCAGCAGTTGCCCAAAGGCCTTTTGTATGGGGAAGTGTTCCTTTGGAACTATTTGTGGATATATTCGCAGGCAAAGAGGTGAAGAAGGTTACGGATACCGGTACCTATGAAGTAAATGCCAATAATCTTAAGATTTTTGAACAGAGATTTTAAATAAATAAGAAAATATATATACTAAAAATGCTCTCCTTGTAACACACAGTTTAATAGGAATCACTATAAAGCGGATATTTAAAAGTATCTTTATAGTCTCCATTAGCTGTATGCTGCAGGGTGGAGCATTTTTGACTTTGCGAGGAGTTGATTTAGCAGCGGATACTGCTGTGCGGAATTTCAATTAATCGGACTGCTATTAACGCTGATACTGGTGTCTGAGATAGGAGTCATATACTATCTATAGAACTGCCAGCTTTCATTCTTCCGCAAATGTTCAGTGAAAATACAGGCATCAAGGCTAATTTATATTTACAAAAAGCAAAGTTAACAGTGGGATTTTCAGCATATAAAACGAACATATATTCGAAAAAACTCGACTTAAAAACGGTTCTATGCTATAATACTATCCAATCAGTACCAGAAATTATAAACTAAATCAATAAATAAAATTATTTTTTACAGGATAGTTTCAAAAAATTTAAAGTTAATGCAATAGAATCTTAAACTTTCCTTCCTTTTATTTCATAGTTTTGTCTATGTTACTGTGCTATAATGTACAAAGCAGGATAGTAGCCATAAACTATTCCAGGCAGTTTTGAGGCGGTCATAAACAATTAGCCTGACAGGGAAGTGTGAAAAAAAGCAGCCTGTTTGGAAGAGTGAAAGAAAGCGAAGTAAATTTACATTAAATGAGGTGTCACTATGAAATTCATCCATATAGCAGATGTGCATCTGGGAGCAGCACCCGACAGGGGATATCCCTGGAGCGAGCAAAGAGAGAAAGATATCTGGGAAAGCTTTCATCGTATAACAGAGCTATGTGAAAAGGAAGAGCTGGACCTTTTACTGATAGCAGGAGACTTTTTTCATAAGCAGCCGTTGTTAAGAGAGTTAAAGGAAGCGGCTTATACTCTGGGGCGGTTGTCCCATACCCAGGTAGTCCTAATAGCAGGAAATCATGATTATATCAGTGAACGTTCTCCTTATACGGACTTTATCTGGCCTGGTAATGTGCATATGCTTAAGAATAAGGAGATGGACAGCATCTTCCTGGAGGAGATCAACACAGAAGTTTATGGTTTGAGTTATCATGCAAGGGAAATCAGAGAGCCTTTGTATGACCGTATAAGCCCCGGATGTCCGGAACGAATCAATATTCTGCTGGCTCATGGAGGAACACCGGATAACATACCCTTTGATAAGAATGTATTGCTGCATTCGGGGTTTGATTATATAGCACTGGGACATATTCATAAACCTCAGTATCTGGCGGAAAACATGGCATATTCCGGATCCCTGGAGCCAATGGATAAGAATGAGACCGGCGAAAGAGGTTACATCAGAGGAGAGATAACAAAGGAAGAAGAAACAGGAAACCTTAGCTCAGAGTTTATACCTCATGCAGCCTGCAGTTATCATAAAATAACAATACCCATTCAGACCGGTTTTACAAACGGTGAAATACGTGACAAATTGAAAGAAGCTATAAAGTCCAAGGGTGAAAATAATATTTACCAGTTCCTCCTTGCGGGAAAGAGGGACAGAGATACTGTCTTTGACATAGAAGGGCTGACTTCCCTTGGTAATATTTTGGAGATAACGGATGGAACTCTTCCGGATTATGATTTTTCCGCATTGAAAGCGGAAAATGAAGATAATATTATAGGACTTTATATTAAGGCTATCGAAGAAGGCGGTTTTGCTGGTGAACTGGGAGAAAAAGCCCTTTATTATGGTATGGAAGCCCTTTTGGAGGCCAAGAATTATAAATAAGGAGAGAAACACTTGGAATTTAGAGAGCCTCAAATAACGGGTTTCGGAAAATTCCATCAAAAGAATATATCCTTAAAGGAAGGTATTAATCTGATTTACGGAGAAAATGAAGCGGGTAAGTCTACCCTTCATGGCTTTCTAAGAGGAATGCTTTTTGGCATAGACAAACCCAGAGGAAGGGCCTCCAAAGAAGATATCTATACCAGATTCCAGCCCTGGGAGAATCCGTCTCTATACAGAGGAAGTCTGGATTTTTCTGTTGATGGTAAGAACTACCGTATCATCCGGAATTTTGATAAAAATAATAAAAGTACTTCTTTTCTGGATTTGGACACCGGAAGAGAA
>DJJW01000053.1 GCA_002434335.1 Lachnoclostridium sp. UBA6558 | reverse complement strand
CGCTCTGTGTTGTCGGTTCGCTTGGCGATTCTGTTAGGTTCTACATCAGTAGTGATTGCGGCTAATCTATTGCTTAAGAACGGAATTAAGGTTACAGGGGTGGATGAGGTTGATAATGCAATAAAGGATGGTAGTAAATCTGTATTATATGGAACTGAAGATATATCTAAATACAAGTATAATATGATAGAAGACCCTGGACCTTTAGCAGATATGCAAGGAAATCCAGCTAAAAACTTTTATGGTGGAAGATATAATGCAGAGGTTCTTACTGAAGACAGAATATATTACAGAGGGGGAAATTCTGATAATGCATTAGGTCAATGGTTTACAACAGAGCCACCAGAATCTATTGTAAAAGTAAGAATTGACACGGCTGTTAAATCACAGTGGATTGACCCAATTACTGGCGAATTAACTGGGGAGTCAGTTGTAGATACTGTTTATGCAATTAAAATACCTAAAGGCACTACTATATATACTGGGCCAGTTGGTCCACAGGGAGGCACATATTGTGGTGGATATGATGTGATGCAATCGTTTATAAAAGAACCATGGAAGCTAGACTATCAAATCATTAGCAAAAATCCATTAAATTAATAGGAGGAATTATGACAGAACAAGAATTATGTGAACTTAGAGAAATATGTATACAACTTGGGAAGATTGTTCAGAGATATGGAGAAAAATATTATACAATTCAAATTAAAGCTATTTCTGATATAATAAAATGCATAGATTCTGAAAAGAAAGAGGATGAAAAAACTGAATATATACTAGATAGATATAAAGTGTTATATCCTTCACGTGGAGGATTAAATGATTTTTACATTCAAGATGATGATTTTCATACACGGTTAAAACTAAATGAACCATTAGACAGATTAAAGGATAATTTATGGAAAATCATGAAACAATATATTTAATTTTTATTATGGTTATACTTTAGGACTTCCAACTACATAAATCCCAGTTTCTTAATTCAATAGCATGGCTTTCACGAAGTGACGACATCCATGATATGAATTAAGAGACTTTAGCGAAAAAAATCTGCCTTGGGTATACAATCGAATTTTTAGGTGTAGTTCCAATACTCTCATATAAACGTACTTTTTGTAGCAAAAAAAATTGTTCAATATCATGGCTCTCACGAAGTGACGTAATTATAATATGAATTAAAAGGCTTTAGCAAAATTGTTGCGAAAGGTATTTTTTATTATGCCAATTAAAAAATGGATTGAAAATCAATTATTTTCCGACAGGAGACTAAAGTAAAATTCACAACAGCGGGAAATACCAGAGAAGTGCAGTTTTCTGCAGGAGTTAACAGAAGGTGTCCGAAACAGAATATCTCTAAGCACAAATAAACTTGATAGAGAAACTGGAGAAATCAAAGAGAGAAACAAGAAAATAGATGCAATATTACTAATAGTTTCTTTACTAAAGAAGAACTTTTTATTCAAACAATTAATAAGGAAGAACGGGCAAAAGATTTACACAGATGTGGACATTAAAAGAAAGCTACATAAAATATCTTGGGACAGGTCTTTTTACCAGTCTAGTTTCATTTTCTATAAATATTATAGATGGTATAGTAACTAATAAACAGGGGAGTATTTATGTGTCCATGCCATTGATACAAGTCCAAAGGTTTAGTCAATACATAAATCCATCATAATATTACAATATTATGACTTAATTAAATAGGGTATTATGAAAGGAGAGCCAAAGATGGCAAGTATACACTTAAGATTTCCGGAAGGAAAAGCAAAAGCATTAACCTTAAGCTATGATGATGGGGTGGAACAGGATGTAAAGCTTCTAAAAATTATGCAGCAATATGGATTAAAAGGAACCTTTAACTTAAACAGCGGATTATATGCCGAGGAGGGTACCGAGTATCCAGACGGTCAGATACAAAGAAGGATGACAGAAAAGCAGATAAATGAGTGTTTTCAGAATTCCGGTCAGGAAATTGCAGTTCATTCCCTCACCCATCCATTTCTGGAGCAGCTGCCGGAAAATCTGGTAATAAAGGAAATTATAGAAGACAGAGAACTCCTGGAGAAACAGTTTGATACTATCATTCGCGGAATGGCATATCCCTTTGGCACCTATAGTGACAGTGTAGTAGAAATACTGAAAAACTGCGGGATTGCCTATGCAAGAACCGTAATCTCCACCTTCGATTTCAGAATGCCTGCCGACTGGCTGAGATTGACCGCGACCTGTCATCATAAAGCACCGGAGCTAATGCAGCTTGCCAAAAAGTTCAAAGAAGACGAAGCCGACCGGGCACCTTATCTGTTCTATCTATGGGGACACAGCTATGAATTTGAAGCCGATAACAACTGGCAGGTCATAGAAGAGTTTGCCGAATACATTAGCAATAGAAAAGATGTCTGGTATGCAACCAATATTCAAATATACGAGTACANNCAGCGCAGACGGCAAACGGATAAGTAATCCAACTGCCACAGACCTCTGGCTGAAATACGATGATACAATCTGCGAGATAAAGTCCGGTTCTACCTATACTATTAAGTAGCTGAGAAACGAGTCCAGTAATATTAATCAAAACACAAAAATACTATAAGCAACCAACCATATCATAAAATGCAAGTCAGAAGAAGCCTTAAGGAAATCTAACTCATATAGGCTTCTACTGGCACTTCGTTATTTTTAAATAATTGTTAGCAGAACATGTTCAATGTCAATTTAAATTACTGCAAATATTAGTTCTGAGCTTCTAAGTTAAATATAAATAAATGTTATTCCTTATAAGGAAGTGAAATAGATGAAAATTGGGATTGCAAATGAAAAAGATTTATTAGATCTATGGGGAGAAACAGAAAAAAGCATGAACTCCACAACGCGTTTCTTTTACGACAACATAAAAAGTGGAAACGCAGAATTCTGGACTTGGAAAAATAATAATCAAATAGTTGGAGAAATATATATCTTTAAGAAGCTATCTGATAATGAATTTGCTGATGGACTACATACAGCATATTTATGTGCATTCAGAATTAAGAAGGAACTCCAAGGACAAGGGTATGGTACAAAACTCTTAACATTAGTTTTAGAGCATATAAAAAATTTAGGGTTCAAAACAGCAACTATTGGAGTAGAGGAAACTGAAGCAGATAATATACGCTTATACAAAAGGCTGGGTTTCACAGAAAAAATAAAGGATTCATTTATAGACCCATGTAACGTAAATGAAAAGCAAATACCAAATAAATGTGATAAATTCTGGCTATTAAGCAAAAGCTTATAAATACATTTCTAAAAATAAATCATTTAATATACATCCTACTTATTGAACCATATAACTGCTTCCGTAAAATAATTCTACTCAGCATAACAAAAAGAAATAAAGTCATTTACAATAATCAGAAAACCAGGCCTCCTCTTTGGGAGTTTTTGTCTNNTCTCGGAAAGGTTCCTTATGACACTTGTACTGTAGAAACCGCGCGAAGAACCGAATAAGCCACTGTTTGAGCGTACAAAAAACTGACAAAATGCACAGACCGTTATTACACGAGTCTGGCTTATTCGGTTCTGCCTTAAGCGGATTCTGCAGCACTAGTGGAATAAGGGTTCTTTTCCCGAACAAAAACGTACAAAGAGGAGGCCAGGTTTTCGTCCACCCCTAAAGACCAGCTTTTGCCAAAATCCAAAAGTATAATATCTCTATCTTTCTAAATAATTCAAACTCTCAGGATACTGCCTGCGGTATTCCGTCGGTGTACATTTCATGTATTGAAGAAAAGCCCGATTATAATGACTGATATTATAAAAACCGCACTGATTGGCGACCTGTGTTATCTTAAGATCGCTGTTTATAAGCAAATCACAGCTTTTTCGAATTCGAAAGCGGACCAGATAGGTAATGGGAGAAGTTCCGGTAAGCGCTTTAAAGTAACGGCAGAAAGCACCTTTGCTAAGACCAGAACATCCAGCCAGCTGTTCCAGTGTCAGATCCGCACCATAATGCTCCTGTAGATAGAGCAGGGAAATTTTCAGCTTATCATACAGCTTCTGATAAGTGCCGGACAGGTCAACAGAGAGCATATGATATGTGTAATAAAGATTCCATAACTGAAACAGCAGCCCGTGTAATTCCAGCTCCCAGTTCTCAATATCCTTTCGGTCATAGAATTCAAGAATCTGCACCAGCAGCTGAAGGAACTTGTCCTGCCAGCCTGTAACCGGAGAAAACGACTGGATATAGAGGGCACCGTTGTGCTTAAGAGGCTGGACAAAACGTGCATAGGAGGAATGGGAGTAGGCTTCGGTAAAGAGAACCGTACTGAACAGGAAGGCATAAAAACAGCAATTCCTGTTATGGGGATTAAGTGCCATGTGCAGCAGACCTGGCGGAATAAGAATCGCTTCCCCTTCTTTTAACAGAATACATCTGTCTTCTATCATAAATTCTATCTCACCGGATTCCAGGTAAAACAATTCGATTTCATCGTGCAGATGCTGATATAGTACCAGGTCACAATCCGCGGGAATAAAGGTCCGGTGCAAGGAATAGGGCCGGTTTGAAATGACATGGGATACCAGTTCTTTGAACTGGGAATCCGTATACAATGATTTTACCATAATAATCTCCTGTAAGGTGCAGCCTTCTGATTCACAAATGCAGTTCGATATGAGCCGAGTATAGCATATAGAGTGAAAAAGTCAATATAGTATTAACTTAGGTGAAGATATCTAAAGTATTCATTCGGCTTTTCGTCTATACTAAAGTGGATTTATAAGTATAAGAAAGATTCACGACAAGGAGGAAGTTATGGGTAAAATAGAATTATATAAGGATAAGCTGGTATTCGAAAGAAAAGACGAGCTTACGGTTATTGAGGCATACGGCAACAACTGTCTGCGCTGCCGAACAACGAAAAATGCAAAGATTTCAGAGGAGTCCTGGACACTGCTGCCGCAGACAGCAGCTGATAGCTGCGTCGTTACCGGAGATGAAAGTGTGGCTACCATTACCAACGGTAAGGTCTCAGCTAAAATTGAAGCAGGTAATATATGGCATGGGGGTATAATCACTTATTATCGCAACGGAAAGCAGATCCTCCATACGAAATATGAAGGTGACTATACCACCAGGAACATACATCGTGAAGGGGACCATTATCAGGTCAAGGTGATTTTCGACGCAAATAAAGAAGAGCATTTTTACGGGCTTGGTCAGGAACAGGAGGATCAGTTCGACCGTAAGGGAAGTACCTGTAATCTCTTGCATTACAATACAAAATCCACACTACCGGTAGTGTATTCCTCCTTAGGATATGGATTTTTCTGGAATAACCCATCTCCCGGCAGATGTGAGTTGACCAATAACCATACCCTGTGGGTATCGGATAGTGCTTATCAGGCAGATTATCTGGTCTATGCCGGTGATACCCCCGCAGAGGTCATGAAGATCTATTGTGACCTGACCGGTTATGCGCCGGCTTTCCCGGAGTGGGCAGCCGGTTTCTGGCAGTGCAAGCTTCGTTATGAGACACAGGAGGATTTACTGGAGGCGGCAAGGGAATATAAGAAAAGAGGTATCCCAATTGATGCCATTGTTATCGATTATTTCCATTGGACAGAGCAGGGGGAATGGAAATTTGACCCGAAATACTGGCCGGATCCCAAAGCCATGTGTGAAGAATTAAGACAGATGGACATTGAACCGATTGTTTCCATCTGGCCAACCATCAATCCCAACAGTGAAAATTACCTTGAGATGAGCGAAGGCAATATGCTGGTGCGTACAGAAAACGGACAATATGGCACCTTTGATTTCTATGGGCAGCAAACCTTCATCGATCCCATGAATCCTAAGACAGCCAAATTTGTATGGGACAAGGTCAAGCAGAATTATTACAATTATGGTATAAGGAATTTCTGGCTGGATGAAGCAGAACCTGAGGTACATCCCCAGCAGTTCGGTCACCTGAAGTTCCATCTGGGAAACGGTGCCCAGACAGCCATGCTGTATCCCTATTATTATTCGAAAATGTTCTACGATGGCTTAAAGGAAGTTGGAGAAGAGAAAGTCATTTCCCTTACCAGGGCAGCTTACCCCGGAAGCCAGAAATATGGTTCTGCTGTCTGGAATGGTGATATCATGTCCACCTTTGAAGCTCTCCGAATGAGTATCAAGAGTGGATTGTCCATGGCAATGTGCGGGATTCCCTGGTGGAATTCGGATATCGGCGGATTTTTTAGCGGTGATATTGAAAGTGACTATTTTAGAGAGCTGGTTGTCCGCTGGTTCCAGTTTGGCCTGTTTAGCCCTATTATGAGACTCCATGGTTCACGCAGCCGTTCAAAGAATCATAAACCCCGTCATCCGGGAATCATTGAGCCAAGTGGCGGTGATAATGAAATCTGGTGCTTTGGAGAGAAGAATTATCCGGAGTTAAAGAAACTCATTGAAATCAGGGAGCGGATGAAACCCTATACCCAGAAATATATGGACATTGCCAGCGAGTCAGGAAAACCCATTATGCGCCCCATGTTCTTCGATTATTACAACGATGAGATTTGTTATAAACTGGAGGACCAGTATATGTATGGGGAGGAGATACTTTTTGCACCTATTGTAAACCAGGGCCAGGTGGAGCGTGAAGTTTATCTGCCGGAAGGTAACTGGATCCAGGTACTAGACAAAAAGGTCTACAGCGGAAAGCAGCAGATAAGCTGCAGGGCTGAATTGTATGAGTTTATTNNAGAAGGAAGCGATGTCCTTTCTGTGTTTGATATCCTTTAAGCTCACTGTCAAAAACGGCAGGGAGAAATGAGGGAATGGGGAATTTAAGAATATTCTTAAATAAGTTTGGAGGTAAGCATGACGAAGCAATATGAGAAAGCTATGGAGATCATGGTTTATACCAGAGACCCGGAGAAGGATTATACGGAGTCTTTAAGTAACAGCATTCATCTGGCCTGCAAGAAGGGGGAGGAGAAGTTTCAACCCCTGAACAGGAATTATGGCATACTTTTTGCCAAAGCTACCATCAATGAGGATAATGTAATAAAGGAAAAAGGTTTAAAGAACCCTTATTTGTTTCAAGGGACAGAGGGTTCCTTTGGCATTCTTGCAGTAAGGGTAAGCGGCCGGGGGGAGGCAGATCCGGAAAGCAGAGGACATGTCCTTTTCTGGCAATCCGATGACCTGACGGCTTTCGGGGAAGAGCAATTGCTAGAGCTTCATAAGGAGGAATATGTGGAAGAGGTGCAGTGCCGCTATCTTCCGGGAGAAAAGATTTATGAAATACGATGGAAAGACACCAAGGGAAAAGCCTATCGAAATACCTTAACAGATTTGTCAGAGTCCGGCAGTATATCAGAACCGGAGGAAATAACGGAATATGAGAGGAGATTAGCAGAAGCCTTTCAACCAGGAGTGATTCCCGGAAATCGTATGGAGGTTGCCTGGGAAACCGGAAACCGTATAAGCTCCAGGTGGAATCCGTTGCAGCATACAGAAATGAAGGTACCGGACTGCTTAAAAGCAAATACCCTGAAAGAAGTAAGAGATATAAAAGCGGCAGCAGTTTATTCCGATGGTTCTATTGCCGAGAAACAAGTGGACTGGGATTTCGGAAAAATTGATTTTTCTGTACCCGGAACCTATGAGCTTACCGGAAAAGTCCTCAAGAAGGAATATCCTTTTCCCCTGACCTTCGGATATGCTGATCCTGTAATCTTACCCTGGAATGGGAAATATTATTATGTTGCAACCAACGACAATAAAAATGATATCGGTATCTTTGTACGGGAAGCAGAGAACATAGATGGTTTATTTGCAGAAGGTTATAAAGAAGTATTGATATTGGACGAAAACGAGGAGAAGAATTTTGTTCAGACCTTTTGGGCTCCGGAATTCCATCGCATCGGGGAAGACCTTTATATACTCTTTGCAGTAAGTGGTAAGCAGTGGGGACCCCAGTGCCATATGATGAAGCTGAAAAAAGGCGGAGATATCCTGAGCGCAGAGGATTGGGAAGAGCCTGTAAGGGTAAGAAGAGCAGACGGCAGTTATCTGGCAGAGGAGGGGATTACCCTGGATATGACTTACTTCAATGCCCGCGGAAGCGCCTGCGTCCTCTGGTCCTTCCGAAAAGGAATCGGAACACCCATGGATACGGGTTCCATGATCTATATAGCATCCGTTGATGAGAAGAATCCGACGGTACTGACCAGCGAACCGGTGTTATTGACCAGACCTCTTTATGGCTGGGAAAACATACAGGGAACAATAAATAACGAAGGACCCTACCCGCTGGTTACAGAGGATACGGTGTACATTACCTATTCCGGCGGGGCTGCCTGTGGATATACCTACGCTTTGGGCTTATTAAGTATTCCGGTGGGAAGTGATTATCTGGATGCAACAGCCTGGAAGAAGGCTACCACTCCTGTCCTATCCTATTATTCCATTGAAGGAGTATATGGTCCTGGACATAATTCCTTTTTCCGGGATTATGATGGCAGCACCTGGATCCTTTACCACGGTGAAACCGAACTGGTTCCCTTTGGAAAAAGATGTACGGCTATGCACCGGGTGCATTTTGACAGGAAAGGACATCCGGTATTTGACCTGGCAGGAGAAAGGGATCTGAGCAAAGACTTAGAAGAGATATCTTTAAAGATAATAGTAGAGTAAGTATGCAGCAGAAGAGTTCTCTTTTCTGTCCGGTATCAACAAGCGTATTCTGTTGTTGATACATGCCGGTAATTTCTAACGGCGGACCGAGAAGCAAAGGGCTCTTCTTTCTGTTTTGCTTCTGCTTCATTTAAGCTTTAATAGCAGAGTACAGGCTTTCCATTGAAGAAGCAGAAGGGGAATATGTGCGGAGCTTCATTTTGTTTAATCATTAAATTAACTATTTCATTTAACCATCTGTTTATGTTAGAATAGAGATATCAACTAAGGCAATCAGAGGGTTAATAGACCGATGATATATGGAGGAAGGCAATGATACACATTGATTATACAGAATATGATGCTTCTCATACAAGTGATTTTGTTTTTGACATACCGGAAGGGCATGATTGCTGGTTGTTACTGCTGACCCAGACCCCTGCAATTTTTCTGGTGGAGAATACCTGCCGGGAATATCCTTCGAACTGTGCCATACTGTTCAAGCCAAAGCAAAAGATCTACTACCGGGCTTGCGGAGAAAGATATGCCAATGACTGGATCCGTTTTTATACCGATGAAAATTACGTCATAACTACGCCGATACAATGCGGGGTACCTTTTCAGATACACGATCCTTCCTACTGCCATAAGTTATACCAGTTATTGGTTATGGAACATATTCTGAATAACAGCTTCAAGGATATAACCATTGATAATCTTTTTCGAATATTGTTTAACAAATTACTGGAATCCTATGATTATAAAACAGTGACACCTTTGTTAAAGAATCTAAAGGAACTGAAAATGGAAATCTATCACAGACCCTATGAGGAATGGACTGTCAGCCGCATGGCGGAGAAACTGAATATCAGCGTTGGTTATATGCAGGATATTTATAAGAATACTTTTGGCGTTACCTGTATGGAGGACGTTATCAACAGCAGAATCAATCTGGCAAAAAAATACCTGATATACGACCAGTACACAATAGCTGAAATTATAACCTTATGCGGATACCGCAACATTGAACATTTTTTTCGTCAATTCAAGAAGACTACCGGAGTCACTCCAAACCAATTCCGAAAACTTCCCCATGCAATACCTTCTTTGCAGAATAAGAAAGATAAGGATTTTCCTTAAGTTTCCATCCGTAGAAAAGAACTGTCAGGTATAGCTTCGTCATATCAGAGAAATCAAGGCAAAATTACCTTTATTGAAGGTTTTCAGTGTTCTCCTTATGTGGTTTATCATGGTTTCATCCTGCCACACTGTTTAATATGTAACTTCCAATTAATAATAAAGCATATCTGCTATTTATAATAGAATATACCTGCTGTTCGTAATAGAGAACACCTTCTATCAATAATAGAATACATCAATTAATTGATTTGATACATCATTGTAAGACATTTACCATTAATTTATAATTTTCTTTATTGGATATTAGAATGCAGTAATTTTTCTTATGTTTAGACAGTGGAGGAGATTTCTTGATGTATTCAGAAATTGAAATGGGTAATAGCAGAGAGGAGCCTGGGGAATATGCGGAGAAAAACGGTGGAATGGTTTCGGAGCGGCTGTCTTCTTGCTTTTGAGCCGGGAGAACATTGGCTCTATGGCTTCTCCAGTGAACTGGCAGCAGGAATTGTGGAAGCAGTCTGCAGCAAAGCCATTGAAGAGCAGTTAAAGGAGTTCAGCAATGGATACAATGCCTCCTTCGTGTATGTGCATGATCTGATTCCAAGCAAAGAGGAGTATTATCATCCCCGTATACGTGCTGCCGCCTACGGTCTGCTAAGATAAGGGGGAGAATGTGGATAAAGATAATCAAAGGCTGTTCAGCCTTACTTACATACTGCTGACTTGTATAAATCTGCTGACAGCTCTGGGGTATAGTATGATTGCGACCATCATATCCCCTTATGCGGTAACACTGGGAGCAGGACTTACCCTTGCAGGAACCCTGTCGGGGATTTTTTCCCTGGCTGCACTTGTAATCAGACCTTTTAGCGGAATGGCACTGGATATTCTGGACAAAAGAAATATCTGCCTTCTTTCCACCCTGCTTATGGGAGTGTCCTTTGCAGGGTATGCCATAGCACCCAACATCGCTGTCATGCTCTTTTTCCGTATTCTCCATGGTATGGCCTTTGGAATAAATGGTACTGCCATCCTGGTACTGATAAGTGAAGCCCTGCCGGAAAAGCGTCTGGGAGAAGGAATTGGCTATTTCGGACTGGGGCAGATTATTGCTCAGATCATTGGACCCAATGCCGGTATTGCCATAAAAGGGCGTTTTGGATATCAATCACTGTTCTTTCTTATTGCTGGTTTAACCTTATTGTCGGTAGGTCTCTTGCTTCTGATAAAAAGGGGGAATTCAGGAACTGAGAAAGCTTTTAAGGAGAAAAGGCCCTTTAGCAGAAAGAATATTCTGGCGAAGGAGTGCCTGGTATATGCTTTGGTGGGAGGATTGTTTTCATTAGGCAATGGTGTTACCACTTCATTTCTGGTGCTTGTGGGAGAGGAGAGGAATATCTCCGGCATCGGCATTTTCTTTACGGTCAATGCAGTGGTACTGCTGGTGATGCGGCTGTTAATGGGAAGGGTGATCGACAGGATGGGTCTTGGGATTATCGTGAATATTTCTCTGGCCCTTACCGCAGTTTCCATGTTCTTTCTCGGTATCTCCCAGGGGCTTCTGCTATTTCTGGCAGCAGGGGTCTTAAAAGCAGCCGGTCAAGGGGGCGGGCAGATTTCCCTTCAGTCTGCCTGTATACGGAGGGTAGAGCCTGCAAGGGTCGGTATTGCCACCAGTACCTACTTTATCGGCGCAGACATCGGACAGGGGCTGGGACCGGTATTGGGAGGCAGAATCTCGGAAGCTTTCAGCTATCGGGGGATGTATCTTGGTACAGCAATCCTGATGCTTGCAGGCATCCTGGTTTTTAACCTCTATCAGGGGAAGAACAGACGGCGGGTCAGCGAAGCTTCTGTACTATAAACTGTGTTGCTGAAAGAAGCCCTCTGCTTTTACGCTAAAAACGGATAAAGGGCAAAGTATTGTCAGTTCATGAAAGAGCTGATATTTAACATACATATAAAATTCTTAATATCAAAAGGAGAAGGTAAGATATGAAGAAAGTAGAAAATCAGGCAGTATCCTGTCACCAGTTATTTTTTGATCCGCTGAATCAAAAGGTTGCGTTCCGGGAAGGTGGCAATGGTTTGGAAAGTATGCATTATGTACCCACCAGAGAAGGGGTCAGCGTGTATGAAAACGGTGAGGTGGAGTTCTGTTATTATGCGCCGGGAGCTGTGAAGGTTACAGTTGCAGGCATCAGCGGTACCATGAGCCGGGAACCGGTAGAACTGAATCCGGAGGGCGATGGGTATTTTTCCGTAAAGGTTTCGGGAATCCAACCGGGGTTTCATTATCATAACTGGTTCGTGGACGGCATACAGGTCAGAAATTCTCTGGGAGCATTTTGTTACGGTTGTTTTGAGCCTATTAATTTCTTTGAAGTACCGGAAGGGAAAGAGGATTTTTATTTCCTGAAAGAGGTTCCCCATGGAGAGGTACGGATGGAATTGTACCGTTCCCGTGTAAACGGACATCTAAAGAACTGCTATGTTTACACTCCGCCGGGTTATCAGCAGCAGCCGGAAAAAATCTATCCCGTGCTCTATGTCCAGCATGGTGTGGGTGAAAATGAGACCGGCTGGCTGTGGAACGGGAAATTGAATTTTATACTGGATAATTTGCTGGCAGAAGGAAAATGCAGTGAAATGCTGGTGGTCATGTGCAGCGGTTATGCTTTTAGAGAAGGAGAGGATCCGGTTTTTTATCCGGGTGATTTTGACAGGGAGCTGACAAAGGATGTGATACCTTTTATCCAGGAAAAGTTCAGGGTCAAAAGTGGCAGAGAGAACAGAGCCATTGCCGGTCTGTCCCTGGGTTCCGCCCAGGCCTCTCTTACAGCAGCCAGACATCCGGAACTGTTCTCTGCTCTGGGGGTATTTTCAGGAGTTGCCATCCAGGAGCTGGACAGTCTCTTGGAGAGAGGAGAGAAATACCCTTTTTATGTTCATTTATCCGCAGGAGAAGGAGAAACAGGACTTCTTCCCCAGCAGGAGCTATATCGGGAGAAGCTCAGAGCGGCGGGATTTACCTGTGACAGTTTTGCCTTTCAAGGCTACCATGAATGGCATGTATGGAGAAAAAGCCTTGCTGCTTTCGTACAGAAGATCTTTCGAGAAGAAAGGCCGGATTCACCGGATGAGGTTCTGCTATATTCCAAGGAACCGCGAATGTCATATGAGCCTGAAAATACAGAGGGTGCAATTACTCCCAGACAAACTTATGAAATGCAGCCTCTATTCTTTGACCCGGTATACAAGGGGGTAATCATTGCAGTAGATGAAAAGGGAAGACCGGCGGGTCGTTATAAGGATCTGCAGCCCGGGGGGGTAATTGAGGAACCGGGAAGGGCAGAATTTTATTTTAAAGCCCCCGGAGCCAAAAAAGTAGAGGCTCAGATTCTTGGAATGGAACGGGTCCTGCTGGAAAAAGCACAAGGTACCCTGGGAGAAGAAGGTTATTGGCAGGGAAGGGCAGAGGGGATTGAACCGGGATTCCATTACCATGAATATTTTGTTAACGGAGTACCTGTAATCAATCCTTTGGCACCGGTAGGTTACGGCTGCTTTAAGCCTATGAACTCCCTCGAGATGCCGGAGCCGGACTTTGACCTGTATCTGTTAAAGTCCGTGCCTCATGGAAGCGTACATATGAATTATTATCAATCCTCCCAGACCGGCCGTATGAAAATGTGCTATGTTTATACCCCGCCGGGATACGAGAAAGAGAAGGAGAAAACGTATCCCGTCCTTTATCTGCAGCATGGCGGCGGAGAAAATGAAATCGGCTGGATCTGGCAGGGGAAGATATGCAATATCCTGGACAATCTTCTGGCGGAGAATAAAGCCAAAGAAATGATTGTGGTCATGAACACCGGTTACAGCTTCCGGCCGGACGGAACAAGTCATCCGCTGCTAGGCTCCGTAGGGGATGAAATTGTAAAGGACTGTATACCCTTTATCGACAGACACTATCGTACCCAGGCTGCCAGAGAATATAGAGCCATGGCAGGTTTATCCATGGGCGGAATGCAGACCCAGAGAACCGTATTCCACAATACAGAGCAGTTTGCCTGGGCAGGTATATTCAGTGGGGGTCTGGTTATTCAGAACAAGGAGGAGGATTACAGGCAGCTGCTTCAGAATCCTGCTGCCTTTCAGGAGGTCTTTAAACTGCTTTATGTAGCCTGTGGTAAGCAGGAGGGGTTTTATGAGGAGACCCTCAAAAATTCAGAAGAAGTGAAAGGATATGGAATTCCTTTGGTGACCTTCTTTGACAAAGGTTATCATGACTGGACCTTCTGGCGGCATTGTGCTGCTGACTTTTTGCAGATAGTCTTCTTTTGATTGTGTAAGTTGCTTAAGGTCAAGTATGCTTCATTATGAGAAAATATCAGCCGGCATGGTGAAACCGGTTTATGACGCTTAAATTAATATAATAAATAAAACAAAGGGAACAGCCAGGTCAGAAGGCAGTTCCCTTTGTTTTGGTTATTATTGCAATAGTCCAGCATAAAGATGCTGGGTCAAAATTAGCTAAAATCTAAAAGCCTATCTGGGACTATACCTTAATATAGTTCATATTAACATGAGTATATATCATTGTTTCATAATGATTTGTTATATATAATATGATTATTAAACAAAATACACAAATGTTTTGATGACATGAATTAATATTATTGCTATATGGCGGTATTAATTTGTTTTATAAGTATTTATTTAGTTATAATGTATAAAATGGTGCCTTTGAATCATGAGAGTATCTAATACTATTAAGAAGATATCCAACAACACACGAAGATAGTAATCATTATGAAGATACCAAGCAATATGCAGATACCAAACAAACCCATGAAGATAGCAATCACTATGAAGACAGTACGCAATATGAAGATACCAAACAATGTATGAGATAGTAATCAACATAGGTAGACAGCAAGCAATAAAGAAAAGCAAGCAATATACTTATCAGTGACAGGAATGGAGGAATATATGGCTCAAGACAGGACTTTGAAGTTACCGGATGGAAGTTATTTTGATTTATGGGAAAAGGAGCAGAAGTATGATACGGAACTTCATGTGGATGTGAAGCATCCTGCTGCCTCGGATGAAAATGACGGGAGTCCAGAGCAGACCCTGAAGACAATCAATGCAGCGGCAGCCAGAGCATATCCGGGTACCCGGGTATGGATTCATGGAGGAGTTTACCGGGAATGTGTCCGTCCGGCCAGAGGCGGAGAAGGAAGCCATAAAATGATTTCCTATGAAGCATATGGAGATGGAGAGGTTTTTATCAAAGCTTCTGTGGAGGCTAAACAGTTCAGAAGAAGCGAAGGCTGGAACCTCCGGCGTTTCTCACCGGAGGGCTTCAAAGAAGATGGTTCGGCTGTAATCTGGGAACTAAAGCTGAATCCGGAAGATTTCAAAGGCTATAATCCTTTCTGTGCCGTGAATATATTACATGACCGGTTATTTATCGAATATGACAAGACGGATATGACGAACTACCTGAACCGAAGGGGGATGGTCTTCTGTGATGGTAAACCCCTTTATCAGGTCTCTCTGTTCAATCAGCTTGCAGACCATCCCGGTTCCTACTGGGTGGAAGCCAACGGACAGACTGTACATTTCAGACTTTGGGATGACGGAGACCCCAGGGAGCACACCATAGAGCTTACAAACAGAGAACAGTGCTTTGCCCCGGAAATTCCCTACTTATCTTTTATTAAAGTAAAAGGCCTTACTTGTGCCCATGGGGCTACAGGCGCACCGGTACCCCAAAGAGGAGCTCTCTCCTGTTTCAGGGGGCATCATTGGATTATCGAAGATTGTACCATAGACTGGTCAAATGGAGTGGGAATAGATATCGGCAATGAATGCTGGCATCACACTTTTTCGGAGGAACAGGTCATTGGGTCGGTAATCATTCGAAGGTGCCGGATCTTCAATGCCGGTGTGTGCGGCATAGCCGGGCTCTTTGCAAAAAATATACTGGTGGAAGACAACCTCATTGAGGGAACCGGCTGGCAGAGGATGGAGCTGTCCTGGGAGGCAGGAGGAATCAAGGTACATGACTGTACCGGCAGCCTGATCAGACGAAATATTTTTACCAGAACCCACGGTGCAGACCATCTGTGGATGGATATGGGGAATGAGAACAACCGTATTACTCAGAACCTCTTTCTGGATGGGATAAACCAGAGAGAAGCTATTTTTATAGAATGCAGCCGGGATGGCATCAATCTGATCGACCATAATATTTTCTGGAATATAGAGGGACGCTTTGACCCGAAGCAGATACCGGCAGAGCCCGGTTCCTCCGGCTGGTATAAACTGGAGGAAACAAGTGTGGTCAATGGTTATGCAGTGTATGGTGAGGGTACGGATCACATCCATATGGTGAATAATTTCATCGGGAAATGCCGGAGTGCCGGTTACTATGCCAAGACGGTAGCCTTCCGGATAGCCTGGAAACGGGGAGGAACCTCCAGAGATACAAAAATCTGGAATAATATATTTTATGACTGTAAGGAAGCGGCAGTGAAATTTCCAACGGAGCATAATGAGTCGGAGGGAAATCTCTATCTGAACATGCCGGGAGGATACCTTCGGATACTCTACCCCGCTCCCGCAGCATGTCTTGACCTGCAGGCCTGGCAGGAGTTTTATGGTTTGGATCTGGAGGGGCAGGAGGGACGTTTGGAGGTTGCTATCGATACGGAGAAGTATACCCTTGAAATCAGAAAAGCAAAGGAGCAAAAAGGCTTTCCGGGACGCCAGGCCGGGAAGGGATCCTATCTGGAAAACCTCTCAGATATCTGTAAGGTGAAAGCCAGATTTATAACCGGCAGTGACTTCTTTGGAAATACGGAAGAAGAGGATACCTGTTTACCCGGGCCTTTTGGTAAACTCACGGAGAACCGGGTAATATCCATCGATCCCCGCAGACTGTAATGACAGGCTTTACTTCATACTCTAAAACAAGGAGAGATATCATGAAGCTATTACAAAATAAAAAGAAACTGAGATCCTATAAGGAATTCCTTTATATTCTGCCCTTTATCCTGCTGGTTGCCGTTTTTGCCTATTATCCTCTTTATGGCTGGTTATATGCCTTCTTTGATTACAGGCCCCCCCAGCCGCTTACCATGGAGAGCTTCGTAGGGCTTAAATGGTTCAAATCCCTTGTCTCCAACCAGGTAAAGACGAAGCAGATACTGAACGTTCTGACCAATACCCTGGTCATGAGCGGAATTACTGTTGGAACTTCCTGGCTTCCCATGATTTTTGCAGTATTCTTAAATGAAATAAAATGTATTCCCTTTCGAAAGGCCGTACAGACGGTAACTACCATTCCGAACTTTATCAGCTGGGTATTGGTGTATTCCGTTGCTTTTAACATCTTTAACAATACCGGTGTGGTAAATCATTTGCTGGTATCCACAGGGATACTGGAAAAACCCGTTCAATTCCTGCAGGCCTCCGATCATGTCTGGCTTACCCAGTGGTTCTGGCTGACCTGGAAGAATCTTGGGTGGGCGGCAATTATGTATATAGCGGCAATTACAGGGATTGACGAAGAACTCTTCGAAGCCGCCAGGGTGGATGGAGCCACCAGGATGCAGATGATCCGCTATATCACCATACCAAGCATATTACCGACATATTTTGTACTGCTGATGTTAAGCATCGCAAGCTTTCTTTCAAACGGTATGGAACAGTATTATGTCTTCCAGAATGCCTTTAACAAGGAAAAGATTCAGGTATTGGATCTCTATGTGTTCAACCTGGCAATGGGAAGCGGAAGCTATTCCGTGGCTACGGCCCTGAGCATATTGAAAAGTGTAATCAGCCTTGTACTGCTTAGTGTGGCAAATGGTATTTCAAAACTGGTAAGAGGCGAGAGCTTTTTATAGNNAGGAATGATGTGGTGAAGGGAATCAAAAAAAGGATTAAAAATCAAAGTATTGGTGATGCGGCTATCAGTGTCCTTACCTATGTATTTTTCGCAGCCTTTGCATTTATATGTATATATCCGTTTTATTATATCTTTATTAACACCATCAGTTCCAACGAATTGAGCCAGAAAGGGCTGATTATTTTCCTGCCAAGGGAACTGCACATTCAAAATTATCTGAAAGCTATAAAAATTCCCGGATTACTGGATGCTGCGGTGATTTCAGTAGGCAGGACTGTTATTGGTACCTTGCTTACAGTAGGGACAACTGCTTTCCTGGGATTTATGTTTACCAGAGAAACCCTGTGGTGCAGGAAATTCTGGTATCGCTTCGTGATTATCACCATGTACTTCAATGCAGGTATCATTCCCTGGTTTCTGACCATGCGCAATCTGCATCTTACCAATAATTTCTGGGGTTATATACTGCCGGCTGTCGTATCGCCTTTTTATATCATTCTGGCAAAGACCTTTGTGGAATCCATTCCAAAGGAATTGCAGCAGGCGGCGGAAATCGACGGTGCCGGAACCATGAAAATATTTCTGCGGGTCATTATGCCTGTAATAAAGCCGATTATGGCAACAGTGGCAATCTTCGCAGCGGTGGGACAATGGAATGCTTTTCAGGATACCCTGCTGTTAATGACCGATGACAAGCTGTACAGCCTTCAGTTCATCCTGTACCAGTATATCAATCAGGCAAGCTCCTTAAAGCAGCTGGTCAACTCCTCCAGCAGTTCTGCTGTAGCGCAGAGTATCGCCACCGTTCAGACGGCAACATCCATCCGTATGACGGTCACCATTCTTGTTGTTGCACCGATTCTCCTGATCTATCCGATATTCCAGCGATATTTTGTCAAGGGTATTATGATAGGTGCAGTAAAGGGTTAAAGAAGCTTGTCTTTCCGGCTTTGATACCTTAGAAAGCCTGAGCTTTAAGAGTTAAAATATCAATGTGAATATAAGAAGATAAAGACATCTTTTTATAGAATAAAAAAGAGGAGGATTTACTATGAGGAAGAGAAAGCTTGTAAAGGGTTTACTGGCAGTTCTGTGTGTGCTTTCCTTAGCCGTGACAGGCTGCTCCAAAAGCAACAATGTGAATAACAATACTCCGGCAGGCACAAACAGCCAGTTAGGAACAGACAGCCCTTCCACCCCGGCATCAGGAGAGATTGACCACACAAAGACCCTTACCCTTGAGGTCTATGATGTGGCAGCCAATTATCAGGGTATGCAAAGCGGATGGTTTGCAAAAGTCATAAAGGATAAATTCAATCTGGAACTGAATATCATCGCACCCCAGGCCTCCGGTAACGGAGAGGCTCTGTACCAGACCAGAACAGCTGCCGGAAAGCTGGGGGATATCATACTGCTTGATAACTCACCCCTTCAGGATTGCATCAAAGCGGGACTGATTGCGGATATCAGCAGTGATGTACAGAACAGTACCAACTTAAGTCAGTATTATGAACAGTATAAGACCTACAACGCAGGACTTGAAGGAAACAGTGAAGGAAAAATCTATGGTATGCCCTGTCAGATAACAAATACCTCACCCACTACTTACAGTGATACGGATGTGTATATCAGTCCTATGCTGCCTTGGGATTATTATACGGAAATCGGTTCTCCCGAAATGAAGAACCTGGAGGATTTGCTGGATGTTCTGCAGAAGATACAGACCGCACATCCTGCTAACGAGGCAGGCGATCCCAACTATGCTTTTTCTCTGTGGCCTGACTGGGATAAAGGCGGCACACAGATAACCATGGAAACAGCTACCCAACTGACCAAGATGTATGGCTATGAGGTCAACGGTTCCATTATGCTTGGTAATAACGGGGATATAAAAGAGGTTACCGACGATGATGGCGCTTATTACAAGATGCTGAAATTCTTCTTTGATGCAAATCAGAGAGGTCTTGTAGACCCGGATTCCGGTACCCAGAACTGGGATACTGCCTGTACAAAAATGAAGAATAAACAGGTATTGCTCTTCTGGTATTCCTGGCAGAGAGGTTTCTGGAATACACCGGACCGTGCAAATGAAAGAAATGCTTATATCTATGCACCCGTTGAAGACATGAATTTCTATCAGCCTTCCGATTCTTATTACGGAGACGGCAGAGCATTTGCCCTGGGAGCTCATATGGAGGGAAATGACAGAGCAAGAGCGATTGAATTTCTGGATTGGCTGATCAGCCCGGAAGGTCTTCAGTTCATTCATCATGGTATACCTGACTGGAGCTACACGAAAGGGGAGGACGGCAAGTACACTCTTACGGAGAACGGTCTCTATGGTCTGATGGAGAATCGTACCGTACCCGATGAATGGGGCGGCGGTGGATTTGATGACGGAAACAGTAAGATCAATCAGTGGCCTCTGCATTCCGTATCCATCAATCCCAATACAAAAGAACCCTATAACAGCAATTACTGGAGCTCCTATCTGGAGGCTAATAAGACCACTATGACCAAGGAATGGAGCGAAAAATACGGTGCTCCCAACCAGGTGGCATTACTGGAAAGCACCGGACAGTTAAAACCGGTACCCAATGTAAATATTATCCTTCCCAGTGATACTACCGATATTGCCCTTATCAGAAGCCAATGCGCCAGCCTGATCTGCGATACCTCCTGGAGAATGGTCTTTGCAGGCAGCGAAGAGGAGTTTCAATCCATGTGGACGGAAATGAAGACCATGTTAGAGGGCCTTGACTGGAAGCAGCTGGTTGAATTCGATAAAGCAAAGTTCCAAAAAGTAATCGAAGCCAGACAAGCAGCATTGAAATAACAGAAATTTCAAACTGTAAGAATCCAAGGGTACACCTGCAAGCAGAAAAGCCGGAAGGCTTTACCGATTGGGCTGGTGTACCCTCTTTTTCTTCCGTTGGGATATTATAGTGGCGGTACTTAGAGAAGAGAAACTGCCAAAGCGGGCTTTAAATACTTTACTCNNTCAAAAAGATTGGAATAAAGGTAAGGGGAGAGGGCAGTGCAGCCTTAAAGTCCTTTACACAATTTTAAAAGAAAGAAAGGATGCCTTTCAGGTTACTTTGCAAGAGTATTTGTCAAAGGCAGCAAGGTTTGCTGCCGCCTGATATATATGGCACCGTATTCGCGGGTTTACCGGAATACAGAAGGGTACGAAATATGGAAAAAGAAACAGCAGTCAAAAGAAATCCGGTGATACAGACGATTTATACATCAGATCCCGCTCCTATGGTATCTGGGGGTACGATTTATTTATATACCGGACACGATGAGGATGGTTCTACCTGGTTTACCATGAATGACTGGAGATGCTTCTCCTCAAAAGATATGGTCAACTGGACGGATCATGGTTCACCGCTGTCTTTTACGGATTTTACCTGGGCCAGAGGAGATGCCTGGGCAGGTCAGTGTATAGAAAGAAATAATAAATTTTACTTTTATGTACCAATGAATAAAAAAGGAGGACAAATGGCTGTAGGGGTCGCTGTCTCTGACAGCCCCACAGGTCCCTTTACAGACCCTCTGGGTCATCCGCTGGTGGAGACCGGGAAGGGAGACATCGATCCTACGGTCTTTGTAGACGATGACGGTCAGGCCTATTTATACTGGGGAAATCCTCATCTTTGGTATGTGAAACTAAAGGAAGACATGATTTCCTACGACGAGACCACAGGTATTGTTCAGGTACCGTTAACGGAGGAGAGCTTTGGAAAACGGACGGGGAACCCGGAACGGGCAACCCTCTATGAAGAGGGCCCCTGGTTCTATAAGCGTAACGGGCTTTACTATATGGTCTACGCTGCCAGTGGAATTCCGGAAAACATTGCATATTCCACCAGTACCACCCCTACAGGTCCCTGGACCTACAGAGGAGTTATCATGCCCACAGAGGGAGGTAGCTTTACGAATCATCCGGGTATCATAGATTATAAGGGAAACTCCTACTTTTTTTACCATAACGGAGCATTGCCGGGAGGCAGCGGCTTTACCCGTTCGGTATGCGTAGAGCAGTTTCAGTATGAAGAAGATGGTGCTTTTCCGGTGCTTCATATGACGGAAGAGGGTGTGTCACCCGTTGGATGCCTTAATCCTTACAGAAGGAATGAGGCAGAGACCATTGCCTGGTCACAGGGCATCAAGACTGAAAGCTGCAGCCAGGGCGGTATAAGTGTATGCCATATTGATGACGGAGATTATATCCGGGTAAGCAGCGTGGATTTTGGAGAAGCTGGTCCGGAAACCTTTCATGTATGCGCAGCCAGTGCCTCCGGTGGCGGAACAATAGAAATACATGTGGACACTTTGGAGGGGCCGCTGATTGGAAGAGTTGAGATACCGGATACCGGTGCTTGGGATATNNAATTGGAGACTGGTAACCGGAAGGGTTGAAAATATCCAGGGAATCCATGAAATTTACTTTACTTTTCATGGTAATCCCTCCGGTAATCTGTTTAAATTGGATTATTGGAGATTTGAAGCTGAAATAGAAGAATAACAGTTATTCATGAGCTGTTTTTAGGAGCTGCTCATGAGCACGGCAAGCGCAGGAAGGATAGTTTTGGAAATCTACAATGAGATTGACTTACATTTCTACATTAAAAGTGTTAGCATGAAATCTTCAATGTAAGAAACTATAAATGTAAGTTAATCTCATTTATTTATAGGTGTAACACTCCTGCGTTTGCCGTGGTTCATAGACTAAATGCTTGTGGTGGTTCATAAGTGTTGTGGTGGTTTGAATAAATAAGTGTTTGCGGTAGTACAAAAAATAACTGCTTGTCGGCGGTACAAGCAGTTGCCATGGTTTATAAAATATGGTCTGCCGGGTTCATAAAATATATGGTTGACAACCATCCTGCACAATGATAAGATACNNCGCTGTGGAAAGGAAAAAATGCCGAAATGAAGAAGAATTTTGCTTTTTCTTTGTTGGGCATACAGTTAAGAGCTGTGTGACTGTCATCAAGAAATTGATGGAGTGCTGCCTAAAGAATACACATTTGTTTCTCCCTGTATTGGAGGAATTTTTAACGGAATTCTTTGGTGTCGGCTCATAGGCCGGCTTTTTTTATTTCACTTCTATTTCTTTGCCAAAAGCCGAGAAACGTTAGACCAGTACGGCCGCTTGGCCGAATAACAGGAGGTGCCTTATGGCAATATTTAAAGGAGCTGGGGTTGCAATTGTAACACCCTTTGATGAAAATCTGAATGTAAATTATGATAAGCTTGGAGAACTGATTGATTATCAGATTGATAACGGAACTGACAGTATTATAATCTGTGGAACGACAGGTGAATCCTCCACTCTTACAGAGAGAGAACATATGGAATGTATCCGTTATACAGCTCAGAAAGTTGCAGGCAGAGTGCCGGTAATAGCAGGAACCGGCTCTAATTGCACCCAGACAGCTATCGAACTTTCAGAAGATGCCAAAAGAGCGGGAGCTGACGGTCTTCTTCTTGTGACCCCGTATTACAATAAAGCAACCCAGAAAGGATTAATTCAACATTTTACCCTGATTGCAAAAGCGGTAGACCTGCCTGTCGTATTATATAATGTACCCGGCAGAACAGGCTGTAATCTTTTACCTGTTTCCACAGCACAACTGTTTAAAGAAGTGGATAACATTGTAGCAATTAAGGAAGCCAGTGGAAATATTTCTCAGGTGGTTGAGTTAATGCATAGAACACAGGGCGATATAGATCTGTACTCCGGAAATGATGACCAGATAGTGCCCTTGCTTTCACTTGGAGGTATCGGTGTAATATCCGTATTATCAAATATACTGCCAAGGGAAACCCATGATATAGTTGCTGATTTCTTAAAGGGAGATATGAAAGCCAGTTTGCAGGAACAGTTACGTCTTATACCCTTAATTGAAGCTTTATTCTGTGAAGTTAATCCTATTCCTGTTAAGAAGGCATTAAATCTTATAGGCTTTGAAGTAGGTACCTTAAGAAGCCCTCTAACCGAAATGGAAGAGGCAAATGCTCAGAAACTGATCAAAGCAATGAAAGATTGCGGAATGAAACTGGCATAACTTTGAAGATATAATTGGCAAAGCTCCCTGCTTTGTAATATAATTAGGAAAGAATGTGGTTCTTTAGTATCCGGCAGGTGAAAGAGCCATGATATCAAAGCACTGAAAGGATACGAATATCAATGAAATTGGTATTCAGAAATGAGGTTGAAATGATAAATATAATTTTGCGTGGCTGTAACGGTCGAATGGGTCAGGAGATAACAAGAATCTGCAGCGGAGATGACACTGTAAGGATTGTTGCAGGAATCGACGTTAACAACCGCTTTGAAAATTCCTACCCTGTTTTTGACAGCTTTACAAAATATACGGAAAAAGCAGATGTGATAATTGATTTTTCTTCTCCCAGGAATATTAAGGAAATGTTTGACTATGGCATCCGCACAAATACTCCTATTATACTGTGTTCCACCGGTCTGTCGGAAGAAGATCTGGAACTGGTAAAAGAGACATCAACGAAAATTGCTATTCTTCGTTCTGCTAATATGTCCTTAGGAATCAATACAGTAATCAAGCTTCTGAAAGAGGCAACAGCCCTTTTAAGTGCAGGCGGCTTTGATATAGAAATTGTTGAAAAACATCACAATCAGAAAGTGGATGCACCTTCCGGAACCGCATTGTTACTGGCTGATTCCATAAATGAAGTGTTAAAGGGTGAGTACAACTATGTATATGACCGCTCTACTGTTCGTGAGAAACGAGGAGAGAAGGAAATCGGTATCTCGGCAGTACGAGGAGGTAGTATTGTAGGGGATCACGAAGTTATTTTTGCAGGACTTGATGAAGTAATTGAGATTAAACATACAGCTTACTCCAGAGCAATATTTGCAAAAGGTGCCATTGCCGGAGCGAAATTTATCATCGATAAACAACCGGGACTGTATGGTATGCAGGATGTGGTAGCTTAAGATAATGTTGTTTTAGAAGTATAACTTCACAATGAAACCAATTTATAAAAAAATTTGAGCAGAGTATAATTGCTCTGCTCAAAAGCCAAATTAATAGATTAAGCTGTGACAAATTTAAACCAATTTCTATTATTCCAGTGATACCAGACGTTTTTCACCGGTGATTTCCTGAATGGGCTTGATATCCTGCGTAACCTCAAGTACTCCAAGGAATTCACCTTTATCATTTCTAACGGCATAATAACGTATCAGGATATATTTACCCATCATTTTAATCCAGAAATCCTCCTGGTCTTTCTTTCTGCTCTTAAAGTCCGCTACCAGCTGTTCCACGATATGGACACTTGCCGGTGGATGGCAGTTTGATACATTCCGTCCGATTACTGACCTGGTTCTGGGAAAGACTCTGTCAGCTGCTTCTGAGAAGTATTTCACTACATCATCTTTGTCCACGAAGGTAATATCAAAGGGCAGGGTATTGAGCATGCAGATTAATTCTTCCGTTTTAAGTACGCCGGTGGGAAGAACAATAACACCTGCTTCTTTCTTCTCTTCTTTGATAGCAGGCTGATATGCAAGAGAAGGTTTCCACTCCGGAACCTTATCTACCAGATAACCGAATTCAGTACTTTCATCTGCGATTTTCTTCCATTCATCCTGTGTAAGGGTTTCAAGGAGCATGGGAAGAAGGATGTTCTCTTCTTTAAATATCATTTCTGTTACTTTATCTAAAAGGGTTTCAATTTTGGCTTTTAGTTCTGAACCGTTCTGATTCAGAATAGATTTAGCTTCCTTTAACAGATCCCTTATTTCATCATCTACACCCCACATAACCTTAGGCGGTGCCGTAATACCGTATTGCTCCATATAAGGAAAGAACAGATTCTCTTTTTTCTGATAATGGATATCCAGACCGTTTAGTTTCTCCAGGCTATCCTTTAGAGCCGCTAATTCTACGGATTCCGGGTCTGATAACCAGGGTTTGATCTCTTTCTCAATAATCTTTTCTAAAACTCTGTTTTCTCTGATAAGGGTATTAGCCGGATGCCCCGGTATTTTTGTCTGGTCATCAGTTTTGTGGATTTCTTCAATGGAACCCTTAAATACTGCGGCATGAACGTCACATAAACGCTGTATTTCTGCAACGGGGAGACCTTCTGCGATTAATGCAGCCTCCGCTTCTGAAATTTCAGTAGCGGAAACACCATGAAAGGCTTCTTCAAACTGTTGTTTTACATCTTCTACGGATTTACCGGCATGAAGGCTGTTAATTACTTCTTTTAATACTTTTTGACGGAACTCTCGGTTATTAATACTTTCACTCATTACTGTTACCTCCTTAGCTGACTTTACTCTTTTATTGTAAATCCTTTTTCTTCGAATGCTATCTTAATGGTATCCAGATTGATTTTCTTCATAGCCGCACCTTTTGGTATTGTCATAAATCTTCCGGCAGTCTGTAACATTCCAGGCTTTGTGATATCTGTGAATCCAAGAGCTGCAAGAATTTCTGCGGTTTCGGGGGCTGTGCTGCACAATTCGTATACTGATTTGCTTAAATCAAGAATTTTATCACTCATAGCTTCTATCCTTTCCGAATTCATTAACGCCAGCAGCAGTTACTTCCACTTACATATAGAAGCATAACCTGCTGCGGATATTTTAAACCAGGGTGTGTCTGAAATCTGACCAGTTCTTAAAAGAAGCAACCAGAACTGTAAACAGCAGGTGCTTATACAACAGCAGGCGCTTACAGATGTATTTACAGGCTACTTGAGCAACCTAGAGGTCAGATATTAATGGGTGGCGTAATCTTTCAGCAGAATATTGTTTTCTAAATGAATGTGCTGGTGAAGATCCTGCTCCAGTGCTTCTAACAGGGAGTAGGTCTTCTGATAGGTAGCGCAGGCACCATCAGGCAGGGTATAGTCATTAGAAATACTGCGTAATTTTCGAAGTATCTCACCGGCAGCTTCATGCTCAGAGATAATTTCTTCTGTTAGGCTTCTGGCCTCAGAGGCGGAATCTGTGTCCTTGCTGCAGCTGCAAGCAGCGGCTGAGTTCTCCAACAAAGGAAACAGAAGATTTTCTTCTTTTAACAGATGCTGTTCCAGATCTGTCTTAAGTCTGCCAAATAGCTGGTACATTTCAAATAACTCCCTGTGTTTGCTGCCGTGAACCCTGAGAACGGTATTTAATAATTCCGCAGCTTCCGGTAATGCTCTTCTTAAATAGCTGTGATGGGTATCCTCAATGTAGGCAGACAGAACGGGTGAGCTCATCTGGTCAAAGGGAAGGTCTGTAGTTTCTGCAGGATTCTCTTGTTCACTTACTAGCTGATCAAGCCTGTCATATACTTCCTCCAGGGGAAGGCCCTGTTCTTTCATAACAGCAGCAAGAGGTCTGTGTCCGCCGCAGCAGAAATCAATACCATATTCCTTAAAGACGCGGGTTGCTTTTGGAAGGGCTGCGGCTACGTCTCCGATGCTTATGTTTATATCACGGTAATTCATAAAAAATTCCTCCTTATGATGTCCTTTGCATTTATTTGATACTGCAAGTATAACGGACGCATAGGAGGAATTCTGTGATTCAAGTCAAATTTTGTTTTGATGTTAAAGAATTTTTTACAATGAGTTTTCAGATATACCCTAATATTAATTCTGCTGCTCTATGGACAACTCTAAGTAGCAGCTTCTTTTAAGACTTCAATATCTAACAACAAAAGAGATTTATTGCTGACCGAACGTATAATACCATCACTTTCAAGCTGCATCAGCTTTCGGCTTACCGTTTCTCTGGCAATACCAAGATAGTTGGCTATCCCTTCCCGGCTTAAGGGCAGGCGTATTAGAATACCCTCAGGAACAGTTCTTCCATATTTCTCGGAAAAGTCCATTAATAGAGAACTTATGCGGGAATCAATACTGCGTATTCCCAAGCTCTGCATTGTGTTCTCCAGTGTTGCCATTCGTCCGCCAAGCTCTTCTATAACTTTAACAGCGATATCAGGATAGGCAGCTAATAAATGACGGAATTGGGATTTGGTTAACATACATACCTTCACATTTTCCAGAGCTTCGACTGTATAGCTGGCATTTATCTTATTTAAAAGGTACTGCTCCCCAAAGAAGTCACCTTCCGAAAAGATGTATAATATTTGCTCCCGTCCGTCCTGGGTATATTTATAGGCTTTTACACTGCCTACGTCCATGATAATAAGAAAGTCCACCGTATCCCCCGTATGAAAGAGGATTTCCCCTTTCCTATAATCTCTGTGTTCGATCCACTGGGATATCTTTAACAGATCCTCATGATTCAAGGAAGAAAAAATGGGAACCTTGTGTACACATAAATGGTTATTGCAGTAACTGCAATTATGTTCTTCTGCCATAGAAACCTCCTTCCATAACAAATGTATTGCTAAGGGATAAATGCTAAGCTGTTTCAGAGCGGGTTTATATAATTGAGCCGTTCTGACCGCTCCGCGTTTGAGTATACTGGGTAAAAAGTATTCATCAAATTAAATCCTATCACATTACTTGACCGGTAACAACAGCCAAGTTATCGAAAGCTTTTTTCACTTGTCAAAACACAGGCAATAGATAGAATGAGATATCAATTATTAGATTTCTTAAATTAAAAGGTAGAATAGACAAAAAACAGATAGAATAGACAAGAAGTATTGTAAAAAATATCCAAGATGTTATAATGTAAATGTAAACATCTTGGTAACCGTTTTTTCACCTTATGAGAGGGGGACTAGGGAAAAATGCAGGAGACAGGTCGCAAAGAACTATTGACGGAAAGGGACAGACGAAAAGGAAAGGTGGTGAGAGTATGATCACCTATGATTCCCTGTTTCTGATGCTTCAATTCGGCATGTTACTAATTGCAATGTTTAATCTAATCGAGAAAAGTAATGGAAAAAACACCAGAAAATAATTTGCATAAGAAAGCAGGAGGCCTATGGAGCAGACTAATCTGACGCACTATCTTTAGGGAGCACCCTTATTCGAAATGGGATGCTCTCTTTTTAATTGCCATAAATTTTTTTATTGCTGAAGCGGTTAAAGTAAGTACAAACCGTTTAGTGCGCCATACGCAACTGCCAAATAAATATCTCCCTAAAAATTTTCCCGAAAAATATGGAAATGTTCACAAATTTTTCGCAATCAGGTAGTAACATAGACTTGTTAGTTTGTCTGACAGGAATCTTATAAGTTGAGATTGCAGCTTATATAAGTCAGCAAATATGTTTTCATTTAAGGAGGAGAAAAGGTTGATTGAAGTAAAAAATCTTGTAAAAAAGTATGGGGAGCATCTGGCAGTAGATGACCTGAGCTTTACCCTGGAAAAGGGACAGATTCTCGGATTTCTCGGCCCTAACGGTGCCGGTAAATCAACAACAATGAATATTCTCACAGGTTACATATCAGCGACGGAAGGAACCGTTGTAATCAACGGTCATGACATATTTGACGAACCCGAGGAAGCAAAGAAAAGTATTGGTTATCTGCCGGAGCTTCCACCTCTTTATCAGGATATGACAGTAAGAGAATATTTGTATTTTGTTGCGGATATTAAGTCCGTAAAAAAGAGTGAAAAACGGCAGATGATTGACAGAATCATGAGAATGACTAAGATAACAGAGGTTTCTGAGCGTCTGATCAAACAGTTGTCAAAAGGCTACAAGCAAAGAGTAGGCCTTGCGCAGGCAATCGTTGGATTTCCTGAGGTGATTATTCTGGATGAGCCTACGGTAGGGCTTGATCCCATGCAGATTATAGAAATCAGAGATCTGATTAAGGAATTAAGTAAAAAACATACTATTATATTAAGCTCCCATATCCTTTCTGAAATAAGTGCTATCTGTGATCAGGTAATGATCATAAATAAGGGAAGGCTTATCGTTTCGGATACCCCGGATAATCTGTCCAGGCATATAGGCGGTTCTACCGGCTTACACCTGGAAGTCAAAGGCGAGAAAGATACAGTGAAAAAGGCACTGGAAAATATCACTGAAATTACCAAGCTGGAATTTGATAAGAACTCAAAGGAAGGAATGGTCAAATTATCTGCCTTCAGCAGAGAAGAAAGTGATATCAGGGAAGCTGTATTCTATGCTTTAAGTGACGCCAGATGCCCTATCTATGAGATGCATACCTCCACAATGTCCCTGGAGGATATTTTCCTTGAGCTTACCCAGGAAGGCAAACCTGCCTCAAATGGGGGAAAGAACTCTAACAGATTGTTCCGCAAGCATAAGAAAGCTCCTGCGGCGCAGGAGAATACGAAGGAATCTGAAACAGAGAAAGCTTTGGATACTGTTAAGATTGCGGAGAGCGGTCTTCCGGTAGAAGAGGAAATGGTTTCAGACTCTGAACAGAAGGAGGAGAATTAAGATGCTGGCAATATTTAAGAAAGAACTGAAATCCTATTTTACCTCAATGACAGGATATGTGTTTGTAGCTTTTTTCCTGGTAATTGTGGGGATTTATTATGCTGTTTATAATTTAATGAATATGGTGGCTAACTTTGAATATGTGCTGTCCGGCATTTCTTTTATCTTCGTTCTGTTAGTACCAATCTTAACAATGAGGCTGATGGCGGAGGACAAGAAGCAGAAAACGGACCAGTTATTATTCACTTCCCCCTTATCCATCAGTAAAATCATATCAGGTAAATATTTTGCCGTATTGTCCGTATTTTTAATCGCTATGGTAATTGTCTGCCTGTATCCTTTGATACTGCTGCAGTTCGGCAGCTTGTCCCTGAAGGTTGCCTATGGTTCCATCTTAGGCTTTACTCTTTTGGGGGCGGCTTATATCTCTATTGGTTTATTTGTCTCTTCCTTAACAGAGAGCCAGTTGGTGGCAGCGGTGGTTTCCTTTGTAGTTATTCTGGTTACGGTACTGATGGATAGCCTTGTATCCTTCTTGCCCACAGATAATCGTACCTGCTACCTTATATTCCTAGTGGCAATTCTTCTGATTTGCTGGCTTTTATACAGTATGATGCACAATTACGTGGTCTCACTTACCATTGGTGTAATCGGAGAAGCGGCTCTTGCTGTAACCTATTTTGTAAAGCCTGCCTTATTTGACGGTTTGCTGACCAAGGTATTGGGCTGGTTTTCCGTAATGGCAAGATTTGATAATTTCACTACCGGAATCCTTGACTTGTCTTCGGTGGTCTATTATTTAAGCGTTGTATTCATATTCCTGTTCTTAACTGTTCAGGTAATAAAGAAACATAGATGGAACTAAGGAGGGAGCAAAAGCAGATGAAGGATCAGATTACAGATAACAACACCAATGAAAATATAGAAAATATACCAGAAAACGTAATTGATGGCAAAGAAGCAGCAGTAAAAGAGCCAAGTATTGCTGATAAGATCAAGGCTTCCTTTACCTCCCGAAAATTCAGGGGAGGCGCTTATGCAACAGCAGTCTCAGCCGTTGTCATTATCATAATACTGGTATTGAATATTATTGTTACGGAACTTGATTTAAAAGTAGATATCAGCAAGGAAGGCACTTTTACCCTGACAGATGTTACAAAGGACTATGTTAAGAACATCAAAGATGATATTACAATCTATTATCTTGCACAGACCGGTCAGGAGGATAAGACCACTACAGAAATCATCCAGAAGTATCCTCAGCTGTCAGGACATATTAAAGTGGAATATAAAGACCCGGTACTTTATCCAAGCTTTGCGCAGAAATATTACAGCGATGCAATCACCAACAACAGTGTACTGGTCGTAAACAACAGCAATGACAGGGCAAAATATATACCTGCCGGGGATATGATAGTTTCGGAGGTGGATTATAACACTTACCAGAGCTATCAGACCGGAATCGATGTAGAAGGTCAGGTAACCTCAGCCCTGCAGTATGTAACAACAGAAGATCTGCCGGTTATGTATACCGTTACGGGTCATGGAGAAGCTGAACTTGGTTCAACCATAACAACCTCTCTGGGAAAGATTAATGTTACCTCCCAATCCATTAATACCCTTACCAGTGAAAGCATTCCGGAGGATTGCTCCGTACTGCTGATTAACGCTCCCCAGAAGGATTATTCCCCCGATGAGGTTACCATGATAAAAGATTATCTGACTAAGGGCGGAGATGCGCTGATCTATACCGATTATAATACCAGCAGCCTTGAAAATTTCGCATCCTTACTGGACTATTATGGTGTAAGCCAGGTTACCGGTCTGGTAGTAGAAGGCAGCAGAAATCATTATATGGGGCAATATATGACCTATCTTGTACCGGATTACAGTACCCATGAGATTACCACAGATTTAAAATCCGACGGTACTTATGTGGTAGCACCGCTCTCCTCCGGTCTTCAGACGCTGGACACGGCAAGAAGTACTATAACAACAGCACCCATACTGGTTACATCGGATGAGGCATATTCAAAGACCGATATTAATTCAACCAATAGCTCCAAAGAAGATGGTGATATTGACGGTCCGTTTAACCTTGGTATCGCTGTTACAGAAACCTATAATGAAGCGGAAACAAAGCTGGTCGTATACGGCTCTTCTGCTTTGATTGACGAGAGTATGGTATCTTCCTCCTCCCTCGGTAATCTTGACCTGTTCTTAAAATCCGTTAATTATGTAACCGATAAAGCGGATAGCCTTGCAGTGAGAACTGTAAGCACCGAGCAGCAGTACTTAAATGTAACGGCAGCACAGGCTAATCTCTGGTCCGTTCTTATGGTCATCGTATTACCTGTAATTGTCCTTGGAACCGGTGGTTTTGTTGTTCTTAGAAGGAGGAAAAAATAATGGCTGGCAGTAAGCGTAAGAAGCACCTGGGATTATTGCTGCTGCTCCTTGCTATGATTGTTTTACTGGGTGTATATTTCTGGCTCGTGAAATACAATGACAAGAAAGACGCACAGGACACAGCAGCAGATGAAACAAAAGCAATCGTTTCACTGGACACCAGTACCATCAAAAGTATCTATTTTAAGAATCCCTCACTGGAGATGACTTTAACCTTAAATGACAAAGGTGTATGGGAAGAGAAGGAGGATTCCTCTTTTCCTGTAAACCAGACCTATGCTGCCAATATGCAGAATGCCTTTGCAGAAATCAAACCTACTTCCACTCTCACGGAAGGAATAGAGGACCTGTCTGCTTTTGGTCTGGAGAATCCGGTAATAACGGCAACGGCGACCACCAGTGATGGCAAGGAAACCACTGTGATGATCGGAAACGAGACACCTTTTGGCGGTGAATATTATGCGGCATTGGCAGGAAGCAAAGAAGTCTATGTAATCGGAACCTCCTTTTACAGTTATTTTCATTACACCAGGACAGACCTGACAGCAGTAGAAGCTATACCCGCCGTTACAGCAGAGAATGTAACGAAGCTTTCGGTAACGGCAAAGGATGGAAAGGACTTTGAGGTGGTTTATGATGAGGATTCCCCCTATGATTATTCCGGCTTTAGCAACTATATCATTCAAAAGCCTTATGCAACTCCGGTAGCTGCAGATAATGACAGCATGACAACCCTGTTTGGTAATTATGCTTCTCTTTCCTTCTCCTCCTGTGCAGATTATAATGCAACGGACCTGAGTAAATATGGACTGGAGGAGCCTGCCTATACAGTATCAATTGATTACTATGATGAGCAGGCTGCAGAAGCTGACAGTACGGATAGCAGCACCGATAATGGGACAGATACTGGCACAACAGACAGTACGGACAGCACGGATACTGCTAATACTGTTAAGGTTAACAAAAGCCTGACCTTATTGATTGGAGCAACCAATGAAGACGGTAATTATTATGCGAAAACATCAGATTCCAATGCAGTTAATATATTGGATAGTTCAACCGTAGAGAAGCTGACCGCTATTGATGCTTACAGCAATACTTATAAATATGTAAATCTCATAAGCATTGAGTCAGTGGACAGTATTGATATTACTGCCGGTGGAGACTCTCATACCTTAGCAATAGAAAGAGAGACTACCACAGAAGATGGTAAGGATACTACAACCGCTGTTTATACGGTAGACAAGAAAACGGTGGAAGAGGATGTCTTTAAGAAATTCTATCAAGTGCTAATAGCACCTAAGACGGAGAGAGAAATACCGGAAGCGGATTTAATGAAAGGTGAGAAGGAAACACCTGTTATGACCGTAACATATCACTTAAATACATCCAATACACCTTTTGTAGTTGAATTCAAACCCTATGACGAAAGTTATTATATTGTAAACACCAATGGAACGGAGTATTTCCTGATGGATTTAAGAAATGCCACTTCCATTACTGACGGGCTGAAAGAATTATTGCAGTAGCTTGAGAGTAAATATAGTAAGGAAGTACACTTACAGTAACAAAGAGCAATACTGTAAGGATTACTGTAAATCAAATTTAGTGCAGGAAGCCCCTTGGAAATACTTCCTGTAGATGTTTCAACAAAAGTTGCCGATTTCATGAGTAGTAGTCGTACAAAACTGTACGGTTTTCTCATGAAATCGGTATTTTTATTGCCATTGTTTCTATGGTATTTTATCTGAAATACGTTTATATAGCATTTTTTACAGCCATTATTTATAGGGTATTTAATCAGAGAAACGTTTATTTGACATTTTTTACTACTGTTTATGTTTGCTTATTTGTAATTTTTTCGTTGCATTTATATATATGATTTTTCTGGCTACTCATTTAAAAGAAATAAATTTCTGTCCGTAAACTATACGTCATTTTTTGTCGTTCATTATCTGTCCATTACGTTTAGGTAAAGAAGAACACTAGTACAATGTTTTTGAAT
>DJJW01000015.1:1335-15877 GCA_002434335.1 Lachnoclostridium sp. UBA6558 | reverse complement strand
GGCTTTGGAATCCAGGATAAAAGGATTTTTATTATCTTTTTTCAGGTCAGGGTTATAACGGTATAAGTGCCAGTAACCTGCTTTTACTGCTTCTTTAATGGTAGCCATACTCTTACCCATACCTACTTTCATACCGTGGCTGATACAGGGTGAATAAGCAATAATCAGAGAAGGTCCTTTATAACTTTCAGCTTCTCTTACCGCTTTATATAACTGGTTATTATCGGCATTGATACCTACCTGTGCAACATATACATTGCCGTAAGTCATCATCATTCTTCCAAGATCCTTCTTGCCGGATTTCTTGCCGGAAGCAGCGAACTTGGCTACTGCAGCAGCAGGAGTGGATTTGGAAGCCTGTCCGCCGGTATTGGAATATACTTCTGCNNGTGTCAAATACCAGCACATTGATATCTTCACCGGAGGACAGCACCTGGTCAAGACCGCCATAGCCGATATCATAAGCCCAGCCATCGCCTCCTACAATCCAATGAGATCTCTTAACAAGATAATCCTTCTTTTCCAGAATCTCATCAATAATTTTTTTCTTATCTTCATCCGGTGTTTTATATTCAGTGAGTGCCTTTACCAGCTTTTCACTGGCAGATTTACTTATTTCTCCGTCCTGCTTATAATGAATCCAGTCGTTGATAAGCTCTTTCACATTTTCCTCAAGACCGGTTTCCAGAAGCTCCTTCATAAGTCCTTCCAGCTTGGCACGTATCTGCCTGTTACCAAGGTACATACCAAATCCATATTCTGCATTATCCTCAAAGAGAGAATTTGCCCAGGCAGGACCTTTTCCTTCCCTGTTAGCTGTATAGGCAGTACTTGGTGCTGAAGCACCCCAAATTGAAGAACAGCCTGTAGCATTGGCAATCATCATTCTGTCTCCAAAGAGCTGGGTAATTAATTTAATATAAGGTGTTTCACCACAGCCTGCACAAGCTCCGGAAAACTCCATCAAAGGCTGCTTAAACTGGCTTTCTTTAAATGTGTTTCCATAAGACAGATTGTTTTTATGGCCTACTTCATAGAAAGCATATTTCCAGTTCGGCACCTGAACTTCTGTCTGGGAATCAATAGGTTTCATTACCAGCGCTTTTTCCTTGGCCGGACAAATATCTGCGCAGTTTCCGCAGCCGGTACAATCCATTGTGCTGACCTGAATGCGAAACCGGTAATTTTCATATCCTTTACCGGTGGCTTTTAAAGCAACATAATGTTCAGGCGCGTTCAGCATTTCCTCCTCTGTCATCAGGAAGGGCCTTATAACCGCATGAGGGCATACATAGGAGCATTGATTACATTGGATACAATTTTCACTGATCCACTCCGGTACATTAACAGCAATTCCTCGTTTTTCAAAAGCAGTGGAGCCATTGGGGAAGGTACCGTCTTCTCTTCCTTTAAAAACACTGACAGGTAGCTCATTTCCTTTTAACTCCTGCATAGGCCGCATGATATTTTGTACGAATTCAGGTTCATCCACAGGATTTGCAACTTTATCGGAATCATTCTTCCAGTGTTCTGGTACCTTTACTTCATGGATACCTTTTACACCACGGTCAATTGCTTCATGGTTCATGGCAACAACCTGCTCACCTTTCTTTCCATAAGAATAGGCGGCCGCATTCTTTAACTCTTTCGTAAATACATCTTCCGGCAGGATGTCAATGAGCTTAAAAAAGGCTCCCTGCATAATCATATTAATACGATTTCCAAGTCCAATTTCACCGGCAATGCTTACGGCATCTATGGTATAGAAGCGGATATTTTTCTCAGCCAGGTCTCTCTTAAGCCCTGCAGGCAGCATCTCCTCCAGTTCATCGTCCTTCCATTTACAGTTCAGTACGAATATTCCACCGGGTTTTATATCACTTAACATATCATATTTATTAACATAGGATTGGTTATGACATGCCACGTAATCCGCATGGACCACCAGATAAGTAGACTTTATCTTAGTCTTTCCAAATCTTAAGTGAGACATGGTAATACCACCGGATTTTTTGGAATCATAATCAAAATAAGCCTGTACGTTATAGTCCGTTGAGTTACCGATTATCATAATTGCCTGCTTGTTTGCACCTACCGTACCATCTGAACCCAGGCCCCAGAATTTGCATGCTTTTCTGTCAGAAGGTTCTGTAGAAAATCTTTTCACTTCCGGAAGAGAGGTATCCGTTACATCATCCGTAATTCCGATGGTAAAATGGTCTTTCGGGGAAGTCTGTTTCAGATTCTCATAAACTGCTGTTCTATCAGCAGGGGTCGTATCTTTAGAGCCCAGGCCGAATCTGCCTCCGATGATTTCAGGCTTAGGCTTGCTGTCTGCCAAGCTTGCACTGATATCCAGATATAATGGCTCATACAGCGCACCCGGCTCTTTTGTAGCTTCAAGAACCGCAACTTTCTTTGCGGTTGAAGGAAGACAGCTTAGGAAGTGCTTTGCACTAAAAGGGCGGAATAAGTGAACCTTTATAAGTCCGTACTTTTCTCCATTTTTATTGTGATAATCTATGGTTTCCTCAATTGTCTGGGTTACTGAACCCATCGCAATTATTACATATTCTGCATCTGCTGCACCGTAATAATCAAAGAGACCATATTTTCGTCCGGTAAGCTCACCCATTTTGCTCAGATATTCTTCTACAATGGGTACAATATTCTCATAATATTGATTGGCGGACTCCCTTCCCTGAAAATAAATATCCGGGTTCTGGGCTGTTCCCCTGGTAACCGGATGGTTGGGAGATAAAGCTCTGTCTCTAAATTCCTTTAAGGCCTTGTAATCAAGGAGGGAGGCATAGTCCTCATAATCAAGTGCCTCTACCTTCTGTATTTCATGAGAGGTACGAAAACCATCAAAAAAGTGTACAAAAGGAAGACGCCCTTTTATTGCGGACAGATGCGCTACAGGTGCCAGATCAATTACTTCCTGAACAGAACCGCTTGCTAACATTGGACACCCTGTCTGTCTTACTGCCATAACATCTTGATGATCTCCAAAAATACTAAGCGCATGTGTGGCAATCGCTCTTGCACTTACATGAAAAACACCCGGCAGTAATTCGCCTGCAGCTTTATACATATTTGGTATCATAAGTAACAATCCCTGGGATGCTGTAAAGGTTGTTGTTAAGGCACCAGCCTGAAGGGATCCATGGAAAGCACCGGCAGCACCGGCTTCCGATTGCATTTCCACTACATTTACTTCCTGCCCGAAAATATTCTTTCTTCCCTTTGCTGACCAGTCATCGGTAACCTCCGCCATACTGGTGGACGGAGTTATGGGATAGATTGCTGCTACATCGGTAAAAGCATAAGCTGCATAAGCTGCTGCTGAATTACCATCCATCGTCATTATTGTTTTAGCCATTTATAACCTCTTTCCTGAATTTAGTAATCCTTAATGCTTTGATTTTTAATAATTTATAACTGGCTTCCGTTATCTACCCAGTTCTTTGCCTTTTCCACCTCATACTCTGAGGGAATTGATACCTGGCTGTGTTTGACAATTTTCTCTTCATTTGCCCATGCAGCTGTTTCCTCACTGTTGGTTGCACTGATTGTATCAAGTCTTTTATTCTTTTCCGAATTTAAAGAGTTTTCTTTCCTGTCCTGCATTTGGTTCTCCTTTACAATGTATTTTTAATAAATCAGGTGTGTATAAACACTTAAATAATGATGTAAAAAGTTTCCTTACAACCTGGTTAAAAACTTATATATCAATACAGTTATAAATTAACCAAATACCTCGAAAATATACAATGTTAACCATTTCCTCTTTAAAAAAATGTATTCGTAAGTTCTTTGGCATAACAAAAAACTGCTGCCATTTACCGATTATAAATCAGTCCATTTAGCAGCAGTTGTAAAACTATTATTTAATTATGAAATTACTATAATAAAATCCTGCTGGAGAAATTGTCGTTATAAATTTCTTCAACTTCCTGGCAAGAAACAGGTTTACTGAATAAATACCCCTGAATCAAGTCGCATCCGCCTTCTTTTAACCGATAATACTGATAAGGCTCTTCAATCCCTTCAGCAGTAATTATTAGATTAAGACTGTGAACAAGACTGATTAGACTGCTTATAACACTACTGTTATCCATATTAATAAACTTCTCGCAAAGAGATTTGTCCAGTTTGATCTTGTCAACGGGAATAAAGGTAAGATAGTTAAGGGAGGAATAGCCGGTTCCAAAGTCATCCATTGCGATTTTCAGTCCCATTTCCTTCAGCTGGTTAAGAAATGCAAGTGTATTATCTGTCTCCTCCATTAAAATGCTTTCTGTAATTTCAATTTCTATGTACTTTGGATTAATATTATACATTTGAAGTGTATTACTCAAAAATGATATGTATTCCCTATCAATTAACTGTTTACCGGAGAAATTAATGGCAACAGGCTTTAAGGGATATCCTTTATTCCTCCATTCAGCCATTTGCCGGATTACTTCCTTTGTGACCCATCTTCCTATTTCTATAATGATACCGCTCATTTCAGCAATTTCAATGAACCGGGCAGGGGATAAGTTCCTGTTCTTCAGCCTGAGCAGAGCTTCAAATTCGTCAATCTCACCGGTGTTAACATTAATCTGCGGCTGATACAGTAATTTGAATCCGTCTTCTTTTAGCGCTCCTCTTAAGATATCTTCTATTTCTGCTTTGCTCCTGATATCTTCAAATATGCTGTCACTATAGAACATGCAGCTGCCTTTTCCGTTGCTCTTCACATAATACATCGCAGTATCAACATTGATAAGCAGTCGCTCCATATCAATGCTGTCTTTGGGAAAGAAGGTAATACCGGCACTAAAGCTTACAAGATGCTCTTTACCAAGCAAGCTAATCGGTTCATTAAATAACTTCCTAAGCTTATTCAGATAAACATCTACCGCATCTTCACTCTTCACACCGGTAATCAGTATAAGGAATTCATCTCCGCCGAATCGATAAGCCTTTAAACTATCATCTACAAGACTGTTGATTCTATCCGCTATTATAGTTAATAGCCTGTCACCGTTTAGATGCCCCAGGGTATCATTTATTGTCTTGAAATTATCAATATCCAGTAAAAGGACTGCACCATAGGAATTGTCTTTTAAATGGCCATCCAGCTTCTCCATAAAGCTCATACGGTTAGGCAGTTTCGTAAGATAATCATTCCCTGCCAGGTACTTGATATATTCCTCCTGCTCCTTTATCTTTGTGATATCGATTAGCAAACCATTTAAGGACATTACATTCCCTTGCAGATCAAATACGCCTTTACCGCTTAACATCACCCAGATCTTTTCATTATTTGTATTATGTAAGGATAATTCAATATATATCTTATCGGTTTCTCCGTTTAAATATCTGTTATACTCTGATAATACAAGATTCTTACCTTCCTGGCATAGCATATTATCAAGAAGGATATCGATATCCTTAATCTCCGCCAGTTTGGGATTTAACGGATACAAAAACTCTTCGGTGATTGATAAGGTTCTTAAGGTTACATCATACTCCCATACTGCACAGCCTGTACTATCAACTGCAATACCATACTTCTGATTCAGGATCTCCATCTCTTCCATATGTTTTTGTGATATCTCGTACTGAAGTCTTAATTCCTCTTCAGAAGCAGTTAATTCTTCATAAGTCTGCACCAATTCCTCATGACTCTCCTGCAGGATCTTGTCCATTCTTCTTCTTCTGATATTATCTGAGGTCAATAGAATAATAACCAATGCTGACAGTGAAAAAATTAAGACTATATTTCCGGTTAGAACCGGATGTTGTTCAATAAAGGATAGTTTACGCCCTATAATCTGTGTATCAGCCGGAAGTAACCTCATGGGTATATCGTATTTTTTTAAAACATTGTAATCGATTATATAATTATTAGGACTTTCGTGAATGATTGGGATTGAGTCTATGGGAGTACCTCCAAAGACTTTTACAAGAAGTTTAGCTGCGATTGCGCCTGAATCATAATAAGAAACCATTTTACCACCCAGGATGCCTTCACCGATTCCTCCCACTTCCGCACGCAGTATGGGAACTCTTGCCGCTCTGCTTAATGCTCTGGAAGCTTCAGGTATTGTTAAATTGGCACCTGTCTTATCCGTGTACATGCTTAAATACAGAAGTATTGTGTCATCATCCATCCTGCTGACTTGATTTTCCACTTCTGCAAAGGTGTAGTCCGATACATTTATATGTTCAAATTTCAATTCCGGGAATTGCTCCTCCAAAGAATAATACTGTACTTTATCACCAATACCGGTCAAGGTATCATCTACGATAGCTACTATCCTCTTAGCAGCTTTATTAAGTGAAATACCGAGTTGTATATTTTCTTTGATAGACAGCTCTTCTACTACACCGGTTATGTATGGAATATCTTCTGCTTCTTTTACCCTGTTTGTATCATTTACTCCCAGAAATACAATTGGGATATCTGCAAACAGTTCCTCCTGATAATCTATAGCAAACTGCAGGGCATAATCATCCCCCACGATAATACCGTCATAAGGAGGCAAATGTTCAATTTTGTACTTTATCAAATCATGGAACAATTGTCTGCTGTTATACGAAACAAAACGTTTCGAATCCATGTATTCCAAATCCACGTTATATTCTTCTGTACTTAAAACAGAACGAATTCCTTCAATCTGATCAGGTACACTTAGAAAATTCTCATTATAAGAGCTAATATACAGAATATTCCTCTTCTCCTCATTCCCGGCAGCCAAGAAAACAGGTGATTTCCCAGATAAATTATTGGGTGCAAAAGTCAGCAGTAAGCAGATTATAATACCTAAGAACGTCCTTATCTTATGCATAAATTCCCCTTCAATCCAATTCCATATAATGTAATTTTACTTATTATAACACATATTGACTGATTTCGCTATAGTTAACAACAATTTTCTTATAAAGCAAATAACTATGTTTAATTGTTTAAATTCATTTTTCAATTCAGACAATTTGAGTGATTTCTGCAAATTTAATAGACATATTATTTCTGGTTCAACTGTGAATTCACCATTGCTGTAAATATCTTTTCAGATTATTTTCTGTAGATCCATCTATTGAAGTGATATGAGAAGACCTCTCTTCGATAACATTTCAAATTATGTTTCTGTTAGTTTACCAAAAATTTTCCAGTCCCAAGGAAAAGATAACCATAAAAAAACTGCAGTACACCCAAAACGGCATACTGCAGTTAAATTATCTTAGCAGTTATATTATCTTATTCCGGTCAAATCCTTTATAATTTCTCCCGCTATTATCAGTCCGGCAACAGAAGGTACAAAAGCATTACTTCCTGGAATCTGTCTTCTGTCCGTGCATTTGCGCTGTGCTCCGGGAGGACATATGCAGTTGCTTCTGCAGCTGATAGACATATCTTCCAACGGTTTTCTTGCGGGTTCCTTGGAATAAACAACCTTCAGCTTCTTAACACCTCTTACCTTTAACTCTTTTCTCATTACTTTGGCAAGAGGGCAGACGCTGGTCTTATAGATATCTGTTACTTCAAATCTGGTTGGATCCAGCTTATTTCCGGCACCCATGCAGCTTATAATAGGAACATCACATTTTTGTGCTCTTAATACCAGTTCTATCTTTCCAGTAACGGTATCTATTGCATCTACTACATAAGTGTATTCAGAAAAATCATATTGATCAGCTACTTCAGGTGTATAAAAGGTCTGATGTGTATGTACCACTGCCTGAGGATTGATCTCCAATATTCTGTCCTTCATTACTTCAACTTTGTATTTACCAACTGTTTTTCTTGTTGCAATTATCTGCCGGTTTATATTTGTTAAGCATACTTTATCATCATCAAATAAATCAAAGGTTCCCACACCGCTTCTGGCAAGTGCTTCTGCTGTGTATCCGCCTACACCGCCTATACCAAATATAGCAACTCGTGCATTCTGTAATTTCTCCATGCCCTCATTACCAAATAAAAGTTCTGTTCTCGAAAATTGATTTAACATTTCCTGCTCCGTTCTTTCAAAAACTCCTGTCTTTATTAGCCTGAATTATGATAACATCAAAAATCTGAACTGTCAATTGCGGCTTTCAAATCCTTTGAAGTTAGAATATATCAGGCATTGATTGTGTCTGACGGTTTTCTTTGGCAGTGGACGATGATTTCAGCTTCTAGTTCGCCATTTCTCGTTCAGAGTTCCAAATGACACTAAAATGCCAGTAACTGTTCCCGGAAGGCAAGATTATACCAAACTCGCTGTCAGGTTTTCTATATGTAAGGCTGTGCGCTCAAACATGGTATAATCTTGCCTGGTCATAGTTTCTGCCATTTAAGTGTCATGAAGGAACTCTTCAATAGAAAATGGCTAACTAGAAACCGAAATCATCTGGGTATTGATAATAGATAATTGTTACATTATTGAGATATCTCTGTAGATTTGAGTGCTTATAAGTCAGATGTATGTTTAGCAATACTAGAAACACTTCTATGTAAATAGGATTTGCTTTTTTATTATAAGCTCTGTTAGATAATATCCGTTGATATTATGATATTAAATATCTAAATAAAATATAATAAAAGAGTAGAACTAAAAAATCCCACTCCAACTAAGACACAAAACTTATATTAATTTTTTCTATAAAAAGCTTACGTCAATACGAGTACAGGAAAATAGCACAAACCAGNNATTTTGTGCTATATTATAAAGCAGATTGTCTGAGCGAAGCGAGTTATCTGGTTTATAATATGCCAAGCACAAAATAATCAGAGAATTAGGACTTCTTATGCCTTGGAATTGAAGCATGAGTTTTTTCTGGTTTGTGCTGTTTTCCGTCCCCTTGTGACAAACTGCCCTTTATAGTTATAATCCTCATTTTTTATACTCAACTTATCATCTCTTTCAAAGGTCTTCCAGCATAAAACAGCTCCATCGCTTCTTTTCGTATTTTTGTAAACCGATCAAATACTCTGATTGCTTCCTCTGCATTGTGATACACTTTCCAATAGCCGCACATTACATAGTTCTCACCATTGTTTTTAATATACTCTTCAACATCAGTTACCGGATAACCCAGCATAATTCCTATTTCATGGGGAAAATCCTCATTCTGTCCTGATTCTCTGCATTTGCGGTAACTGCCGTATCGTTCGCCCAGGCGGGTTAGCACCTTGTGAAGATAAGGACAGCCGCTTCCATAGCCGTTTGAGGCAAGAAGAGGATTTTCGATATTATTCTGTATTACTTCCAGCAGCATTTGTTTATCATATATGATAATATAGATGGCTTTTTCACATTCGCATAACACTCTGGCCTTGCATCCAAATCCTTCACATTCTTTGATTAGCGCTTTAAAAAAATTTACCCTGCTGTCTATATAGCACTTCCGAAAGCAGACCAGATTAGAGGGTTTTGACTTTAATAAGGCAGGCATGCAGCAATTAGCTAATGAAAATGCCACATAGGAACCGGTTCTGTCTCCTCCTTTTAAAAAAATGTCCTCACTCATATTTAATCTCCTGCTTTAAGCTCCAAATTTATAGCTGGTGTTTATTGATAATGATTCTCATAACACATTGTATCCTTTGACAGCTTATTTTGTCAATTGTGTTGTTGAGAACAATTATCATTAAGTTCCATTATTAGGATTTGAACTTTTGCAGAATTTTATGAATGTTTTATCATATTTTATGAATTAATTCTGTTTTACTGCCTGTCTTGCTTTTTCGAATTTATCAGGTCTTATATGGCAATAACCGGTAGGATTCTTGTCCAGATATTTTTGATGATACTCTTCTGCCAGATAGTAATTTCTTATGGGCAGTACTTCTATTGCAATTGGTTTCTCATATTGTTTCTGAAGTTCAAATAGGGATGCATTAATTACCGGTACATCTTCTTCCGTTTCATAATAGATTCCGGTTCGATATTGAGACCCTTCATCTTCACCTTGTTTATTTACTGACGTAGGATTTATAACATCATAGTATAATTTCAAAATAAAATCCAAATCGATTATTTCTGTATCATAAACTACTTTAACTGTTTCTGCATGTCCGGTATGTTTATGGCAGACTTCCTCATAGGAGGGATTCTCTGTATTACCGTTTGCATAACCTACATTGGTTTCTACTACTCCTTGTACATTTGAGAGGTATTTTTCAGTTCCCCAGAAGCAGCCTCCCGCAAGGTATATTACTTTTTGATTTGATGTATTTGACATATCGCTACCTTCTTTCCTAATATAATATTCCGATATCATGTTCGAATTTAAACTGCCGGACAGCATTTCATCCGGCAGTTTTTTTGCAGTACCTATTATAACACAGAAGGTTGGTTTTTAAAATAATCTCCATAGTTTTTTCGCAATTCTTCTTCATCCAGCTGATAGCGTGATAAATGTTTTGTTATGATTTCTCTTGCAGCCTGACTGTCTTTCCTTTTGATGGAATCTACCAAATTCTTGTGATCTGCCAGTATTTTTGAGTCCCTGACTACGGATAAGCTCAATCGCCTCACTCTGTCAAAATGAGTCATCATTCCGGTTAGCAGGTTGTAAGTAAATTGTTTATTACAGATGGTAAACAATAACTCATGAAATTCATTATCCAGTTTCAGCTGCTTATCCTCATAGTTTTCTCCCTGATACATCTCCTGCAGCCTGATATTTTCCTCCAGCAGTAGAATGTCTTTGGCACTTGCCAGTTCACAGGCTTCTTCCACGATTGCACTTTCTAAGAGCAATCGTACAAATCTTGCTTCTTCTACCAATTGATGATTAATGAGAGAAATACAGCTGCCTTTTTGCGGATATATTTCAACCAGCTTAATCTTACTAAGTTCGATCAATGCTTCTCTTACCGGTGTTCTGCTGATTCCAAGCTCCTTCGCCAATTCATTTTCACTAACCAGACTGCCCGGAACTAAATTCAGTGATACAATATTATTCCGTATTACTCTTAAAGCATAATCGCTTGCTGTCTCCCTGTTATTTCTCTCTAATAGTATCATGCAGACTCCTTAGCTTAGAATATCTTTTAATGTATTACGAACCGCGCCGGGTCCTTTCATCATTTTACCAAAATACTCTTCTACCTGTCTACCCAAACCTGCTTCATAAAGATCTACTCCAAAGATGTCATCTCTTCTGAGAACTCCGCTTATCTGACTGTGAATATCCCCTGTCTCACCTAATTTTATGTTACAGAATACAGGAGTAAGTGATGCAAGGATTGGATCCGGACTTAAGGTATATGTCTCTCCCTTATCATCAAGTTCCGTTAAATAGCGGCACCAGCCTGCAAGGACCAATGGAATAAGACTCAAGGATACCTGCCCGTCTTTCTTAAGGTACGCTTTAATCGTTTCTCCAAAGCGTATACTGAGTTTTAAGGATGTATCCGTAGCAATTCTTTGAGGTGAATCGGGAATAAAAGGGTTGGGCAGGCGTTTTGTCAGTACTTCCTCAAGAAACTGTTCCGGCTTTATAATTCCCGGATTTTCTACTACTGGAAGTCCTTCTTTATAGCCTAATCGGTATACAAGTGCTTTCAAATCCTCATCCTTCATTTCGTCACTGATTTTATGATACCCCAGCAGGCATCCAAATATAGCCAGTGCTGTATGGAGAGGATTCAGACAGGTACATACCTTCATTCGTTCAACTTTATCAACCGTTTCACGACTGGTAAATATAATTCCGCCTTTCTCAAGGGCAAGCCTTTCTCCGGCAAAATCATCTTCTATTACCAGGTATTGAGGTTCTTCTGCATTGACGAAAGGCGCACAATAGGTATTCCTTGAGGTTATATAGGTCTGCAGGTCTTCCAGTCCGGTAGCCTTTAAATGCTCTTCTACCTCTGATGCTGGTCTTGGAGTAATCTTATCAATCATTGACCATGGGTATGTAACTTTATCCGTCATGAAAGCTAAAAACTGAGGCTCAGCTTTACCGCCCTCAATCCACTTTTTAGTAATACATGTTACAGCTTCCTTTAATTTCGTTCCATTGTGAGAGCAATTGTCCATACTAACCAGAGTAAGAGGTAAGCCGCCAGCCCTGAATCTCTCATAACATAATGCCGTAAGCTTTCCCATATAGCTTATGGGAAAATCAGGTCCATGCTCAAAATCAGCTAATATATCCTTCGTAAATTCTCTGCTTTGATCTACCAGACTGTAGCCCTTTTCCGTAATGGTAAATGAAGCTATTTTCAGAGTCGGAGCTTTAAAGATTTCAATCAGCCTGTTCCAATCCTTTGAGTTACTGTTCATACAAAGAGATTCAGCTACACTGGCAATAACCGTCTTTTCAATACTTCCATCCGGGCACAGAGTGGCCAGGATACTAAGATTATCATGCTGTCTGTAAGCTTTTTCAACAATTTCATAATCAAAACCTTCCGCAACGATGATACCGGTCTTTAGTATTCCCTCATCCAACAGCTTTTGACTGACTGCTGCCGGAAAAGCCCTGAATATATTGCCGCCTCCAAAATGTATCCATTCCGGGCTTTCTTCGGTTTCTGCCAGCATTCTTTCAATATTAAATTGTGGCAGACGGTATCCTTCCTGTTCCCATTCATCCCTATTTTTTAAACCTTCGTAGGATAATCTCATAATACTTTTTTCCTCCATATAATCGGAATCAACTTAAGCCTTTTCCTTTGCAATAGCTTCAAAAAGTCCATTTAAATAGCAAGTACCAAGTGCTCTGTCATATAGACCATACCCAGGCATGGATACTTCTCCCCAGATTGCTCTTCCATGGTCTGAGCGAACCGGCCCGTTAAATCCGGATTCATAGAGGGTCTTTGTTATGGCATACATATCAAGTGAGCCATCACTGGACAAGTGTGCTGCTTCATCGAATTTGCCAGGTGCCAGGTGCTTGATATTTCTTAAATGTGCAAAATGAATTCTTCCTTTCGCTGCTTTTATTATATCACAAATATCATTATTGATATTAGATCCCAGGGATCCAGTGCAGAGTGTTATTCCATTAAACTCCTCATCTACTGCATCTAACAGCCTCAGAATTGCCTCCTTGCCGGTAACGATTCGAGGCAGGTTAAATACGGGCCATGCAGGATCATCCGGATGAATCGCCATATGTATTCCGTACTGCTTACATACAGGCTTAATACGATTTAAAAAATATACAAGATTCTCAAACAGGATATCATTATCCACATGCTTATATTCTTCAAAGAGTTCTTTAACCTTTTCCAGTCTTTCGGGCTCCCAGCCTGGCAGAATAAAACCATTGCTGTTTTTATCCAATTCGGAAAACATTTTAGCAGGGTCGATAGTATCTATAATTTCCTGGTCGTAGGATAATACCGTTGAGCCGTCCTCCCTTAATTTTGCAAGGTCAGAACGGGTCCAGTCGAATACAGGCATAAAATTATAGCATATCATATTTATACCGCATTCTCCAAGATTCTTCAGTGTCTCAATATAATTATCAATATAAAAATCACGGTCAGCATTACCGGTTTTAATAGAATCATGAATATTTACACTTTCAATTCCACTAATCTTCAAACCGCTCTTTTCAACTTCCTCCTGTAATTCCTGTATTCTTTCAATGGGCCATATCTCTCCGGCAGGAATATCATATAAAGTTGTTATAACACCTTCGACTCCGGGTATCTGCCGTATTTGCTCCAGGGTAACGGAATCATATTTTTTGCCAAACCAACGTAAGGTCATTATCATTATTAAATCCTCCTTTTCAACTTGTATACTAGTATAACAGTATGATTACTAACTGTCAATCTCACAATCGTTTCTACAGCAAGGGTCATTGCTTAATAAAGAAGGAGATATCCACCTGGATGAATTAATTTCTCAATCCCTCGGCAGATATCCCCTTCCTTAACTAATAGGAGGTCTTTATTCTACTTTAAATAATTCCAAGTCCAGCACTTGCATAACCAACTATACTGGTTGCAATTCCTGTTCCTGATACTACTGAAGCAGAGAAAATAAGAAGTAATCTTGTGCCAGCCGTTACCGGTATTGCTAATCCTGAGGTAATTCCACTTACTCTGTCACCGATGGAGATAATACCGGTTAAAGTAGGCGTAAGCTGAACTACAGCTCCGGGTATTGGTGTGAAGGCATTGTTAACCGCAACTGTTCTATAAAGCTGAGCTGTTATCTGAACTGACGTACCAATTAGACTGATTCCGGCATCCACACTAAAGTATGCTGCTAAGGAACTAATTGTGCCGTCTCTTGGTACAGAAAAAGCAAAATTATTAATGTTTGTCGAATCAATTATACCATTTAGTATTTGAATTCCAGTAGCTGAACTTCCAAAGCCTACTGCAGCTGTAGTTCCAACTAAACCACCAAGAATAGTAGTTAATGCAACTACATTACCAGATGCATAAGGAATAATTGCAGCACCACCGGGTAATCCAGCAGCTCCAGTTGCTCCCGTGGCTCCAGTTGCTCCCGTGGCTCCGGTTGCTCCTGTTGCTCCAGCAGGTCCTTGCGGTCCGGTTGCTCCGGCTGGTCCTTGCGGTCCGGTTGCT
>DJJW01000015.1:0-1046 GCA_002434335.1 Lachnoclostridium sp. UBA6558 | reverse complement strand
TGCGGTCCGGTTGCTCCAGTGGCTCCTGTTGCTCCCGTGGCTCCTTGTGGTCCTTGTGGTCCTACTGGTCCTTGCGGTCCTCTAGGTCCCGTGGCTCCGGTTGCTCCTTGCGGCCCCTGTGGTCCTTGTGGCCCTACTGGTCCTTGCGGTCCTCTAGGTCCAGGAGGTCCAGGAGGTCCGGGCGGTCCGGGCGGTCCAGGCGGATAGGGTTTAGGATTACAACATGGATTCCATGGATTATAGTTCATAGCACTTACAATAGTGTCGTCTTGGCTGTCAGTAAAGGATTTGCTTTTTGACGAATCTTTACTACTCATGCAAAAACTCCTTTCTATATAAATCAGGATTTTGAAATCCTAATTTAATATATGACAGATATTGCTATATGTTCATTAATCATGACATTTTTCGATAAATTACATTTGACAAAATTTAATTTTTCTAAAAGAAAAGGCGTCCTCTGAACCGGACGCCTTTTAATTTATGATAATTTAAGGATAGTAAGTGATGCAACTACACTTCCTGGCGCAAGATCCGGGAATGTGATGGAAATAAATGAGTCATTTGTTACTGTTATTGTTGCCGGTACAGTAGTTACCTGAACAATAGCAGTTATTTCCACCCTGATAGTAGTCGCGGTATCACCTGTTGTACCTCCGGGAACGGGTAAACCGTTAAGATTAATAGAAACAGAAGTGAGTGTTCCTAATACATTTGCTTCGAATTTAACCAGATAATCGCCTGCCTCCGTTAATACTGTATCAGTAGTGTTGGGAAGTAGAATACCAACAGGCGTACTCGGAACATTCCCACTATCAAATACAAACTCTGCACCACCAGCAATAGTTCTGTCAGAATTGGTACTATAGCGGAAAACATAAGAATTGATACCTGCGGGACCAACAGGGCCTTGCGGACCTTGCGGGCCTTGTGGGCCTTGCGGACCTGTGGCTCCCGTTGGGCCTTGCGGGCCTGTTGCTCCTGCCGGACCTGCTACACCTTGTGGGCCAGCCGGACCTGCTTCACCCTGAGGGCCTGCGGGACCT
>DJJW01000033.1 GCA_002434335.1 Lachnoclostridium sp. UBA6558 | reverse complement strand
ACGTTATTGACACAAGTCCAGTATAATATAAAAAATCCTAAATAATAAAGTTACTCCATCTGAAGAAAAGATGGTGTTATATGGACCTGTACTGATTTATTAATCAAAAGAAAGGAGTTTCATAAAAAAGAGTAGAAAAGGGAAAGAACTGAAAGGATACAAGAACTAAAAGCGAAGAACAAGTTGAAGATATAAAAGTGTCGTATCGAAGTAAAGATGCAAAAGTGAAGATACAAAAATGATGTACCAAAGTGAAGCTACCTAAGCAATGATAAAAAACGAAAACCTCATAGTTTGTAGTTTCATTAACGTAATAAGGCTATAAAAACTTGATAATAGGAAGGTATAATCATGGGACATATTACCAGTAAGGATGCCTATAAGAACTTAGAAGAAAGAATTAATTGGTTTACACAAGGGGCTCCGCCAACGGACAGTCTGTATAAAATTCTGCAAGTACTATATACAGAAAAGGAGGCCAAGTGGGTCGCACGCTTACCAGTTCGTCCATTTACAGCAAAAAAAGCGGCAAGAATCTGGAATACCAGTGAAGGAAAAGCGGAAGCTTTTTTAGAACATCTATGTGAAAAGGCGTTACTGGTGGATTCATTTTACAAAGGTGTGCGCCAATTTGTAATGCCTCCGCCAATGGCGGGTTTTATTGAGTTTGCACTAATGCGTACAAGAGGTGATATTGATCAGAAATATTTAAGTGAGTTGTATTATCAATATATGAATGTAGAAGAAGACTTTGTTAAGGATTTATTCTTTGCAACAGAGACTCATCTTGGAAGAGTTTATGTGCAGGAGCCGGTATTGACGAATGATAATACAATTCATATCCTGGATTATGAAAGAGCAAGTCATATTATTGAGGATGCAACTCACATAGGCCTTGGAACCTGTTATTGCAGACATAAGATGCTCCATGCAGGCCATCCCTGTGAAATAGATGCTCCTTTGGACGTTTGCCTCACCTTTGGAAATGTAGCCCGTTCTCTTGCAGAGAATGGACACCATGCAAGACTAATTGACAGGAAAGAAGCAATGGAGGTGTTGGAACGTTCTTATGAAGCTAATCTTGTTCAGATTGGTGAAAATGTTCGTGAAGCCCCGGCGTTTATTTGTAATTGCTGCGGCTGCTGTTGTGAAGCCTTACAGGCAGCAAGAAAATTCAGCCCAATGCAGCCGGTGGCTACTACTAACTATGTACCTAAGATTTCCCATGAGTGTGTGGGCTGCGGAAAATGCGAAAAGGTATGTCCCGTATTAGCAATTACCATGTCAAACAACAGAGAGGGAAAGAAGCTTGCTGAGGTAGATAAGGAGGTTTGCCTTGGCTGCGGTGTCTGTGTACGGAGCTGTCCGAAAAAAGCCATACAATTAGTACAAAGAGAGGTGCGGGTTATTACACCGGTGAATAGCACCCATCGGTTCGTGTTACAGGCAATTGAGAAAGGAACCCTTCAGAATCTCATCTTTGATAACCAGGCTTTTGCGAATCATCGTGCAATGGCAGCCGTATTTGGAGTTATTTTCAAATTACCGCCTTTAAAGCAGATGATGGCCAGTAAACAGTTTAAATCTATCTATCTGGATAAATTGCTGTCAAAGAAAATTGATAAAAAGTCTTAAGCTAGCTTCGAAGGTAGGCTGAATTATTGGAATTTTAAGATAGAATTATATAATAAATTGAGGACGTGAGCGATATAGTTCACGTCCTTCTTTGTTGCTGATTATAAGGGAGCTTCAGAATCATGCTAGGAAACTTACCTTATTGGCAGAATCTTCAAATTACTGTATAATTTAAATTGTAAATATTTGCTAAATTACCTACGATAATCACATGTTTTTTGTAATAAACTAAGGAGGGGAGCCATGTTTGAAAATGACCAGGAAAAGAAAAGGTTAGAAGAATTATACGAGGAATTACGTTTTGATTGTATCAATGTAGCTTTAAGAATCACAAAGAATCCAGCGATGGCTGAGGATGCAGTACAGGACGCTTTCCTGTCAGTAATAAAACATAAAGATAAAATGCTTACGTTAAATTATGGAGATTTTCGTAAGAGGATCATTATCATTGTAAAGAACAAATGCATTGATATTATACGTAAGAATAAACATCTGTCATCAGTTTCCCTTGAAGATATGGAGTTTGAACTGAAATCCGAGGATTTATCTGTTGAGATACAGGTAATCCGTCAGGAGGACTTTATGTTTATGTTAAAATGCATAGCAGAGCTTGATGAAACGAGCAGATTAGTATTGCTTATGAAATACGTACAGGGGCTATCCTATAAGGAAATCGGTAAAGCCCTGGGAATAACAGAAAAACATGTTGATACCCGAATAATGAGGGCAAAGCAAAAAGTACGTAAATTAATTGAAATGAGAGGAATGGATGAAATGAGAGGAATGCATGAAATGAGAGAAATGAAGGGTATAAAGATGAAAGAAATAAAACAAAAGAAATAATGGAAGAAATAAAATGAAAGAAAATAAGTATAAGAAAAGAAATAAAAAAATAAAAATGGTAGGAATTTCTTAAATTGAAACGTTTTTATAATATAAGCAATTAGCAACTCTAAAAATTTGAGTCATTCAATTTAAATACATAAGTATGTAGGGGTCCACAAATATTTACTGTGCGTTTATTAGAGGGAATAAAATTGTACAGTTCAGTTACACCTGTGGCTTGCCAATAAGAAAGTCACAGTTAAATAAATTATAAAGGAGGTCAAAAAATGACTAAAAAAAAGTTTTATGTTAAAGCCTTACTTGTGGTAGCCTTTGCTCTGTTGATTACAACATTTTACCTTGCTACACCGGTAAGTGCTGCTGCCAGGGGAGCTTGGGCTCCCAATACTGCCTATGGGGTTAATGACACCGTAACATATAGCGGAAGTACCTATACCTGCCTTCAGGCACATACTTCCCTTGTAGGCTGGGAGCCATCCAATGTTCCGGCCTTATGGTCGAAAGGCGGCGGTGGAAGTACACCAACACCGACACCACCACCGGCATCAAACGGAGTTACTTTTTACGCAGATATAAACTATGGTGGAAAAGCTGTAACCCTGGGTGTCGGCAATTACACACTGTCGCAGTTGAATGCAAATGAAATTCCCAATGACTGGATGTCCTCTCTCAAGGTTCCAAGCGGCTGGACGGTGGAGGTATATCAAAATGATAATTTCGGCGGAACAAAATGGACTTATACCGCAAGTTCTTCCTGGGTTGGAGACTCGGTTAATGACAAAATGTCATCGGTCAAGATTTATACCGGGTCACCGAATACTTCCGTAACGAAGCCTTCCGAAGTCCCAAGCAATATATGGACATATACAATGAATGTAGATAATAAATTTGGTAAAGGCGGAGATTTTGCTTTGTTACTGTGCGCTGTTATCAAGAAAGAAAGCAGCTTTGGAGCAGGCCTGCCAGGCAGTCCATCAGCTGGCGACGGGTTGATGCAGGTGGAACCAAATACCCGTAATGCATATTTATCTCAATTCAGTTCAAAATTTGGCCGTTCGTATAATCACAGCAGTGAACAAGACCAGGTATGCATGGGTGCCTTAATTTTAGATGAAAAGATTACGAAGTTTGGCAACATATATAATGGATTATTACATTATAATGGAGGAGATTACTGGTATCCGGGAGCTACAGATTCTTATGGACGTCCTATTCTGGCAAATGTATATGCAGACGTAGTATACGCTACCTATAAGAGTTACGGTGGTAAGAAATAGGATTGTAAACATATCTGTCGCATCGGTTCTGCGCAATAGCAAAAGTATATATTAAAATATTAAAGGCTGCTATGTAATTTAGCAGCCTTTGCTTTTACATAGAAATGTTTTGAATTGGAATGCAATAGATAACTGCAAAGCTTTATCCATCTTTAAACTTTGTTGAGGCATTTTTTGAAGGTTACATCGGATTTACTTGATTAATCAACTATTTTGCTCTTCCATACCTTTTAGAGGATTTTCAGATTGCCACCTATTGATATTTGATTTATAATTGTATGCGTTGTGTAAAATCAGATACGGATAAAAGAGGTAGAAAATGAACAAGAAATGGTTCCAGCTGGATAAAAGAGCAGACAAAGAGATAATCTCACTTGCATGGCCTTCTATTACCGAACAGATACTTGAGATGATGGTAGGAATGGTTTCTACTATCTTTATGGGGAAAATAGGTATCTTTGCAGTTGCAGCTGTAGGTATGGTAAATATGCTGATGGGATTCCTGCAAACAGTTTTTTCAGGCCTGTCAATTGGTACAACGGTTATTATTGCAAGAGTAACCGGTGAAGGTAAGAATAATGAGGCAAAAAGCGCATTAATACAATCGGGGTATATGGCAGTCATTGTCGGGGTGCTGCTGGCAGTGCTGGGCAGGGTTTTTTCTTTGCCTTTATTAAGCCTGTTCTTTGGAAAAGCAGAGCCTGAGGTTTTCACAGCAGGAATCAGTTATTTTAATATTGTACTTATTAATCTCCCTTTTCTTGTACTGGATATTATTGTATCAGGAGCAATGAGAGGAGCTGGTGATACAAAGACTCCAATGATAATTACTGCCGGAGTAAATGTTTTAAATATCATATTAAATACAGTTTTGATATTTGGTGTACCTTTTCTGCATGTACCTGCATATGGTATCGTGGGTTCAGCTATAGCAGTAACTGTTTCAAGAATCGTAGGTGTGGTGGTCAGAGTTTTTGTTCTATACAATTACAAAGGGCTTAAGCTGAATCTCAGCCTGAAAGATGACTATACGATAAGACTGGAAATGATCAAGCGAATTATTAAGATAGGAGTTCCTGGTTTCATTGAGCAGGCGGTAATGCAGGGTGGGTTTCTTATGCTGCAGATTATTATAGTTCCCTTAGGGACCGTTGCAATGGCTGCCTATCAGATTGGAATAAATATTAATGCACTTGCCTTCTTCCCGATATTTGGTTTTGCAATTGCAAATACAACCCTTGTAGGACAAAGTCTTGGAGAGAAGAATTATGAGAAAGCCGAAATCTATTCCCGTGAAAGCTTAAAGATTACGATGATTGTGGGTTTTGTCATTGGTATTTTTATGATTATATTCTCAAAATATCTTGCAGGTTTGTATACCAGTGATCCTCTTGTAATTAAGGAGTCCATTGGTATTGTTTGTACTTTTGGAGTAATAGAGCCATTGCTTGCTATACTAAATTTATGTTCAGCAACCTTAAAGGCCGCGGGAGATATCAAGTATGTAATGATTACCTCCTTTGTAGGACTTTGGGCCTTTCGGGTTATCCTGTCCTTTGTACTGATTCATTTATTTGGTATAGGATTAACTGCGGTTATGATTGGTATATTCTTTGACTTCTGCTCAAGATCGATTATGTATCTGACCAGAGTACATAGCGGGAAGTGGAAATATATTAAAGTCTGAGTTAAGGTTAAGCATAGAATGAATAGCGCATCGCTGGGATTCCCTGCCCTGCTATGCATTTCGGGGCGGCTTGCTTAGGGTCAGTCCGGAACCTGTTTTCATAGTATGGATAAGGGCTTATCTATGGGTTACAGGGAACATGTATAAAAGATGGCAGAAGACAGAATGAAATCAAGCTTATTTTTGATTGGTAAGAAAGGAGGCGGTTATTTGGCGAAGAACGGAAATATGCTGGCAATATTATGGATGTTAAATTCAGGAGCTAAAATAACGGCAAAGCAAATAGCGGAAAAATTAGAGATAAATATACGAACTGTGTATCGTTATATTGATTCGCTTTGTGAAAGTGGAGTGCCGATTATTTCAGATTCAGGACAGAACGGCGGATATACTTTACTGAATAATTTTATCCAGGCACCGTTAGTTTTCGAACTTGAAGAGCAAAAGGCGTTGCTACATGCCGCTGTATTTGCAAACGAAGCGGGATACCCATTCAGTGAAGCCTTAAATAAAGCTACACATAAGTTAAAAATGTATTCAAATAGAGAACAGGAAAATATACTAAATCGTCACTTAACCGGTTTCGAGGTAATCAATCGGGATATTGACCTGTCTGTCAAGCAGACCCTGGAAGAACTGGAATATGCTGTTGCAAATGAGTATTCGGTAGAGATTGGATACCGTTCAAAACGAGAAGAACAACCGGTTAAAAGAGTAATTGATCCTTATGGAATGCTTTACTGGAGCAATAAATGGTATACGGTTGGTTTCTGCCAGCTACGAAAGGAAATCAGAAGTTTTCGGGTTGACCGGATTACCCGGATACAACCTACACAGGTTAGGTTTAATAGGCCGGATAGTTTTTCCGCCAGGCAATTCTTTCTGCAAAACCTACTCCAGGATTCGGAAAGTAAAGCAGAGATGGTAACTGTCATTATAGGTGGTCAGTCAGAAGCTCTGGAGGAGTTATGCATTCATTGGTTTTTGGGTCATCACATGAAGGAACGTAGTCCAAACCAAGCGGTTTTTTTACTCGACGAAAGAGCAGTACAGGAATATGTGCCTTTTCTTCTTCTATCTTATGGAAAAGCCGTTCAAGTGATTGAGCCGCCGAGTTTAAAGGAAACACTTGTTTCGATTGCATCGGAATTAGTGGAATATTATCAACTATAATAGCTTCACTGACAGTGGTTGTCAGTGAAGCTGTTTTATTATAAGGAAGAACATTGTTGCTAATCACGGAGGTTAATTCACCAGAAAAAAGAGTATGGATGAAAATTATCCGTGGATGTGGCGAATGTTTTATGAATGCATAAATAATAAAAAGGAGATTATGGGTATGAGGAAAACACAGTGTTTCTTTATGTATTTGATACAATGGCAGACTGGGAAGTCGGTTATATAACAGCAGAATTGAATTCGGGCAGATATTATAAGAAAGATATTGCTCCGACAAAAATTATTACAGTCGGAACGAGAAGGACTCCTGTAACTACAATGGGAGGGCTGAAGATATTGCCGGATATAGAAGTTGATGCTATGAAGCTTGAAGACACTGATGCTTTGATTTTACCAGGCGGAGATACTTGGGCAGAATCAGTACATGAGCCCATTTTAAAAATAGCCGGGCAATGTTTAGAGAAGGGAATTGTTGTTGCTGGAATCTGTGGTGCCACCGTAGGTCTTGCTCGGATAGGCTTATTGGATTCTAACTGTCATACAAGCAATGACCTGGATTACCTTAAAGGTATCTGCCCAGTCTATAAGGGAGAACAATACTATAGGCAGGAAACTGCCGTAACGGATGGAAAGCTGATAACTGCTTCAGGGATAGCACCGTTGGAATTTTCTCTTCTAATTCTGAAAGCTCTAGAGGTGTTCTCTACTGAGACTCTGGATGCCTGGTATAAGCTCTATAAGACGAAGGAAGCCAAATATTATTTAAAGCTGATGGATTCGATCTATTAACAGTTGATGCTTAATGGATGGTTTTACACAGATAGGGGAAGTACCAGAGTGAAGGGAATATACATATATTTGACAATGATACTATATAGAACTATACTACATGGTATGGGGGTGGATAATATTAAAACATATGGGGGATTTTTGATATCCCAAATCAAGCAGCTTCAAGGAAGAGTTTTTGAGAGAATGCTGAAAGAAAGTGGAATAGATGCATTTAATGGTGCACAGGGAAGAATATTATATGTGTTGTGGGAGAATGAAAAGCTTACGATAAGCGAAATTGGGCATCTTACATCACTTGCAAAAACAACGCTCACCAGCATGCTAGACAGAATGGAAGAGAGCGGACTGGTAGTTAGAACCGCCGATACAAAAAACCGCAGGCAGGTTTACGTGTCCATTACAGAGAAAGCAAGGCTTTATAAAGAGGAATATGATAAGGTAACGGATCGGATGAATGAATTATTCTATAGAGGTTTTTCGGAAAAAGAGGTAAGTGAATTTGAAAATATGTTGCGAAGAATTATAACAAATATAGAATAGACATCTATCTTAATACCTTCACAGCCATAATCATGTAGTTAATTAGAGGAGCACTGAATTAGGTTCAGTAGCTCCTCTTTTTGTTTGCCCGCCAT
>DJJW01000090.1 GCA_002434335.1 Lachnoclostridium sp. UBA6558 | reverse complement strand
CACACTTATATACTAACACCAGTACTTTGAAGAATTAATGTTAAACTAATTTATTACTGCCGCAAGAGGGTTTATAAGACCAGCTTGCGGCAGTTTTAGTTACTGAACTATCTATATCTATATTAATATAGATAATCTCAGTATGTTTTATAAAGATTATCGGAGTTGAATGTAACTACAGCATACCTATAACACAGATACTTTGTTCATTACATTTTGCCCTCGTGCAATATAGGTACTTTTCGGGTCGGTGGAAGCCGGAACAGGTCGTGTATCATAGTTTGGATAAATAGCAGGTGAAGTAATTTCAATCTCCTTAAACTCAATGGGTAGCCCCGGGGATGTATAGAAATTCGCTCCCTTTTGAAGCTGGAAGTGCAGATGGGGCTCTGAACTGTTCCCGGTATTGCCGCAAAGTGCGATTATCTGTCCTCGTTTTACGTTGTCTCCTTTTCTCACAATAACACTGTCTGGCTTTAAATGAGCCAGGAGACTGTACTCCTCTTTGGCATGGCGGATGATAATATAATTACCTCGTATATCCTTGGCGGAACAGTCAATCTGACCATCCGTAGACATAAAACTGTCTTTACTGCCTGTTCGGCACTCCACTACCTCCCCGTCAGCAGGGGCGAGAATTTCCTGACCATAGCAATGATAGGACCCTACATCTGATTTATTACCAGTATAACTACGTCCTTCTTCATTAAGAATAATAAAATCATAAGCATAGCGCTGGGGAGGCAAATTCCAGGAATGTGAAAATTCCTTTTCTATACTCCCATTTACCACAGTCCAGTTACCTCGAAACGGTAGTGAATACTGTACTTTACAGCGGTAAGTTTCTGCATCCGGAAGTTCTCTGCCATAATGGATCAGAATAATCAGCATGCCGGCTAATTGTTTTACAGACTGAACAAATACAGGAAAGTTATAGAATATCTCTATTAAGCCAAAGAGCCAGAAGGACCACAGGAAATCAAATAATTTATAATCCATAAAAAATGAGGGAAAGCCTAAAAGTCCAAGATATTTTATCCTGCTGCAGAATCTGATAAATACTTTCATTTAACCTCCAATCGAATGACCATGAGTTGAAAACCCGCTTGTAAAACATACTTAAGTTTCAAAGTGAAAAATACAGCTCTTATAAATTAGTCTGTAAAACGAAACAGTTCATCAACCGTACAGGAGAAAACCTTCGCAATATCCATGGCAAGTTTTAAAGAGGGATTGTAACGGCCATTCTCCAGGTTCACAATGGTTTCACGGCGTACGCCTACTAAAGAGGCCAATTCATCCTGGGTCATGTTACATTTGGCACGATGTTCCCTCATATTTGTAACCAATGCCAAAGCTATCACCCCCTTGTTTCGCGAACTTCAAGAAATAACAGGGTTATGGTAAAGCTGAAGATACCGGTAACATAACATACCACCAAAGCCTGATTATTTGTTAAGAGGGCGGGTAATAAAAGATGTATAGCAACTGCAATACCATTAAAGCTTACACCGCAAAAGAAACCAATGGTGGCAGCTTTGCGAAGATTCAGCATAAACATTTCATCAGGTGTAACAAAAAAATAACGTAGGTAGCATGCAAAACCAAAGAAGCCGTACATGGCACTGTGTCCTTCCATTAATCCCATAAAGCCTAATAAGGCAAGCAAGGATAAGAAACCTAAAGGATTTAATTTCATAAGAAAACTGCTCCTTCCATCATGTGGTATATTTCTAACATATTGTTAGAAATATACCACATAAAATAAAAAATGTCAATATAAACCAAATGGTATTCCTCCGGATAATAATAAACTGGACAAGTTTTTAGAAGAACCTTAAAATAGAGATAGAAAATAAATATTAACACAGGAGGTTTCAGATGAAGATATTGGTATTAGGCGGAACCAGGTTTTTTGGAATTCATCTGGTGAAGGATTTGCTTGAGAAAGGACATGAGGTTACCATTGCCACAAGAGGTAAAATGCCTGATTCTTTCGGTGACAGAGTAAATAGGCTGAAAGTAGACAGGACAGATAGAAGTGCCATGAAGAACACCTTTTTCGGGAAAAAATACGATATGGTTTATGATGACATAGCTTATAGCTCCAATGATGTAAAATATGCTTTAGAGAATATCACCTGCAGCCGTTATATCCTGGTGTCTACCATATCTGTTTATGACAGCTTTCATATGGATATCAAAGAAGAGGAGTTTAATCCTTATCTGGGAGAAATCATATGGTGTAACAGAGAGGATTTCACTTATAATATTATTAAACAGCAGGCAGAGAAAGCACTGTTTCAGGAGTATAAAAACCAATCTGCCATAGCGGTACGATTTCCTCTGGTGATTGGTAAAGATGATTATACGGAGAGGCTCTTATTCTATGTGGAACATGTGAAGAAGGGAATTCCAATGTATATTGATAACCTGGAGGAAGAACTGGTATTTATACATTCGAAAGAGGCAGGTAAATTCCTTTCTTTTCTCAGTGAGAAGGAATACACAGGAATCCTTAATGCCAGCAGCCAGGGAACGCTTACCTTAAAGGAGATCATTTCCTATGTGGAAGAAAAGACCGGGAAAGCTGCACTTCTTTCAAAGGAAGGTGAAGGGGCGCCGTATAACGGTGCTGGGAATTACAGTATCCTTACAGAGCGGGCAGAGAAGCTTGGGTATCCTTTTACAAAGGTTAAAGATTTTGTATTTGATATTTTAGATTATTATATTGCAATGTAAATTTTCAGATAGGGCAAAATGCCAGTAGCCAAATTATAAAAAGTGGTATACAATAGATGTAGTTATGATAATTATTACTATTACTATATATTGTATAAATTTATTTATTTAGGAGGTTAGTGCCCATGGATATCATGATAAAAAAACGTAACGGAAATCTGGAGCCGTTATATGTAGAAAAGACCAAGAAGATGGTAGCTTATGCCTGCCAGGGCCTTGCCGGCTGTGACCCGGCTGAGCTGGAGATGGATTCCAATCTTCAGTTCAGAGATGGTATGAGCACAAAGGAAATACAAAAGATACTGATTCAGACGGCCATTGAAAAGACCATACAGACGACCAAAGATTCCTTTGGCAATGAAATAAAGAAGACGAATATAGACTGGCAATATGCGGCAGCAAGACTTTTAATGTCCGATCTCTATAAGGAAGCTGCCATTCACAGAGGATATGAGCATTTCGGCTACGGAGATTTTTATGAGCTGGTAGAAAAGCTGACAGTTTTAAAATACTATGGCACTTATCTTAGCGAAGAATATACCAAAGAAGAAATCATAGAGCTGGGTAATTACATAAAGCCGGAAAGAGACCTTCTATTTAATTACGAAGGCATGAAGCTTCTGGTTGACAGATATCTCATACAGGGTTTTGACAAAGAGGTATACGAACTTCCGCAGGAGCGTTTTATGATAATTGCCATGCATCTCGCTATTCCCGAAAAGAAAGACAAAGCCCGGTATGCAAGAAAATTCTATGATATCTTGAGTGAACTTAAGATGACCGTTGCAACACCCACCCTTGCTGCAGCGGGAACACCTTTTCACCAGTTAAGCAGCTGCTTCATCTCTGTGGTAGGGGATAATCTTTGGTCCATCTATGATGTAAATTCAAAGTTTGCCAGTGTCTCCAAGCACGGCGGGGCACTTGGAATATATATGGGTAAGGTAAGAGCCTTAAACAGTGAGATCAGGGGGTATAAGAATACCTCCGGCGGAGTGGTTCCCTGGATAAGACTTTATAACGATACCGCAGTTGCGGTAGATCAATTAGGCAGAAGAAAAGGGGGAGCTTCTGTTACCCTTGATATCTGGCATCAGGATCTGTATGAGTTTCTGGATCTAAAGACCAATAACGGCGATGACAGAAGAAAAGCCCACGATGTGTTCCTGGCCTTAAGTATTCCGGATCTGTTTATGAAGAGGTTAGAAGAAAGAGGGGAATGGTCATTATTTGATCCATATGAAGTTCATAAGCTTATGGGCTTTTATCTGGAGGACTGTTATGATGAAGAAGAGGGCGGAGAATTTACAAGACGTTACCTTGCTTGCGAAGAGAACAGTGCTTTAAAGCGGACAACGGTATCCACTCTGGATATTATGAAGAAAGTTATGAAATCTGCCGTAGAAACAGGAACTCCCTTTATCTTCTACAGAGATACAGTTAACAGAGCCAATCCCAACAAACATGCGGGTATGATATATGCCTCCAACTTATGCCATGAGATAGCCCAGAACATGAGCGAATCCTTGCTTTCTGAGGAAACGATTCAGGAGAATAGGGGGGAGATGGAGGTATCAGTTAAGATTAAGGCAGGGGATATGGTTACCTGTAACTTAAATTCCGTGAATTTAGGACGTGTAGACAGAGAGGATTTAAAGGATATTATTCCACTTCAGATTCGTATGCTGGACAATGTTATCACCTTAAACCAGTCTCCGGTTTCGGAGGCCAGAATAACAAGTGACAAGTACCGTGCCATTGGTCTCGGAACCAGCGGCTATCATCACTATCTGGTAAACCATAAGATTCATTGGGAAAGTGAAGAACATTTTGCAGAAGCTGACCTCTTATTCGAAGAAATTGCTTATCAGGCTATTAAGGCTTCCTGTGAACTGGCGAAGGAGAAAGGTGCTTATCCTGCATTTCGCGGTTCCCAGTGGGAAACCGGTGAATATTTTGACAGCAGAGGTTATATCAGTGAGAGATGGCTTGCTTTAAAGGAAGAGGTTAAGAAATACGGGCTTCGTAACGGATATCTGACAGCCGTTGCTCCAACCGGCAGTACTTCGAATATAGCTGGTACAACAGCAGGCATTGATCCTATTTTCCGTAAGTTCTTTATCGAAGAGAAAAAAGGAAGCTTTACGCCCAAGGCAGCACCAGATCTGACAGAGGAAAATTTCTGGTTCTATAAGGAAGCTCATCACATAAATCAGCTCTACAGCATCAAAGCCTGCGGAATTAGACAGCGACATATTGACCAGTCCCAGTCCTTTAATCTGTACATTACACCGGAGGTTAAAGCAAAAGATATTTTAAATCTCTATGTAGAAGCCTGGAAGAATGGAGTCAAGACCATATACTATATTCGTAACCAGTCTCTTGAGATGGATGAATGCACAAGCTGCTCCAGTTAATAAAAATATATTACATGCGATAAAAATTAAAATAATTTCAGACAAAGAGATAAACAATGTATTTAAAATGTTTTCCATTATATTACGGAAAGAAAATGCAGGAAGGAAACTACCATGAATAAGAAAAAAATCTTTAATGAATATGGTGTAAGAGGTACTGAAACACTGATTGAAGGAAATACAACAAATCTTAGAGAATGGAACAGAATAAAGTATACATGGGCTAAGACTTTTTATCGCACCATGCTGAATAATTTCTGGATACCTGAGGAGATATCTTTAAATGAGGATGTGAAGCAATTTCCTCTCTTAACCAACGGGGAGAGAAATGCTTTTGACAAAATCATCTCCTTCCTGAATTTTCTGGATTCTATCCAGAGTGAGAACCTCCCCAACCTTTCCAGGTATGTGACAGCTCCGGAGATTTCCTCCCTTCTTAACATACAGGCCTTTCAGGAAGAAATTCATGCCCAGAGCTATTCCTATATCTTAGACACCGTTACCAATCCGGTAACCAGAGATAAGATCTATGATGAGTGGAGGGAAGATAAGCAGCTTTTAGCCAGAAACAGATACATTGCAAACATCTATCAGGAATTCAATGAGAATCCGAACACAGAGAACTTTATCCGTACGGTAACGGCTAATTATATACTTGAGGGTATCTATTTCTATTCCGGTTTCAGTTTCTTCTATACCCTTGCCAGACAGGGTAAAATGACGGCGACCAGTACGATCTTTAAATATATTAACAGGGATGAAATAACACACCTGGTGCTATTCCAGAATATTATCAAGGAACTTCGAAATGAGAAGCCGGAGATATTTACACCTGAAATTCTGGAACAGATCAGGGAAATGATGAGAACCGGTGTAGAACATGAGATAACCTGGGGACAATATGTTACCAATAACGAAATTTTGGGGATAAATAATTCTCTGATCGAAAAATACATTAAATATCTGGGCAATCAGAGGTTAAAGGCAATTGGCCTGGAGGAACTGTATCCCGAAATCACAGAGAATCCCATGGCCTGGATTGATGGTTTTTCAAGCCTTAACCAGACCAAGACGGATTTCTTTGAAGCGAAGGTTACCAATTATACAAAAGCGGCTGCATATGATTTTGATGACCTGGAATAGCAATTAGAAACCCATGGCTGTTTTTACCGTGTCGGAGAGTTCTTTGGTGGTCATTAACTCGAGAAGCTTTAAGGCAACATAAGGGCCTGTCTGAGGGCAGTAAGAAGTAATAATATTTCCGTCAGCCACAACAGGTTCATTAACAACAACTGCACCAAACTCTGCCAGTTGTTTCTGGCGTCTGCCACCGTTTAAATGATAGGTGGTCGCTCTTTTTCCTTTTAGGATTCCACTCTTACCAAGGGAGAGTGCAGCCACACATATGGATGCCACAGGTTTACCACTTTGATGGAAGTTGCGGATTAAGTTAAGAAACCTTTCATCATAAGCTTCTTCATAAAAGCCGTATTCTTCAAAGCCACCGGGAATAGCAAGAGCATCATATTCATCTGGATTAAGACCATCTATAACCGCATCCGCTATTACCGGAATGCGAAAGGTACTGATAACCTGCTCTGCAAATCCGCAGGTATGAAGGGTAACATCTGAGCCGAAATCTTCCCGTGCCCAGCCAAATACGTCCACAAAAGCGGAGAATTCCATAGTTTCAAAGCCTTTTGCTAATAACAATAATACTTTCATAAGTGCCTCCCTTTCCTACTTGTTAGTAAATGTTATGGATGATTAGAGTATATATAAGATTGTGTAGGTTATCAATCATTTTTAAGAGAACCAGGTTAAGTAAATGTCGATGATAAAAAGTATTGCATCCTTGAAGGCTGTAATGCGTATTAATATAGTTTATGATATATATATAGGAGAATGCGCTGAAAGCTTTGCGATAAGCTTTCAGACCGCGTGAAAGAGTATAATTCACCACTCCTTTGTATAAGCGTGTTTGAGTACGCAGATGGGAGAATAAGTTGATTAAAGTACTGTTTGTCTGTTTGGGAAATATCTGCCGTTCGCCAATGGCAGAATACGTGTTTAAAGATATGCTGGAACAGAAAGGACTTTCGGATAAATTTTTAGTAGCCTCAGCTGCCACCAGCAGCGAAGAAGTGGGGAATGGAGTTCACAGAGGGACCAGAAATAAACTGATAGAAGCAGGAATTGATGCTTCACAAAAGAGGGCAGTTCAATTAAAGAGAGAGGATTACAGCCGGTATGATTATATTCTTGGAATGGAACAGAGCAATCTGACTTCCATGAAGAGGATTTTTGGGGACGATAATGAGGGAAAAGTAAAGAGGCTCCTTGATTTGTCCGATAAACCCAGAGATATTGCAGATCCCTGGTATACCGGAGACTTTGATAAGACTTATGAAGACGTATATGAAGGGTGTGAAATGTTACTTGCTTATCTGTGCAAAGAAAACAAAATATGACCAAATTGTTACGCAAAAGATGTCTCTATTTGTCTGTTATCGTAATATACATTTAATGAAAACGTAATTAAAATGCCAAGCATTTAACACCTTTCTATGTTATTATGGTATTGTATGAATGAGTTAGGATGCAGACAAATAGAATATACAAATAGAAGGTGTAAAGATGAATGAAGTGGTAAATAAAAAAATAAATAAAGGTACCAAGAGCAGCGGTTTAGCTAAAAAAGTACTTCTTTATGGTGGAGTTGCCATAGCCGTTCCAGTGATTCTGGTATATCTGTTTCTGTCATTTTATTATAAAGATCATTTTTATAATAATACCAGTATTAACGGAGTAAATGTCTCCGGTATGACAGTAGACGAAGCAGAAGCTGCCATTAATGCAGAAGTTGAAGACTATGTACTGACTATAAAGGAAAGAAATGACCTGACAGAGAAGATATATGGAGAGGATGTAGGTCTTCATACTGTATATGATGGAGATTTCTCTGAATTGTTAGCAGCACAGAATCCCTATGCGTGGCTGTCTTCTTTCACAAAAAAACATGATATAACTCTCAATGCGGCGCTGGAATATGACGATGAACTGCTAAAAGAGTATTTTGAAGGATTAAAAACCTTCGCTCCTGATTATGAAATGGAGCCCACAGATGCCCATATCTCGGAGTATGGTGAAAATGGCTATGAATTAGTCAAAGAAGAGCATGGTGCAAAGGTTGACAAGGATAAGATGTATGAAGCTGTGAAAGAAGCAATCATCACATTAGAGCCAGAGCTGTCCTTGGAAGATACAGAGGTATATTTAAAACCAACCGTTTACTCCGATAACGAAGACCTTAAGAAAGCCCTTACCAAGCTTAATAAGATGGCAGGAAGCCAGATAACCTATCAATTCGGAGATGTTACAGAAGTACTTGACGGATCGAGAATCAGTCAGTGGCTGTCCGTAGATGATAAGATGAAAGTCCAGTTAAGCGAAGATGGCGTAAAAGAGTTTGTTGATTACATAGGAAAGAATTATAATTCCTTTGGAAGAACCCGCACTTTTAAGACTTCCTACGGTGATGTTATCGAAATAAAAGGCGGAGATTACGGCTGGTGGCTTGACAGAGCTACTGAAAAAGCAGATTTGCTGAATCTCATAAAAGAAGGTCAGCAGCTGGTAAGAGAACCTGCTTATTTCCAGACTGCACAGCAATATGGTTCGGATGACATTGGAGATACCTATGTAGAGGTAAATCTTACAGCCCAGCATTTATACTTCTATAAAGAAGGAAAACTTATTGTAGAAACAGATTTTGTATCCGGTAACCTGTCAAGAGGCTGGGGAACGCCTGTAGGTACATATCCCGTACAGTATAAGGAAAATGATGCAACACTCACCGGTGAAGATTATTCTACTCCCGTAAAGTACTGGATGCCTTTTAACAGAAATATAGGATTTCATGATGCAAAGTGGAGGTCAACCTTCGGCGGTAAGATCTATATGACAAGCGGTTCCCATGGTTGTATCAATATGCCTCCAAAAGCAGCTAAAACCATGTTTGAGAATATCAAACGCGGAGTAGCCGTAGTGGTATATGAACTGCCGGGAACAGAAAGCTATAACAAAGACGATAAAGAGAACCTGGTAACTGATCCTGCCGATAACAAGAAGGCAGATGACAGCCAGAATACAGATAACAGCAACAATGAATAAGTAACAGCAACAATGAATAAGTAACAGCAGGAAAGTATTTCAGTTAATTATTAGAAGCTGTATGGTTATAGGCCATACAGCTTTTAATATTGTAGAGAACTGATTTGGGAAAATTTTGGTACCACGATGTAATAATTAACTCTAGTTAAGAACTAAGAAGAACTAAGAATTAATTTGGAAAAAAGTATTTGGAAAAAAGCCTCGTGTTACTATTGAGTTAGTTTCTGCAGTAATAGTATTTAATCATTGACAAAAAGTAAAGTATACATTACAATTTGACAAGGAGGTGTTACTTTGATACGGAATCGAATTAAAGTCCTGAGAGCGGAGCGTGATTGGACACAAGCCGATCTGGCTGATAAAGTAGGAATTTCCCGGCAGGCAATCATATCAATTGAGAAGTATAAATATACGCCCTCATTGGAATTAGCTTTTAAAATTGCAGAGGTTTTTAAAGTCTCAATCAGTGAAGTTTTTGAATTCAAGGAGGATGGAAGCGATGAATGATCAAATTATAATTCTAGTATTTCTTTTAGTTGCTGCTGGTATTACACTTTTTCTATATGTTTGGAAGGCGAAAAAGGAGATTGAATACAGAAAGGATGAACGTTGGCAGTTGCTCCAGAATAAAGCGAATAACGCAGCAAACTATTCAAATAGTATTTTGATAGTAATAGTGGCAATAGGGTCTATCGTATCGCTATTTTACGATATACAGCTATCCGTTACCTTTAATCGGGTTTTGATTTATGCTATTCTTTTCGTTGGTTTACGCAATGGGATAGAATTATTTGCCTTGAGATATTTCGATAAGCGGCTTTAACTTACGAAACAAACAGAAGATGAAAAATATTTATGCTCATAAGCTTACAGATTGTTGGATTAGGGCTAATTGATTTTTATAGCCTTAGAAGCTGTATAACGAATATACAGCTTCTAAGAGGGTGTTCTTAAGCCCGCTTCCTTGAATACAGATAACCTGCGAAGCACACGAGTCCGCAGAATATGATAAAAAGGCTTACATATAAGGGATTGGAGATAAGCCCGCCAATTAATATAATGGTAGAACCAGCAAGACCAAAGATAGGACAGATAACACCTTTAAAGAAACTGGTAACAACATTGGCCTTTTTCAGTTTAAGTACTTTGATATAAAGCACCATATAGCACATATAACTGAAAACGATGGCTATTTCACTGATATCACTGCCGCCAAGAATACCGCTCTTCATGGTAATATAGTGCAGAAGCATCCATACAGCTGCGGCAATATATGCGCAGATAGCGGAAGGTATTGAAATTTCGTATTTGGGATGGAGCTTTGCAATCAAGTCGGATGAAGGAAGCATCTTCTTTGCTGCAAGGCTCTGAGGCATACGGATACTTCCAAGAGTCATACCGTTAACAACGCCAAGTACGGATATAATAATTAAAAAGAGCAAAAGCCTGGTTCCCATGTTACCAAGGAGAATTTCTCCGGCTTTATTGACAGCTTCATTTCCGGTAGCCATGATGTATTCCGGACCTAACATGTTATTTAAGCCTAAGTAATAGAGCAGATAAACAACCAATACGGTCAAAGGCCCTATAATAAGTGCCAATGGCATATTTCTCTTAGGATTTTTCACTTCGTGGGTAATATTTACGGACACGATCCAGCCGTCAAAGGAGAAGGCAATAGGTGCCAGGGCTGCAAGCCAGGCAAAACCGATGGAAGAACTATCAACCACTGCTGCTCCGGCAGGCAGTTCCACAGCCTGCCCATGATAGAAAAGTCCGGTTATAGCAATAACAAGGAGAGGTATCAGTTTTACAATGGTGGTTAGATTCTGTATATATCCACCCAGTTTATAGGAGAGGATATTGACACCATAAAAAAAGGTAAAAATGACAAAACCAAGCAGAACCTGCTGTTCTAAACTTGCATCTATTCCTAAAAAGGAAAAGATATAAATTGCTGAAACCCATGAAATTACAGCATTAATCGTAGGAAAATAGATAAAGGTCTGAAACCAGCCAAAACCATTGGCAGTCTTAACGGATATGAATTCCTCGAAGTAGCTGATGATACCGCCGCTGCTTTTTGTACGGACAGAAAGTTCCGTAAGAGTAAGGCTTCCGAAAATGATACTGAAGGCACCGATAATAAATACAAGTACGCCAAGACCTACATTTCCACCTGTGTAAGTGAGTACATCGTCACTTTTGAAAAAAATACCGGAACCGATTACTATACCAATTATCATGGCTGTAGCTGTAAACAGTCCGTAATGTTCCTGCTGCTTGCTTTTGTTTTCCATATAACTCCTTATATTTGTGCTATTTTTATAAATATACTGTACTATTTTAATATTATATATCAATTTTGTCAAAAGCTTTCTTCTAATGAAAACTTAATATTTTAATAAACAAAATTTAATTGCATTAACAAGTGGTTATTGATATGATTAACAAGAAATATTATCCAGCTGCTACCTAATTATACCGGATATATTTATAAATAATTCGTGATACACTAAAAAATTTATAGATTTCTGCCATAAATTAATCAGCTGGGTATGAATAAAGGGTAAGGAGAGAGAGAAAATGTCGTTGATTGTCAAAAACATAACAAAGAAATATGGTGACAAACTGGTCGTGGAGGATTTAAGCTTTTCCATCGAAAGACCCGGAGTATATGCCCTCCTAGGTACCAATGGTGCCGGTAAAACAACCTCATTACGTATACTTCTGGGAATGCTGTCAAAAGACGGAGGAGAAATACTCTGGAAAGGAAACCATCTTGATACGGTTAATGCCAATGTCGGATATCTGGCAGAGGAAAGAGGACTATATCCGAAATATTCTCTGTTAGATCAGTTGTTATACTTTGCAAATTTAAGAAATGTTCCAAAGAAAACTGCCTTAAGCAGAATTGAATATTGGTCAGACAGACTGTCTGTGGCAGAGTATATATTCCCGCCCAAGGTAAAGGGAAAGAAGAATTCCAAGGCAAATAAAGCGGACCAGCTGTCCAAGGGTAACCAGCAGAAGATTCAGTTAATGGCGGCCCTCATATCCGATCCGGAGCTGATTATATTAGATGAACCTTTAAGTGGACTGGATCCGGTAAATACGGAACTCTTCAAGGGAATTATCAGAGAAGAGATTGCAAAAGATAAGTTCCTTATCATGTCCAGTCATCAGATGCCGGTTATTGAAGAATTTTGTTCTGATATAACTATTTTAAACAGAGGCAAGGCAGTGCTTCAGGGTAACTTGAATACCATAAAGAAAAGCTATGGCAGGGTTAATCTCTTTGTTAAGAGTGATGTTGAGATTGCCTCTTATATTGAAAGCTTCGGAATACAGATAACGAATAAAACACCGGGAGAATATCAGCTTAAGGTACTGGGTGAGGAGCAGGCCATGGCTTTCTTGACCAAACTGATTGAGGATAAGATTCCCATTGTTAAGTTTGAGCTTAGGGAGCCTTCACTCCATGAAATATTCATAGAAAAGGTGGGAGATGTTCATGAAGAAAAGTAGTGTAAGCGGTTGGAGGGATGTGTTCTATTTTACCCTTAGAGAAACCTTAAAGAACAAGGCTTACCAGATTTCCTTTCTGATCATGGCGCTGTTAGCGTTGGTATCTATGCCTTTAGTTCAGTATTTAACAGGAAATATAGCTACGGACAGCGAGGAAATCAGTGCTGTTAAAAAAGTATATATACACAACCTCTCCACGGTTATGGAACCGGATTTTACTTCTTTAAAAGAGGAGCCGGCTTACCGGAATGTGGAATTTGTAAACCTTACAGAAGATTATGATATTGTTGCCAAGCGAATACAGGAAACCGAAGATACATCTGTTTTACTTACGATAGCTGAAGCAAACGGAGGTTATCAGCTAAGTTTTGAGAAAGCCGCAAAAGGGCCTGTAAAGGATGGAGCAATGTCAGCTTTTGCTGATAAAGTGTACACAGCTTTTGATAAATATCGCCTGAGCCAGGCAGGAGTTACTGAGGAACAGAATAATATCCTCCATACCAGGACCGAAGGAAAAACCCTGAGAATAGATGCTTCCGGCAATCTTACAGAAGAGAAGAACAGTGCAATTTCTATGAATGAATACTGGTTTATCTATGGAATTCTCTTCTTTCTAATGATGGTAACTATTATGGCAAGCTCTCAGGTGGCTTCTTCTGTAGTAACAGAGAAAGCAAATCGAGTTGTTGAATATCTGCTGATATCTGTCAGACCACTTGCACTTATGGTGGGAAAAGTACTGGCGATGCTATCAGCTGTATTGATTCAGATAATATCACTTATGATAGTGGTGTTTGCTTCTAATCGTATATCTGCCGTTCTGGCAGGAGACACCCAGGCTGGGGTCATGAACCAGCTGGTGCCGGCAAATATATTTGATAATCTGAATATGATTAACCTTATATTAGGATTGATACTCATTGCTCTTGGACTGATCTTCTATGCAGTACTGGCAGGTCTTGCAGGAGCTACTGTCAGTAAGATGGAAGAACTTAACGAAGGAATGACTATGTTAACGCTTACTTCGATGGTAGGTGTTTATATCGGAATTATAGCAGCCAATATGCTAATGGGCAGCGGAACCAATGGCTTTGTAACCTTTGCGTTTTTGTTCCCTCTTTCTTCACCCTTTATCCTGCCCGGTGCCATACTGATTGGAAAAGCCAATTATATTATAGCCGGAGGAGCTATTATTCTGCTCATAATACTGAATATATTGATGTTTAGATTCGTAGCTGGTATTTATGAGACACTGATTCTTCATAATGGATTGAGAATAAAGCCAAAGGATTTATTTAAACTGGGTAAGGGAGGTATAAAAGCATGAAATTTAATTTAAGAGGCTTTAAGGCAGTTTTTGGCTTCTCATTTAAACAGTCTGCAGATACCATAAGCTTTAAGATAACAACTGTATTAGTGGCGATACTGCTTGCAGGAGCACTTATCCTGGTAAATATATTCGGTGCAAGGTCCGCTGAGCCGGAAGAGGATAGTGCTGCACCCGCACCGGTCGCTGGAGAGATAACAGCACCATCCCAGCCCCTGTCAGATTTGCTTACAGAAAATATTATAGTGTTAGATGAGAGCGGACTTGGTCCCATTGATTTTACCCAGTTGTTAAATGGCAATGCAGCTTTTAGAGCTGTGAAATTCAATAGCTATGAAGGTTCTGATATCAAAGAAGCGGCAAAGGCCCCTGAAGTTACAGACAAAACACTTCTCCTTCATATAACCAAAGCAGACGGGAATTATTTAATGGAAACAATATTGCCTCCTGAAAGTCTTATAACCGGCAGTGAAGCAGATTCAATTTTGAACCAGCTGATACAGGCCTTTGAGGCATTTAAGATGGATAAAGCAGGTTTGGCAGAAAATCAGGTAAGCCTGATTACGCAGCCGGGTGGTTATACCGTTTCCAGCTTGGGAGAAGATGAAGATATAGCAAATATGGTTGTCAAGATGATTGCACCTATGGCCTTCAGCTTTATGTTGTATTTCATGCTGATTTTCTACGGACAGCAGATCAGCAAATCGGTATCCGGTGAGAAGACTTCTAAATTAGTTGAGACCTTGCTGGTATCGGTAAGACCGGAAGCACTTATAGCTGGTAAAGTACTTGCAGTGGCAACCCAGGGCGTACTGCAGTTTACGATCTGGATTGTTGCATTGATCGGAGGACTATACGGCGGTAACATTATAGCCGGAAGTATGTATCCCGGTTATACGAATCCGATTATTACTTTTATAGACCTATTAAAGGATACCATTGGACAGTCCGCATTATCCCTTCCGGCAGTTATAATTTCAATCCTCTTCTTTTTCGTTGGGTTTTTATTTTACAGCTTACTGGCAGCCCTTGCAGGAAGTATGGTATCAAAACCGGAAGATGCCGCTTCAACACAGGGAATAATAATGCTTCCTATTTTAGTGAGTTTTATGTTAAGTTATTTTGTACCGCTTAGCGGAAACGAAAGCTTTACTGCAGTAGCCAGGTATATTCCCTTTACGGCACCTTTTATCGTACCGGTGGATCTGCTGACAGGATTGGTAAGTATACCTCATGGATTGCTGTTACTGGCAGTTATGATACTGTTTACCGCAATAATGGTAAATCTGTCTGCGAGAATTTTCAAAGGGCTTATCTTATATAGCGGACAGAAGATAACTCTTAGAACCATTAAAGGAGTAATAAGCGGGAAGCAGTAAGAGCTTGTATAACTTTGAGTAAAAGTTAATGTAATTACAGAATGGAAAGAAGAAACAACAAGTATATTTAACTATAATTTAAGCTACCTCATTCGATATTAATATAAAAATGGAGATAGAGAATTAAGGTACAAAATATAAACACTGATAAATTTAAATCATCAAGTTATGAAGTAAATGTATTATGAAATACGGCACCTTATATCTAGCTATATCTAGAATATTAAGGTGCCGTAAATATATTGCTTTTAAATTTTGCTATTTGCTAATGATTACTTATTAAATATTATTTCTCCTGCATATCAGAAGCCTGTTTGCGGCACTACAGGGAAATTAGAAGTGTGATAGATTCTTTATTTTGCTATTCCCATGGCAGAGTCAGTTGATCATATACCTCTTTTTCCGTATAAGTATGAAGGTATTCAAAAAGTCTGTCGTTACCGGTTACAATCCCGTTCTTACGGCAGACGGTATAAAAAATCTCCATCAGTTCTTTGTTGTTATCACTGGGAAGTTCATAAGCGTAGCCATACTTCTTCTGATACTTTTCCTTCAGTCCCGGAAAATGTTCCTCCAGCTTCTCGTAAAAATATTCCCGGCTGCCTTCTCTCAGGGTAAGACCCATTCCAAAGCATATAATTCCATAAACCTTTGCCTCAATGCAATAATCAAGAATTCCCATAAGATTCTCTTTGGTGTCATTTATAAAAGGGAGAATAGGATCCAGCCATACCACCGTTTGGATACCGTTATCCCGTAATATCTTTAATACTTCAAATCGTTCTTTGGTCGTACTGACATAGGGCTCGAGTATGCGGCACAGAGCTTCATCATAGGTAGTAAGAGTAATTTGTACCACGCATTTTGCCTTACGGTTAATAGAGGTCAGCAGATCCAGATCACGTAATATCAAATTAGATTTCGTCTGGATTGCAAGTCCAAAGCCATAATGATCAATAGCCTCCAGACACTTTCTGGTATACTTTAAGTCCTTCTCCAGGGGGATATAAGGATCTGTCATTGCACCGGTTCCAATCATTGCTTTCTTTCGTTTATGGGATAAGGCATTTAAAAGCATAAGAGGTGCATCCTTTTTTACTTCGATATCAGTAAAGGCATGCTCCATTTTGTAGCAATTGCTGCGGCTGTCACAATAAATACAGCCATGGGTGCAGCCTCTGTATAGGTTCATTCCATTTTGGGGAGAAAGTATCGATTTATATTCTTTATAATGCATGAGGGGACCGCTGCCTTTCTGATAAATGATGTTTATTATAACAGGTGAAATGTGACAGCAGTGTGTCAGGTTACAGCAGAACAGGCAATTAACTTACTTATATTAAGCCGGTTTACAAACTTAGCAGTATAAGTTGTGCTTAAAACTTTACTTTCGGTATAAAATATAATATAATACAGATATAATTTTTAAATTATCAGATATATAGGATATTTTAAGATTTAGATTAAGAGTTTTAATTAAATTATCGAACATTTATTCACATACCATGTTTACAGTAACAAGATAAGTCAATAATAGGATTGTAATGCTACAGCCCTTGAGAAAATAAAGCGTATGGAAAGGAAGGGATTACAATGAAACTGATTTATGTAATAGTACGGAATGTAGACAGCACGAGAGTAACAGACGGGTTAAACAGCAAAGGCTTTTATGTTACGAAACTTGCTTCAACGGGAGGTTTCTTAAGAGAGGGTAATACTACCTTGCTGATTGGTACGGAGGAAGAGAAAGTGGATGAGGTAATAGAACTGGTGAAGAAGGAATGCGGACCCAGACAGCAGATTATTTCCAATCCCGTAGGATCTGCGGAGTTCTATTCTACCCAGGTTATGGTAAATGTAGGCGGAGCTATAATTTTCGTAACAGATGTTGATAGATTTGAAAGAATATAAGGAAATGTCATAAAAAAATATTGCCTGATATGATAAAATTTAGTACAATTGGTGTGTTGTGGATAGGCATTATCCAAAGGAAAGGCACGTTAGGATGAGTATAGCAGACAACAAAGCAGATGACTACATAGATTACCATGAAATAATAGAGTGTATTACAGGAGCTTTGGATGCCAAGGACAAATACACTGCGAATCATTCCTGGAGAGTAAGTGAGCTGGCTAAGAAAATCTGTGAAATTATTGGACTAAGTAATAGTGATACCAATGAAATTCATATAGCAGCACATCTTCATGATATCGGTAAGATTGGCATAGCGGATGCTATCCTCAATAAAGAGGGGCCGTTAACACCAGAAGAATGGGAAGTTATTAAGACGCATTCACGAATTGGATATGATATTTTAAATAAGTCAAAACGAATGAAGCAAATCAGCGGAATCGTTCTTCATCATCATGAACGTTATGACGGAGGCGGTTATCCGGAGGGTATAAAAGGAAACGATATCCCCTTAGGTTCCAGAATCATTGCCATCTGTGATTCCATAGATGCCATGACAACGGAGAGGAGATACCGTTCAATATTATCACCTGAAGAGTGCTATAATGAGATTGAAAAGAACCTGGGCTTTATGTATGACCCCTTTATCGGGAAGTATATTCTGGAGCATTGGGAGGAAGCAATCAAACCCTTTATTGGGTTAAACAATGAATAGTTCAGCAATATATATTTACAATTACATATAGCAGTTTAACGACTGCTCTACTCTGTAAGGGGGGATTCATCTGACACCATGGTGCAATGAATCCCCCTGTGTTCTACTGCTGTGGAGAATACAATCTGGGTACTGGTACGGCCGAATTTCTGAATCTGACCGATGAAAGAATCAAGCTCCATGGTACTGGGAAATGCAACTTTTATAAGCATGGCATAATGTCCGGTTACGCAGTTACACTCAATCACATTGGGACAGGATTTTATGAAGGGATAGAATTCAACCTTTTGGATGGGTTCAACCTCCAGGTTGATAAAGGCTGTTATGTGGTAACCGAGTTTAAGCCAGTTAACCTCTGCATGATATCCTTTGATAATTCCGTCCTTCTCCAATTTTGCAATTCTGGCAGCAACGGCAGGAGATGATAGGAAGACCTGATCTGCTATCACTTTAAGGGGTGTTCTTGCGTTTTTTTGTAAGATTTCCAGTATATGTTCGTCTACATGATCCATATGTATACCTGCTTTCATTAAAGTTATTCCTTACATTTCTTAATATTATAAAATAAAGAGACCTTCAATGCAAGAAAGAATCCGTTCAAACATTATAATATTAAGGAAAATTAAGAAGTTGCGCAAAACGACAATAAACTACATCTATAAATTTACAAACACGCCCTAAGAAGAATCGAAATAAATCAGGCCAAAATCATTATAATATTTTGTCTATACCTTCAATATTTTTTATTAATTCGAAAGTGAATTCCCCCTATTTACGGATATGAAAAAAGGTGATATTCTCATTTGCATGAACTATTTGGAAAAAGTATAAACGTCTGTGTAATTTACCGGAAGAGATTCCAGATACCGGATTCAACCAGATGAAAAATAGAATGACATTATGAAAGGGTAGGTTGACACAAATTATGAGAATAGAAGCCGATTCAATGGGGAGTATGGCTATACCAAAAAATGCTTATTACGGAGTTCAGAGTTTAAGAGGAAGAAATAACTTTATAATGACAGGCAGACCTCTTAATCCATTGTTCATAGCAAATCTGGTAAAGATAAAGAAAGCTGCAGCATTAACGAATTATGAAGCGGGGCTTCTCCCGGAAGAAAAGGCAGGAAGTATTATAAAAGCCTGCGAAGAAATCATACATGGAAACTTCAGGGACCAATTTATTGTAGATGCCATACAAGGCGGAGCCGGAACCTCTGCCAACATGAATGCCAACGAGGTTATTGCCAATCGTGCAATCGAGCTTCTGGGAGGTATAAAAGGCAATTATTCCATGATACATCCCAATGATCATGTTAATATGTCACAATCCACCAATGATGTTATACCAAGTGCCGGTAAGATGACAGTAATGGAACTGTTAGTAAAAGCAATAGCGGAACTTAAGAAATTAAGCGAGGCCTTATCAAATAAAGCTGAAGAATTCGATCATGTTCTTAAAATGGGCAGGACGCAGTTACAGGATGCAGTACCCATGCGTCTGGGTCAGACCTTTCAAGCTTTCTCCACTGCAATTAACCGCGATATAGTAAGGCTGAAAATAGCAGGAGAGGAGATGTTGACCCTTAATCTTGGAGGAACTGCAATTGGAAGCGGTCTTAATGCCAGTCCATATTATTATTCTAATATCATCCCAAACTTAAACAGGCTATTTACTCATAATTATAAACAGGCAGCAGATATGTTTGATGCAACGCAGAATCTTGACGGATTTGTACAGGTATCTGGCTGTTTGAAATCCTGTGCTGTCAATCTGTCAAAAATCAGCAATGACTTAAGACTGTTATCCTCTGGGCCCAGGACCGGCTTAGGTGAAATTAATCTGCCGGCGCTGCAAAATGGCTCTTCCATCATGCCGGGTAAAGTAAATCCGGTAATACCAGAGGTCGTAAACCAGGCAGCCTTTCAGATAATAGGAAATGATGCGGCAGTAACCTGGGCAGCCGGCAGCGGTCAGCTGGAACTAAATGCCTTTGAACCGGTGATATTTTATAATCTGTTTGAATCCCTGGAGCTTCTGCGTCAGGCAGCAGTTACCCTTACAAATCTGTGTATAACGGGAATTACTGCAAACGAGAAACACTGCAAAGCATTGCTCGATAACAGTGTTTCCATAGCAACCGCACTCTGTCCGGTAACTGGCTATGAAGAAGCTGCAAGAATTGCAAAAAATGCTCTAAAGAAAGGCATTTCAGTGAAGGACATTGTAAGGGAAGAAGGAGTACTATCAGAAAAAGAGATAGAAGAAATCTTTGATTTATTTCCAATGACCTTAAACCCTCAAATCAAATATGAAAACAAGGAAATTTCTCTTTCGTATTGAAGAATGCCATAACCTGTGATACATTTATAAGGAAGCGAAAGCATAAATTGAATCAAGAATTCAGTTTATAGGATTCAGTTAATATTAAAGCTAAATCAAGTTTACCTACTGTTATTAAGTGAATTACGCAAAGCAGTACCAGCTGAAATTCTGTCCTATAAACTAAACCAATACTTTATATTGTGAAATTTATATTGTGGAAGAATTCATATGATGTCTAAAATAGAATACAGGAATGGAGACAGATATGGCAAACAGAGAGCGTATCATAAATGATTTTGTAAAGCTGGTATCCATCGATTCCCCGTCTTTTGGTGAACGGGAAATGGCGGATGTATTATTAAAAGAACTGTCAGAACTGGGATTTACCGTAACAGAAGATGAAGCAGGAAAAGTATACGGCGGAAATGCGGGTAATCTCTACGGATATTTACCGGGTGAAATAGACGGCCCGCCCATTCTGCTATCCGCTCATATGGATACAGTAGAACCTGCCTTAAATAAAAAAGCCGTTGTACACCCTGACGGAACCATAACCAGTGATGGAACCACTGTGTTGGGAGCAGACGATCTCTCCGGTGTCGTAGCTATCTTAGAGGCTGTTAGATCCGTAAAAGAACAGAACCTGCCTCACCGCAGTATAGAAGTATTGTTTCCCATAGCAGAAGAAGTATATCTGAAAGGCTCTGATGTATTCGATTATTCAAAAATAAAAGCAAAAGAAGCCTATGTACTGGATTTAAGCGGAGAAATAGGAACCGCTGCTTTAAAAGCACCCACTTTAGTGTCCATAGAAGCAGTCTTTACCGGAAAAGCCGCCCATGCAGGCTTTGCCCCCGAGACAGGCATACATGCCATAAAAGCAGCTGCAGAAGGCATTACCACCATACAAATGGGACGCATTGACAAAGAAACAACCGTTAATATTGGCTTAATAGAGGGCGGACTGGCCAGAAATATCGTACCGGAAAAATGCATACTGAAGGGTGAAGTAAGAAGCCTTCGCCATGAAAAAGCCCTGGAGGAAACAGAGAAAATAAGAGGAGCCTTTCTGGAAGCCGCAGACAACGCAAAAGCCATCTTAACCTTTGAGACCACCTTCGGCTGCCTCTCCTACGAGACCTTGGAGAGTGATCCCGTAGTACAGCGCTACGAGAAGGCTTGCCAGGAACTATCCATAAAGACTAACTATATAGAAACCTTTGGCGGAAGTGATAATAATAATTTTGTACGCAACAACATTACCGGCATCGTAATGGCCTGCGGAATGAACAGTGTCCACTCTACGAAAGAATACACACATATCGATGACCTGGATCGCTGTACAGAAATAGTGATCAAATTGATAACCTCAGTTAAATGAAGAAATTATAATGGACATAGATATATATAAAAGTGCCAGAGAAAGCCGGAATTACAGATTCCGGCTTTTTTAAAAGGCAGTTTTTCACAAGGGGACGGCAAATTACACAAAGCAGAAAAAACTCATGCTTCGATTCCAAGGCATAAGAAGTCCTAATTTCTCTGAATATTTTGTGCTTGACATATGATATAACAGATAACTCGCTTCGCTCAAACAATCTGTTTTATCATATAGCACAAAATATTCAGAGAAAAGGACTTCTAGTGCCTTTCCATAGGCGCATTCTTTCTTTCTGCTTTGTGTAATTTGCTTGTGCTTTTATAGAAGCATGACTTTGACTTGCAAGTCTAAATTGCAAATGAATTACGAGTATAATTTACGCATATATCATTTAGAAGAACCAACAACTCGTAATTTTTGGCATTACTTTTAAGCAATCTTTAATGAATATCAATCCAACCTTATTATCTAAATCCTTCATAACGAACAGATAAGGCAGGCAAAGCCAAGTAACCAGATGATTAGGGGGGGCTGTTTGACAGGGTTGCCTTGAGAGGTTCCTTATGACACTTAAATGCCAGTGACTATTCCTAGGTAAGCCAGTGCCATTGTCTGAGCGCAATAAACCTAAACTCTCACAACATAACAGCGAGTTTGGCACAGGCTTACCTGACAGGAATAGTCACTGGCATTTTAGTGGAATTAAGGGTTCTCGAAGAAAAACCTGCCAAACAGTCCCCCCCTGATCATCGTCCACTGCCACAACCTCCCGTTTGACATCCCAACATCTCCCGTCTGATATTCCCCTACCCCTATTGACTTTTGTCTCCAAAAATGTTACCGTGTCCATTGACTGACAAAAATAAGCATAAAGTGTAACACAGTTAACCTGTGTATAACTTCCATGTTAACATGGATAGCTGGAACAGGATGGATGAAAGATGAATGAATTAAATAGCAAACAAGAAAAACGGACCTTCTACAAATTAGTATTTTCTCTGGTTTTTCCTATGGCATTACAGAACCTTATTAATGTAGGAGTGACCTCCACAGATGTAATCATGTTGGGGAAAGTAGGAGAAACTTCTCTGTCAGGAGCTTCCCTTGCTGGGCAAGTGCAGTTTATAATGACTCTCATATTTTTTGGGTTAACGTCAGGAGCTGCCGTACTGACAGCCCAATATTGGGGCAAGAAGGATACCAATACCATAGAAAAGGTTATGGCCATTACAATGCGCTTTTCTATCTGTATCGGTTTGATATTCACAGCAGCAGTACTTATATTTCCAACACAGATAATGCATATTTTCTCCTCTGAACAGGGTGTTATTGAAGAAGGAGCAAAATATCTTAAAATAGTAGCTTTTTCTTATGTAATGGTTTCCTTCACCATGATATACCTCAATATCATGAGGAGTGTGGAGCGGGTAATTATCTCCACCATAGTTTATCTGGTTTCGTTTATTGTAAACTTTGCTATTAATACTATATTAATCTTTGGACTTTTTGGTTTTGAACCCATGGGTATCCGTGGTGCTGCTATTGGTACTTTAATAGCCAGAATTTCAGAGGTACTGCTGGTTAGCTTTTATGCCTTTAAAATTAATAAGACTATACATTTCCGGTTTAAGAATCTGATGGTTAGGGATAAACTGTTAAGCAGAGACTTTTTACAATATTCCATACCGGTCATGTTAAATGAGCTTCTATGGGGAGCAGGCGTAGCTGCATCGGCTGCCATTATCGGACACCTGGGACAATCTGTGGTAGCGGCCAATTCTGTAACACAGGTAACCAGGCAGTTTGCAACGGTTGTAACCTTTGGTGTATCCAATGCTACGGCAATAATTCTGGGGAAAGCAATTGGTGAAGGTAAAGAAGAACTAGCAAAGCTGTATGCGAAGAGGCTGGTCCGGATAACAATCTGTCTGGGCTTTATCGGAAGCGTTATAATACTTATAGCGGGTAATGTTGTTGGAAACTATTTGAATTTAAGTGTACAAGCTCAGTCCTATCTCAAATTTATGATGTTTGTCATGTCCTATTTCGTTATTGGACAGGCTCTAAACACGACTCTCATAGTGGGGGTATTCCGGGCAGGAGGAGATACACGATTCGGTCTGATATTGGATGCTTCAACCTTGTGGGGAGTAGCAATATTATTTGGTGCACTGGCTGCATTTGTCTTTGAGCTGCCCATAATTGTTGTATATATGATTCTCATGAGTGATGAAATTATTAAGATTCCGTTATCCCTCTGGAGATACCGCTCAATGAAATGGGTCAGAAACGTAACCAGATAAAGAGGCTGGATTATATATAGGTATTCTGTTATATAGGATTTCTAAAGAAGAAAAGGTGCAGCAGAAGCTGCACCTTTTTAAGATTCATGAAAAGACAGATGACTTATGAAGTCTCTGATTTAGAAACACTGAAACGTTACAATGTTATTCAGACTGATTCGTTGATATATCCATCCAAAGCCTCTCCAGCGATAACCAATGGCTGTCTGTCTGCCTATAAAAGAAGGAAAAAACCAGTAACTGGTTCCGTTTACAAGCCAGACGTAGGTATTTCTGTCAATACAACCGCGCATACCCCGGGCTCCGTTTTTGAAATCGGGCATAGGAGGGGTAAAATCAGGCGGTGTAATCAAGGGTACAGGGGGAGGTGGTCGATAGCCTTGACCATTAGCACGCTGCATGGCTGTAAGTTTCTTCTGGCAATATGGTTTCTGCATACTGTCCTTATTCGACGGGCTGTTATATTTGTGCTCCGGCTGCAAGTACATTCCCCTTTCTGTTTTATACTATAATTTATGCGAAAGATTCTTTTTGGTGTTAGCTTTCCGTTTTTTCTATCAGGTTTATTGATAAAATTTGTTTACTAAATAACAAAGTAGGAGTATAATTAATTGAGAGTGTGAATTATTTAGCAAAGTTTTTTGTCTGCTTTTGACAGCATAGGTACTGCTGCTTTCGGTATTGCAGCATAAGTACTGCTTCATGATATTGCCTGATATTTACCACTGATTAGGCAGAGAAAAAAGTGCAGCAGTTCCTGCAAACATTGATGATAGCTTAGCAGAAGCAGTTAGTGGGTCTGAACAAATAAAACCAAGCTGGCAGTAGCGGTAACCATCAAATAATTCAAATAACTTAAAAATTACAAAATAAAGAATGTATATGTACTGATTGAAAGGGTTCGTCCCGATTGAAAAGGCATTGGAATCATATTATCAAAGAAGTATAGAATACTGTTCGCATAGCATTCTTTTCTTCTTAAAATGAGAATCCTTATGTCTTTGGTCAACCGCCTGGGACGTAAGGATTTTTTGGGTTAGCATCATTAACCGGGATTAGTAAATTAGGAATTATATTTCCCAATAGGAGGATGCCATGAAGGATTTAATAGACATCTTAACAAAGACCAGAAACCTGAAAGAGGAAGAATTTGCTGCACTGATACGAGGCATGTCTGATGAGGATGGACTGTATCTAAAAGAAAATGCTTTTCGAGTGAAGCAGGAGTTCTACGGAAACAAGGTATACACAAGAGGTTTGATAGAATTTACCAACTATTGTAAGAATGACTGCTATTATTGCGGCATCAGAAAGAGTAATACCAATGCAGTCAGATATCGTCTGACTTTTGAAGATATCATGTCTTGTTGTGAACAGGGTTATGAACTTGGATTTCGTACCTTTGTACTTCAAGGCGGGGAAGACTTAAGATTTACGGACGAAGATATTGAAAAGGTCTGTCTTAGCATTAAAGAGAAATACCCGGATTGTGCAATAACCTTATCTATTGGTGAGAGAAGCTATGAGTCTTATAAAAGATACAAGGAAGCCGGAGCAGACAGATACCTGCTGCGTCATGAAACTGCCGATGAGGAGCATTACGGTTTGCTGCATCCGAAGAGCCTGAAACTTGCGGAGCGCAAACAATGCCTCTGGAATCTGAAGGAACTGGGATACCAGGTAGGAACCGGTTTTATGGTGGGTTCACCTTATCCTNNAAACCTTTATTAAGGAACTGGAGCCGGCGATGGTTGGAATTGGTCCGTTTCTTCCCCATCATGACACACCTTTTAAGGATTTTTCCAAGGGTTCTTATGAGCTGACCTTAAGACTTATTGCCATTATCAGGCTTATGATACCTAACGGTCTGATTCCAGCAACAACAGCACTCGGTACGATTCATCCTAAAGGCAGGGAAGAGGGCATCTCCTGGGGAGCTAATGTTGTAATGCCTAATTTATCCCCGGTCAGAGTAAGAAAGCAGTATGAGCTCTATGATAATAAAATCTGTACCGGAGACGAAGCAGCAGAATGCAGAGCCTGTCTTCAGAGAAGGATGTTAACCGTCGGACATGAGATAGTAACCGCCAAAGGCGATTTTATCCCCCACACATTTGAAACAGTAGAAGGGAAGGAAGATATATGTACAATGTAATGTCAAAAAAGGCAGAAGAATTTATTGATGACGGAGAGATTAAGGACACCATCGCCTATGCACTAGAAAATAAAAGTAACAAAGAATTGATTGATCGGATTATCAAGAAAGCAGAGCTTATGCAGGGAATCAGCCACAGGGAAGCAGCCGTTTTATTGGAGTGCGACTTAGAGGAAGAGAATGAAAGAATGTATCAGCTGGCGAAGGAGATTAAGAATAAGTTCTATGGAAACCGCATTGTTATGTTTGCTCCCTTATATTTGTCTAATTACTGCGTCAACGGCTGCGTTTACTGCCCATACCATCACCGGAATAAGCATATTGCCAGAAAGAAGCTTACGCAGGAAGAGATAAGGAATGAAGTAATAGCCTTGCAGGACATGGGACATAAGCGTCTTGCGCTGGAAGCCGGAGAGGACCCGGTAAATAATCCTATTGATTATATTCTGGAATGTATCAATACCATCTATTCCATTAAACATAAGAACGGTGCTATCCGCAGGGTAAATGTCAATATAGCGGCCACCACCCATGAAGATTACCGCAAGTTAAAAGAAGCAGGAATCGGTACCTATATTCTCTTTCAGGAAACTTATAACAAAGAGAATTATGAGAAACTTCATCCCACAGGACCAAAGCACAACTATGCATATCATACAGAAGCAATGGACAGAGCAATGGAAGCAGGCATCGATGACGTTGGTCTGGGTGTACTTTTTGGACTTAATCTTTACCGCTATGATTTTGTCGGTATGCTGATGCATGCAGAACATCTGGAGGCAGCTCTTGGCGTTGGACCTCATACCATAAGTGTTCCGAGAATACGTCCGGCTGATGATATTAATCCGGAGGATTTCGCCAATTCCATCTCGGATGTCATTTTTGAGAAGATTGTTGCGGTAGTTCGAATTGCCGTACCATATACCGGAATGATCGTATCTACCAGAGAATCCAGGGAAATCAGAGAAAAGGTGCTTCAGCTTGGTATCAGCCAGTTAAGCGGCGGTTCCAGGACCAGTGTGGGTGGATATGCACAGGAAGAAGAGGAAGAGGATAATTCCAGTCAGTTTGAGGTAGAGGATAAGAGAACTCTTGACCAGGTGGTAAACTGGCTGCTGGAATTAGGGTTTATTCCAAGCTTTTGTACTGCCTGTTACAGGGAAGGAAGAACCGGCGACCGTTTTATGAAGCTGGTGAAATCAGGCCAGATTGCGAATTGCTGCCAGCCCAATGCCCTTATGACCTTAAAGGAGTATCTGGAGGACTATGCCGGGGAGGATACAAAGAAAAAGGGAGAACAACTGATTGAAAAGGAACTTGAACATGTAACCAATGAGAAAGTAAAGGCAATAGCAAAAGATTATCTGGTTCAGGTTCAGGAAGGAAAGAGGGATTTCCGTTTCTAGTTTTCATAAGGGGACGGAGAGTTACACAAAGCAAAAAAACGCATGCTTTGATTTTAAGGTATAAGAAGTCCTGATTCTCTGATATTTTGTGCTATATCATAAAACAGAAATTTAACTTCGTTA